>JALSRN010000038.1 GCA_026984735.1 Sedimenticola sp. | reverse complement strand
CCCCGCACGAGCCGCTCCAGCATCTCGTCGTTCACCTCGCCGTGGACGCGCACGGCGTATTCGCGTTCGATCAGCCGGGCCGGGTGCATGAGCCGGTTGGCCAGCTCCCCGTCGTTGGTGAAGAGCAGCAGGCCGGAGCTGTTCACGTCCAGCCGGCCCACGGCGATCCACCGCCCGCCGGGAAGGCGGGGCAAGCTCCGAAACACGGTGCGCCGCCCTTCGGGATCGCTGCGGGTCACCACCTCGCCCTCGGGCTTGTTGTAGAGGATGACGAAGCGCTCTTCGGCCGCCAGTCGTTTCGGCGAGACCGGCCGGCCATCCACCCGGATGCGGTCCTTCGCGGTGGCGCGGTCGCCCAACCGCGCCCGGCGGCCGTTCACCTCCACCCGCCCGGCCCGGATCCAGCGTTCGATCTGGCGGCGCGAGCCGAGGCCGGCGTTGGCCAGCAGTTTCTGCAGGCGCTCCGGCTCAGGCTTCTTCATGGGGCTTTTGTGCGGGCGGTTCGCCAGAACCAACCGCCACGCTCTCGCGGTCCGGGTCGGGCAGCTCGAGCTCCCCTTCCAGGCTGTCGAGATCCTTCAACTCGGCAAGAGCAGGCAGATCGTCGAGCGACTTCAGGCCGAAATAGTCCAGAAACTGGCGCGTGGTGCCGTAGAGCGCGGGCCGGCCGGGGACGTCGCGATGCCCCACCACCCGCACCCACTCCCGCTCCAACAGGGTGCGGACGATGTTGGAGCTGACGGAGACCCCGCGGATCTCTTCGATCTCGCCGCGGGTGATAGGCTGCCGATAGGCGATGAGCGCCAGGGTCTCCATGAGGGCGCGGGAGTAGCGGCCGGGTTTCTCTTCCCACAGGCGGGAGACCCAGGGAGAGCACTCCTTGCGCACCTGGATGCGCCAGCCGCTGGCCACCTCCACCACTTCGATGCCGCGGCCCTCGTAGTCGGCCGCCAACTCCTCCAGGACCTGGCGCAGCCTATTCTTGTGGGGCCGCTCCAGCTCGTCGAAGAGGGCCTGCAGGGCATCCAGGCCGAGGGGTCGCCCGGCGGCCAGCAGGGCCGCCTCCACGATCTGCTTGAGATGCTCACTGGGATTCATGGGCGGTCGCGGCTTTCACGTGAATGGGACCGAAATTCTCCGCCTGCACCATCTCGATGAGGGTCTGCTTGAGCAGCTCTAGGATGGCCATGAAGGTGACCACCACGCCGTCGCGCCCCTCGGTGACGTCGAACAGCTCGTGAAAGTCGGTGAAGCGGTCGGGACGCACCGTCTCCAGCACCCGGGTCATGCGTTCGCGCAGGGAGAGGGGCTCCCGGGTGACATGGTGCCGGCTGAACATGTCGGCCCGCTTGAGCACATCGCGCAGGGCCAGCAACAGCTCCTTCAGATCCAGGTCGGGCGGCTTGCGCTGGGCCCGCTTGTGGGGCACCTCCGCCTGCACCGGGAAGACATCCCGTCCGAGCTGGGGCAATCGGTGCAGATCCTCGGCCGCCTGCTTGAAGCGCTCGTACTCCTGCAGCCGGCGGACCAGCTCGGCGCGCGGATCCTCTCCCTCCTCCTCCTCTTCCGCGGGACGCGGCAGCAGCATGCGCGACTTGATCTCCGCCAGCATGGCGGCCATCACCAGATACTCGGCCGCCAACTCCAGGCGCAGCTCGCGCATCATCTCGATGTACTCCATGTACTGGGCGGTGATCTCCGCCAGCGGAATGTCGAGGATGTCCAGGTTCTGCCGCCGGATGAGATAGAGGAGCAGGTCCAGCGGCCCCTCGAAGGCGTCCAGAAACACCTCCAGAGCGTCCGGCGGGATGTAGAGATCCTTGGGGAGGGTGTACTGCGGTTCGCCCTCCACCACGGCGAAGGGCATCTCCTGCTGCCGCGGCGGGGGCTCGGCGGCGCCCGCCAGCTTTTCAGCCGCGGCGCTCACCGGTACTCCAGGGACATGACGTAGCGCACCTCTTCCATGGTCTGCCGGGCCTCGTCACGCGCCTTCTCACACCCTTCGTTGATGATGCTGCGCACCAGGTCGGGATCCCTTCCATACTCCGCGGCGCGCTCCTGAATGGGCCGCAGTTCGGCCAGCACCGCGTCGATGACCGGCTGCTTGCACTCGACGCAACCGATGGAGGCGTTGCGGCACCCCTCCTGCACCCACCGCTTCACCTCGTCGTCGGAATAGATCTCGTGGAACTGCCAAACAGGGCACTTGGCGGGATCGCCCGGATCGGTGCGCCGCACCCGCGCCGGATCGGTGGGCATGGTGCGCAGCTGCTGCTTCACCGTTTCCGGCTCGGCGTTGAGCGGTATGGTGTTGCCGTAGGACTTGGACATCTTCTGGCCGTCCAGGCCCGGCATCTTCGAAGCCTTCGTCAACAGCGCCTGGGGCTCGGGAAGGATCACCTTGCCGCTGCCTTCCAGATAGCCGAACAGGCGATCGCGGTCGGCCAGCGAGATGTTGCGCTGGGACTCCAGGAGGGCGCGCGCCGCGGCCAACGCCTCTTCGTCGCCCTGCTCCTGCCACGCCTTGCGATAGTTGTGGTAGAGCCGGGCGTTCTTCTTGCCCATCTTCCGGGCCGCCGCCTCGGCACGCTCCTCGAAATCGGGCTCGCGGCCGTAGAGGTGGTTGAAGCGGCGCGCGATCTCGCGGGTGAGCTCCACGTGGGCCACCTGGTCCTCGCCCACCGGCACCAGCCCGGCGCGGTAGATGAGGATGTCCGCCGCCTGCAACAAGGGATAGCCGAGAAAGCCGTAGGTGGCCAGGTCCTTCTCCTTCAGCTTCTCCTGCTGATCCTTGTAGCTGGGCACCCGCTCGAGCCACCCCAGGGGGGTGATCATGGAGAGCAGCAGATGCAGCTCGGCGTGCTCGGGCACCCGCGACTGGATGAAGAGGGTGGCCTCGCCCGGATTGACGCCGGCGGCCAGCCAGTCCACCACCATCTCCCAGACGCTGTCGGGAATGATGGAAGGGTCGTCGTAATGGGTGGTGAGCGCGTGCCAGTCGGCGACGAAGAAGAAGCACTGGTACTCGTGCTGCAGCTCCACCCAGTTTTTGAGCACGCCGTGGTAGTGGCCGAGATGGAGGCGCCCGGTGGGGCGCATGCCCGAAAGCACCCGGGCGTGATGCGTGGCGACGTTTTCCATGGACTCCTTCGAATCTTCGAATCGTTTGGGACTATAGGATACCCGCCATGCGGTAGGCGAGCGACTGCACCCCCTCCAGCGCCGGCAGGAGAATGGCGCCCAGCAAGCCGGTCGCCATCAAGGCGATGAGGACGAACATGCCCCAGGGCTCCAGCCGGGAATAGGGGAGGGCCAGCCGCGGCGGCAACAGGGAGGCGACCACCCGTCCGCCGTCCAGCGGCAGGATGGGCAGCAGGTTGAGCACCATGAGCAGGCCGTTGATGAGAATGCCGCCCAGGGCCATGTAGGCCAGGGGCGCGGCCACCCACTGAGAAAGGCTCTCCATCCCCAGGGTCAAGCGCAGCACCAGCGCCCAGCCCAGCATCATCAGCAGGTTGGAAGCGGGACCCGCCGCCGCGGTGAGCGCCATGTCGCGGCGGTAGTGGCGGAAATTGCGTGGATCGATGGGCACCGGCTTGGCCCAGCCGAACAGCATGCCGCCGCCCCCCGACAGGCTGCTCACGGCGTAGAGCGCCAGCGGCACCAGGAGGGTGCCCACCGGATCGATGTGGGGAATGGGATTGAGGGTGATGCGCCCCTGCATCCTGGCGGTGTGGTCGCCCAGCTTGTCCGCCACCCAGCCGTGGGCGGTCTCGTGGACGGTGATGGCGAAGATGAGCGGCAGGACGAAGACCGCCAGCTGCTGGATCAGATTAAGATCGTGCATCGAACGATTATAGCGAAAACCCTCACTCGAAGAGGGCGGCGTCCCCTTTTCCCTTGCGCACCACCCGGAAGTCGTCGTCCTCCATCACCACCACGGTGGTGGGCTCGTAGCCGCAATAGCCGCCGTCGATGATGAGATCCACCTGGTGCTCCAGCACCTCTTTGATCTCCCAGGGATCGGCCAGGGGCGCCTCTTCGCCCGGGAGGATCAGAGTGCTGCTGAGGATGGGCTCGTCCAGCTCCTCGGCCAGCGCCAGGGCGATGCGGTTGTCGGGAATGCGGATGCCGATGGTTTTCCGCCTGGGATTCATCAACCGCCTCGGCACCTGTTTGGTGGCCTTGAGGATGAAGGTGTAGGGGCCGGGGGTGAGGCTCTTGATGAGGCGGTACTGCTGATTGCCGATCTTGGTGTACTGGGAGACCTCGGCCAGGTTGCGGCAGACCAGGGTGAAGTTGTGCTTCTCGTCCAGACGGCGGATGCGGCGGATGCGGTCCAGGGCGCTTTTGTGACCCACCTGGCAGCCCAGGGCATAGCCGGAATCGGTGGGATAGACGATCACCCCCCCCTGGCGGAGAATCTCCACCGCCTGGCGGATGAGTCGCGGCTGGGGGTTATCGGGATGTATCTGAAAGAACTGCGCCATGCTTTCTTGTCTCGAAAAGGGTCCACACCGGCCGGCAGCCCGCCGGCAGCGCCGGCAGGCGCCCGAGCTGGAGCCAGGGGTTCTCGGGGCCGTGGTAGTCCGAACCCATGGAGGCCGCCAGACCGAACTCGCGGGCGTGGCGGGCCATGAGGCGGCAATCCTCCTTGCTGTGGCTGCCGGAGACCACCTCCAGCGCCTCACCGCCTGCCTCGCGGAATTCGCCCAGCAGGCGGCGCAGCTTGGCGCCCGTCATGCGGTAACGGGCCGGGTGGGCCACCACCGCCACGCCGCCGGCGCCGTGGATCCATCCCACCGCCTCTTGCAGATCGGCCCACCGGCCCGGCACATGGCCCGGCTTTCCGCGGACCAGGAAGCGCTTGAACACCTCGCGCACGTCGCGGGCGTGGCCCTCCTGGACGAGAAAACGGGCGAAATGGGTGCGCCCCACCAGTTCGCCCGCAGCCAAGGCGCGGGCCCCTTCGTAGCCGCCGGGGATGCCCGCCTTCTCCAGACGACGCCCGATCTCCACGGCGCGCCAGCCGCGGTACTCCAGCAGACGCGCAAGCCCTCGGAGCAACGTCGGGTCGGCGGGGTCCACATTCAACCCCACCAGATGCACCGTGTGGCCCTGCCAGCTCACCGAGATCTCCACGCCGGGAATCAGCTCCACCCCCGCCCCGGCCGCCGCCCCCGCCGCTTCGGCCAGCCCCGCCACGGTGTCATGGTCGGTGAGAGCCAACCGCTCCACGCCCGCCTCGCCGGCGCGGCGCACCAGCTCCGCCGGCGTCAAGGTGCCGTCGGAAGCGGTGGAGTGGGTGTGAAAGTCCTGGTTGATCAAGAAGACGCAAGGAACGACGATGGGATGGTGGCGCATTCTAGCACCGAACTCCTATACTTCCCCGATTCCTTGTGACGGCGACCGATCATGTCCTTTCACCCCTTCCGCCTCTCACTCATTCTGTGGATGGCGCTGCTGGCCGCCTGCAGCGCCGGTCCGGGCACCGACGGCCTGAAGATCTACCGTCATTCGCTGGGAGGACGGCCCACCAGCCTGGACCCGGTGCAATCGGCCACGGTCTATGCCAACCATCTGGTGGTGAACCTCTACGACACGCTCTACGCCTACAAGTATCTGGCGCGCCCCTACCAACTCAAGCCCAACCTGGCCGTGGCCATGCCCGAGGTGTCGGACGACGGCCTGGTCTATACCATCCACATCAAGAAGGGGGTTCATTTCATCGACGACCCCTGCTTTCCCGAGGGCAAGGGGCGGGAGGTGACCGCCGCCGACTTCGTCTACTCCATGAAACGCCATTTCGACCCCAAGAGCCGCTCCCAGGGGAGTTGGCTCTGGGCGGGAAAGATCGAGGGGATGGAGGCATGGAAGAAGGCGGGGGCCGACTACGACCGCCCGGTGGCCGGGCTGAAGGCGCTGGACCGCTACACCATTCAGATCCGTCTCACCCGTCCCTTTCCCCAGCTGGTGCACACCCTGGCCCAGGGCTTCTCGGCCATCGTGCCGCGCGAGGCGGTGGAACGTTACGGACGCGAGTTCTCCATCCACCCCGTGGGTTCCGGTCCTTTCCGGCTGCAGACCTTCGATTCGGTGCGGGCGGTGCTGGTGCGCAACCCGAAATACCGCAAGGAGCCCATCGACCTGGCGTACGAGGGATACGATCCCGAGCGCCAGGCCCGCTACGGCATCGCCCGCATCCAAGGCAAGGTTCCGCCCCTGGTGGACCGGCTGGAGATCCATTTCATCAAGGAGGGGCTGTCGCGCTGGAACTCCTTCACCAAGGGCGACGAGATCCAGTTCGCCTCGATCCCGCGGGAGCTGCTGGACGAAGTGCTGCTGAAGAAGCAGCCCGAGGTGGTGCTGCGGGCCCGATACGCCAAAAAGTATTTCTACACCAGCGGCCTGGAGAACGGCTTCGTCCACACCGACTTCAACATGAAAGACCCGAAGATCGGCTACAACCCCGATCCGCGCCGGCAAGAGCGCAACCACGCCTTGCGCTGCGCCATCCGCTACGCCTTCGACTGGGCCGAGCGTAACCGCACCTTCTACAACGACATGGGCCGGGTCTTTCCCGGCATCATTCCACCCGTGGTGCCCGAGTTCGATCCCGACGCATCCAAGGAGTCGATCCGCCACGATCCGGAAAAAGCCCGCAAGCTGCTGGAGGAAGCGGGGTGGAACGCCGCCAATCTGCCGGTGCTCACCTACGGCGGCGTGGCCTCGGTCACTTCCCGGCAGATGTTCGAGCAGTTCCGCGGCTGGCTCACCCGCATCGGCTACCCCAAGGAGAAGATCCAGTTCGACTCCTACGCCAGCTTCGGCGACTACAACAAGGCGGTGAAGCAGGCGAAGATCATGATCGTGGGAATGGGATGGGGGCTCGACTACCCCGACGCCGAGAACACCCTGCAGCTCTTCTACGGCCCCAACGGCTCGCCCGGCTCCAACGCCTCCAATTTCGACGATCCGGAGTACAACCGGCTCTACGAGAAGAGCTCAGTGATGCAGCCCTCGCCGGAACGCACCGCCATCTACCGCCGCATGAACCGCATCGTCGAGGACGCTTGCGTCACCATCTCGGGACTTTCGCGCCGTTACATCCTGCTGTGGCACAAGAACGTGGTGAGCTATCCCGACAGCTCCATCGTGGGGGGCTTCCATCTCAAATATGTGGACGTGCTGCCAGAAGGACAGGAGAAGAAGTAGCGCGGATCTCCGATCGGCCTCTTTCGACCGAGGTGCCCGAACGCCCGTACCCCCACGAACCGGACAGGACAATTCCCTGAACAGGCCCCGCCCGGTTCGAAGGTCTGGAAGGGGATGGCGGGGCGTCCGAGGCATGGATGCCGAGGCCAAGCCCACAGGGATGTGTTCACGGCGTCCTCGACAGTCCCCTTCCAGACCTTCGAACCGGGCTCCGCAGCGCCTGGGGAGCCGATGCATGCGATCGCCCGGACAAACAGGGTGAAGTTATCGCACGGTGGGCTAGAATAGCCCGCCATGGAGATGCTCCAGTACGCACTGCGCAAATTGATCACCGGGATTCCGCTGATCCTGGGAGTGACCCTCATCAGCTTTCTGCTGATGGTCTATTTCGGGCCGGACAAGACCTATGACCTCATCGGCAAGAACGCCACTCCCGAACAGATCGCCGAGATCCGCCACCAATTGGGCTACGACCGCCCCTTCCTCACCCGCTATCTGGAGTATCTGAAAGAGCTGGTCACCCTCGATTTCGGCTATTCCGACTCCACGGGCGAGCGGGTGAGTTCCATCCTGAAACGCACCATCCCCATCTCCCTGGCGCTCGTCCTGCCCGGTTTCGTGCTGGGCAATCTGTTGGGCATCGCCCTCGCCCTGGCCGCGGCTTGGTACCGCGGACGCTGGCTCGACAAGCTCATCATGGGAGGCTCGGTGGTGGGCATGAGCGTGAGCTTCCTCATCGTCATCATCGCCTTCCAGATCCTGCTCTCCTCCAACTACGGCCTGGGTTGGTTTCCGGTGCGAGGGTGGAACGTCTACGACTTCGGGGACTACCTGCGCTATGTCACCGTGCCCACCCTGGCCACGGTGTTCGTGGCCCTGGGCTACAACACCCGCTTCTACCGCGCCGTCTTCGTGGAGGAGATGGGGCGCGACCACGTGCGCACCGCCCGCGCCTTCGGCACGCCGCCGGCGGAGCTGCTCTTCAAGCATGTGCTGAAGAACGCGCTCATCCCCATCATCACCCGGATCATGTTCTCTATTCCCTTCGTGGTGATCTCGGGAGCGCTGCTCATCGAAAGCTATTTCGGCATCCCCGGCGTGGGGCTGGTCACCTACGACGCCATCACCACCGGAGACCAGCCCGTGCTCAAGGCGGTGGTGGGGCTGACGGCGGCGCTCTTCGTGCTGGTGCTGATCCTCAACGACATCCTCTACAAAGTGGTGGATCCGCGGGTGAGCCTGAAATGAGAGCGCCGGCCGAACCATCCAGAAGAGTGTGGGGAAGGTCCCCCCATGGACTTTTTCCACCACGGAACCGGGGAAAGCGATTTTCCCGGGCCTTTTCGCCCGCCCCCACGAGACGGAGTCCCCCATGAACCGATCCAGGGAACGAACCTCTCTGTGGGCCAAGGCTTGGTACAAGCTGCGGCGCGACCGCATCGGCATGATTTCCCTGGGCGTGGTCCTGCTCTATTTCGTGGTGGCGCTCGGCGTCTGGCTGGGGCTTTGGGGGCAGGGATGGAGCCAGGTGGAAGGACCCATGTGGGCGCCGCCGGGCCCGAAATACTGGCTGGGCACCAACATCATCGGCCAGGACATCTTCGAACGGGCGCTCTACTCCACCCGAACCGCTTTCGACGTGGGACTGGTGGTGGCCGTGCTCTCCACGCTGCTCGGCGGCCTGATGGGGGGATTGGCCGGCTATTTCAGCAACCGCTGGGCCGACGAACTCATCCTCTGGCTCATGGGGGTCCTCGACGCCATCCCCTTCTATCTCTTCGTGGCGGCCCTGGCGTATGCGCTGCAGGGCAATCCCTACGCCATGCACATCGCCATGATCGCCACCTTCTGGACCACCACCGCCCGGCTGGTTCGGGGCGAGGTGATCAAGCTCAAGCAGTTCGAGTTCGTGGAGGCGGCGCGCGCCATCGGCCTGCCACGGCGGCTCATCCTCTTCCGCCACATTCTGCCCAACACTTTCCACATTCTGCTGGTGCAGGCCACCATCGTCTTCGTCGGTGCCATCAAGTCCGAGGTGATTCTCAGCTTCCTCGGACTGGGGGTCACCGACGGCGTCTCCTGGGGGCTGATGATCGCCGAATCCACCCAGGAGGTGCAGGCGGGGCACTTCTCCAATTTCGTCACCGCCTCCAGCTTTCTCTTCGTGCTGGTGATGGCCTTCAACCTCTTCGCCGACGCCCTGCAGGACGCGCTGGATCCCAGGAAGGTGAGCGCATGACGCGGCCGATCGCCAAAGGGGATCGTAGAAAGGAAAAGGAGCCATACGTCCCATGAGTTCCGCGCTGCTGAGCATCCGCGACCTGGTGGTGGAGTTCTCCACAGAGCGGGGGCGGGTGCGCGCCATCGACGGCGTGAGCTTCGACCTGGCGCCCGGCGAAACCCTGGGGCTGGTGGGCGAATCGGGCTGCGGCAAGACGGTGACGGCGCTGGCGGTGTTGGGTCTGATTCCCTCGCCGCCCGGGCGTATCCTCTCCGGCTCCATCCGCCTGGAAGGGCGTGAGCTGACCCGCCTCGGCGAACGCGAGTACCGCCACGTCCGCGGCAAACTGATCTCCATGATCTTCCAGGAGCCCATGACCGCCCTCAATCCAGTGCTCACCATCGCCACCCAGATGACCGACGTGCTGGTGCGCCATCAGGGTATGAGCCGCCGCCGGGCGCGCGACCGCGCGGTGGAGATGCTGGCGCTGGTGGGCATCCCCTCGCCGGAGAAGCGCATCGACGACTATCCCCACCAGATGTCGGGCGGCATGCGCCAGCGGGTGATGATCGCCATGGCGCTCTCCTGCAACCCCAAGCTGCTGCTGGCCGACGAGCCCACCACGGCGCTGGACGTCACCACCCAGGCCCAGGTTCTGGAGGAGATGGTGCGGCTCCAGGAACGCTTCGGCACCGCCGTGATCCTGGTCACCCACGACCTGGGGGTGGTGGCCGAGACCTGCCGCCGGGCGGTGGTGATGTACGCCGGCCGCGTGGTGGAGGAAGCGCCGGTGGAGTGCCTCTTCGAACAGCCGCGCCACCCCTACACCGAGGGGCTGCTCGCCTCCATTCCACGCATCCGCGAAGAGAAGCTTCCGGAACTGCCCACCATTCCCGGTTCGGTTCCCGACCTTCTCCACCTGCCGCCCGGCTGCCGCTTCGCCGACCGCTGCCCCCGGGCCGACGAGCTGTGTCGCCGCCGCGAGCCCAAGCTGGAGCTGCGCTGCGACATCGCCGTGGCCTGCCACCATCCCAACCGCTATGCGGGGTGCCGCGAATGAACCGGGAAACGGCGCCTCTGCTGCGCGTGGAAGGCTTGAGCAAGCACTTTCCCGTGCGTGGCGGTTTCTTCCGGCGCGTCACCGGCTGGCTCAAGGCGGTGGACGACGTCAGTTTCCAGATCGCCCACGGTCAGACCTTCGGCCTGGTGGGCGAGTCGGGTTGCGGCAAATCCACCCTCGGCCGCGCCATCCTGCGGCTGCACGAGCCCACCGCCGGGCGGGTGATCCTGGACGGCACCGAGATCACCGCTCTTCCACGCAGGGCGCTCACCGCGGCGCGCCGCCGGATGCAGATCATCTTCCAGGACCCCTACGCCTCCCTCAGCCCCCGCCGCACCGTGTTACAGACGCTGCTCGAGCCCATGGAGGTGCACCGCATCGGCACACCCCGCACACGGCGCGAAAAAGTGCTGGAACTGCTCCACATCGTGGGCATGGGGCCGGAGGTGCTGCACCGCTATCCCCATGAATTCTCCGGCGGCCAGCGCCAGCGCATCGGCATCGCCCGCGCGCTCACTCTCGACCCCCGTTTCATCGTCGCCGACGAAGCGGTATCGGCTCTCGACGTGTCGGTGCAGTCCCAGGTGCTCAATCTCATCGCCCGCCTGCAGCGCGAGCTGGGGATCAGCTTTCTCTTCATCTCCCACGACCTGGCGGTGGTGCAACACATCAGCCACCAGGTGGGCGTCATGTATCTGGGCAGGCTGGTGGAGATCGCCCCGGCGGAGGATCTCTATCGCGACCCCTTGCATCCCTACACCCGAGCGCTGCTCTCGGCCATTCCGGTTCCCGATCCCAAGCGGCGGCGCAAGCGCATCGTCCTGCAGGGCGACGTGCCCTCCCCTCTGGCGCCGCCATCGGGCTGCCCCTTCCGCACCCGCTGCCCCGAAGCCATGCCGTTGTGCGCCGAGCGGGCTCCGCGCCTCACCCAAAGGCACGACGGCCGGGCGCCGCACCGGGTCGCCTGTCACCTCTACTGATTTTTTGCCAAAATGAGACCTTGAACAAACAACACTCCCAGGGAAAAGGTTAAAAGAGTCCCGTTTCAACCACCGCAGGAGATCCCACATGTTCGACAAATCGAAGAAAACCAGCTCCATTGAAAAGAGCCAGAAGGTGGAGAGCACGCCTCCGCCCGCCCAGCGGCCGGCCACCCCGAGCGGCCAGACCACCACCATCGGCCCCTCCATCAAGCTCAACGGCGAGCTCAGCGGCGACGAGGATCTTCTCATCCAGGGCGAAGTGGAGGGCAACATCCACCTGAAGGAGCACAATCTCACCGTGGGGGAACAGGGGCGCATCAAGGCCAACGCCTTCGCGCGGACCATCACCGTGCGCGGTGAGCTCACCGGCGATCTCACCGGCGCGGAAAAGGTCACCATCACCGCTTCCGGGCGCGTGCGCGGCAACATCATCGCGCCCAAAGTGATCCTGGAGGAGGGCGCCTCCTTCAAGGGCAGCATCGACATGGACGCCAAAGCCGAGGCGCCGGCCTTGAAGGCCGCTCCCAAGAGCCAAAGCGCCTGACGGCATCCCACCGTCACCATGGCGCTTTTTCGCCGGAGCGGCGCCACACCCCCCGCCTCCGCAGCCGCCGCCGGCTCGGAGGAGCTGGGCGTTCCCGCCTTTCACCACCTCGTGGAAGTCCTGGAAAAAACGCCGGAACGGAAATACGAAATCCTCGACCTGGGACCCGCTTCGGGCAACCATGTGGCCTTCTTCTCCCGCTTCCGCTGCCGTTTCCATATCGGCTCTCTGGAAGAGACGCTGCCCGAGTGGCTGCAGAAAGACGAAGAAGCGCCACCACCCGAGCCGCCCCGGCTGCTGCCGCTGGCCGAAGGGGTCCGGCTCGACCTCATCCTATGCTGGGAACTGCTGAACTATCTGGACGAATACGGCTTGGCCCGGCTGGCCGATCACCTTCAGAGCCGCACCGCGCCGGGGGCCTGGCTGCATGCCTTCGTGCACACCAAGGCCACCATGCCTGCAGCACCCGGTCGCTTTCGACTCCTGGCGCCGGACCGCATGGAGTGGGTGCGCGATGACCGCGAAACAGTGCCGGCTCCAAGATATCCCCGCCGCACCCTGGAACGGCTGATGCCGGGCCTCACCGTGCGGCAATCGAGACTGCTGCGCAACGGGCTGCAGGAGTACCTCTTCCAGTCGCCTTGAGCGGGCGGCCGGCGATCCTTCTCAGAGGGCCGGCGTTTCGCCCCCCGCGTGGGTCTTCTCCCACACCTCCTGGCAACGGATGCAGCGAAGCGCCACCGGATTGGCCCGGAGGCGGGCCTCGCCGATGGGGCCACCGCACTCCACGCATTCGCCATAGGTCCCCTCCAGCATGCGCCCCAAGGCGCTCTCCACCTCCCGCAGTTCTTCCACGTGCTTGTCGATGGCGGTGAGATTGAGATCCACCAGAAGGTCGGCCACCGAAGCCTCCTCGGCGTCGTGCACCTGGCCGGCCAACTCGGCATAACCTTCGCGGTCGGCCTTCAACAACTCCTCACGGATCTCCTGCTTCAACGCTTGCTCCCGTTCCCGGAGCATCCGTTGGAACTCTTCGACGGCTGGGGGGCTCAGATTCGCTGTCATCTTCATTTACTCCTGTGATGGATGAAGTCCCGATCGCTCGGCTTTGGGTGAGAGGTGGCGTAAGAACCAGTCGCGGGCCAGCCCGGCGGCGTGCTCCAGGGTGCCCGGCTCCTCGAATAGGTGCGTGGCGCCAGGCACCACGACAAGGTCATGGGGAGCGTGCATGGCGGCTGCCGCCTTGCGGTTGAGCTCGAGCACCACGGTGTCCAGCTCCCCCACCACGAAGAGGGTGGGCGCCTCCACTTTGGGCAACAGAGGCATGACCAGGTCGGGCCGCCCTCCCCTGGAGACCACCGCCGCCACCCGGCCCGGCTCGAGCGCCGCGGCGCCAAGGGCGGCGGCCGCTCCGGTGCTGGATCCGAACAGGCCCACCGGCCCGAATTCGAAGGTGCGGGCCACCCATTCCAGGGTGCCCTGGGTACGTTCGATCAGCAGCGGTATGTCGAACCGGAGCTCGGCCGTGACCGCGTCCCGCCGCCCCTCCGCTTCGGTGAGAAGGTCGAACAAGAGAGTGGCCAGCCCGGCACGGGCGAGCAGCTCCGCCACCTGACGGTTGCGGACGCTGAAACGACTGCTGCCGCTGCCATGAACGAAGATCACCAACCCTTTGGCGGCGGAGGGGAGCAGCAGATAGGCCGGCAGCGGCACCCCTGCGGAATCCACCACCAGCTCGCGCAGTTCGATCTTGCCACTGTTGGATCTCATCTCTCCCACCTCACGGCCATGCTCTTTCACCAAGGATTCGTTCCACCTCCTCCTCGCTCACGTCATACCAGTTTCGATAGGCATCGGCCACGGCAAAGGTCGCGCCCCTCCGCACGTTGGGGCAGTAGACGGTCTCCACCTCGCGTGCCAATTCCAAGGCACCCAGTGCCGGCGCCGTGGGCACCGCCACTGACAGTCGCTCGGCGCCCTGCCTGCGCAGCGCGGCCAACCCCGCTCGCAGGGTGGCGCCGGAGGCCAGACCGTCGTCCACCAGGAAGAGCGGCCGCCCCCGCAGTTCCGGCATGGGACGCCCTTTGCGAAAGCGCGCAACCCGCGACGCCACCTTGCGCTTCGCTTCTTCAGTGGCCTTTTCCACCTGCTCCGTGGTGAGACGGTAGTGTTCCACGTACGCCTCGTTGATCCAGACCGTGCCATCGAACGCTACGGCGCCGAAACCGGCCTCGGTGGTCCATGGAAGCAGAATCTTGCTCACCACGCACAGATCCAAGGGCAGACCCAGATGATCCGCCATGGCGGCCGCCACGGGCACGCCTCCCGCCGGAACGGCAAGGATCAGGCCGGGCCCCCCTCGATGATCCTCCAGCATCGAAGCAAGCACTCTGCCCGCATCCGCCCGATCCTCGAAGACCCAGCGCCGATCTCTCAGTTGCGGCAGTTCCAGGACGGTCCCTGCCATCTGCACACTCCAAAATTGGTTCCCCGAAAAGGAATCCTGAGCAAGCGACGGGGAATCGAACTTTCATCTCCTTTTTTCCGTACATTTAGGTTGAGGAACGCCAATTCAAGGGAAGAGGATGGAAAGGAGCGGAGATCCGGCTCCACGCACATTTGGGAAAGGGCGGTGCGTCACCCGCTGGAGGACGGCGGGAGGAAATGGAGAAAACGACTGGAGCCGCTTCAGGCCTGGAGGGAAGCGAGACGGATCTCGGCCGCGAACAACGGCCGGCCGCCGGAAAAGAGGCCGAGACAGCGATAAGAAGAGTGATTGCGGTCGCGGCCGCCGCTGCGGTGGCCCGTCTCCTCCACCAACAGGTGCAGCGGAGTGCCGTCCCGCGCCTCTCTCAAAAGAAAGAGATCCATATCGAAGCGGTGGGAGGTGTAGACCAGCGGCTTCTCCAGAAAATCATAGCCCTCCGCGGCCGCTTTCTCCAGCAACGCTGACGAGATCAGCGCCAACGGAAAGAGCGCCGGGAACCGCGCCTTTCCTTCCAGTTCGTCGAAATAGCGTGCCGACGGCACCAGCGAACCGGCCAGAAAATTCTTGGCGTCGCTCATCTGCAGCAGGCGGTGCTTCAGAAAATGGCGTCCTCCCGCCAGGCGGGCGCCGTCAGGCAGGTCGAACAGCTCCGGGGGCGGCCGGAAGTCCAGTTGCAGCGCCGCCGGTCGCTCCTGTCCGCAGTTCATGCGTCCGCTCACCGCCGGGCGGCCTCCCTTGCGCAGAATCAGGCGGCTCCTCACCCCGCTTTCGGAACGGCTGAACCTTGCCTCCGCCACCACTTTTTCACCCACTTTCACCACATCGGCGAAAGTGAAACGAAAGGAGGCGTACTCGCCGGGAAGTTCCTTTCCAAGACTGGCGGGCTCCACGCCCAAGCCGTCGAGGGCGGTCTGCAGCAGCAACATCTCCAGCTGGAATCCGAGAACGATGGGAGCGCCGAAGCGGTTGTGGCGTACCCGACGCCACCGAAAAGGGTCGTGAAAAGGGTTGAAATCGCCCGTGGCGTTGCGCGCCATCTCCACATGGAGCTGGCTGAAGACCACTTGCCGGTCCGACGCGTCGGCGGCGGACGCCGCCTCGCCGTCACCGGAGGGCCAGACCGCTGCCTCCAAAGGTGCCGCTCCTTTTCTCATTTCGCCGCCTCTCCCCATTCCCGCCGGTTTTGCCGCTTCGACTTCGAGTGTAACAGTGGAGGCAGCGCCGATACGCGATCTGTTTCTCAGAAGCGGCGTTCTTCATTCACGCGGAGACACGACTCACCACGTAGCGGAACTTTCCCGACTTCTCCGCAGCGATCCGCTCCACGTATTCGATCTCGATCTTCACGCCGCTTCCCAGCCGCTTCTGGAAAACTTGGCGGATCTCCTTTTCCGCCTCGCTGGAGTAGCCCGGCCCTTTGACGATCTGTACGCGGGTGAGATCGAGGCTCTCTTGAACGATCTTGAATTCGGCCACCCCCGGCAGATCGCGCAGAACGTAGATGAGCGCCAAGCCGTGCAGCACGGTGCCGTCCTGGGCCACGATGAAGTCGGTGGTGCGGCCTTGGATCTCTTTCAGAAGCGGCAGGCCGCGGCCGCAGGGACAGCGCTCGGTGTCCAGCACCCCCACGTCGCCGGTGCGATAACGGATGAAAGGAAAGTCCTTGGTGGCCATGTGGGTCACCACGATCTCGCCGCTCTCGCCGGGAGGCAGCACCCGCCCCTCCGGATCCACGATCTCCACCACGATGTCTTCGGCGGTGATGTGCATGCCTCCCCGAGGGCAGGCGTGAGCGATGAATCCGGCATCCCGTCCGCCGTAGCCGTTGGCCACGGGGCAGCCGAACACTTCGGCGATGCGATCGCGCTGGTGATCGTAGAGCCGCTCGGAGGTGACAAAAGCGACGCGGATCCCCAGATCGTCCATGGCGACGCCCCTTTTCTGCGCATGCGCGGCGATGTGCGCCAGCGCCGAGGGATAACCGAAGAGCATGCGCGGCCGCATGCGCCGGATCTGGCGCAGAAACTCGTCGAGCCGCTCTTCCGACATTTCGAAGGCGGGCAGCAGCCGGGTGCGCAGCACGGCGTCCCGAAGCTGCCGCACCCGATCCTGAGCGCCCAGCTCGATGGGCGACCCCCAGACCACGATCTCCGGATCGCCGATATCCACGCCCCACCAGCGGGTGGCCCGCCACTTGGCCGCCACGTCGTGACTCACGCGCTCCTTGCCGATGTAGAAGATGAGCGGTTCGCCGCTGGAGCCGCCGGTATTGAAACGGGCCAGCCCGCGGGCGTTCTCCGCTTTGAGGCGCTCGGTGTTCTCCCGGATGAAAGCCTTGTCGGTGAGCGGCAGGCGCTGCAGCTCCTCGATCGAGGCGAGTGCGGAAGGATCGAACCGCAGCTCCCGAAAACGCTCCCGCCAGACGGGCACCCGCTCCCCCACCTCCCGGAGAAACCCCCTCAGCCGCTGCAGCCGCAGGGCGTCCAGCTCTTCCGGTTCCAGCCACTGGGTGCGCCCCATCTCTTTGCGCACCGCCACGCTGTCATGACCTTTCAGCCGCTCGTGAAGCGGAAACAGAACGGACGACACCAGTTTCGTGTAAAGACTCAAGATTCCGACTCCTCCCGTCTTCGAAGCGTTCTTTCGAAAGCCTCCGAAAGAACCCGGACCCGCTCGTCCCAGCCGTTGGCCCGGGCATGGGCGACGATCGCCTCGCGGTTCCAGCGGCGATCCAAAGCGTTCAGCAGCGCCTCGGCCAGGGCGTCGGAATCGCCGAAAGGAACCACGATGCCGAGCTCTTCGTCACTGACCACTTCGCGGTTGCCCCCCACGTCGGTGGTGACCACCGGCAGCCCGCAAGCCATGGCTTCGAAAAAGACATTGGCCCACCCCTCGTTCCGGGTGGCCAGCACGAAGAGATCCGCGGCCGAGAGGGGAATCCTGAGCTCTTCCGGAGCCACCGGCCCGAGAAAACGGACCGTCTCCTGAAGGCCCATGCGAGCCACCTGGTCACGCAGCCTTTGGCTCCAGTCCCCTTCCGGACTCGGTCCGCCCACCACCAGGTAGCGAAGATTCGGGTGGCGTTCGAGCAGGCGCGGCAACACCTCGATCACCCGATGAAAACCCTTCCGTTCCACCAGCCCCCCCACGGTGACGAGTACGGGACCCTCTTCCTCCAGCCCCAAGCGACGCCGCGCTTCCGCTTGCGGCATGGGACGGAACTTGGCGGTATCGACGCCATTGCCGACCACCTGCACCTTCTCTTCGGCAATCCCCAGCGCCACCACATGCTCCTTGAGCGCCTGGGACACCGAAAAGATCCACGTCGCCTCCCTCAGCGCCGCCAGCATGCGGCGGCGCAAGGCCGGTTTGCCGGCATGGGGCACCTCGGTGCCCCGCAGGGTGACCGTCACCGGCATCCCCAGCCAACGGCCCAGCCGGGTGGCCGCATAGCCGTCGGGATAGGCGAAGTGGGCGTCGAGCAGGTTGAAACCCTCCTCTCGCTGCAGGCGTCTGACCAGCCGATAGGAGGCCAACGCCATGAAAAAACCGTCCCACCTGCGCATCACGCCGGGCAAGGCGAAAAATCGGGGAAAGAATACCCGGAACCCCTGCTGCTCCTCTTGAAAAGGCGCGGGAGGACGATAGCGCGGAAAGAACCGCCGAACCACTCCCTGACCCGGGAACCAAGGGCGGGGCGACACCACCACCAGGGGAAATTTGCGTCCCACCCTGAACATCCTCTCCCGAACGAACAGACCCGCCCCGGGCGCGCCGGCATGGGGAAAGAGGGTGGAAAAGACGATCAGCGCCGGCCGTGCCACTCACTTCTGCCCTCTGAAGTCTCGAATCGCCTCGAGCAGCACCCGCTCTGCGTCGCTCTTCTCGAAAGGACGTTTCACGGGGTAGTCCGCCTGCGCCACATAGAAGAGGGTCATCTGCCGGCGCGGATGAAACAGCTGCCACAAGGCGGTGGCGAGCTGATGCGCAACCGGCTTCTCGATGAAGCCATCACCGGACAACAGCACATAGGCCGCGATTCCTTCGCCGTCCTCCTCTTCGAGGAGGTGCACCGGAATCCCCTGCACCACTACGATTCTTTCGGGTGCGAGATCGAAGCCACGCGAGAGCGCGATCTCAGGATGGTGGTAGAGCCTTTTGGGATCGTATCCACGCCCCACGAACAGCCGCACGCGGCGCCCCTCTTTCTCATAGAGCCGCTCGAACCAGTCATGGCTGCCGAACATCGCCAGCCCCCAAGCCTTGCGACGCTGGGTGGCCTTACCCTTGAAACCGGCCAACTCCATGGGAACCGCCGAGGTCCGCAAGCCGTCGTCCTCCTCGAGCCCCAGATAGAGGTGGATCACCGTGGGAACCAGAGCCACCAACAACAGCAGAATGACTGCAGGAACGTAACGCAGGGAGATCACGAGCCCGCCTCCCGTTTCCGGGGTTCATAACCCAACCAGAAGATGATCGGCAGCGCCACCGCGAAGGTGGCAAGGCCCGAGAGTTCATGGGCGGCAGTATGCAGCACGTCGAGTCCGTAGCGATCCACCAGCACCGTGAGCACCACTACCCGCACCACGTTCACGACGATGGCCAGCGGCACCGCCACCAGGAGCACCGCGATCCGCCGCCAACGACTGTGCGTGGCGTAGGCGGTGAGCACCGCCACGGTCACAGTGGCGTAGAGAGTGGAGAAACCGCTGCAGGCATCCGCCACCATGAGCGAGCCGTTGGGCGTCTCCAGCATCGTACCGGTGGCGTAGACGGGAACACCCATCCAGGGCAGCAGCCAGGCCGCACCGACGGTGGTGACGTGGCGGAGAAAGAGATGGATGGACTCGGTGAAGGCCAGTGGAATGGGAAGGGTGAGAAAGAGCACCAGCAGGGGAAAGATGATCGCCCGGGTCCGCTCCACGCCCAACAGCAACAGCGAAAGACCGGGAAGCCCAAGCACCAGCGAAAAGGCCGAAAGAAGTTGCGAGCGGATGCCCGTATCCAGCATGTGCAGCGCCAGTGCCGGCACCAGCAGCAGGAACCCCCAGGCGGAAGCATCGCGCGGCCGATCCTGGAAGCGCTTCAACTCTTCACGCACCAGCCAGGCGACGACCAGGGTGATGAGGATGCCGTGGCCGTTGTGCCAGACGCTCAAGGTCCAACGGTGCCAGAGCCACACCAGAGTGGGCCCGTAGACCGCCAGATAGACGCCGCCGAGCAACCATGGAAGAAACTTCTCGGCCCCCTTGCCTTCCAGGAACCACGGCCGTCCTTTTCCTAACGTCTGGGTCGTCATCGAACTCAACCTCTTTCCGCTGAAAAGGGCGCGCGCTGCTTCTTGGACAGCGCCTTGGCATAGACCAGACGGTACCGGCCCACGCTGCGCGGCCAGCTGCGCTCCCGCTCCACGAAGCGGCGGGCCGACTGGCGCATCCGTTCCCATCGGTGGGGATGTCCGACCATGTCGATCACCGTCTCCGCCAATGCCCGCGGATCGCCCGCATGGAACAAGCGGCCAGTGACGTCGTTCTTGACCAACTCGAGATGCCCGCCCACGTCGGAAGCGACCACTAGTTTGCCCTGGGCCATCGCTTCGAGCGGTTTGAGGGGGGTCACCAATTGCGTGAGGCGCATCGCCAGTCGCGGATAGACGAGGATATCCACCAGTCCGTAATAGCGATCCACTTCGTCGTGGGGAACCCGGCCGGTGAAGACGACCTGATCTTCCAGCCCCGACTGCCGAACTCGCTCCCGCAGTTCCGCCTCCTGGGGACCGCCGCCCACGAGCAACAACCGCACCTCCGGACGGTGTTCGAGAATTTGCGGCATCGCCTCCACCAGGAGCATCAACCCCTCATAGGCGTAGAAGGAGCCGAGGAAACCGAGCACCACCTTCCCTTCCAGGCCCAACCGGGCAGCCAGCTCGGCATCCCGGGCCGACTCCGTGGAGAAACGTTCCAGGTCCACCGCGTTGGGGATCACCGTCACCTTCTCTTCGTCGATGCCGCGGGCGACGATGTCGGATTTCAGCCCTTCGCAGATGGTGGTGACGGCGTCGGCTTCGCGAAACACATGGGTCTCCATCGCCCGGGTGAGGCGGTAGCGGACCCCTCCTTCGCGGCTGGTGCCGTGATCGACGGCGGCGTCTTCCCAGAAGGCGCGGCATTCATAGATTACGGGAAGCCCGTGGCGCCGCCCCATCCGCAAGGCGGCCATTCCGTTGAGGGCGGGCGAGTGGGCGTGCAGCAGGTCGGGGCTCTCCCGACGGATCACATCGTCGAGCCGGCGGGCGAGGCTCTCCACCACCGCCCACTGGTTCGCCACCGGCAACTTGCTCAAAAGACCGGAAGACGGCGGCGTGCGGTAGAAACGGAAACCATCCACCTCCTCCATCTCTACCGCGCTGCGCCCCTGCTTGCTGCTGGTCACCTGCACCGTCTCCCAGCCGAGCGCCCGCTGCTGCTCCAGAATGGCGCGGGTGCGGAAGGTGTAACCGCTGTGCAGAGGAATGGAGTGGTCGAGAACATGCAGAATCTTCACGAATGCCCCTCCTTGCGCAAAAAGGATTCGAACATGAGCAGCGCCCACAACGAGGCGCTGTAGTCGCGGATGCCCGACTGGTGTTGATCCACCAGTTGACGAAGATAGCCCTGATCGAACAGGCCGCTCCGACTCATGGCACCACCGAGCACCGCCTCCCGAACCCGCTCTTTGAGCGGCCCCCGGAACCAGCTCGCCAACGGCACCGAAAAGCCCATCTTGGGCCGATAGAGGATCTCGCGGGGCAGCAGCGGTTCGAGCGCTTTTTTGAAGAGATACTTCCCTTCACGCCCCCGCAGTTTCATCTCCGGCGCCAACCCCGAGATCCACTCCACCAAATGGTGATCGAGAATGGGCACCCGCACCTCGAGAGCGTGCGCCATGCTGGCCCGATCCACCTTGGTGAGAATGTCTCCGGGCAGATAGGTCTTCATGTCCAGGTACTGTACCAGCGACAAAGGATGATCGGTGGGCGCATTGCGCGCATGGCGCCGAAACACCTCCACCGCGCGATAGCCCTGCAATTCGCGCTTGAAGGCGTCGCTGAAGAGTCTCGTCCGCATCTCGTCCGAGAGCACGGAGACGCTGTGGAAATACCCCTCGAGAGCGTCGCGCCCCAAGGCTTGGAAAGTACTCTTGGCGCGGAATATCTTCGGCGCCCAGTCCAATTTGGGATAGAGGCGGCCCAGCAGACCGAAGAGCGGGCGTCTCAGCGAAGCAGGCAGCAGGGCGCGCATGCGCTCTTCGTAGGTGTGCCAGCGATAGCGGCGGTAGCCGGCCAGGTTCTCGTCGCCACCATCGCCGGAGAGCGCCACGGTCACCTGCTTCTTCGCCAACTCGCAAACCCGATAGGTGGGCAGGGCCGAACTGTCGGCATAGGGCTCGTCGTAGAGGTCGGCCAGGTGATCCACCAGATCGAAATCGTCGGGATCCACCTGTTCCACCCGATGGGCGGTGCGGTAGCGGTCCGCCACCATGGCGGCGTAGCCAGCCTCATTGAAACGGGGGTCTCCGAAAGAGATGGAACAGGTGTTCACCGGCTCGTCCGACAACCGCGCCATGGCGGCCACCACCGCGCTGGAGTCCACCCCCCCGGAGAGAAAGGCGCCCAGAGGCACTTCGGCCACCAAGCGCACGCGCACGGCCTCCTCCAGGCGCGCCAGCAGCTCTTCTTGCAGGCTCTCTTCGTCCACGTCGGCGCGCACCTCGAAGGGCACGTCCCAATAGGGCCGAGGAGGCGGCAAAGGGGCGCCGCGCTTCACCGTAAGCCGGTGCGCGGGGGGCAGCTTGAATACGCCGCGATAGATGGTGCGCGGCTCGGGCACGTAGCCGAAGGCGAAATACTCCTCCACCGCCGGTGGATCGAGATCGCGGGGAATCCCTCCGTGGGCCTGGAGCGACTTCAACTCCGAGCCGAATAGGAACGTGCCGTCGGCAAGGGCCGCGTAGTAGAGCGGTTTGATGCCGAGGCGGTCGCGCGCCAGAAAGAGTGTCCGCCGGTTGCGGTCCCACAGAGCGAAGGCGAACATGCCGCGGAACCGTTCCACGCAAGCCTCGCCCCACTCCTCCCAAGCGTGAACGATCACTTCGGTGTCGCAGTGGGTGCGAAAGCGATGGCCCCGCTCTTCCAGCTCACGGGTGAGCTCGGAAAAATTGTAGATCTCGCCGTTGTAGGTGACCGCCACGCTGCGGTCCTCGTTGAAGAGCGGCTGCTGCCCGCTGGCGAGATCGATGATGGAGAGGCGGCGATGGGCCAGCCCCACCCCCGGTTCCAGATGGATGCCACCCTCGTCCGGCCCGCGATGGAACTGGGTCTCGTTCATGCGGGAAAGGAGATCGCGGGAGATCTCTCCCTCGCCCTGCATGTCGAATATTCCGGTGATTCCACACATCCTGTCTATTTCCTACCCAAAGCCACCACTTTTCGTTCGACGGGAGCGACCCGCAGTTCCCCTCTCATCGCCCCCCCTTCCCAACACCCGATCGTACACTTCCAGATACTTCGCCACCGTCCGCTCCCAGTGGAAGTCGCGGCGCACCCGCGCCAGGGAGGCCGCGCCCATCTCCCGCCGCCGCTCCGCATCGCCGAGCAGCATCGAAAGGGCCCGCGCCAGCGCCTCAGCATCGCCGGGGGGCGTCAACAAGCCGTTTTCCCCTTCCCTCACCAGTTCGGGGTTTCCGCCCACCCTCGTCGCCACCACCGGCAGGCCGGTGGCCATGGCCTCGAGAAGCGTGTTGGAGATCCCCTCGCCGAGCGACGGCAGGACGAAAAGATCGAACAGCCTCAGCAGTTCGGGCACTTCGTCGCGATCGCCCGCGAACCAGGTTCGTTCCAAGATCCCCAGCTCGCCGGCCAACGCCTGCAGCGACTCCCGTTCCGGGCCGTCGCCCACCAGCACCAGCCGAAGACGGTGTTCCATCGCCGGCTCGCGCCGGCCAAGGAGGGCAAAGGCGCGCAACAGAGTGGCCTGATCCTTCACCGCCGCCAGTCTGCCCACAGTGCCCACCACCAGGCACTCTTCGCCGAGAAAGCCCTGGGGCGCCAGCTCTTGCGGACGCGGGCCGGGGCGGAAGGAGCGCTGGTTCACGCCATTGTATATCTGCACCACCCGCCGCGGCGGCACGCCGATCACCTCCACCAGCCAGCGCTGCAGATCCCGGCTCACCGTGGTGTATTGTTCCACCAAAGGACGGATCGCTTTGCGCAACAGGTTGTATTTTCGGTTTTTCCCTTCCAGATCGAAGACGTCCCGCCCGTGCACGCCGTGCACCCGCTTCACGCCGCCGAGCCAGAAGGCCGCCAGCTGCGCCTCCAACGCCGACAGGTTGCGGGTGTGGACGATGGCCGGCCTCATGTCACGCAAAGCGTTCCACACCGCTTTGTAGTCGCCGAAGCGGTGGCCCGGAGGCAGGCCGAGCGCCACCACGGGCACCCGAGGGTCTTGCAGACGCGCCTGGAAGCTGCCCGACTCGGTGAGGCAGAGGATGGCGTGCCGGTAGCGATCAGGGGGCGTCCGGTTGATGAGATTGACCAGGCCGTTCTCCAGCCCCCCCACGCCCAGGCTGTGAATCACATGGACCACCAGCGGCGCTTCCACCACCATTCCGTTCACCCCTCTTGCGGCGGAAACCAGCGGTCGAGCAGCGGCAGCGTGCCCTCCCAGCCGTAGTCCGCCTCCACCCGGCGCCGCGCCGCCTCGCCGAGCGTGACGGCCCTTTCCCTGTCGTTCAACAGTCTGTCGAGAGCGTCGGCGAACTCCTCGCCCGATTCAGCGACCAGCAGCTCCACGCCCCATTCCGCGCGGATGCCTTCGGCGCCCATGGGAGAGGCCACCACCGGGCGCGCCAGGGCCATCGCTTCCAGCACCTTGTTCTGAATGCCGCGCGCGATGCGCATGGGCGCCACCGCGGCGTCGGCGTGGGCGATGTAGGGGCGGATGTCCGGCACCGTACCGCTCACCTCCACGCCGGGCTCCTGCGCCAACGCGCGCACCCGCTCGGCGGGGCGGCTGCCGACCACATGGAACCGCAACTGCGGAAAACGGGCGCGCAGGAGGGGCATCACCTCTTCCGCGAACCAAACCACCGCGTCCACGTTGGGCCAGTAATCCATGGCGCCGGTGAAGACCAGATGGGGGCCGGGGCCCTCGTAGGGCGACGGATGCTCCACCCGCGGATCGAACCATGCCAGATCCACGCCGTTGCGCAGCGCGTGCACCCGGGAGGCCGCCTCGGGGGCCAGCCGCCTGAAGAGTTCCGCCTCTTCCTCGGAGACCAGCAGAGTGGCTTCGGCGGCGGCCGAGGCGCTGCGTTCGAACTCGAGCAACCGCTCCGCTTCCCGGTGGTAGAGCCAGCTCATGGGCCAGCTGCGGCTCTTCGCGTACTGGCGCCACTTGTCCGAATCCACGTCCACCAGATCCATCACCACTGTGGCCTCCGCGGTCTCGGGAAGAAGGTACTGAGCCATGGCCGAGGAGTAGATCAAAACGCGCTTCACCGACCGTTCCCGCATCGCCTTGCGCGTCCAGGCCGCCAGCGCCGCGTCCTGGTAATAGGGCAGCGTCAGGGGTTGACCCTTCGCCAACCCTTTCAGGCTTCTCATCCGCGCGAGAGGGGGGCGCAACGGCCGCACCATGCGTTCGGCGCACCATTGGTCCAGCCGTTCCAGATGCTCCCAGTCGGCCGGATCGTCCACGAAGGTGCCCAGATGGATCCGGTGACTCCTCGACAGGTACTCGAGCAGATGGAAAGAGCGGATCTTGTCGCCCTTGTTCGGCGGATAGGGGATGCGGTGACAGAGAAAGAGCAGGGGTGGTTTCACCGCTCGACCCTGCACGCCCACGGCCTTCAGCCCAGGCTCCTCGCCAGGAAGGGCCCCAGAAAATTGGCCACCGGCAACGGCAACCGCTTCCACCCTTCGATGAAGAGCCGGTACTTGGGGTTCATGGGATTGACCTCGGGCACGGTCTTCGCCTTCACCAAATGGTATTGATAGTGGAGCGGTTCGGGCTCGAACCCCCAGTTCTTCTTGAAGCTGTAGGCGCCGGTGCCCCTTTTGCTGCGTCCGTAGTCGAAGAGGCGGATCCCTTCCTCGCCGGAACGCCGCATCAGCTCCCAATACATGAAGTCGTTGCCCTTGAGCCTGCGCGCCACGGGGCGGCTGCCTCCGTAATAGGGCAACACTTCGTCTCGGAAATAGAAACTCATCACACCGGCGATGTCCTCGTCCCCGTGGCGAACCATCAGCACCCGGCACTGATTCCCGAAGACCTTCCGCAGGATACGGAAATAGCGGCGGGGAAAGACCGGCGTCCCCAGATTGCGCACGCTCTCCGAATAGACCCGATAGAGACGCTCCCAGCCGTCGTCCTCCTCGCTCACCAATCCCGCTTTGATCCCCTTGCGGACCATCGCCCGCTGCTTGCGGGGAATGGCCTTGAGGTTCTCCTCCGGATCGGCCGAGATGGGTTTGCGGAAAGTGGCGTAGAGCTCCTTGGCCAGCCACTCCCCTTCCAGTGCGCGGCGGTTGCGCAGCTCCAGGGCGTCAACGCCCAGCCGTTCCGCCAGGCTCCTGGCGGCATCGAGCAGCGCCGTTTCCGCTTCCGCATCGTCGGCCACCACGCCCCCGTAGACGCAGAAGGGGGTGGAGGAGAGGCTGTTGCCGAAGAGCAGGCTCTTCACCTGCGCCAAAGGCAGCACTCCCACGATCTCGCCGTCGCGCCGGGCCTGGAGAAAATGGGTGGCATGACCGAAAGCCTCTTCCAACACGCTCTTCCAGCCGGCGCGGTGAAAGAAAGTGCCTTGGGGGTGGGCCAGAACGTAGCGGTCCCAGCGCTCTTCGTCGCCGGCCTGGAGTGATTCCACGGCGAGAGTCATGCCGCCTCCTGAAGAAAGATCCTGTCCATACGGTCCCACTGGAAATCGCCCAGCAGCCGGCGCAGCCGCTTTTCGGTTCTACCCAGATTGAGATAGTGGCGAAAGCGGGTGCGGGGCCCAACCCCTTCCACCCGGGGCTGGCCGGGATCGATCTCCCAGGGATGGAAATAGAAGATGCAAGGCCGCCCCTCCTTCCGGTTCACCCGGCGGAAGACGGCGCGGGTCAACGCATAGGGAAAGAGCCGAAACCAGCCGCCGCCGCCGAAGTTGACGTTGCGGCCGCCGACGGGAAAGGTGGTGACCGGCACTTCCAACAGTCTCTCCTCCACCGCTGGGAAGGCGAAACGAGGCGCGTCTGGCATGCCGTAGAGATCGTGACGGACAGGCACCACCGAAGAGCTGTAGCGGTAGCCCACCTCGGCGAGCACCTCCCATGCCCACAAATTCCCCTTGCCGATGGAGTAGCTGGCGGCGCGGTAGCCCACCACCTCCGTTCCCCCCAGGTCTTCGAGCAGCGCCTTGGTCCGGCTCACATCCTCGCGAAAACTCTCCGGCTGCTGCTGCGTCACGCGCACATGGGACCAGCCATGGCTGGCCAATTCGTGACCTTGGGCCACGATCCGCCGGATCAGTTCGGGAAAACGTTCCGCCACCCAACCCAGGGTGAAGAAGGTGGCGCGGACACCCGTCTCGTCGAACAGGGCCAGGATGCGCTCCACATTGGCCTCCACCCGGCAGGGCAACGATTCCCAACGATCCCGGTCGATGTGGGTTTCGAAAGCGGAGACCTGGAACCAGTCCTCCACGTCCACGGTCATGGCGTTGGTGATCATGCTTCCTGCGCGCGGTTCAACTGCCAGGCTGCAGCCAGTGGGATAGATGGTCCACGATGCGCTCGGCGGCGCGGCCATCCCAGAGATCGGGTATCCTTCCCTGTTTGCCGCCTGACTCCATGATCTCTCCAAACGCCTTGCGGATGCGCCGCGGATCGCTCCCGGTGATGGTGTTGGTGCCCTCTTCCACCGTTATCGGCCGTTCGGTGCTCTCCCTAAGGGTGATGCAGGGAACTCCCAAAGCGGTGGTCTCCTCCTGGATGCCACCCGAATCGGTGAGCACCAGCCGCGCCCGGCGCATCAGGCCGAGAATCTCCAGATAGCCCAGGGGAGCGGTGGTGTGGATGGAACCAGCGCGCAACAGTTCGAAGAGCCCCGCGCGTTCGATGGCTTGCCGGGTGCGGGGGTGCACCGGAAACACCAGGGGAAGCTCGCGGGAGAGCTCGACCAGGGTCTCCAGCAGCCCCCGGAGCACTTGTGGATCGTCCACGTTGGAAGGGCGATGGAGGGTGAGCAAGCCGAAATCGTCCACTTCGCCCATGAGGGGCGCCAAAGTCCGCTCCGCCGGCACCGCGCGCTGCAGATTGAACTTGAGGGTGTCGATCATGACGTTGCCCACGAAGTGGATCTTGTCGCCGTTCACCCCTTCGCGCCGCAGATTCTCCCCCGCGGAACGCTCCGTGGTGAAAAGCCGGTCGGAAATCTGGTCCGTGAGGATGCGGTTGATCTCCTCCGGCATGGTGCGGTCGCCGCTGCGCAATCCCGCCTCCACGTGAACCACGGGAATCCCCTTCTTCACCGCCACCAGGGCGCAGGCGATGGTGGAGTTCACGTCTCCCACCACCAGCACGGCGGCGGGGGGGCGTTCGTCCAGCACCGGCTCGAAGCGGAGCATGATCTCGGCGGTCTGCACCGCGTGGCTGCCGGGACCGACTTCCAGATCAACCTCCGGCTCGGGAATGGCGAGCTGCTCGAAAAAGGCGTGCTTCATCGCCTCGTCGTAGTGCTGGCCGGTGTGAAGCAGACGAGCGGTCAGAGGACATTCAGGACGCGCGAAAGCGCGCATCACCGGCGCGATCTTCATGAAATTGGGGCGCGCCCCCACTACGCACAGCACTTCGGGAGGCATTTCAGTACCAACCGGCCTGTTTTGCCAACCTCACCATGGAAGTGTTCAGTATCAGGGCGAAGCGGTTCTCGATATAGCTGTCGTTGATCCGGTTGGAATCGCGATTGGAGTAGATATAACCGAGACGCAGATGGGTATAGGTACCCAGCTGGCGGGTGATCCCTAAGCCAAGATACCAGGTATCGGCCTGAAAATCCGTTTCATCCTCGATGCGATCCCAACGCGTCCAGGCGTCCACGATGATGTTCCGCGAGACATTCCTCACTACGTTCATGCCCAACTGCCACTCGATGATCCGTTTGGGCTGTAGCTGGTAGTCCTTGTCGGAATACCTCCCATTGATACCGAAAGTAGTCCGCCTCCCCTGGAACAGGTAGGAGCCCGTGAACCGCTCGTCCACGAATGCACCGATGCGCGCAAGGCTGTTAAAGCCCTGGGTGCCAGAAATACCGCCTGGATTACCTCCAAAAGGATTTACCGGATTGCCCAACGGGTTGGTCGTGGCCAAAAACGACTGGAACTCGAGGGGCACATAACCCGATTCCAGATCACGCCTGTAGTTCAAGGAAAGCACGCTCCGGCGACGGCGATACCGCAAATCCACGAAAGGATAGTGACCGAAGAAGCGGTAGCCATATCCCAGGTTGAGGCGCAATCGCGGATTAGGCGACCAGATGGCACCCACCAGCCATTTGTTTCCGCCTCGCCGCGCCTGGCTGGTGTTGTAGGTGTTCCATTCACGCCCGAAGGTCACATAGGGAGAGAGCGACCGAGTGACGTCGTAACCCAACCGCAAATCGAGAGACTTGAAAACAGTATCCGCGCTGCTGTCTTTTTGGTATGTGGTTTTCTTGTAGGAAGCGTCCAAGCCCCAGTTGCTCACGCTGAACCGTCGGCCGTCATTGATTTTCAGGAAAAAGTTGTTGCGATTTTCATCCCCCAGGGATCCTGTGGTGTAAAAGCGATGGCTATATTCGTAATCTGCCCGGAGATCAGCTAGATCTCCAAAATGTTCCACCCAGTAAGGGTTGATGCCGATAGCATAGGTGGTGGTGAGATTTCCGGTTCGGTTGATTGGCGAGCCCGATGCCTTCAAAGGATCGATAGCTTCCTGGTCTGCATATATCCACGCCGAAAGGAACAATCGCCGCTCATAGAGCTCGGAATTCAGCTGTCCACGCAGGCGAGGATAGAATTTTTTTTCGGCATTGGAAATGAATTGGAAAGCTCCGACGAGCTCCAAGGACATTTTTCGACCTTTCCCCGAAAGGATAACATTGGGACTAATGATGGTGGCCCATGAACTTTCCGGGTTGGTTTCGGATAGATAGACATTGTCGGTATAGGCCTCGCTGAGCGTAACGTTCTCCTTCAAATCCCACTTCGCCGCCTGAGCCGGCATGAAAAGAGAACAGATCAAAAAGCCAGCCGCGACTCTCCCGCGGAAACGCCAGCTCATCTTCAATGGCCGCCTGTCATCCGGCTTCCGCCGGCTCGACTCTTGTATTGCCATATCCATAGCCGTAGCCATAGCCATATCCGTATCCAGTGGAGATCCTCCGTTTGCTCTTGTTCAACACCATGCCGACAACTTGCTCCTTTTTGAGAAGGTGGACTGCCTCCAATACTGCTCCCTGGCCAGTCTGCTCCGCAGCAACAATGAAAACCACCTGCCCCATCAGGTTAGCCAACACCACGGCTTCGGTGCTTTGCAACAAAGGTGGTGAATCGAAAACGATGACACGGTCAGGATAACGCCGCGAGAGATCGAGCATCAGCCGGTGCATAGCCTCACTGGCAAGCAATTCAGTCGCCCTGTCGTGCAACCGTCCCGCCGTGAGAATGCGAAGATTGGGAATGTTGGTGTGCAGCATCACATCCCGCATCTCTATGGCAGGATCCTCCAACAGGTCGATAAGTCCTGGTCGCTTGCTGGAAAGCCCCAATAGAGTCGCCGCAGTCGCTTTGGAGACATCCGCATCTACGAAAAGAACGGTCTTGTCTTGCTCCATGGCCATGCTGATAGCAAGGTTGATGGCGGAAAAGGTCTTTCCTTCTCCCGCCAGTGCACTGGTGACCATGATGAGATTGATGTTCTCCGCCACCGCTGCCCCGTCTCCCGCGAGGTTCTGGAGCAGCGGGCGCTTGATGATGCGAAACTCTTCGGCGATCTGGCTGCGCGGCTTGTCCGGCGTGATCATGCCTATCTCAGCCAGTTTCTCCAGCGGCAGTTCCACATATTGAGGGTTAGCGGAGGGAAAATCCTCCGTTGTTTTTGGTGGCTCTATGGGGGCGGCCTGTTCATCGCGCGCCACCAAGCTTTCCGCAACCTCTTTCCCTTCTTTTCCTTCCGGGCGAGCACCGTTTTCTCGTTCAAGTTTACCTACCGCCTTTTCGATGATGCTCATTTCATCACCCCTCCCATGGGAACACGGCCCTGACAGATTCCAAGGTCACGCCTTGCAAAAGATTGACTCCAACGAAAGCGCCAATCCAGATCAGCAACAGGATTCCGAAAGCCAACTGCTGCATCCGCTGTCGGTGCTTGTATTCCGGTGTCTCCAATAACGATACAATCCCCAACACAGGAAGCCCCGTGACCCTAGCCAGCGAACGGGGATCCATGAACACAGGCCGAAGCAGACTCAGCAGGAGTGCAATGCCGCCTCCTCCAAAGAGGGCACCGACGAACACCGCCGCATTGAGCAGCAGTTTGTTGGGCTCGGTGGGCTCAAGTGGCACGAAAGGAGGATCGATCACCTTGAATTTCACGTTTTCGGCACGCTTCTCCACCTCACCGGAGATATACACCGATTCTCGACGCTCGATGAGTTTCCGATAACGTTCGGAAAGCACTTTGTAATCCCGGTTCAACTGCTTGAGCTGCGCCTGCACCTTTGGAATGCTTTCCAGCTTGCCCTCCAGCAGTTTCACCTGCTTGGCGTAGGCCTCACTGCGAGTCTTCAGCTCGGCGATCCGTGCTTCGGTCTCCGCCAGCATGGCGCGCACCTGTTGATAAATAGGGTTCTCCTGCAACTCCGCAGACGGCTTCTTGGCCTTCGCAAGTTTCTTGAGCTCGCGCGCACGCTTCGCCTTCAACTCTTTCAGCATGGCCCTAAGTTGAACCACCTCCGGGTGTTTTTCGGTATATTTGAGCAGCAGAGTGTCGAGCTTGGTCTGCAGTGATTCGATCCGTGAGTCCACACTGGTGGTCACGGCGCCGCTCCCCGAATCTTCCTCGGCAAGATCGCCCAGAAGAGAGTCGGAATCGCCCTCCTCATCTTCGAGCTGACGCTGCAGTTCCTTGCGCCGGTTCTCCATCTCCTCAAGCTGAAGCTGAGCCATCTTGGCTTGCCCTTTTGCCTGCTGGAGCCGGTCATAGTAGGTATCCACATCGCCGGTGAGATCGTCGATGTGCTTCTGGCGGAATTTCACCAAACGTGTTTCCGCCTCGGTGAGCCGTCGCTCATAGTCCGCGATCTGTTGTTCGAGAAATTCCCGTGCCCCCACCGTCTCTTCACGCTTCTCGCCCAGGGTACCCTCCACGAAAACAGAGAGCAGCGACTGCACCATCAGCTTCGCCGTCTTCCGGTCCGGATGCTGAAAAGAGATGGTGTAAAGAGAAGGGTTGCGGCGGTCTGCCCTGATGCGGATATTCTCCCAGAGATCTCTTAACAGCTCCTCCTTCTGGCGGGCATCGGTGACGTCGAGGTCCATGTCGGTCATGCGCATCAGCTTTTCGAGATTGGGCCGGCTCAACATGGTGCGACTGAGCACCTCTATTCGTTGTTTGGTGTTGGGCTCCACCGTAAGCCCACGTAACAACGGTTTCAGCACCCGGTTGGTATCGACGTAGACTCGGGCGCTGGCCAAGTACTCTTCGGGTATCTGGGCCACCCAGAGCCAACCGGCGATGGAAAAAACCCACGCCGAGGCCAGCGCCACCCAGCGGTGACGCCAGATTCCCAAGGCATATTCTGTAATCTGGGCGAGCAATTCCTGCATGGCTCAGTCCACCTTAATGCTTGCAAGGAACGGCGGAGTCCACAGGCCGCCTCAGAACCACGATTCGGGAATGATGATGATGTCGCCGGGCCAAAGCGGAACGTTGGCAGAGATGTCACCTTTCCGCACGAGATCGTCCAACCGCACGGAGAAGGTCTTCTGCTTGCCTTTGAAGTTCCGGATGAGGACGGCCTTGTTGCCATCGGCATAGTCGGTGAGCCCGCCCACCTCGATCATCAGGTCAAGGAGGGTCATATGCTTGCGGAAGGGAACGCTCAACGGCTTGGCCGCCTCGCCTACCACCCGAACCTGCTGATAAGGAACGCCAACGAAACCGTTGACGATGACGCTCACCACCGCATTCTTGACATACTCGGAGTAAGCCTTTTCGATGTCCCTGGCCAACTGAGTGGGCGTCTTGCCGCTCGCTTCGATGTCTTCCACCAGTCGGGTGGTGATCTTGCCGTCCGGCCGAACGGGCACGGTCACGGTGAGTTCAGGATTGCTCCACACGAAAACTTCCACCATATCGCCCGGGCCGATCAGGTAATCGTACTCCTGCTGCGGCCGAATCTGCTCCTGACTGATCGGAGGATGCGGTGACGTCGAGGTGGAGCACCCCGGCAAGAGCAGTGCAGCGAAAATGGAAAACACCAGCCAGAGTTTGCTGGACCGATACCACGACTTCTTCACTGAGAGTTCCTCCCTCTGAGCTTCGAACGGTGCCCCGACTCCCCGCCGGGGACATGTCTCTCGACCGGGAAGCAGCGCATACACTCACTTACCGGCGGCCATCCATACAGCATCTTAAGCTGCATTGGAGTGTAGCATGAGGAGGAAGGCGGCCGCCAACGGCCCTGTCCAACCCCACGCCTTTTCCAGGACAAAGAAAACGCGACGTACCGACCCTTGGATTTTCAGTAACTTGCACTTCTTCGATACGGTAGCTGTATCCTCACCTCTCTGAGCATGCCACGCAGAGTCATTCTTTCAGCCGGGGCATCACTTCCACCAAGTTGCAAGGGCGAGTGCGGTAATCGAGCTGGGGCGAGAGCAGCTTGTTCCAGCCATCCCTGCACGCACCCGTCGACCCCGGCAGGCAGAAGACGAAGGTGCCATTCGCCACGCCGGCGAGCGCCCTGGACTGCATGGTGGAGGTGCCGATATCCTCGTACGAGAGCGCCCGAAAGAGCTCGCCGAAACCGTCCATTACCTTGTCCAACAGAGGCCTGACCGCCTCCGGCGTTCCGTCCCTGCCAGTGAATCCCGTGCCACCGGTGGTGATCACTGCCTGAACCGCCGGATCCGCGATCCAGTGAGAGACTCTGGCTCGGATCTGATAGATGTCGTCAGGCACGATCTGTCGGTCCGCCAGTCTGTGCCCATCGCCTTCCAGCAGATCTACAAGAACCTGGCCGGACTTGTCGGTCTCCAGGGTACGACTGTCCGATACGGTGAGAACGGCGATCTCCAAAGGTACAAATTGATTTTGCTGGGACATGAGCAGTCTCCGGGGGAGTTGAGTAATGGTTTGATCCCACTGATTCTAGCCTCTATGCCACAGAAAAGGGACGGCGTTCACAATCCGGCCATTTTCTCCATTTTTTCCACCGCCCGCTCTTCCAGAAACCAGGAAAATGGTTACACTGGAGCCGCGTAACCCTTTGGAGTGTCGGGCAAATTTTCTTTTCTTCACACATCCCGGCACTCCCAGGACTCCCACGCAAAGGAGCGGACGTGGATGCTGAAGCAGTATACGAAGAGGCGGACAGGACAGAGAAACAGGAGCTTCCAGGCCGCCCTCCCCAGACGAGCGAGAGCACCATGATAACCAGCAACCGACACTCACCGATCCTGGAAAAGGCCCCCTCCTCTTCCACACAGGCAGAACACGCTCAGCATGTGGTGATCATCGACGATCAATCCACCGGCCGTACCATCCTCGAGCGCGTGGTGGAGAACATCTCGCCCGAGATCACCCAGTGCTCCTACGCCGACCCGTTCGAAGCGCTGGAAGCATGCCGTCTCAATCCTCCCGACCTGCTCATCACTGATTACCGCATGCCGGCTCTCGACGGCATCGAAGTGATCCGCCGATTTCGTGCGCTGCCCGGCTGTGCGCACACCCCCATCGTGGTGGTCACCATCGTCGAAGACCGCCACATCCGCTACGAAGCCCTGGAGGCAGGCGCCACCGACTTCCTCAACCGCCCCTTCGACCACTACGAGTGCCAGGCGCGCTGCCGAAACCTGCTTTTGCTCCACCGTTATCAGCAGGAGGCGATGCACCGCGCCGAGAACCTGGAGCAGCAGATCGCCCAGGCCACCCGGCAGATCAAGCGGCGCGAACATGAAACCCTCTTCTGCCTGGCCAAGGCCGGCGAGTTCCGCGACGAGGGCACCGGCAACCACATTCAGCGCATGGCCCGCTACAGCGTGGCCATCGCCGAAGCGATGGAGCTTCCCGCCGCCACCCTCGACCTTCTGGAATATGCGTCGCCCATGCACGACATCGGCAAGATCGGCATTCCCGACGCCATTCTGCTCAAGCCGGGTCGTCTCACCGCCGAAGAGCACGAAGTGATGAAGCGGCACACCACCATCGGCCACGACATCCTGGCGAAAAGCAGCTCTCCCTACCTGCAGATGGCTGCCTCCATCGCGCTGTCACACCACGAACGGTGGGACGGGAAAGGGTATCCGCGGGGCCTGTCGCGGGAGGAGATCCCGGTGGAATCGCGCATCGTGGCGATCGCCGACACTTTCGATGCGCTGACCACGGTGCGCCCCTACAAAGAAGCCTGGTCTCTGGAGCGGAGCTTCGACTATGTGCGAAAAAATGCCGGAAGCCGTTTCGATCCCGGCTGCGTGGAAGCCTTCTTCACGGCCAGTGAGCAGATCCAATCGATCCATCACCGCTGTAAGGACGAGGCGCAGACGCCCTGCCTCATGTAGATGAAGGACGGACCGCCCGTCCGCCTTCAAATGACCCGTGAAAAACGTTGCCCCGCGGCCCGTTCGAGGTAGGCGTCGAACACCATGCAGATGTTGCGGATCAGCATGCGCCCCACCGGCCGCACCCGGATCCCCTTCTTGTCCAGCTCCAGCAGGCCGTCGGCGGCCATCTCTTCGAGCCGCCGCAGCTCGTCGCGGAAATGCGCCTGGAAGTCGATGCCCCAACGCCGCTCCACCGACTGGTAGTCGAGCACGAAATTGCAGATGAGCCGGGTGATGACGTCCCGCCGCAACTCGTCCTCCGGCGTCAGCTCCAGCCCGCGGAAGATCGCCAGCTCACCGGCGTCGACGCGGGCGTAATAGCTCTCCAGCTCTTTGAGGTTCTGGGCGTAGCAGTTGCCCACCTTGCCGATGGAGGTGATGCCCAGCCCGATCAGATCGCAGTCGGCGTGGGTGGAGTAGCCCTGAAAGTTGCGATAGAGGGTCCCCTCCCGCTGGGCCCGCGCCAGTTCGTCGTCCGGCTTGGCGAAGTGGTCCATGCCGATGTAGACGTAGCCGGCATCGGCCAGCTTGGAGGCCGTCATGTGCAGGATCTCCAGCTTCACCTCCGGGGGCGGCAACGCCCGCGCGTCGATGCGCCGCTGGGGCTTGAAGATCTGCGGAAGGTGGGCGTAATTGAAGACCGAGAGCCGGTCGGGCGCCGCCTCGACGATGCGCTCCAGGGTGCGTTCGAAACTTTCGCGGCTCTGGAAGGGAAGACCGTAGATGAGATCGATGCTCACCGAACGGAACCCCTCGGCACGGGCCGCCTCGAGCACGGCCAGGGTCTGCTCCTCGCTCTGCAGGCGGTTCACCGCCCGCTGCACCCTGGGATCGAAATCCTGCACTCCCAGGCTCATGCGATTGAAACCGATCTCGCGCAGCAGAGCCACGGTCTCGGCGGTGGCTTCACGAGGATCGATCTCGATGGAGTATTCGCCCTGGTCGTCGGGAAGCAGGTGGAAATGGTCCCCCGTGACCCGCATCAGCTCGCGCATCTCGTCGTGGCTGATGAAAGTGGGCGTGCCCCCGCCCCAGTGGAGCTGGGCCACCGGCCGGTCCGCGTCGAACAGCTCGGCCTGGAGGGCGATCTCGCGGTGCAACCGGCGCAGGTATTCGCCCCCCTTGCTGCGATCCTTGGTGGCCACCTTGTTGCAAGCGCAATAGAAGCAGATGGTGTCGCAGAACGGAATGTGGAAATAGAGCGACAAGGGGCGGCCGCTTGCGTTGCTCTCGCGGGCGATGCGCGCATAGTCGGCGTTGCCGAAGCCGTCGTGAAACTGCACCGCCGTGGGGTAGGAGGTGTAGCGGGGGCCGCTCTGATCGTACTTGGCGATGAGGGCGTCGTCGAGAATCAGCTGTTGCTGCATCTTCACGTCTCTTCTTCCACGTCGAGCCCCTTGCGGTGGGTCTCGTTGATCTGCTTGAGAAGGGTGTGGAAGGGGATCTGGTCGCCGTGCCGGTGCACGATCTCCATGAAGGGCAGATCCTCGCGCCCGAAATGGTAACGCCCCTCCGCCATCTGGTCGTAGAGCTCCTTGATGCTCTCTTCCAGAGGATCGAGCCAGAGAGGATAGCGGGTGAGATCCTCCATCTCCAGCTCGTAATCGTAGCAGTCGCGCAGATCGGCCACCTCGAAGACGGCGTTCTTCACCCATTCGACATACTCTTCGGCACTCTTGGCGCGGCGCAGGCTCATCTTCTTGGTCACTCCTCGGAAAGCTGGTCCTGATATTGCTGCAACTGTTCGGCGGTGAGCAGAAAAACTCCATGGCCGCCCCGCTGGAAATCGAGCCACAGAAAGGGCACCCGCGGATAGCGGCGCGTCAGATTCTCCATGCTGTCGCCCACTTCGACCACCATGATACCACCCGGTTTCAGCCAGCGAGCCCCTTGGGCGAGGATGCGCGACACGATCTCCAGGCCATCGGCGCCCGCCTCCAGCCCCAGCGCCGGCTCGTGGCCATACTCTTCCGGCAGCGACTCCATCTCCTCGCTGCTCACGTAGGGAGGATTGCTGACGATGAGATCGTACCGCGCCTCGGGCAGTTCATCGAAGAGATCGGATCGGAACAGGCTCACGCGCCCCTGCAACTGGTGACGGTCCAGATTCACCTGCGCCACCTCCAGGGCCGACGGGGAGATGTCCGACGCGTCCACCCGCGCATGGGGCAGGTAGTGGGCGCAAGCGATGGCGATGCAGCCGCTGCCGGTGCACAGATCGAGAATGCGCACCTCCTCCTCGTCGTTGAGCCAGGGCTCGAAACCCTGTTCGATCAGCTCGGCGATGGGGGAACGGGGCACCAGCACGTTCTCGTTCACGTAGAAAGAGAGACCGGCGAACCAGGCCTCGTGGGTGATGTAGGCGGCGGGCAGCCGCTCTTCCACCCGCAGTCTGAAATAGCCCAGCACCCGTTCCTTCTCCTCGCGGGTGAGACGAGCGTCCAGGTAGGTCAGCCCGTGATCGTGGTCCAGATGGAGGGCGTGCAGCACCAGCGCCAGCGCTTCGTCGAAAGCGTTGTCGGTGCCATGACCGAAAAAGAGGCCGGCCTCGATGAAACGGCTGGCGCCCCACCGCACCCAGTCGCGTAGGGTCAAAAGTTCTTGGCAGGAAGAAAGATCCACGATGGCGTCCTGGTCTTGTGTGATGAAGGGAGCCTTGGGGGACGGGTGACGAGCGCCTCGACTTGCCCCGGTCCTTTCGCGCCAACGCCCCGCGATTCCCTCCCCGGCGCCGATTTTACTGCCATAATGGTGACATTGTCGTGAGCAACACCACCCCGCCCTTGCGTTTCAGCCGGACTCTCAGGTTCCAGATCGGCGCCGCCCTGCTGGCGTTGATCGTCCTCTTCACCCTCTTCAGCCTCTATACGCTGAGAATGTTGGACGAACAGCGGGCCCAGAGCGTGGTCCTGAGGCTGGCGGGAGAGCTCCAGGCCACCGCACAGCACATGGCCATGCAGGCCATGAACTATGCGGAGAACCGTCCCCTCGACAACGCCGCCTATAAACGTGACCTGCGCCTCTACTTCCAGGATCTGATGGCCAACACCCGCCGCTTCGACGACCTCTGCATGGCCTTCTCCAGCGGCGACTTCCAGGAGCAGCTGGATCAGGAGATGCCCATGAAAGTCTCTCTGGGCTCCGCCACCCTGGCCGCCGCCCGAGAGCTCGAACGCCAATGGAACGCCTTCGCCCGAAAACTCCGGAAGACGCTCGGCAAGGCCGACATGCCGCATCTTTCGGAGGCGGCCCGTCTCATCGTCGAGAACAACCCCGTTCTGCTGCAGCGCACCCACGATCTCCTCGAAGCATTGGATGCCGATCTGCGCCGGCAGGAGCGTCAGACCGGCCTGGTGGTGCGCCTCTCCTTCGCCGGCGCCCTGCTCATCGCCGCCGGCATCATGTTCTGGTTCTTTCGCAAGGTGATCCACCCTCTCGACCGCATGGTGCGCGGCTTCAGGGAAGTGGCCACGGGCAACTTCTCGCACCGCCTGCCGGTGGAGAGCGACAACGAGCTGGCCCTGCTGGCCACCACTTTCAACGAGACCACCAGCCGCCTGGACACGCTCTTCCGGCTCACCGCCCGGTTGCAGGAGGGCAGCGACCTGAACGAGACCCTGGCGTTCGTCGCCCACGAGTTTCCCCGCCTGCTGCCTCTCGACTGGGTGGGCGCTCTCTTCGTGGCCAACGACGGCCTCATTCAACTGGAAGGCGCCTACAGCGACGGCAAGCCCGAACGGCTCGGCATCCTCCGCTTCCCCCTGGCCAACACTCTATTGGAAGAGTGCATGGAGAGCGGCCGCCCGCTGCACATTCCCGACGTTCACGAGGTGGCCACCCTCAACAGCAGCTACCGCTTTCTCGAGGTGCTGGCGGAGCGGCACCGCCGCGACGCCATCTTTCTGCCGGTGGCCACCCACGCCCCTCTCCCGGGCGTGCTGGTCTTCGCCACCCGCCAAGCCAACGCTTACCGCCCGCTCCATTTGGAACTGCTGGCCAACCTGGTCACGGTGATCACCCTCAGCTTCAGCCGCACCCTGAAACTCGCCGAACATGCCCGCCTGGCGGCCATCGGCCAGTTCGTCACCGGCATCGCCCACGAGATCCGCACCCCTCTGGCCACCGTGGGAATGGCGCTCGACTACTCGCTGGAGAGAAGCTCTTCGGAGACCGAGAAACAGCGGCTCGAGCTGGCCCAGCGGGAGATGGCGCGCATCGACCGGCTCCTGGCCGAGGTGCTCCTCTACGCCAGGCCGCTCACCCTCAAGGTCGAGCGGGTCGAGCTGCGACCGCTGCTGCGGCAGGTGAAGGAGAGCCTGGCCGCCGAGGCTGCCGACAAGGAGATCGGGGTGGAAATCCGCTGCGACGCCGGCTTGTGGCTCGCCGCCGATCCCGACCGGCTGTTGCAGATCCTGCTCAACCTGGTGAAAAACGCCATCGACGCCGCCCCCGCCGGTACCGAGGTGACGTTGAGCGCCCGCCAGGAGGAGCGGGAAGTGGTCGTCATCGCGGTCCACAATGAGGGGCCGCCCATCCCGGAAGAGCGGCGCGAACGACTGTTCGAGCCTTTCTACACCACCCGCGCCCGGGGAACGGGCCTGGGGTTGGCCATCGTCCGCCGGCTGGTGGAGGCCCATGGCGGCGGCATCGAAGTGGTGTCGGAGGCGAAGCGGGGCACCACTTTCGAGGTGCGGCTGCCCCTTGCAGCCGGCTGAAAGGGGGCGAGCCCCCTCAGGCCGGCGCTTCGCCGCGGCGCCGGCGCGGCCAGGCCTGGATCACCGCGTTCACCAGGGTGGCCAAGGGAATGGCGAAGAAGACGCCCCAAAAGCCCCAGAAACCGCCGAACACCAGAATGGCGACGATGATGGCGATGGGGTGCAGGCTCACCACCTCGGAGAAGAGCAGCGGCACCAGCACGTTGCCGTCCAGCGCCTGGATGACGAAATAGGCCGCCGCCAGGTAGCCGAAGTCGGCCGTCCACCCCCATTGGAACCAAGCCACCGCCAACACCGGCAGGGTGACGACGGTGGCGCCGATGTAGGGAATGATCACGGACAGGCCCACCAGCAGGCTCAGAAGCATCGCGTACTGCAGGCCGAGCAGCACGAAAGTGACGTAGCTGGCCGCCCACACGACGAGGATCTCGATGAACTTGCCCCGCACATAGTTGGAGATCTGCCGGTCCACCTCGCGCCACACGTTCACGGCGATCTTGCGATCCTCCGGCAGAAGGCTGGAGACCCAGTCCAGCAGCAGCTTCTTGTCTTTGAGGAAGAAGAAGACCAACAGCGGCATCAGCACCAAGTAGACCAACACGGTGATCAGCCCCACCACCGAGGCCAGCGACCAGGAGAGCACCTTCTGCCCCAACTTTCCCACTTCGCCCCCGATAGCAGAGATCACCTCCTGCACCTGTTCGGCGGTGATCAGGCCGGGATGCTTTTCCGGAAGCATCATGAGAACCTGCTGTCCCTTGGTGATCATGTTGGGAAGCTGCTGCACCAGCTGGCTCACCTGGCGGGACAACAAGGGGAGCAAGCCGAAGAGAATGAGTCCCAGGGCGATGAGAAAGAGCACGAAGACGATGACCACTGCCACCATGCGCGGCAGCCCCAGCCTCTGCAAGGGCGCCACCAGGCCCTCCAGCAGATAGGCGATGACGATGCTGGCCAGCACCGGCGCCAGCATGTTGCCCATGGTGAGCACCACCACGAAGCCCCCCACCAGAAGGGTGAGCAGCACCACCAGCTGCGGATCGGAAAAGGTGCGGCGGAACCACTGGAGAATGAGTTGCACGCGGTCACTCCCCCCGCAACGCGCGGAAATGGCGGTGAAAGAGCGCCTCCAGCTCGTCGATCACCTCCCGCGCCGGCCGCCCGCCCAGCAGATGGGCGCTCATCAACCCCGAGGCCTCGTCCAACAGGCGATCGGGGTCCACCATGGGATAGGTGCGGCGCAGGCGCTTCATGGCGCCCACCACCGACTCCTTCTCCGGCCTGGGGATCTTGAGCGGCTCGCCGGGTGGCTCTTCTCTTCCCGCCTCCCCGGCGCTCCTCCGGTCGGCGAGAAACTCGGCGAAATCGAGCAGCGTGCGGCGACCGGCATCGTCCAACCGCTGGAACAGCCCCAGCAGGCGGCGCTCCTCGCGGGACGGCACGGCGGAGCCCAAGTTCAAGTCCGCACTCCCTGGTCGCAATAGTTGCGCGCGAACTCCAGCAGCTTGTCCATCACCCGCATGCGGAACTTCTGCTTCTGGTGGACGAAGGAGAAAGGGCGCTCCATGGGCGGATCCAGTTCCACCTTGGCCAGGGTTCCCAGCTTGAGCTCCTTCTCGATGGTGGCCTCGGAGACGATGGAGATGCCCATGCCCGCCTCCACCGCGCCCTTCACCGCCTCGGGGCTGCCCAGCTCCATGGCGATCTTGAGCCCCTCCTCGCAACCTTCGGCATGGCAGATGTAGTCCTCGATCACCTCGCGGGTGCCTGAGCCCTCTTCCCGGCAGATGAAAGGAAAGCGCATGATCTCCGGCAAGGAGACCACCTCCCGCTCCGCCAGGGGGTGGCCGGGCGGGACGATGGCCACCAGCTTGTCCATCAGACAGGTCTCCACCACCAGGTTCTTGTTGGCCACCGGCGCCTCCACCACACCCAGGTCGATGACGTTGTTCTCCACCATGGAAACGATGCCCTCGGTGTTGGAGACCTTGAGATGGATCACCACCTCCTCGTATTTCTTGCGGAAGTCGCCGAGGAGCGAGGGGAGCATGTACTCGGCGATGGTGGTGCTGGCGCCGATGGTGATGGCGCCGCCGATCTCGCCGGTCATCTCCTTCACCATGCCTTCCATCTCGTCGTAGAGATCGAAGATGCGGTCGGCGTACTCGTAGACCTTCTGCCCCGCCTCGGTGAGGCTGATGCGGTTGTGGGTGCGGTCGAACAGGCGGGTATTGAAATACTCCTCGAGCTGGCGCACCTGGAAAGTGACCGCCGGCTGGGTCATGTGAAGCTCTTCCGCCGCCTTGGTGAAACTGAGCAGGCGAGCCACCGTGAAGAACACCTGTAACCTGCGATCGGCCATGACGCCACCTTTGGCGGAATGATGGGATAAAACAATTTTATATTATAACTTGCTTACATTGGAAACTGTAGGCCAAGCTTCTCTTTCTCCAGACGCAAAAAAGCCCCGGTTTTCCGGGGCTCTCGATGGGAGCGACAGCGGTGGTCACGCCTTGGAAAAGGTAAGACCGTCCGGCGCCACGTCCACCCGGATGGTGTCGCCGGGCGCGAACTCGCCGGCGAGGATCCTTTGCGCCAGGGGATTCTCCAGCTCGTGCTGGATGGCCCGCTTGAGCGGCCGGGCGCCGTAGACCGGGTCGAACCCCGCCTCGCCCAGTTTGTCCAGGGCCGCTTCGGTGATCTCCAGCTTGAGATCCCGCTCCTCCAACCGCTGGCGCAGATAGCCGATCTGGATGTCGGTAATCTTGCGGATCTGCTCCTTGGCCAAGGGGTGGAACACCACGGTCTCGTCGAGGCGGTTGATGAACTCGGGCCGGAAGTGCTGGCTCACCACCTCCATCACCGCGGTCTTCATCGCCTCGTAGTCGCCGGTGCGCGCCATCTCCTGGATGAGCTGCGAACCGAGGTTGGAGGTCATCACCACCACGGTGTTGCGGAAATCCACGGTGCGCCCCTGGCCGTCGGTGAGCCGGCCGTCGTCCAATACCTGCAGCAGCACGTTGAAGACGTCGGGGTGGGCCTTCTCCACCTCGTCCAGCAGGATCACCGAATAGGGCTTGCGCCGCACCGCCTCGGTGAGATAGCCGCCCTCCTCGTAGCCCACGTAGCCGGGCGGCGCGCCGATGAGTCGGGCCACCGAGTGCTTCTCCATGAACTCCGACATGTCGATGCGCACCATCGCCTCTTCGGTGTCGAAAAGAAACTCGGCCAGCGCCTTGCACAGCTCGGTCTTGCCCACCCCGGTGGGGCCGAGAAAGAGGAAACTGCCGTTGGGACGGTTGGGATCGGCAAGCCCCGCGCGCGCCCGGCGAATGGCGTCGGAGACCGCTTTGATCGCTTCGTCCTGGCCCACCACCCGCTTGTGCAGCGCCTCCTCCATGTGCAGCAGTTTCTCGCGCTCCCCTTCGAGCATCTTGCTCACCGGGATGCCGGTCCAGCGCGACACCACTTCGGCGATCTCCTCCTCGGTGACCTTGTTGCGCAACAGCTTGAACTCCTGCTTCTCCGCTTTGGCGGCGGCCTCGAGCTGCTGCTCCAGTTGAGGAATCACGCCGTACTGGATCTCCGACATGCGCTGCAGGTCGCCGGCGCGTCGGGCCGTCTCCAGTTCGATGCGGGCGCGCTCAAGCTCCTCCTTGATGTGGGTGGTGCCCTCCACCGCCGCCTTCTCGGCCTTCCAGATCTCTTCCAGATCGGAGAACTGGCGCTCCAGATCAGCGATCTCCTCTTCCAGCGCCTCGAGCCGCTTCTTCGCCGCCTCGTCGGTCTCCTTTTTCAGCGCCTCGCGCTCCATCTTGAGCTGGATCAGGCGCCGGTCGAGCTTGTCCATCTCCTCCGGCATGGAGTCGATCTCCATGCGGATGCGCGAAGCCGCCTCGTCGATGAGGTCGATGGCCTTGTCGGGCAGCTGCCGGTCGGTGATGTAGCGGTGCGACAGGGTGGCGGCGGCGATGATGGCCGAATCGGTGATCTCCACGCCATGGTGCACTTCGTAGCGCTCCTTCAATCCCCGTAGGATGGCGATGGTGTCCTCCACGCTGGGCTCGTCCACCAGCACCTTCTGGAAACGGCGCTCGAGAGCGGCGTCCTTCTCGATATACTGGCGATACTCGTCGAGGGTGGTGGCGCCCACGCAGTGAAGTTCGCCCCGCGCCAGCGCCGGCTTGAGCATGTTGCCGGCGTCCATGGCGCCCTCGGCCTTGCCGGCGCCCACCATGGTGTGCAGCTCGTCGATGAAGAGAATGATGTTGCCCTCCGCCTTGGCGATGTCGTTGAGCACCGCCTTGAGGCGCTCCTCGAACTCGCCGCGGAACTTGGCGCCGGCGATGAGCGCCGCCATGTCCAGCGACAGCAGCCGTTTGTGCTTTAGCCCCTCGGGCACCTCGCCGTTGACGATGCGCTGGGCCAACCCCTCGACGATGGCGGTCTTGCCCACCCCGGGCTCGCCGATGAGCACCGGGTTGTTCTTGGTGCGCCGTTGCAACACCTGGATGGTGCGGCGGATCTCGGCGTCGCGGCCGATCACCGGATCGAGCTTGCCCTGCTCGGCCTTCTCGGTGAGGTCGATGGTGTACTTCTCCAACGCCTGACGCTGCTCCTCGGCGTTGGGATCGTTCACCGCCTGACCGCCCCGCATCTTCTCGATGGCCTGCTCCAGCACCCCTTTGGTGACCCCCGCCTTGCGCAGGATCTCGCCCACCTGTCCCTTGTCTTCCACGCAGGCGAGCAGAAAGAGTTCGGAGGAGATGTACTGGTCCCCCTTCTGCTGCGCCAGCTTGTCGGTGAGGTTGAGCAGGCGGTTGAGGTCGTTGGAGACGTGTACCTCCCCCTCAGCCCCCTGCACGCTGGGCAGGCGATCCAGCGCCTCGCCCAGGCTGGAGCGGAGCTGGTCCACGTTGACGCCCGCCTGGGTGAGCAGGTGGCGGATGCTGCCGCCTTCCTGGTCGAGCATGGCCACGAGCAAGTGCACCGGCTCGATGAACTGGTGGTCCCGCCCCACCGCCAGGCTCTGGGCGTCGGCCAGCGCCATCTGAAATTTGGTCGTCAATTTGTCCATCCGCATGATCGTTCAGGCTCCCCTAAAATCTTGAAGTCCAAGGCGAGATGGGGTTGAAGAGCGGAAATTCAAGCGGCTGCTCCCAAAAAGCCATCCTGCCCCTTCCCCAGCTCAATCGTACCAACGAGTGAACCCCTCCACCGGTTCACGGTCGGTGCGGTAGTTGTTCACCGGATGGCCGGCGTCCGGGTAGCCCAGAGAGAGGCCGCACAACAGCACCAGATCCTTCTCCAGCTCCAGTTCCCGGCGCACCACTTCCGGGTAGTCGGCCACCGAAGCCTGGGGACAGCTCTCCAGGCCGTGGTGGCGCGCCGCCAGCATCACGTTCTGGATGAACATGCCCATGTCGATCCAGGCGCCCTGTTCCATCACCCGCTCCACGAAGAAAAACAAGGCCGCGGGAGCGCCGAAGAAGCGGTAGTTGTCCTTCCACGCCTCCAGCCGGCGCGCCTTGTCGTCGCGCTCGATCTCCAGGGCGCGATAGAGCGCCATGCCGCACTCGAAACGGCGGCTCTTGTAGGGCTCGGGCCACGCTTTTGGATAATAGGGGTAGTCGGGCGCCGCCTTTTCGCCCCCCTCGAAAGCGCGCAGAAGCGCCCGGCTCAACCGCTCTTTGGCCTCTCCTTGGACCACCGCCACCTTCCAGGGCTGGAGATTGGCACCCGAAGGGCTCCAGCGAGCGGTGTCGAGGATCTTTTCGATCGTTTCGCGGGGCACTTCCCGCTCCAGGTAGGCGCGGCAGGAGCAGCGCCCGACGATGGCCTCTTCCACGTTCATCGGTACACCTTGCGTTTGAAAAGGTCGGTGCGGCGGCTCACCACCCGGTCAATGAAAAGGATGCCGTCGAGATGATCGATCTCGTGCTGCACGGCTCGCGCTTCGAACCCCTCCATCTCGTACTCCCGCTCCTCCCCGTGAGGATCGAAGGCCTTCAGACGGATCTGGGTGGCGCGGATGACGTTGCCCGTGTAGTCGGGCACCGAGAGGCAGCCTTCGCGTCCCACCTCGTAGCCCTCCCAGTGGGTGATCTCGGGGTTGATGAGCACCAGGTTGCCGTGGTTGGGCACCGGCTTGCGGGTGTTGGAACAGTCAACGATGCAGATGCGCTGGAAGCGCCCCACCTGGGGCGCGGCGATGCCCACCGCGGCGGGGCCGCGGCGGCGGGTGAGTTCCAGTCGTTCGACGAAGGCGCGCAGCTCGTCGTCGAACTCGGCGACCGGTTCCGAGACCTGCTTGAGCCGTTCGTCGGGAATGGTGAGGATCGGCAGCGGTTTCATCCCACCAGCGTCTCGACCGGCGAGATATTCACCTCGATGCCCTCCTCCCGCAAGGGCGCCAGAGCCGCCTCCAGCGTCTCCAAGGGCTCGGCGGCGATGCCGGCGATCTGCATCAGATAGACCGGCTGCTCCGCGGTGCCGGCCACGTCGGATTCGAGGTCGAAGATGTTGAAGCCATGCTCTGCCAGCACGCCGGTGACCCGGGCGACGATGCCGGCGCGGTCGGCGCCGCTCACCCGCACCATCAGATTGGGCACCACGTGGCGGTGCAACCCCCCTTCCATGGGGTCGATGTGGAGGCTCAGACCCAGTTCGCCGGCAACCGGCGCCAGCGCCTGCTCCAGCTCGCCGGCATCCAGCTCTCCGCTGACCATCATCATGATGGTGAAGTTGCCCCCCAGACGCAGCATGGAGGCCTCTCCCAGGTTCATGCCCTGTTCGAAAAGCGCCTGGGTGATCCGCGCCACGATGCCGGGCCGGTCCGCGCCGGTGAGCGTGAGCATGTACCAGTGGTTCATCAGTTCCTCTTCACGATTCGATCGTTTCGGCACGGCACCCATGCCCTCATTCTTCCGCCAGCCACACCAGCGTCGCCATCCGCCCGGTGGTGCCGTCGCGGCGATAGGAAAAGAAACGGTCGGCTTCCCGGTAGGTGCAGAACCCGCCGCCGTGGATCCCGGCCACGCCACGACGCCGCAAACGCAGCCGGGCCAGGGCGTAGAGATCGGCCAGCCAACGACCTCGCCCGCTGGGATGGAAAGCCGTCTCCGCCTTCCGGTCTTGCGTAAGAAAGGCGTTTCTGACCTCCTCCCCCACCTCGAAGGACTGGGGGCCAATGGCAGGTCCTAACCAAGCCATGATAGCCGAGGGGGGATCGGGAAAACAGTCCAGGGCCGCCTCGATCACCCCCGCCGCCAAACCTCGCCAGCCGGCATGCACCGCCGCCACCGCGGTGCCGGCGGCGTTGCACAGCAGTACCGGCAGACAGTCGGCGGTGAGCACCGCACACACCTCGCCCGGCCGGTCGCTGAAGCGGCCGTCGGCGCAGCGCTCCTCGCTGCCGGGCACGCGGATGCGGCTGCCGTGGACCTGGTCGAGCCACTCCACCGCTTCCGGCAGGCCCGCAACGGCACGCAGACGCCGGCGGTTCTCGGCCACGGCGACGGCGTCGTCCCCCACATGGTCCCCCAGATTGAGGCTGTTCCACGGCGGCGCGCTCACCCCGCCGCGCCGGGTGGTGGCGAGGGCGCGCACCGCGGGAGGCGCCGGCCAGTCGGGACGGAGGAACTCAACCATGAGCTTCGCGATCCCGCCGCAACAGCTCGAGCAGACGGGCGAAATCCTCCGGCAGAGGCGCCTCCCAGGCGAAGGACTCGCCGCTGGCGGGGTGTTCCAGCTCCAATCGGCGGGCGTGGAGCGCCTGCCGGCGGAAATCGCGCAAGGCCGCGGCCGTCTCTTCGGCGGCCTTCGACGGCAGTTTCAGCCGCCCGCCGTAGAGGGGGTCGCCCACCAAGGGAAAGCGAAGCCAGGCCATGTGCACGCGGATCTGGTGGGTGCGCCCCGTTTCCAGCTCCACGTCGAGAAGGGTGTGGCCGCGGAAGGTCTCCGCGATGCGAAAATGGGTCACCGCCGGCTTTCCGCCCGCCACCACCGCCATGCGCTTGCGCTGCACCGGGTGGCGGCCGATGGGAGCCTCCACCGTCCCCCCCGCCGTGGGCCGCCCCACCACCAGCGCCTGGTAGCGACGCTTGATGCATCGCGCCTGCAGCGCCTCCACCAGATTGCGGTGGGCCAGCGGCGTGCGCGCCACCACCATGAGGCCGGTGGTCTCCTTGTCCAGGCGGTGGACGATGCCGGCGCGCGGCAGGGCCTCGAGGGCGGGATCGTGGTGCAGGAGGGCGTTCTGCAGGGTGCCGTCGGGATTGCCGGCGGCGGGATGGACCACCAGGCCGGCCGGCTTGTTCACGACGATCAGGTGTTCATCCTCGTGGACGATCTCCAGGGGGATGGCCTGCGGGCGGCAGGGCACCTGGGCATCGAGCACCGCCTCCAGCTCCACCTGCTGGCCGGCGAAAACCTTGTCACGCGGCTTGAGCCGCACGCCATCCACCCGCACCCTCCCCTCTCGGATCCAACCCTGGAGCCGGCTGCGGGAGTAGTCGCTGAACAGGCGCGCCAGCGCCTGGTCGAGACGCAGCCCCGAAAGTTCGGCGCCGATGGTTTCGCTGTGGTGGATCTGCTGGGATGAACTCATGCCTGAAAACCTGTGGACGGTGGCCGCCAAGCGATCGCCGGAACGGGCGGCCTGCCAGAATCGGGGCGCCAGCCCCGGGCAATCGCATGAATTCGGCTCTCGAGTTGCCACGGAGCCCGGTTCGAGGGTCTGGACGGGGATGGCGGGGCGCCCGAGGCATGGACGCCGAGGCCGAGCCCACAGGAATGTGTTCACGGCGTCCCCGACACCCCCATCCAGACCCTCGAACCGGGCGGGGCCTGTTCCTGCGATTGCCCTGGGGAGCGGTCGCGAGGCCTTTAATGTGGGGTATAATCCCGCCACTTGCAACCGCCTCTTCTCCTTCCATGCGACGACTCATCTGGCCCATCCTGTTGGTCCTCTTTCTGGGCGGTTGCAGCCTGTTGCCCAAACAGAAGGACAAGACCGAAGGGTGGTCGGCCCAACGGCTCTACGCGGCGGCCACCGAGGAGATGCACGACGGCAACTACCAGAAGGCGATCGACTACTACCAGAAGCTCGAATCCCGCTACCCCTTCGGCAAATACGCGCTTCAGTCCCAGCTTAACATCGCCTACGCCTACTACAAGAACGACGAGCCCGACTCGGCGCTGGCCGCGCTGGACCGGTTCATCCGCCTCCATCCCGATCATCCGGCGGTGGCCTACGCCCTCTATTTGAAGGGGCTGGTGAACTTCACCCAGAACATGGGCTTCTTCTCCCGTTTCCTGCCCACCGACAATTCCCAACGGGATCCCGGTTCCATCCAGGACTCCTACAACGATTTCGCCGAACTGGTGCGCCGCTTCCCCGACACCGAGTACGCCAAGGACGCCCGCTTGCGGATGCTCTATCTACGCAACCAGCTGGCCCGCCACGAACTCCACGTGGCTCGCTACTACCTGGACCGCGGCGCCTGGCTGGCGGCCGCCAACCGCGCCCAATACGTGGTGCAGCACTACCAATACACGCCTTCGGTGAAGGAGGCGCTGACCATCATGATCGTCGCCTATGCCAGGATGGGGGAGGATCAGCTCTATCGCGACGCGCTGCGCGTGCTGGCCTACAACGAGAAACGCGGAAACTTCCCCACCCTGAAACAGGGTAAGAAGACCCTCGCCGAAAAGATCTGGGATTTCCTCGAACTGGACAAGAACTGATCCGCGTTCGAAGCGAATCCCACCGCCCCGGACTCCTTCAATTGCCGTTGCGGGGTATCACCTCCAACAGCTCCAGGTCGAAGACGAGCGCTTCGTTGGGGCCGATGAGACCGCCGGCCCCTCGACGGCCGTAGGCCAGCTCCGGCGGAATGAAGACTTTCCAGCGTGCCCCGGGTTTCATGTGGGTGAGCGCCTGGGCGAACCCTTTGATGACGCCTCGCAAGGCGAACACCGCCGGCTGGCCTCGATCCCTGGAACTGTCGAACTTGCGGCCGTCGATGGTGCGTCCTTCATAATGGACCTTCACCTTGTCGTCCATGGTGGGCGGCGTCCCCTTGCCGGGGCGGATCACCTGGTACTGCACTCCGCCGGGCAACTGTCGAATGCCGGGTTTCTTAGCATTCTCCGCAAGAAACCTCCGGGAACGGGCCAGCGCCTCTTCGGCCTTGCGCCGAGCCTCCTCCCGGTTCTTCTGGGTGCGCTCCTTGAGCACCTCACTCATCTCGTCCTCGCTCAGCTTGAGCGGATTGCCGTTGATCACGTCGGCCACCGCCTCGCCGAAGGCGGCGCCGTCCAGCCGGCCGATGCCCTCGGCCTTGAGCATGCGCGCCATGCGCACCCCCAGCACGTAGCTGTAGCGCTGATCCAGGGTTTTCAACTCGGCAGCCCGCGGGGTACCGGCCAGCAGCAGCCCGCAGACCGCCAGGGAAAGGATACTTCTGTTCATCGGCTCGCTCCTCGAGAGGGGATTGCACAAGAAACGGCGCCCGGATCAGGCGCCGTCCAACAACAAAGAGAAATCGACGCTGCGCACATTCTTGGTGATGGCGCCCACCGAAATGTCGTCCACGCCCGTCTCGGCGATGGCGCGCACCCGCTCAAGATCAACGCCGCCCGACGCCTCCAGGCGGGCTCGCCCTCCGTTCAGCGCCACCGCCCGGCGCAGGGTCTCCAGGTCGAAATTGTCCAGCAACACCCGCCGGGCGCCCGCGGCCAGCGCCTGCTCCAACTCCCCGAGGTTCTCCACCTCAATCTCGATCTTCACCTCGGGATGGAGGCTGCGCGCCTGCTCCAGCACGGCCTTGATGGAACCGGCGGCGGCGATGTGGTTCTCTTTGATGAGGATGGCGTCGTACAACCCCATGCGATGGTTGTGCCCTCCTCCGCAAGTGACGGCGTATTTCTGCGCATGCCGCAGACCGGGAAGCGTCTTGCGCGTGTCCAGGATTCGGGCTCCCGTCCCCGCAACGGCCCGCACATAGGCCGCGGTGGCGGTGGCCACGCCGGAAAGGGTCTGGAGAAAATTGAGGGCGGTGCGTTCCGCCGTGAGGATGGAGGCCACCGGCCCCTCGATGCGGCACACCTCGCTGTCGCTCGCAAGAAGATCTCCATCGGCCGCCCGCCAATGGACTCGAACCGAACCGTCCACCTGGCGGAAAGCTTCCTCGAACCACTGCCTTCCCGCCAGCACCGCCCGTTCCCTACAGAGCAGCCGAGCGCTCCCGGAACCCCTGTCGGCCACCAGCTCCGCGGTGAGATCGCCGCCCCCCACGTCTTCGGCCAGCGCCCTTTTCACGTCGCCGTGAACGATCTTCTGATCGCTGAAGAATTTCACGACCGCGCGCTCTCAAGCCGGCAGGATGCGGGGCGAGTGACGCGCCACCCGCCGGCTCAATAACTGGTGCAGATAGTGCAGAGCCCGTTCCATGAAGGGCTGATCGATCTGTTCGAGCACCGAGGCGTGGCCCTGTCGGAAAAGCTCCGCGAGCCGTTGGCTGGTGTGTTCGGCCAGCTTGCGCCCACGCATGTCCACGAAGAGCAGGAGGTCGGCGATCTCGCTGCGCCACACCAGCTTGCCACGGTACTCTTCTCCCTCCGTGGCCTCCCAGCGGACCCAATCTCCCTCTTTCAGAGAGGCCACGAGCCGGTCCCACCGATCCGGCTCCGAAGGGTACGCTGTGTCGCCGAGCGGCTTTTCCTCATCCTCTTCCGTGATGGGTTCGGATAAGCAGGGGCCATCCCCCCGCGAGACGGCCGCATAGCAACCTTCCAGACGTTCCAACAGCTGCGCCGCCTTCTTGGAGTCGTAGGCGATGGAAGCGAATCCCCGGCGTAGTTCTCCCAGCAGATCGGGAGCCTCTTTTTCGATGGAAACGGATTCTTCTCGAGACTCCAAGTTCCAGGAGCCCCGCGCCAGCCTTGTCGCCACCCCCAAAGCATCGCGCCAAGCATCGCTCTCTTCCCCTTCACGCAGCAGCACGAGTGTGAGCACGTCGCGCCACACGTCTTCAAGGATCTCTCGCACCACATCCGGAAGCTCCTCACTGACCAGTCGGTCGAGAAGAGTGTTCACGCGACGACGCGCCAAGGCCAGCTGCTCCTTGCCCCGAGCCACTTGCGACAGGCGTTCCTCCGCCACTCTTGCCCCCCGCTCTTCTTGAGCCAGAAAGGCTTCGAAGCGGCAGTTCGCCTCCCGGTAGAGGTCTGGATCCCCCGCATCCCCTTCCAGAACGATACATACCGTATCCTGGATCATGGCATAGACATTGTCTTCGGTACAGTCTGTTCTTCCTGCCCAACGGACCGCAGCTCTGGATAGGTTGTTGATCAACAGACGCGCGGGATGGCGATTGTCGGTGAGAAAGGTCTTGTCACGAATTGCGATCTGTAGAACCGGTATCTGCAGGCGAACCAGCAGCACTTTCATGGAGTCGGGTATCAAAGAGTCGTCGAGAACAAAATCGAACAGCATGGTGACGATGTCAAGGATCTGCTGGTCCAACTGATGCAGCTTGGCGTGCTCTTGCGCCATCTTCTCCTTCAATTTCACCACCAGTGTTTCTTTCCACCGGCGTTGGATGCTACGCATCTCTTGGAGATTCTCAACCTCCCTAAACCGCTCTCCCTTCAACCCTTCTACCACCTCCATCAGCGTGTCGGGTCTCAATGCGGGCCCTGGTTTGGAAGCGGCTCCTGCCAAAGATCCAACCATCTTCAGGTCCTTGCGGTCCTGCTCGTCCATTTGGCGCATCAGGCCAAGTACCGAAAAGATGGTGGCCTCGTCCTGCGCCGCTCCGGAAGGGACGATATTTTCAGGTGTCCTCGGATGCGGAGGTAGAGGCAGAGCGCGTTGCCGAACTGCCGTCCGTTTCATTTTCAACCGAGATTCCACTGGCTCCAGACCGAGATCGCGAAGCGCTGCGATGGTGGGCTCGAAGAGCAGGGAGAGCTTTGGCATCAACTCTTCGGCCAGCGTCTGATAGAAAAGAAAACGGGAAGCCGGTGTTCCTTCCCAACCAGAAAGAGCCATTCGCAAGCAGTTGGCGATCACCTGGGGGGAAAGCGGCGTTCCATTGGGCGGCAGATCCTTGGGCTGCACCACGGCGGCCAAGTAGGAAGTAACCTCTTTGTAAGCCGGCTGCAGGCGAGTGGTGGCTTGGTGCGACACCCGGAGGATGACCAGATCTTCCTCCAGCTTTTCGTTGTTCACCAGCTCCAACGCACCCTGGTCTCCGGCAGAACTGGTGAAGGCGTGGATGAACTCCTCGAGATAGGCTTCATAATGGAGAAAGAAGGTCTCCACCGCCTTGAGCAGATTGGCGCGAAACACCTGGCCCACAGCCACCTGCCTTTTTGGGAGCTCCCGGGCCGCGTGGGCAAAATCGTGGCGCGCTTCATCGTTGGGAGCCTGCTCCATCTTCTCGAAGAAGCGCTCCTGCAAAGCAGAAAAATAGATGTCGAGCCGGGCATCCAGCCACTCCGCCACCCGCCGGCTGAAAAGAGCGGCCAGCCTCTGCAATTGGGGCCGGGTGAGCACCGATTTGTAGGGCTTCGCCATGAATGTGCCCTTTCTCAATCGTTGTTATGGTGGCTGGTTACAGGAGGACATCCAGGAAATCTCCCTTCCCTTTCGTTTCGCCCCTTTCTCGCCGCTGAAGTCTTCTCCATAATGGGAGGTTATACCCCTTTCACCCTACCCACATGGAACCAAACAATACAATGTGTTTTTAAACCAGTTCTTAACAAAATGACTTCAAGTTGTTGAGTTTAAATAATCATAGACGATTTTTCGATTTTTTTCCGTGACGACCGTCCAAGCCAGACCCATTGTAACGGCATCGCCGCCGAAATCCCCGCCGAATCCACCGCAATAAGATGGCACACTGTGGAGGTCGAAGTTGCACTGGTCTCAAGAGTCGGGCTACCGACCAAATGCCGATGTCCCCATGACGATCCCTTCAAATCCGAGAAATGCCGAAGAAGCACTATGGCTCGAGGGCGCCCGAAGGATCCCGTCGCCCAACTGCGACGACCGACCCGAAGGCATCGCCGTGGACTTGGTGGTGATCCACGGTATCAGTCTTCCGCCGGGCGTCTTCGGCGGCGATTGGATCGAACAGCTCTTTCTCAACCGGCTGCCCAGATACCGGCACCCGTTCTTCCGGGAGATCCACCATTTGCGGGTCTCCAGTCACCTGCTCATCCGGCGTGACGGCGCGCTGGTGCAGTTCGTGCCACTGAACAGACGGGCCTGGCATGCCGGCGTCTCCTCGTTCCAGGGGCGCGAACGGTGCAACGACTACTCCATCGGCATCGAGCTGGAAGGCGCCGACCGGATCCCATACACCGATCTTCAGTACGATGTTCTGGCCCGAACGATCCGGCGGATCATGAGTCGTTTCCCCGCCATCACCCCGGAGCGCGTCGTCGGCCATTGCCACATCGCGCCGGATCGAAAAACCGATCCCGGTCCCGCTTTCGAGTGGCGACGAATCCGCGAGCTGCTGGCGTCCCGGCCATGAAGTGGCTGCCGTTGATCCTGCTGTTGGCCGCGACCTCCGCCCCATTGCAAGTCGTCGACGATACCGGCCAGAAGGTGGTTCTCACCCGCCCCGCCCGGCACATCGTCACCCTGGCGCCCCACGCCACCGAGCTGGTGCTGGCATTGGGGCTGGAATCGCGCCTGGCGGCGGTGGCCGATTTCGCGAACTATCCACCGGCGCTGCGCCGGGTGCCCCGCCTGGCCGCCCTGGGGCCGTTGGACCGTGAGCGGTTGTTGCAGCTCCGGCCCGATCTGGTGGTGGCCTGGCAGTCTGGCAACCGACCGGCGGACCTGAGCTGGCTGGCCGCCGCGGGCATCGCCGTCTATCGCACCGAGCCGCGCCACCTGGCCGACATCGCCGCGGCTTTGCGCAAGATCGCCCTACTGGCCGGCGTGCCGCGGGTCGGCGAGCGGGCCGCCCGCCTCTTCGAGAAGAGGCTGTCGGCCGCCTGCGCCTCCCGCCGGCACGCAGCACCGCTGCGGGTCTATTACCAGATCTGGCCGGACCCGCCCATGACCGTCGGCGGCCGCCACTGGATCAACGAGCTGTTGCAACGGGCGCGGCTGGCGAACGTCTTCGCCGACGTGCCGGCGGGAGTGATCCGCATCGGCCGGGAAGCCGTGCTCAGCCGCCCCTACGATCTTCTTCTCACCGCCCGCCCGGCGACCGATCCCAATCCCCAGGATGCCCCTGCGGTCGCCATACCCCCTGCGCTGGAGCGCCCCGGTCCCCGCCTGGCGGAGGGGCTGGAGGAGCTCTGTAGGAATTTGCCTACACCCGCTTCCGCAGCCGCCGACAGACTGAAGACGCCCCTTTTGAGAAACTGAATCCGTCGCCGAAGCAAGGAGACTCCAGGAAGGAGAACGGAACAGGGAAGTTTCCTTCAGGGAAGGCCCAAGGAAGATCCAGAGCAAGCCTGGCGACACCCCGGTCACACGAAATGTGGCCGGGTTTTTTTCTGCCGCCCGGAGGAGAGCAGAAGTACCACCACGCCGACGGTGATGGCGGAGTCGGCCAGGTTGAAGGCGGGCCAGTGCCACTGCTGCCAGTGGAGATCGAGAAAATCGGTGACCCGGCCCATCCGCAGCCGATCCACCAGATTTCCCAATGCGCCCCCCAGGATCAACGCCAACGCCAGGGCGGTGAGCCCTTCGCCAGAACGAAGGCGCCGCAGCCAGATGACCAGCGCACCGGCCACGACCAGGGTGAGCGCCACGAAGAACCAGCGCTGCCAGCCGCCCGCCTCGCTGAGAAAGCTGAAGGCGGCCCCCTCGTTGAAAGTGAGCACCAGATTGAAGAAAGGGAGCACGCTGCGCACCTCCCCCGGCTCGAAATGGGCCAGCATCCACCCCTTCGTGAGCTGGTCCGCCAACGCCACTCCGACTGCCAGCAGCAGCCAGGGCGTGGTGGAAAGCCGCTCAGGCAAAACGGCGCTCCTCTCCGCGCCCCTCCACGTTCTCCACGCAGCGGCCGCAGAGCTGAGGATGATCGGGATGAGTGCCCACGTCCTCCCGGTGGTGCCAACAGCGGACGCATTTGGGATGACTGGAAGCCGCCGCCGCCACCTTCAGCCCGGTCACTTGGGTCTCCACCGCTTCCGGCCCCGCCTCGGCCAGGGGCTTCAGCCGGGCATGGGAGGTGATGAGGGCGAAACGCAGCTCGTCCTCCAGTTTCGCCAGGCTCTCGCGGAGCTTGCCATCGCAGTAGAGCACCACCTCGGCGTCCAGGGAAGAGCCGATTTCGCCCGCCTTGCGCATCCCTTCCAGCACCCGGCTCACCTCGCCGCGCGCTCTCAAGAGCCGCTGCCAGTCGGCCTCGTCCAGCCGCCCGCCGCCGGCGGCTTCTCGGGGAAAACGGTGCCAATGTTGGGTGAAGACAAACTCGTCCCGCTCACCGGGCAGATGCTCCCACGCCTCCTGAGCGGTGAAACTGAGAATGGGCGCCAGCCAGCGAACCATCGCTTCCGCGATCTGATGAATGGCGCTCTGGCAGGAGCGGCGCGCCGGGCTTTCGGTCTTGCAGGTGTACTGCCGGTCTTTGATCACGTCCAGATAAAAACCGCCCAGCTCCACCACGCAGAACTGGGTCACCTTCTGATGGATGAGGTGGAAGTTGTAGTCCCGGTAGGCTTCCACCACCTCCTGCTGGAGCTTGCGCGCCTGCCCCAGGATCCAGCGATCGAGCTCCACCATCCGCTCCGGATCGAGGAGATGCCGCGCCGGATCGAAATCGAACAGATTGGCCAGCAGAAAACGGAGCGTGTTGCGCAGCCGCCGGTAGGCGTCGGCCATGCGCCCCAGAATCTCGTCGGAAACCGCCATCTCCGCCCGGTAATCGGTGGCCGCCACCCAGAGGCGGACGATGTCCGCGCCGAGGCTCTTCATCACTTTCTGCGGCTGCACCACGTTGCCCAGGGACTTGGACATCTTGCGCCCCTGGGCGTCCACGGTGAAGCCGTGGGTGAGGCAGGCACGGTAGGGCGCTTTGCCGGTCATGGCCACCGAAGTGAGTAGGGAGGACTGGAACCAACCGCGGTGCTGGTCGGAGCCCTCCAGATAGAGCTCGGCGGGGCGCTTCAGTTCCGGCCGGCGGTCGAGGACGCAGGCATGGGTCACCCCCGAGTCGAACCAGACGTCCAGAGTGTCGGTGACCTTGTCGTAGTGCGCCGCGTCGTCGCCCAGAAGCTCGGCGGGATCGAGCTCGAACCACGCCTCGATCCCCTTCTCCTCCACCCGTCGGGCCACCTCTTCGAACAGCTCCGGGGTTCGCGGATGCAGATCGCCGCTGTCGCGGTGGACGAAGAGGGTGATGGGAACCCCCCAGGTGCGCTGGCGCGAGATACACCAGTCGGGCCGGTTCTCCACCATGCCGCGAATGCGTTCCCGCCCCCACTCGGGGAGCCACCGCACCTGTTCGATCTCGGCCAGGGCCGCGCGGCGCAAGCCCTTCTGATCCATGCTGATGAACCACTGAGGGGTGGCGCGGAAGATGATGGGACTCTTGTGGCGCCAGCAGTGGGGATAGCTGTGGGTGAGCCGGCCTGCGCAAAGCAGCCGGCCCCGCTCCTTAAGCACTTTCACCACCTCTTCGTTGGCCTCGAACACCGGCCGGCCGCCGAAGAGCGGCAGATCGTCGCGGAAACGGCCGTCCCCCAGCACCGGATTGTCCACCTCCAGGCCGTATTCCCGACCCACCACATAGTCCTCCAGGCCATGACCGGGCGCGGTATGCACGGCGCCGGTGCCGGCGTCGAGGGTGACGTGCCCGCCGAGAATGATCGGAACCTTGCGGTCGTAGAAGGGGTGCCGCAGCTCCACCCCTTCCAGCGCAGCGCCCCGACAGCTCCCCAGGCGGCGAGGGCTCTCCACGCCCCACCGGGCCACCGCCTCCTCCATGAGCCCCTCGGCCACCAGCAACCGCTCGTCGCCGGCCTGGACGACCAGGTACTCCAGATCCGGGTGGAGCGCCACCGCTTGGTTGGCCGGCAGCGTCCAGGGAGTGGTGGTCCAGATCACCACCGAGAGCGGCCCTTCCCCGACCTCGGCCATGTCGCACCGGTCCAGAAAGGCGGCCTCGTCCACCACGGGAAAACGCACGTCGATGGCGGTGGAGCTCTTGTCCAGATAATCCACCTCCGCCTCGGCCAGGGCCGAGCCGCACTCGATGCACCAGTTCACCGGCTTGGAGCCCTTGTGCAGGTGCCCCGCCGCCACGATGCGTCCCAGCGAGCGGACGATGTCGGCCTCCTGCTGGAAATTCATGGTGAGGTAGGGGTTCTCCCAGTCGCCCACCACCAGCAGCCGCTTGAAATCGGCCATCTGCCGCTCCACCTGGCCGCGGGCGTAGTCGCGGCAAGCGCGGCGGAACTCGGCCGCGCTCACCTTCTGTCCCGGCTTGCCCACCCTCTTCTCCACCTGCAGCTCGATGGGCAGGCCGTGGCAGTCCCACCCGGGGACGTAGGGCGCGTCATAACCGTCGAGGGTACGGCTCTTGACGATGATGTCCTTGAGCACTTTGTTCACTGCGTGGCCGATGTGGATGTCGCCGTTGGCGTAAGGGGGGCCGTCGTGAAGAATGAATTTGTCGCAGCCGGCACGCGCTTCGCGGATGCGCCGATAGAGCTGCTTCTCTTCCCACTGCTTCAGCGCCTGCGGCTCCCGCCGGGCCAAGTTGCCACGCATGGGAAAATCGGTCTTGGGGAGGTTGAGTGTCTCCTTGTAGTTGTTGCTCACGGACTTCGATTCCTGTGGTGATGGTTGGCTCGATCAGAGAATGGCGGCGGCCGGCGCCAGGCTGTGGAAGCGCCTCGCCTCGGCGGCGTCCAGTTCGATCTGCCGGCGAAGCCGGTCGAAAGAGTCGAACTTGCGCTCCTCGCGGATGAAGCGGAGAAAGGTGACGCCCACGTGGGCGCCATACACCTGGCGGTCGAAATCGAACAGGTGCACCTCCAGCAGCGGGCGCGCGTCCCCCGCCACCGTCGGCCGCACGCCGATGTTGGCCACTCCGGGAAGATCCCCCTCCGCCAACCCCTGCACGGTGACGGCGAAAACGCCCTGCAAGGGACTCACCCGGCGGTGGAGGGGGATGTTCAAAGTGGGAAAGCCGAGGGTGCGCCCCCGCCGGTGGCCGCGACCGACCCGGCCGAAGATCTGGTAGGGACGCCCCAGGCAGGCTTCGGCGGCGGCCAGATCCCCCGCCATCAGTGCCTCGCGGATGCGGGTGCTGCTGATGCGGCACGCTTCCAGCTCCACGGTGGGCAGGCTCTCCACGCCGAAGCCGGCGCGGCGCCCCGCTTTCTCCAGCAGACGGAAGTCGCCGGCGCGGTCGCGACCGAAACGGAAATCGTCCCCCACGTAGAGATGGCGCACGG
>JALSRN010000037.1 GCA_026984735.1 Sedimenticola sp. | reverse complement strand
GCCGATCACGCTTCCCACGCGGATGAGCACATAGAGCTCCACCAAAGGAGCCCCCACCAGCAGAATCAGAAAAACGAAAAGAGGATTCATCTTGCGCATCTTGGGGCAAACCCGTTTAATCCCACCCAGCCACGTCGTCGTCCCGTCTTTGCCGCCACGCCTTCCCGCAGATATGTGACAATCAACGACCGCCCATGAGTATGCCAGAAAAAGAACCGCCGCCCCCGCCGGTCACCTCCACGATGGTGATTCTCTGCTCCTGTCCCGCCGACCGGGCCGAAAGGATCGCCTCGGCGCTGGTGGAAAAGCGGCTGGCGGCGTGCGTCAACGTCACTTCCGCGGTCACCTCCATCTACCGCTGGCAGGGCGAGGTGGAGCGCGAAGTGGAGCGGCTGCTGATCATCAAGAGCCGCCGCGACCGCTGGGCCGAGCTGAAGGAGGAGTTGGCCGCCATGCACCCCTACGAGGTGCCCGAAATCATCGCTCTGCCGGTGGAGGCCGGCGAGGAGCGCTATCTGCAATGGGTGGAGGAGAACACATGACCGCTTCGATCCGACTCTTTCTGGCGCTGGCGCTCCTGCTGGGAAGGGCCGCCGCCGAGCCGCCGCTGCTCAAGCCGGACCAGGCCTTCGCCATCTCCAGCCGCAGCGAGGGAAAGAGCGTGGTGGTGCACTGGGACATCGCCGATGGCTACTATCTCTATCGCAGCAAATTCCATTTCGACACCACCGATCCCCGCGTGATCCTCGGAACACCCGATCTGCCGGATGGAGAGATCAAGAAGGACCCTTTCTTCGGAAAATTGGAGATCTATCGCGGCTCGGTGGAGGCCCGCATTCCGGTTCATTACGAGGGCGAGGATCGTCCCGACCTCATCGAGCTGGACGTGCGCTCCCAGGGCTGCGCAGACAGCGGCATCTGTTTTCCGCCCCACTCCCAGACCCTGCTGGTGGCACTCGATCGGGCGGCCGACCAGCCGCCGCCGGTGGCCCGCTCCGCGGTGAAGGAGACGGAAGAGGCGCTGGCGCAGGTGAGCGGCTCGCCCACCGGCGCCGATCCGGCCCCCCAGCCCGAGACAGCCGCTCCCGCCTCCTCTTCTTCGCAGCCCTCGTCCCCTCGAGGGGGCGGCTCCTCGCCACTGCAGGCTCTGGGCTCCGTGGTGAACGGCGCCCTCGGATTGGAAGAAGAGGGCTTTCTGCCCCCCGACAAGGCCTATGGCGTGGAACCCGAAGTGGTCAACGGCAACCGTTTGCGGCTCCACTTCAAGGTGGCCAAGGGCACTTATCTCTACGAGGACAAGCTGGCGGTGGAGATCGACGGCAAGGGGGTGCGAGCCGGGCCGCTGGAGCTGCCCGAGCCCAAGATCAAGCACGACACCATCAAGCCGGACGGCTCCATCGGCGACGTGCCGGTCTTCGTCCACGACTTCCAGGCGGGGGTGCCGCTGCTGCGCCAGCAGGGCGAGCCGCAACGCATCCGACTGACGGTGAAATACCAGGGCTGCGCCGAAGCGGGGATCTGCTATCCACCGCAGAAGAAGGGCTTCGAGCTCGATCTGCCGGCCACCAACGTGGTGGGCGGCGCATCGGCGGCGACGGCGGCTCCCCCCACCCCGGCGCCGGCGACCGGGACGGAGGAGTCGGAACAGGACCGCATCGCCGGCCTGCTCCGGTCGAGTTCCACCTGGCTGGTGGTGTTCAGCTTCTTCGGGCTGGGGCTGCTCCTCTCCTTCACGCCCTGCGTCTTTCCCATGATTCCCATCCTCTCCGGCATCATCGCCGGCCAGGGTCGGCAGGTGACCGCCCGGCGCGCCTTCACCCTGTCGGTGGTCTTCGTGCTTGCCATGGCGGTCACCTACACCATCGCCGGGGTGCTGGCCGGCCTTTTCGGCGCCAATCTCCAGGCCGCTTTCCAGAACCCCTGGATCCTCAGCTTCTTCGCCCTGATCTTCGTGCTGCTGGCGCTCTCCATGTTCGGTTTCTACGACCTGCAGCTGCCGGCGAGCTGGCAGTCCAAGCTGAGCGAGGTCAGCAATCGCCAGCAAGGGGGGCAGACCACCGGTGTGGCGGTGATGGGCCTTCTCTCGGCGCTCATCGTGGGCCCCTGCGTGGCGCCGCCGCTGGCGGGCGCCCTCATCTTCATCGGCCAGACCGGCGACTGGCTGCTGGGCGGGGTGGCCCTCTTCGCCATGAGCCTGGGAATGGGAGCGCCTCTGATCCTCATCGGCACTTCGGCCGGCAAGCTGCTGCCCAAGGCGGGCGCCTGGATGGACGCGGTGAAGGCGGTGTTCGGGGTGGTGATGCTGGGGCTGGCCATCACCATGCTGGAGCGTTTCCTGCCTGAAGTGACGATCATGGCCATGTGGGGCGTGTTGCTGGTGGTCTCCGCCGTCTACATGGGCGCCCTGAACCCCCTGCCCGGCGACGCGTCTGGATGGCGCAAGCTGTGGAAGGGGCTGGGGGTGGTGTTGTTGATCTACGGCGCGCTCTTCCTGGTGGGGGTGGCCGCCAACGGGCGCGATACCCTGCAGCCTTTGCGGGGCATCCTGCCCATGGGCGCAAGCGGCGGGCCGGTGGCCGCCGCTCCCGTCCACTTCAAGCGGATCGAAAACGTGGCCGAACTCGATCGGGAGCTGGCGGCCGCCAAGGCGGCGGGCAGACCGGTGATGCTGGATTTCTACGCCGATTGGTGCATCTACTGCAAGACGCTGGAGAAGAACGTCTTTCCCGACCCCCGGGTGCGCGCCCGGCTGCGACGGTTCGTGCTGTTGCAGGCGGACGTGACCGATCAGAACGACGACGAACTCGCCTTGCAGCGCCGCTTCGAGGTGCCGGCGCCGCCGGCTCTCATCTTCTGGAACGCCAAGGGGGAGGAACTGCGCCCCCTGCGGGTCATGGGCGACATCGGTGCCGAGGCCCTGGCCCGCCAGCTCGACAAGGTGACGCCATGAGTTTTCGCCACTTCTTCATTCTCGCCCTCATGGGTATTCTTCTGGGCGCCGGCGCCAGCGCCCTCTACAAGTGGTACCAGGAGACGCGACTGGAAACGGAAGCGCCGGACGGCCTCGGCAGCCTGCCCCAGTTCACTCTGAACGATCTCGACGGCAACCCCTGGCGCACCGAGGAGTGGCGCGGCAAGGTGATGGTGGTGAACTTCTGGGCCACCTGGTGTCCTCCCTGCCGCAGGGAGATGCCGCTGTTCGTGCGGCTGGACGAAAAACTGCGCGACCGCGGCGTGCTCTTCGTGGGGGTGGCCATCGACGATCCGCAAAAGGTGCGGGACTTCGTCGATACCTACGGCATCGAATTTCCCATCCTTCTCGGACAGGAGAAAGGAATCGAACTGGCGCGCCGGCTGGGCAACCGACTGGATGCGCTTCCCTTCACCGTGGTGACCGACCGCAAGGGACGCATCCACCTGCGCCGCGCCGGCGAGATGACCGAACGAACCCTGGCGCCGTTGCTGGAGAGGCTGGCGCAACAACCGTGAACGGGCGTCCGCCGCTGCCGCGACCCCGGCAACGACGCGGCGCAGGCCCTTACACCTTGTCCATACCGAATCTTCCGCGCCTTCCCCTGGATGACGCGACCCGAAAGAGCGGCCTTCAACGCTGGACTTTTCTGCTGTGTTTATGCACAATTGTGAATGTTAAACACCATTTCAGAACAATTCGAAGCAGAATTGCGCTAACGGGCTCTCCATGGCAAAGCTCCTGGTTCTCAACGGTCCCAACCTGAACCTCCTGGGCACGCGGGAGCCCGGCCATTACGGCAACGACACCCTGGCCGAGATCGAGGCGCGCCTGCGGCGGCAGGCCGAAACGGCCGGGCACCGACTGGAGACCTTCCAGTCCAATGCGGAACACGAGTTGGTGGAGCGGATCCACCAGGCCGGCCGGGAGGGCGTGGCCTTCATTCTGATCAATCCGGCCGCCTTCACCCACACCAGCGTGGCGCTGCGCGACGCCTTGCTGGGCGTGGCCATTCCTTTCATCGAGGTGCATCTCTCCAACGTCTTCTCCCGCGAGGCGTTCCGCCACCGCTCCTATCTCTCCGACGTGGCGGTGGGAGTGATCAGCGGTCTGGGCTCCCTGGGCTACGAGCTGGCTCTGCGCGCCGCCATCGACCGGTTGGATGCACCGGACTGATTACACCCCCGGGGTCATCTCATGGATATTCGCAAGGTCAAGAAACTCATCGAGCTGCTGGAGAACTCGGACATCGCCGAGATCGAGATCCACGAAGGAGAGGAGTCGGTGCGCATCAGCCGTTACGGCACCCTGCCGCCGCCCCCGCCGGCGACGCCCGCCGTCGCGCCTCCGCCGGCGCCGGAACCGCCGGAGGCGCCCCCCGCGGAGAGCGAGCCTGAAATGGAGGGGCACGTCATTCGCTCGCCCATGGTGGGCACCTTCTACCGGGCGCCGAGCCCGGGCGCCAAGCCTTTCGTCACCGAGGGGCAGAGCGTGAAACCCGGCGACACCCTCTGCATCATCGAGGCGATGAAGATCCTCAATCAGATCGAATCGGACACCGCCGGCGTGGTGAAAAGGATCCTGGTGGAGAACGGCCAGCCGGTGGAGTACAACCAGCCGTTGTTCGTCATCGAATGAGGTCGGCGCCATGATCGACAAAATCGTCATCGCCAACCGCGGCGAGATCGCTCTGCGGATCCTGCGCGCCTGCCGGGAACTGGGCATCAAGACGGTGGCGGTCCACTCCGAGGCCGACCGTACCCTCAAGCATGTGCGCCTGGCGGACGAATCGGTCTGCATTGGTCCGGCGCCTTCCAGCGAGAGTTATCTCAACGTGCCGGCCATCATCAGCGCCGCCGAGGTGACCGACGCCCAGGCGATCCACCCCGGCTACGGCTTCCTCTCGGAAAACGCCGATTTCGCCGAGCGGGTGGAGAAGAGCGGCTTCATCTTCATCGGCCCCAAGCCCGAGACCATCCGCCTCATGGGCGACAAGATCTCGGCCATCGAAGCGATGAAGGCGGCCGGCGTTCCCACGGTGCCGGGCTCCGACGGGCCGCTGGACGAAGACGCGGACCGAACCCTTCGGCTGGCGCGCGATATCGGCTATCCGGTGATCATCAAGGCCGCCGGCGGCGGCGGCGGGCGCGGCATGCGGGTGGTCCACTCGGAAGCGGCGCTGCTGGGTGCCGTCGCGCTCACCAAGGAGGAGGCGCGCACCGCCTTCGGCAACGACACCGTCTACATGGAGAAGTTTCTCGCCAACCCCCGCCACGTGGAGTTTCAGGTGCTCGCTGACAGCCATGGCAACGCCATCCATCTGGGCGAGCGCGACTGCTCCATGCAGCGCCGCCACCAGAAGGTGGTTGAAGAGGCGCCCGCACCCGGCATCGACGAGAAACTGCGCCGCGAGATGGGGGAACGCTGCGCCGAGGCGTGCCGCCGCATCGGCTACCGGGGCGCCGGAACCTTCGAGTTCCTCTACGAGGAGGGCGAGTTCTATTTCATCGAGATGAACACCCGGGTGCAGGTGGAACACCCGGTCACCGAGATGGTCACCGGAGTGGACATCGTCAAGGAGCAGATTCGCATCGCCGCCGGCCTGGAGCTGGCGCACCGGCAGGAGGAGATCCAGGTGCGCGGCCACGCCATCGAGTGCCGCATCAACGCCGAGAATCCGGAAAACTTCATGCCCAGCCCGGGCACCGTCAGCCAGCTGCACGTGGCCGGCGGCCCCGGCATCCGGTTCGACAGCCACATCTACAACGGCTACACGGTGCCGCCCCACTACGACTCCATGATCGGCAAGCTGATCGCCTGGGGCGAGGACCGCGCCTCGGCCCTGGCGCGCATGCGCACCGCTCTCTCGGAGATGGTGATCGAGGGCATCCACACCAACATTCCGCTGCAGGCCGACCTGATGCGGGACGCCGGTTTCGAGGCGGGGGGCGCCAACATCCACTATCTGGAGAAGAAGCTGGGTCTCTGACGCTGCCCCACGCCAATCCGCGCCATCCGCAGGATTTCCGCTCCAGGTATAATCCCTTTCATTTTCCAGCACCAACGGACCGAACTCTCCATGACCAGCTCGACGGCTCCATCCACTTTCCAGGAGCTGATATTCGCCTTGCAAAGCTATTGGGCCGCGCAGGGGTGTGTCATTCTCCAACCCTACGACATGGAAATGGGCGCGGGCACCTTCCACACCGCCACCTTTCTGCGGGCCATCGGCCCGGAACCCTGGAACGCCGCCTACGTGCAGCCCTCCCGCCGCCCCACCGACGGGCGTTATGGCGAAAACCCCAACCGGCTGCAGCACTACTACCAGTTTCAGGTGGTGCTCAAGCCCTCGCCCATGGAGATCCAGGAGCTCTATCTCGGTTCCCTGGAGATGCTGGGGCTCGATTTGAAGGTGCATGACGTGCGCTTCGTGGAAGACAACTGGGAGTCTCCCACGCTGGGAGCCTGGGGGCTCGGCTGGGAGGTGTGGCTCAACGGCATGGAGGTGACCCAGTTCACCTACTTCCAGCAGGTGGGCGGACTCGACTGCCGGCCGGTGACCGGCGAGATCACCTACGGGCTGGAACGCATCGCCATGTACTTGCAGGGGGTGGAGAGCGTCTTCGATCTGGTGTGGACGCGCGGACCGCAGGGAACGGTGACCTACGGCGACGTCTTCCACCAGAACGAGGTGGAGCAGTCGGCCTACAATTTCGAACAGGCGGACGTGGATTTTCTCTTCCGCCTCTTCGACCAGTGCGAATCGGACTCCAAGCGGCTGATCGAAGCGGGGCTGCCGCTGCCGGCCTACGAGCGGGTGCTCGAGGCCTCCCACGCCTTCAACCTGCTCGACGCCCGCCACGCCATCTCGGTGACCGAGAGGCAGCGCTACATCCTGCGGGTGCGCGCGCTCTCCCGCGCCGTGGCGCAGGCCTACTACGACGCCCGGGAACGCCTGGGCTTTCCCATGTTGCGCGAAGAGGAGGCCGTCGCATGAACGAGCGGGCCGATCTGCTGTTCGAACTGGGCACCGAAGAGCTGCCTCCCACCGCGCTGCGCACCCTCTCCGACGCTTTGGCGGCGGCGTTCCTTCAAGGGCTGGAGGAGGCGCAACTGGAGCACGGCGAGCTCACCGCCTACGCCACCCCCCGCCGCCTGGCGCTGCTGATCCGCGACTGCGCGCTGTTCCAGCCCGATCGCAAGATCCACCGCAAGGGGCCAGCGGTGCGGGCCGCGTTCGATGCCGACGGCAATCCCACCAAGGCGGCGGAGGGATTCGCCCGCTCCTGCGGCACCACGGTGGAACGCTTGGAGCGGATGAAGAACGACAAGGGCGAGTGGCTGGTCTTCGAGGTGGAAGAGAAGGGGCGGCCCGCGGCCGAACTCCTGCCGGCCATCGCCGAACGGGCCCTGGCCCGCCTGCCCGTTCCCAAGCGGATGCGCTGGGGCAGCTCCGAAGCCCAGTTCGTGCGGCCGGTGCATTGGCTGCTGTTCAAGCTGGGCGATGCCGTGGTGCCCTGCACCCTGCTGGATGCTCCCGCCGGCGACGCCACCCGCGGCCACCGGTTTCACCACCCCGACCCGATTCCGGTGGAGAAAGTGGCCGATTACGCCCAACTTCTGGAGGAAAGAGGGAGAGTGATCGCTCACTTCGATGAGCGCCGGGAGCGGATCCGCGAGCAGGTGGAGAAGGCCGCCGAAGCGCTGGGAGGCACGCCCCAGATCGACGCCGACCTGCTCGACGAGGTGACCGCTCTCAACGAGTGGCCGGTGGCCATCACCGGCGGTTTCGAGGAGCGCTTTCTCGAGGTTCCCCAGGAGGCGCTCATCCTCACCATGAAGAAGAACCAGAAATATTTTCCCCTCCTCGACGCCGAAGGGCGGTTGATGAACCACTTCATCACCATCGCCAACATCGACAGTCCGCGGCCGGAGGTGATCGCCGAAGGCAACGAGCGGGTGATCCGTCCCCGCCTGGCCGACGCCATGTTCTTCTGGGAGCAGGACGGCAAGCAACGCCTCGAGGAGCGGCTGGAATCGCTCAAGGGCGTGGTGTTCCAGCAGAAGCTCGGCAGCATGTACGACAAATCGCTGCGGGTGGCCGCCCTGGCGCGCTGGATCGCCGGGCGGATCGGCGCCGATCCGGCGCTCGCCCACCGGGCCGGCCTGCTCAGCCGTTGCGACCTGATGACCGAGATGGTGGGCGAATTTCCCGACATGCAGGGCATCATGGGCCGCTACCAGGCCCTGCGCGACGGCGAACCGGAGGAGCTGGCCCAGGCGCTGGAAGAGTTCTACATGCCGCGCTATTCGGGCGACCGTCTGCCGGAGACGCCCACCGGCGTCGCGCTCTCCCTGGCGGAGAGGGCGGACAGCCTGGTGGGCATCTTCGGCATCGGCCTCAAGCCCACCGGCGACAAGGATCCCTTCGGCCTGCGGCGCGCCGCGCTGGGCCTGTTGCGCATCTTGAGTGAGCGTTCACTTTCGATTCCTCTTCGAGAGCTGCTGGAAGAGGCCCGCCAGCCGCTGAGCGAGCGCTTGAGCGAATCGGAGGTCGTCGAAGAGGTCCACGCCTTTCTGCTCGAGCGCCTCAAAGGGCTGCTTTCCGAACAGGGGGTCGGCCCCCAGCTCTTCGAAGCGGTGGCGGCCGTCTCTCCCGCCACCCTGCCCGATTTCCTCGCCAGGGTGGCCGCGGTGCGATCGTTTCAGGAGTTGCCCCAGGCGGAAGCGCTGGCGGCGGCCAACAAACGCATCCGCAACATTCTGCGCAAGGCGAAAGAGGAGATTCCCGGGGAGGTGGAGCCGTCCTTGCTGCGCGAGCGCGCGGAGAGCGCCCTTTGGGAGGCCTTGGAAGGAGCCGAGGCTTCGGTGGAGCCCCGGATCGAGGCGGGAGAGTACGGCGCCGCCCTGCGCCAACTGGCCCAACTGCGGGAGGCGGTGGACCGTTTCTTCGACGAAGTGATGGTGATGGACGAAGATCCCGCCCTGCGCCGCAACCGCCTGGCGCTGCTCCACCGCCTGCACCAGCTCTTCCGCCGGGTGGCGGACATCTCCCGGCTGCAATGAGGAAAGGGGGCGGCCGATGAGCACCGATCGTGACTCCTGGAAGCGGATGATGGCGGCGGTCCAGGCCTTTCACGACAAGCACGATTTCAAGAACACCGGCGGAGAAGAGCTGGTCTACCGCGTGGCGCTCATGGCGGAAGAGCTCGGCGAGATCTCCTCCTGCGTGACCAAGGGAAAAAGTAAGCGCTTACTTGCGGAAGAGGTGGCCGATCTGCTCATCCTGCTCATGGGCACCGGCATCGCCGCCGATTTCGATCTCAACCGCGCTTTCTGGGAGAAGATGGAAAAGCTCATGCAGCGCGACTCGCGAATGGTGGACGGCCGCATCCGGGTTTCCGAATTCAGGGACATGGAATGAGCGCGCGCCACATCATTCTCGACCGCGACGGGGTCATCAACGAAGACTCCGACGACTTCATCAAGAGCCCGGAAGAGTGGATTCCCATTCCCGGCAGCCTCGAGGCCATCGCCCGACTCAATCAGGCGGGCTACCAAGTGGCGGTGGCGAGCAACCAGTCGGGCATCGCCCGGGGGCTGTTCGACACCCGGACCTTGAACGCCATCCACCAGAAGCTGCACCGCGAGCTGGCTCGCCTGGGCGCCCAGGTGGATCTCGTCGCCTGGTGTCCCCACGGTCCCGACGACGGCTGCGAGTGCCGCAAACCGGCGCCCGGCCTCTACCGCCGCATCGCGCGCCGCTGGAACGCCCCGCTCGAAGGAATGCCGGTGATCGGCGACAGCCTGCGGGATCTCCAGGCTGCCTGGGCGGTGGAGGCCAAACCCATTCTGGTGCGCACGGGAAAGGGACGCCGCACCGAAGCCTCGCTGGAAGATCCACGGGTGCCGGTGTTCGACGACCTCGCCGCCGCAGTGAAGTGGCTGCTCTCCCAGGAGGATTGAACCGAAATTGATCCTGATCCGCTCCCTGCTCCATTTCGTCGCCATGGTGGGCACCATTCTCTTCTTCGGCCTGGCCATGTCCACCGTGGGGCTGCTCTTTCCGCTGGAGATCCGCGACCGTTGGGGAAACGCCTGGGGACAAACCAACCTCTGGTTGATGAAGCGAATCCTCGGGCTGGACTACCGCATCGTGGGAAGCGAGAACCTGCCCCAGGAGGCGGCCATCGTCATGAGCAAGCATCAGTCCGCCTGGGAGACCATTGCGCTCAGAGGAATCTTGAAGCCGGAACAGTCTTGGGTATTGAAAAGGGAATTGATGTGGATTCCCATTTTCGGTTGGGCGCTGGCCAGCGTTCCCAACATCGCCATCAACCGCAAGGCGGGAAGAAAGGCGGTGAAGCAGATCGTGGAGCGGGGCACCTGGGCGTTGCAAAAAGGGCGGCTGATCGTGATCTTTCCAGAGGGAACGCGCACCCGCCCCGGCGAACGGCACAAATACGGCATCGGTGGCGGACTGTTGGCGGAAAAATCGGGCTATCCCGTGGTGCCCATCGCCCACAATGCGGGTCTCTTCTGGCCCAAGCGCAGCCTGCTCAAATATCCGGGAACCATCACGGTGGTGGTGGGAGAGACCATCGATTCCCACGGAAAAAAAGCTTCGGAGATTACCCGCGAAGTAGAGGCCTGGATCGAATCGACGATGGAAAAAATTCCATCCTCTCGAAAAGAATCTTCACAATTTATCCACAATTGAAAAAATCTGTGGATAAATTGTGTCAAATATCCAGATTCTCCACAGAAAGCGCATTTGATTCGATGAAATCCCTTCTTGGTTCCACTTCGTCGCCCATTAGGGTGGTGAAAACCTCATCTGCCCCCACCGCGTCTTCGATGCGAACCTGAAGCAATCTTCGGGTTTCCGGATTCATCGTAGTTTCCCACAGCTGTTCCGGATTCATTTCGCCCAATCCTTTGTAGCGCTGGATATGCTGGCCGCGGCGCGCCTCGGCCATGAGCCAGTCGAGCGCCTCGCCGAAAGTGGAGACCGGCTGCTCTTTGTCGCCACGACGGACGAAAGCGCCCTCCTCGATGAGGCCGTGGAGCTTTTCTCCCAACGCCCTCATCTTCTGATAGTCGCCCCCCTGGAAAAACTCCAGCGGAAGCTCCCAACGGTTCTCGATGCCGTGGATGCCATGGACGATGGCGATGGCCGAGGGCTTTTCCCCGCCCACCAGCTCCAGCCGGTACCGGCTGGAGATCTTCTCCTCGGCATTGAGCCGCCGTTCCAATTCGACGAGCCATGAGGAGAGCTCAACCCGGTCGGAAAGAAGCGCCTCGTCCACCGCCGGCATGTGGAAAAGCTGCTCCAGGAAAGCCGCATCGTAACGCCGCCCCAGGCGGTTGACGATCCCCCGGCTGGTGATGAACTCTTCCGCAAGCGCTTCCAGCGCCGAGGGCGCCATGGGGGGCGCTTCCGGATTCACATGCAACTGGGCACCCTCCAGCGCCCGGCGCAACAGATATCGATTGAGCTCCAGGTCGTCCTTGAGATAGGTCTCCTGTTTGCCCTTCTTCACCTTGTAGAGCGGAGGCTGGGCGATGTAAACATGGCCCCGCTCGATGAGTTCCGGCATCTGGCGATAGAAGAAGGTGAGCAGCAGGGTGCGGATGTGGGCGCCATCCACGTCGGCATCGGTCATGATGATGATGCGGTGGTAGCGCAACTTGTCGGGATCGAACTCCTCCCGGCCGATGCCGCAGCCGAGTGCGGTGATGAGCGTTCCCACTTCCGCCGAGGAGAGCATCTTGTCGAAGCGGGCCTTCTCCACGTTGAGAATCTTACCTTTCAAGGGGAGAATGGCCTGATTGACACGGTTGCGCCCCTGCTTGGCCGATCCGCCCGCCGAATCGCCCTCCACCAGATAGAGCTCCGATTTGGCGGGATCCTTCTCCTGGCAGTCGGCCAGTTTGCCGGGCAAACCCGCCACATCCAGCACCCCTTTGCGACGAGTCATCTCCCGCGCCTTGCGCGCCGCTTCCCGCGCTCTTGCCGCCTCCACCATCTTGCCGGCGATCGCCTTGGCATCGGCGGGATTCTCCATGAGGAACTCGCGCAGCTTTTCGGAAACGAGGCTCTCGACGATCCCCTTCACCTCCGAGGAGACCAATTTGTCCTTGGTCTGGGAAGAGAACTTCGGATCGGGAACCTTCACCGAGAGCACCGCGGTGAGCCCCTCCCGCGCATCGTCTCCCGTGGGGTGGACTTTCTGCTTCTTGAGCAGACCGGCCTCGTCGATGTACTGGTTCAAGGTCCGGGTGAGGGCGCTGCGCAGGCCCGCGAGGTGGGTGCCCCCATCCTTCTGCGGGATGTTGTTGGTGAAGCAGAAGATGTTCTCCTGATAGGACTCGTTCCACTGCATGGCCACCTCCACCACCACGCCGTCACGTTCGGCGGTAAAGTGAAACACTTTGGGATGGAGGGGCGTTTTTTTGCGGTTCAGATGCTCGACGAAAGCCCGGATGCCCCCTTCGTACTCGAAGAGGTCCTCCCTTCCGCTCCGCTCGTCCCTCAGGCGGATGCGCACGCCGGAGTTGAGAAAAGAGAGCTCTCTCAACCGCTTTGCGAGGATGTCGTAATGAAATTCGGTGTCGGTGAAGATCTCCGGGCTCGGAAGAAAGCGGATGGTGGTGCCGGTCTCACCGCTCTCTCCTATGGGAACAAGAGGAGCCTCGGGCTCGCCCAGATGGTATTTTTGATACCAGACCTTGCCGTCTCGACGAATGGTGAGCTCCAGCTCCTCGGAAAGAGCGTTGACCACCGAAACACCCACGCCATGGAGCCCTCCGGAGACTTTGTAGGAGTTGTCGTCGAATTTACCGCCGGCGTGCAGGACCGTCATGATCACTTCCGCAGCCGATCTTCCCTCTTCCTCGTGCATCCCCACTGGAATGCCACGCCCGTCGTCGGATACGCTCACCGAGCCGTCGCTGTGGATCACCACCTCAATGCGGCGGCAATAACCGGCCAGCGCCTCGTCGATAGCGTTGTCCACCACCTCGAAGACCATGTGATGGAGCCCGGTGCCATCGTCCGTGTCCCCGATATACATGCCAGGACGTTTGCGAACCGCGTCCAGCCCTTTGAGCACCTTGATGGAGGAAGAGTCGTACTGCTTGCCGGTGGTCATTCGATACCCCAAAAGCCTGAAAAATCTCAAAAAAACACCTTGCCAGTATACCAGAGCCGGGCGCAAAAAGCTTGTCGTCCGAATGAAAAGAAGGAAGGCATCACCCCTCCCCCTTCCGGGGTTCAACGATGCCGTGTTCCACGTGGAACACCCCCTCCGCCACGCCATCGGCGGACCGTGAATCGAGCAGAGTCACGAACCCCTGGACATCCCGCGCGGCCAACCACTCCAACACCTTTCCCAATCGCCTTTCGTCGAACTCCGCACCCATGTCGTCGATCAAAAGAATCGGCGACTCCTGCAAACTCTCCCTCACCCGCTCCATCTGCGCGAAACCCAAGGCGTAGACCAACAGCTTCTGCTGCCCCCGCGACAGCCTCTTCGTGACCGCCACCCCTGAAACCTGGATATGGATCTCCGCCCGATGAGGACCCCAAAGGGTGTAACCCCTCTCCAGCTCCACATCGATGCGGCGGGAATAGAGCTCCTCCAACTCCCCTTCCGGCCATCCCCGCCGGAGGCGAACCTCCACACCGAACTCCGCTCCAAGTTGTTGAAGGATGTGGCCCACCCGTTCTTTCAGGTCGTCGAGATAAGCTTGTCTCATCTGCTGGATCTTCTCTCCAGCATCCGCAAGTTGAGAATGGAAAGAGAAAGCCAGCTTTTTTTGGCGGTTCCGCAGCGCGGCATTTCTTTGCCGAAGAGCGCGCAAATAGCGCTTCACCAGGGGGTGATAGGATTGTTCCACGTGGAACAATCCCTGATCGAGAAAGCGACGCCGTAAATCGGGTCCCTTTTCCACCAGTTCATGTGAATTGGGCGTCAACAGTTGGATCGGCAGAAGCCGCATCAGATCGGAACGGCGCTTCACCTGATTTCCACCGTTTCGAGCGATCAGATGGTCCCTGCCCCTTTGCATCCCCAACTGGAGAGTGCGGCCGGAACCGGTCACCAAGCGGGCCGCCACCTGAGCCGCCGCACACCCTTCGCGAATCATGGGGCCCGCGCTGGAATGGCGAAAACTCTTTCCCTGCCCAAGTAGAAAGATGGCCTCCAGCAGAGTGCTCTTACCCGCTCCGTTGGGACCGACGATGGCGTTGAGCCCGGCGGACGGAGTTAGCTCCACCTCTTGCAAGATTCTGAGATTCTGGATCTTGATCTTTTGGATATACACAAGGCTTACCCGGATGGCTCATGGGCATAGGAAGCGATGGATTTTCGGTCGGCTACCCGTCGGATAGTGCACCAAACCGCTCCGGTTTTTCCTGTTTTGTCGGTCCGTTCACATCCACGCATGCTTCGTACGGGTCAGGCCATATCCCGTTACCCTGCGGATCTTTTCGCCGGGAAAAAATTTTCGCGCAAACC
>JALSRN010000036.1 GCA_026984735.1 Sedimenticola sp. | reverse complement strand
AAGAGTTCCTTCGTCGTCAGAAACCGCTCACGGTCTCTCTGGTCAGTTTCTTGTTGATGCTGGCGGTGGCCATCACCATCGGCCTGGCGGGGGGCAATCACATCGTCCGCTACCTGCAGATCCAGCTCATGGAGCACGGCATGTCGCACAACCAGGAGGTGATCGAGGGGGTCATTCCGCTGCTCGAACAGCCGCTGCAGGACGGCGTTCCCCCCCAGAAGGCGGTCGCCTCTTTTCAGAGGTTCATCGAGCATGCCGAGCCCTTCGGCGTGCGGCTCTTTCTCATCGACCGCACCCGCGACCGCGTCATCGCCGACAGCAGCGCCGGCGAGAATCTCCCTTACCCGGTCTCCAGTCTGCTGGGCACGCCGGCCCGCCGCCTCGACGGCACTCCGATTCCCGATCTGGGACAGTGGCTGGGCGAGGCCTGGCGGGTGACCCGCGCCGGCACGGTGGAGCTGCTGTCGTTGCGAAAGGTGGACGCCGGCGGAGTGGACTGGACGGTGGGAGTGAGCAGCGACCTGACGGAGCTGTTGGGCTTCATGGAAGAGCTGCACCTTCATCTGGACACGGTTCTGCTCATCACCTACGGGCTCATCGGCCTGCTCGGGTTCTTGGTCCTCCGTTGGGTGGGTCGGCGCTACGAGTCGGGCTTGGAGGAGGAGGTGGCCGAGCGGACCCGGGAGTTGGAGCGGTTGCACCGCACGCTGCTCGACCAGGCCCGCCTGGTCGCCATCGGTCAGACCGCCGCGGTGCTGGCGCACGAGATGCGCAATCCGCTGGCGTCCATGAAACTGGCGCTTTCAGGGGTGCGCCGCGGCGCCGGGCTGTCCGCACGCGAGCGGGAGAGGGTGGAGCTGGTTTTGGGCGAGGTCGATCGGCTCGAAACCTTGCTCTCCGAGACCCTGGAATACGTCCAGCCGGTGGAGCGCGACGAACGGCCGGTGGCTCTCGATGAGCTGCTCGATCTGGTGATGGAGCTGGAACGGCCGCTGTTGGAGCAGCGGCGGATCCAGGTGCAGCGGCGCCGCTGTCCGGCATGTCCGGCGTTGCGCCTCGACAGCGAAAAAATGCGCAGGGCGCTTTTGAATCTGGTGCGGAACGCGCGTGAAGCCACCCCCGACGGCGGCACCGTACGCATTGCCCTGGAACAGGAGAAGGAGGGGCTGCGCTTGCGCTTCCACAATCCCGGGCCGCCTTTGGCGCCCGAGGTGCTGGCGCGCGCCTTCGACTTCTTCTTCACCACCAAGGCGAAGGGCACCGGCTTGGGGCTCGGCCTGGTCAAGCGGGTGGTGGAGGAGCATGGCGGTCGGGTGGTGTTACGCAACGAAGATGCCGGAGTGACCGTGGAGCTGTACCTTCCGGTGGAGTAGGATGGGCGGTCCTTGAGGTGTTGAATCGCGGGAACCATGAACGACAGCGTTTTCTTCATGATCTTTCTGGTGGCGATGTTGCTCGCCGCCGGCTGCAGCGAGCAGAAGGTTCCGTCCGGCCAGGCGTCGCGAACCTCCGACCGGGATGCGCAGACGCGGCCGGTGGCGCGCTGGTACACACAGGAACAGGTGCAGCATGGCTATGCTCTCTTCCAGACCCACTGCGCTTCCTGCCACAAGCGGGACGCCTCGGGAACCCCCAACTGGAAGGAGCCGGATGCCCAGGGGCGCTTGCCGCCGCCCCCGCTGAACGGCACCGCGCATGCCTGGCACCACCCTTTGGCGCTGTTGCGCCGCATCGTGCGCAACGGCGGCATCCCCATGGGAGGATCCATGCCCCCCTTCAAGGAGAAACTGAGCGCGGAGCAGATCGACGCCATTCTCGCTTGGGTGCAATCGCACTGGTCCGACCGGATCTACGCCGCCTGGAGTCGAATCGATCGACGCACAGAACGCACCGACTGACCAACGAAACGGATGGAGGAAAGAACATGTACCATTTTTCCACGCAGGTGAACGGCGACATCGAAACGGTGGAGCAGCGGGTCACCGAGGCGCTCAAGGCCGAAGGGTTTGGCGTGCTCACCCATATCGACGTTCAAAAGACCATGAAGGAGAAGCTCGGCGAATCCTACCGGCCCTATCGGATCCTCGGCGCGTGCAATCCGCCTTTTGCCAACCGTGCTCTGCGAGCGGAGCCCGAGATCGGCCTGTTGCTGCCTTGTAACGTCGTGGTGCGGGAGACGGAGGAGGGGAGCGTGGAGGTGGGATTCATGGACCCTGAGGCGGTGCTCACCCTGGTGAACCGTCCGGAGGTGAAAGAGCTGGCGGCGGAGGTGCGCGCACGGCTTCTTCGGGTGCGGGACGCGGTCGCCAGCGCCCGGTAGGAAGGGAAGCGCCGTTTTCACCTCTGGCCGGCGTGCGGAGAGCCGCCGGCATGCGGAGACTTTCAAGATCGGGCAACGTTTCAGGCGAAGCGCGAAAAGGTCGTTTGCAAACAGTATCGAGAATCATTATCATTATGGTTGTTGTTATCTAGACCAGGTGATTCGAGATGAGATCGGTTTTGGGGCTCTTTCTGGCGTTGCTCGTCGCGCCCGCGGTGACGTTTGGGGAGGCTTCCGTGGTGCAGCGAGTCCAACAGTTGGTGGACTACGTGGGGGTCGACTATGGAGGCGCCGTGGCTCGAGGAGAAGTGGCCAACCCGGTGGAGTACGAAGAGATGAAGGAGTTCACCCGCACGTTGGTGGAGCTCTCGAAGAAGCTGCCCCAAGGGGCGGATAAGGGCTCGATTGTGGAGCAGTTGACGCACCTGAGCCGTCTCGTGGAGGAGAGTGCCGATCCTGCCCGCGTCGCGGCCCTTGCAGGAAAGGTGCGGCAAACGCTGGTCTCCACCTATGGTTTGGCGGTGGTGCCCGAGCGCCTGCCCGACCTGGAACGGGGGAGAAAGCTCTACGCCGAACGGTGTGCCGCCTGCCACGGAGTTCAGGGAAAAGGGGACGGTCCCCTGGCGGCCTCTCTCGACCCCCGACCCACCGATTTCACCGATCTCGACCGCTATCGTCAGCGGACCCTCTACGGCCTTTATAGCACCATCACTCACGGGGTGGAGGGGACCGCCATGCGCGCTTTCTCCATGCTGCCCGCCGACGACCGCTGGTCGCTGGCGTTCTACGTGGGGCGGTTGGCTCCGCTGGCCCGTTTGGGAGAGAAGCCGGAAAGCGCCTTTCCCGCGGGCCTCGCCAAACCTTCGCCGCGGGAATTGACCACCTTGACGCCGGCGGAGATGGAGGCGCGATGGGGCGAGCGCGGGGCGGAAGCGGCGGCTTGGTTGCGCCTCCATCCTGAAGCGGTACTCGCCAAAGGCACGGGTTCCGCGCTGAGGTTCACCCGCCACAAGCTCGAGGAGAGCTTGCAGGCCTACCGTCGGGGCGAGTCGAAGCGGGCCCATGAGTTGGCGGTTACCGCCTATCTGGAAGGGTTCGAGTTGGTGGAGGGCAACCTGGACGCCGTGGATGGAGAGTTGCGCCATCGCATCGAGGCCGAGATGACCTCCTACCGCAACGCCATCCGTCGGGGAGAGCCGGTGCAAACCGTGGCAGGAGCCGCGAAGGAGCTGCAGGAGTTGCTGGAGACGGCCGGGGCGGCGCTGGATGCGGGGCGGCTCTCGCCGGCGGCTGCGTTCACCGGTGCGTTGGTGATCCTTCTGAGGGAAGGGCTGGAAGCGCTGCTGGTGGTGGCGGCGCTGGCGGCTTTTCTCATCAAGACCGGCCGCCGGGATGGCTTGCGCTATCTTGCCGTGGGTTCGGGGGGCGCTCTGCTCCTGGGGCTGCTCACCTGGTTCGTCTCCACTCATCTGGTCACCATCGGCGGAGAACAGCGAGAGCTCACCGAAGGGCTGGCGGGACTCTTCGCGGCGCTGATGCTCTTCTACGTGGGGTTCTGGCTGCACAGCAAGACGAGCGCGGCTCAATGGCAGGCCTTCATTCAGGGCAGCGTCCAGAAAGCGCTTGGAAAAGGCACCTTGTGGGGGCTCTCGGGACTGGCCTTCATCGCGGTCTATCGCGAAATCTTCGAGACGGTGCTCTTCTATCAGGCTCTTTGGGTGCAGGCCGGAGGGGCCGGCCGGGGAATGATCCTGAGCGGCTTTCTTCTCGCCGCCGGCTTGCTGGTGGCGCTGGGATGGGCGCTGCTGCGCTACAGCACCCGCTTGCCGCTGCGCCAGTTCTTTTCCGCAACCAGCGTCTTCATGTTCGTGCTGGCGGTGGTCTTTGCCGGCAAGGGCGTTGCGGCGCTGCAGGAAGCGGGTAAACTGCCGATCAATCTGGTCCACTTCCCGCGCATCGAGCTGCTGGGCATCTACCCCAACCTGGAAGGGCTTTCCGTGCAGGCGGCGATGGTGATTCTGGCGGCGCTGTTGTTGTGGCGCGGTTCGGGGGCGTCCAGAGCGGGATGAAGGGGGGGCGTCGATCCAATGAACCTTACGAGGATCCTTGCGAGTTCGGTGCTTACGGCAAGACCAAGGAGCGTGTCCCATTCGAGGAGGATTCGTGGCTGGCAAACTGAATCTGCTGCAGACCGTTTCGCTGGCCGTGGGCACCATGATCGGCGCCAGCATCTTTTCCATCTTCGGGCTGGGAGCGCGGGTGGCGGGCCACAACCTGCCCCTGGTGTTTCTGGTCTCGGGGGCGGTGGCGCTGCTGGTGGCCTATTCCTACGCTCGCTTGGGAAGCCGCATCGTCTCCGACGCCGGGCCCATGGAGTTCATCATCCGTGCCTTCGGCAACAACCTGCTCACCGGGGCGCTCAGTTTTCTCTTCTGGATCACCTACGTGGTATCCATCGCCCTCTTCGCCAAGGGATTTGCCGGCTATTTTCTGCCCCTTTTCCACTTGCCGGTCTCTCCGCTCGCGACCGCAGCGGCTGAGATCGGGGTGGTGCTCGGTTTCACCGCGCTGGGAACGATGGGGTCGGCCAGCGTGGGGCGCGCCGAGTTTTGGATCGTTTCGATCAAACTGAGCGTACTCCTTCTCTTCGTGGCCGTGGGCCTGGGCCGCATCCACGCCGACTGGGTGAAGCCTCGTTTCGATGGAGCCTCCCTGGCGGGAACTTTGAACGCCACCGCTCTCTTCTTTCTCTCCTACATGGGGTTCGGTCTGGTGACCAACGCCTCGGAACAGATGGTGGATCCTCGACGCAACGTGCCGCGCGCCATCTATATCAGCATTGCGATGGTGACGCTGGTCTATGTGCTGGTCGCCCTGGTGGCCGTGGGCAATCTGCCGCTGCCGGAGCTGATCCGCGCGCAAGACTATGCGCTGGCCGAGGCGGCGAGGCCTTTCCTGGGGCAGTGGGGCTATCTGCTGGTGAGCAGTGGCGCGCTCTTTTCCATCGCCTCGGCCCTTAATGCGACGCTCTACGGGGGCGCCAACGTGGCCTATGCGCTGGCCCGGGACGGCGTGCTTCCCGATGCCTTCGACCGCAAATTGTGGTTCGGTTCGCTGGAGGGACTCTACATCACTTCGGGCTTGGGGATTCTCTTCGCGCTTCTTTTCAATCTCGACGGCATCGCCTCCATCACCAGTTCGGTTTTCCTGGTCATCTATCTCTTCGTCTTCGCGGCGCACTGGCGGCTGGTGCCGCGCTATGGAGGCAGCCGCCGTCTCATTCTGCTGGGGTTCGTTGTGGTCTCCCTGGTGTTCGTGCTGCTTCTCCGCTACCAGTGGCAGACCAACCGCGCCGCCTTCGCCGGCACCTGGCTGGTGCTCTTCGGCAGCCTGGTGACCGAAATGGTCTACTTTCGCATCACCCGCCGCCGGCTTCAGCGGCGGTCCCCCGCGGCCGGCCGGTCGTCTCAAGCGGTGCGATAGAGATCGTCGCGCCGTAACGGCACCGCTTGAGCGCCCCGGTGCCCCGCCAGGATCTGATGCAGCCCGATGCCGCCGCGCTGGAAGTTGAAGGCGCAGCCGGCCATGTAGAGCCGCCACAGCCGCCAAGTGGCCTCGCTGGTGGCGGCGACCGCTTCCTCCTTGGCGGCCTCGAGATTGCGCACCCAGTGACGCAGGGTCATGGCGTAGTGGGGCCTGAGGCTCTCCACGTCCAAGGTTTCGAAACCGGCATCCTCCATGGCCTTGATCACGGTGTCCACCCGCGCCAACTCGCCGTCAGGGAAGATGTAGCGGTTGATGAAGCGGGTGGCCACGGTGGGTTTCCAGTCGCTGTCGCTAGTGATGCCATGGTTGAGGAAGAGCCCGTCAGGACGTAACAGTTGCTGGATGGTGCCGAAATAGCGTGGAAAGTTGCGCAGGCCGATGTGTTCGAACATGCCCACGCTCACCACGCGGTCGTAGCGGGGCTCGACCGGCAGGTCTCGATAGTCGCGCAGCTCGATGGTGACCCGCTCCTCGAGACCTTCACGGCGCACCCGTTCCGTCGCATAGCGGTACTGCTCTTCGCTGAGGGTGATGCCGTGAACCTGGGCGCCATAGTGCTTGGCCGCCCATACCGCCAGCGCTCCCCATCCGCAGCCGATGTCGAGCAGATGGTGGCCCGGCTGGAGGCGGAGCTTGCGGCACAGATAGTCCAGCTTGTCTCGCTGGGCTTCCGCCAGAGGCTGGGTTTCCGAAGCGAAATAGGCGCACGAATAGACCATCTCCGGATCGAGCCAAAGGCGGTAGAAGTCGTTGCCCAGGTCGTAGTGGTGGGCGATGGAGTCGCGGCTGTTGCGGTGTCCTTTCAGCGGCGACCAGCGGTGGCCGTGTTCCTCCCGGGTTTGGCGAGGGCGCGGCAACTGAAGCGCCAGGCGGGCGAGGTCCAGGTTGGCGAAGGGAGAGAGCTTCTGCCTCTCAAGATGGTCGCCCAGCTCGAAGAGGGTTTCGAAATCGCCCTCCAGATCCAGACGGCCGGCAAGATAGGCTTCCACCAACCGGAACAGGTCGGGATGGAGCACGAGCTCCCTGACCACCTCGGGTTCGTTGATCAACAGGATGCAGGGCGAGTCGGAACGGCCATGGGCGAAGGTGCCGTCCCACAGCCGCACGGCGACCTTTCCTTCGTAACCATCGAGAAGACGGGAGACGACGGTGCGCACCACCTCGGCAGGAGTGCCCGGTCTGCTGGAAGAGGGAAGGGGAGCCTTTCGGGGAGAGGCGCCGTCGTGCAGATGGTTGTTCGGATTCATGGCAGAACCTCCCTTGAGATCGGACTTTAGGTCGAACGACTTTCGGCTCGGGGCCGATTTCATCTGTATCAGTATAGACCTCCTTTTTCATTTTTCTGAACACGCGGCGCATCGGCGGACCGCCGATGCACGGCCCTTTCGGGTGAAGCTGCGGGAGAACGGCGAATTCACCTTTTCCCGTTGAACGATCCATGGAAAAGTTCGTCGTTTCGCTTTCTTCGCGCCGGACCCTGAAATTCATATGAAAAATTACAAATAGTTCATAACTAGATGAAAATAAATATCTAATGTCTTCGAATCCTTCCGGTTGGCACGGCTTCTGCAGGAAATGCAGGAGAATCGATGCAGCTTTTTCGTTCGGTTTGGAATGCGCCACGGTCGAACCGGCGGGAAAGATCGAACATGCCAGGTGCTAGCGGACCGACTCCTTCTGGCCGGTTCAGCAGGAACAGGTTTTGCGACCGGGGACCTGGATAGTCGAGGATTTGAACGATGATGAACGGCATTTATGATGGACATTGGTTCGGTTTTGGAGGTGGATTCATGTGGATCGTCTGGCTGGTGATCCTGGTGGCCATCGTCTGGGTGGTTCGCTCGGCGGTCACCGGCGGCGAAGAGCGTTCCCGGAAAACGCCGTCCCCGCTGGAACTGCTCAAGGCGCGCTACGCGCGTGGAGAGATCAGCCGCGACGAGTATCGCCGCATGCGCGAGGAGCTGGAGGAGTGAGGCGAGCGTGAAAAAGACGGAAAAGCAACGTCGAGGTGAAAGCGCTTGGCGGATCAGGCGCCATATCCGGTTGGCGGGAGGCGCTGGCGAAGAGCTTCGGGAAAAGGCGCAAGGGGCGTTGAAGGAGTTGCGTGGCGTGGTGGATTACGAGATCGGACGGTCGGGACGCCTTACGGTTCTGTACGATGTGACCCAGCTCGATTATCGCCACTTGATCGAGGCGCTCGAGCGCGTGGGACTTCGGCCCCGCCGCGGCATGCTCGACCGGCTGCGGGGAGGGCTTTACCAGTATGCCGACACCAACGCCCGGGAAAACGCCAAGGCGCCTCCGCCCCCTTGCTGCAACAAGCCACCACGGTAAGTGCGGTTGAAGTTGAAGATTGGTTGCGCGAAACCGTGAGTCTGGCGCTTGGCTTTCCGCCGATGAATTGGCCACTGTCTTCAAGGCCCGCTGCGTTTCGCACCCCTCTGGTTTTTCGAGATGACAGGGAGCTTGATGTTGGGTCAATTACAACCGAAATCGGAGAACCATTTTTCTTTCTGAAAACAGCCTTCCCCAGCGACCCTTATGATCATCCGGGTAGGGCCTTCATATTTTTTTCCGTCCTGTTGTTGGCTCTAAATTTTATTCTCGGCCGTCGGAATCGTTTACGGTTTTTTTAGAGGGGATTGTGAAAGGGCAGGTTTTGTAGTCGATGTAAGGCTATCTTGTATTCTTTTCGCACAAATCAACGTCGCCATCTATGTTTTGTCGAGATAAAGAAGGTAACTTAATGAAATAATTGCAAATTAATAGGAATGAAGCAATTATTTTCCTTTTGTCCTCTCTGAATTTGCCTGCTGGCGGAAAGGGAAAAATCAGACTGTCGTGATGCTCTTCGAATACCCGTTATGTGCGTCGAAAAAGTTTACACTTTCCAGTAGGTTTTTCGAAAAAAATGATTCTAATTAATGGATATGAATGAAAAATTCACTTTTTGGATCGTTTTTTGCTTGGCAATCTATTTTTCAGCTAGGGGGATTGTGAGATGGCATGGAATCTGTTTGGTCGTGCGACGATGGGAGCTCTCCTATTTGCTTCTAGTCCTGTTTTTTCTTCCGTGATAACGATCGCTGATTTTGAAAGTGACGCACTTGGAGGTCCTCCAGGTTCTCCGGTTTTGGATATGCAGGGGGATGTGACCGTGCAGTCGAATTCGGTTTTTTCCGATAACGTGGCGCCTCCTTCTTTCGGCGATCGCTTCGCCTATCTGACTACGAGGTATTATGGCTCTATAGGAAATAGTGGCGGCGATTTCACTGGCAATGGCGGTAATGAATTTGACATTACATACATGGATGTTGTATTTACGGCACCCCAGGCTGGCGAATTGAGTTTTTTCTGGAACATCATTACTTCCGAAGTCATCAAGAAATTTCCTGATCCCATTTCGATCACCCTGGATGGTACACCCCTTTTTCAGGGAGCAGTCAATGCGGACAATGGCTCATTTCCCGCGATTACGAATTGGTTTTCTTGTGATGGAGGGGCGGGGACGAGCAACGCTTGTACCGATGCTTACGGTGAAGTTTACGGACACATTACGCCGATGTCTTACGTCACTGGAGTAGGCGCAGGGATTCATACGCTGAGATTTCTCGTAGCGGATGAAGGCGATGACCGCTGGCTCACAGGACTGGTGGTGGACAACATAACCTTGGATGTGCAGAGTGTTCCAGAGGCCCTCCCTTTATTTTTGTCGGGAGTGGGAATCCTCGGTTTCGGAGCTTTCAGTATGAAGCGTCATCGCTAAATTGGTCCTATTCAACTCAAACGCTTTTGTGAAAATCGGATGGATTTCGGGTCGTTGAAGCGGCAGTCGTTCGTTGGGTTGACTTCCGGGCAATCCGCAAGAACTCCTCCATCCAGGGCCGTTGTGCGTCCTCTTTGCGGATGGCGGCGAACAGTTTTCCTTCCAGGCCTTTTTTCCCAAGGGGACGTGCGGTCACGTACTCCTTTTCCAGGTATTCGGTAAGGGCCCAGTCGGGAAGAGCGGCCACTCCGCGTCCGCTGGCCACCAACTGCATTATCATCAAGGTGAGTTCGGTATGCCGAACCCTCGCCGGTTCCACGCCGGCCGGATTCAAAAAGCGGGTGAAGATGTCCAGCCGATCGCGCTCCACGGGATAGGTGATCAAGGTTTCGTCCCGCAGGTCTTGCGGCTCGATCCATTTTCGTCGGCACAGGGGGTGGTCGTGGCTGAGCGCCAGCAGCGCTTGGTAACGGAAAAGAGGGATGAAAAGGACATCGTCGAATGTTTGCCGGTCGGAAGTGACCACGAGGTCCAATTCTCCGCCCCGCAGGGCTGGAAGAGGATCGAAGGTGTAACTGGTGACCAGGTCCATCTCCACTTCCGGCCAGGCACGGCGAAAGCGGTCCATGGCCGGCATCAGCCAGGCGAAACAGCTGTGGCATTCGATGGCGATGAAAAGCCGTCCTGTTTCGCCGTCGGCCAGACGCTGGATGTCGCGACAAGCGGCTTCGATTTTGGGCAACACCTCATGTGCCAGACGGAGGAGCCGTTCGCCCCGTCGGGTGAACCGTAACGGGCGCGATTTGCGTATGAAGAGCGGCCCGTCCAATTGCGTCTCCAGCGTTTTGAGTTGGTGCGACAGAGCCGACTGAGTCAGATGCAGGCGGCTCGCCGCAGCCGACAAGCTGCCGGTGTCGGCCAGGGCGGCCAGGGTACGCAGGTGTTTGAGGTCGAAATGGATATTGCTTTCAATCATGAAGCAAATTCATGAAAAATTGAAAAAATATGAGTTGAATAAATTTTAACCCAACTTCAGACTGGCGCCCATTCCGAACTCGACAGTGGATGGAAAGGGCGTATGAAAACCCACAATCTTGGATTTCCCCGTATTGGCCACCGTCGCGAACTCAAGTTCGCCCTGGAGCGGTATTGGCGCGGTAAAGTCGATCGAGCGGCGCTCGAATCGGTAGGCCGGGAGCTGCGGGAACGGCATTGGAGGCTGCAGCAGGAGGCCGGCCTTGAATTGATTCCGGTGGGCGATTTTTCGTTTTACGATCACGTCCTCGACCACTCGGCGCTTTTCGGCGTGGTGCCCGAGCGTTTCGAGTGGCAAGGGGAAGAGGTGGATCTGGATCTCTATTTCCGCATGGCGCGAGGCCGTGCGCCGAGGGGAAAGCCGGCGGCGGCCTGTGAAATGACCAAATGGTTCGATACCAATTATCACTATCTGGTACCTGAGCTGGTGAAGGGGCAAAGGTTCCGTCTGGGCAGCGATCGACTGTTCTCCGAAGTGGAGGAGGCCAAGAGGCGGGGGATTCCTTTCAAGCCGGTGCTCATCGGTCCGGTCACTTGGTTGTGGCTGGCCAAGGAGAAGGGGGAGCCCTTCGATCGGCTGACGTTGCTGGACGGTTTGCTTGAGGTCTACGACGAAGTCCTGGTCCGTTTGGCGGAACAGGGCGCCGAGTGGGTCCAAGTGGACGAGCCGGCGCTGGCGCTGGACCTTCCCCTTGGCTGGAAGCAGGCTTTCGAAAGGGCCTACCATCGTCTCCATTCGGCGCCGGTGAAAATCCTGCTCACCACCTATTTCGGTCCACTGGAAGAGAATCTTTCGCTGGCCGTTCGCCTGCCCACGGCCGGCCTCCACGTGGATCTGGTGAGCGGTGCAGGCCAACTGCCGGCGGTACTGGATCAGCTTCCCCCGTACAAAACGCTCTCCTTGGGAGTCGTGGACGGTCGCAATGTGTGGCGCACCGATCTCGCCGCAGTGCTGCGAACGTTGAGCGGCGCGATCGAGCGGATCGGTTCCGAGCGGCTCTGGATCGCGCCCTCGTGCTCGCTGCTTCACGTGCCTCTGGATCTGGAGATGGAGACGGAGATGGATCCGGAACTGCGCGGCTGGCTGGCTTTCGCCGTTCAGAAACTCCACGAAGTGGAACTGCTGGGACATGCCCTGGAGCAGGGCGACCGCTCTGTGGAGAAAGAGTTGACCGAATGGCGGCGCGCCATGGACACCCGCCGCCGCTCCACGCGCATCCATCGCCCGGAAGTGGCCAGGCGGGTGGCGCAGGTGGACGAAGGGATGCTTCACCGTCGCAGTCCCTACGTCCGACGCCGTCCGTTACAGCGGACACGCATGGCTTTGCCTCTCTTCCCCACAACCACCATCGGCTCTTTCCCCCAGACGGAGCATATCCGCGGGATGAGGCGCGCTCGCCGGTCCGGGCGTATCCCGGAAGAAGAATATGTCGCCGCCATGCGGGCCGAAATCGCTCGGGCGATCCACAAACAGGAAGAGTATGGCCTGGATCTTCTGGTGCACGGCGAGCCCGAACGCAGCGACATGGTGGAGTATTTCGGTGAGCAGCTCGAAGGGTTCGCGTTCACCCGTTTCGGGTGGGTGCAATCCTATGGCTCACGTTGCGTGAAACCTCCCATCCTTTATGGTGACGTGCATCGGCCGAAACCCATGACGGTGGACTGGATCCGGTACGCCCAGTCGCTCACCGAACGACCGGTCAAGGGCATGCTCACCGGGCCGGTGACCCTGCTGAACTGGTCTTTCGTCCGAGACGATCAACCGCTCGCCGAGACTTGCATGCAGATCGCCCTCGCCTTGCGCGACGAGGTGCTGGACCTGGAAGCCGCCGGCATCCGCGCGATCCAGATCGACGAGGCGGCTTTGCGCGAAGGGCTTCCCTTGCGCCGCGACCGCTGGGCGGAATATCTGGAGTGGGCGGTGCGCGCTTTTCGCCTGACCGCTTGCGGAGTGCGCGACGAGACCCAGATCCACACTCACATGTGCTATTCGGAGTTCAACGACATCATCGAGTCCATCGCCGACATGGATGCCGATGTCATCACCATCGAGACGTCGCGCTCGCAAATGGAGCTCCTAGACGCCTTCGAAGCCTTCGAATACCCCAACGAGATCGGTCCCGGCGTCTATGACATTCATTCGCCCAACACGCCCGAAGTGGAGGAGATGGTTCGACTGATGAGAGCGGCGGCGCGACGTATTCCGGCAGACCGGCTTTGGGTCAACCCCGACTGCGGCCTCAAGACCCGTACCTGGGAAGAGGTGGAGCCGGCGCTGCGCAACATGGTGGAGGCGGCGCGGCGGTTGCGCAGGGCGTTTTCCGATCGGGCGAGCGCCTGAATACAAGGCCCTTTCCCCCTCAGGAGAGGGCTGGGGTGAGGGGGAGACAAGCCCTCAGCAACAACCCCCACTGCTCTTTTCTTCCTTCTTGTCGTCGAAAGGCATGCCCGTTCCGCATCCCTCGAAGATCCCGTAGTGGGTATCGAAATCTCCGAAGAAGTCGAAATGGGGGGCGAAGCGGCTCTCCTTCAGCATCTTCCAGGTGTTGCCGCAGATGGGAAGGATGCGCCCGGCCTCCATGACATGCTGCTTGTCCAGCGCGAAGCGGTCGGGGCTGTGGGGCAGGGTGCCGCGGTAGCGAACCGCCTGGCCGTAGTCCTCGCAGTCCGGTTCCAGGTCGTCGATGCGGAACAGCCGCCAGGTGGCGGAGAAAAAGCGGGCGTTGCCCACCTTGGCTTCCTGCTCGGGGTCGTCGATGGAGAGGGGGCGGTCTTCCACCAAGCGGGGATCGGCGAAGCCGGCTTGGCGGGCCAGAGAGAGAAAGTCGTTCCAGTAGAGAGCGCCGCCGAGGCACTCGCCCAGCAGCACCGGGTCGGTGCGCACCGCTTCGGGCAGCCGCCGGTCGGCATAGACGTCGGCGAAGTAGAACTCGCCGCCGGGCTTGAGCAACCGGTGCACGTGGCGGAGCACGGCGGCCTTGTCCTCCACCAGGTTGATGACGCAGTTGGAGACCACGACGTCGAAACTTTCCGGCTCCAGATCCAGCTCGTCCAGTCTTTCCAGCTCTCCTTCGAGAAAGGCGGTGTTGGCATGGCCGAACCGCTCGGCGTGCCACGCTTGGTGCCGGCGGGCCACCTCGAGCTGTTCGGGGGTCATGTCCACGCCGGTGACGAAACCCTCTTTCCCGACCAGCGCGCTGAGCAGATAGACGTCCCGGCCGCTGCCGCTGCCCAGGTCCAGGACGCGGCAGCCTTCCAGCGCCTGGGGAATCACCAACCCGCAACCGTAATAGCGGGACTGCACTTCCTGGTGGATCTTCGGCAACAAGGCTTTCACATGGGGCGGCAGGGCGTCCGGCGTGCAGCAGGCGTCGGTCTTGAGGTCGGCGCTGCCGCCCAGCACCTGGCCGTAATAGAATTTCACCGATTCAGTCGTGTTCATGGCGCATCTCCCACAACAGGGCAAGCGGACATTCTATTCGCTTGCGGGCGTCTTGAAAGAGGAACGGGAAGAGACGGCTTTTCCGCTGACAGGTTCAGTGGCAGCCGTCCCCGGATTCGCAGCAGGTGGTCCGGCGTTCGTCACCGGCCAGTTCCTGTCGCGCATCCGTGATGATGTGCCGGGCGCCGCGCAGGATGACGAGGGCGATGAGAGTGCCGATGATCAAGTCGGGCCAGCGGCTGCCGGTGAGCCACACCAGGCCGCCGCCGAGGATCACCCCCAGGTTGGCGATGACGTCGTTTTTGGAAAAGACCCAGCTGGCGCGCATGTGCACCCCGCCTTCGCGATGTTTCTGGATCAGCGCCAGGCACCAGACGTTTGCCGCCAGGGCCAGGACGCCCATGCCCATCATCAACCCGGAGACCGGCTCGCTGCCGAAGATCGCCCGGCGCCCGATGTCGGCCAGGATCAGCAGGCCCAGCGCGCCCTGGGCGTAGCCGCTGGCCAGTGCCGCCCGGGCCTTGTGGCGCAGGCTCCCGCCCACGGCGTAGAGGCCGATGCCATAGACGGTGGCGTCGGCCAGCATGTCGAGGGAGTCGGCGATGAGCCCGGTGGACTGGGCGTACCACCCCACCGTCAGCTCCAGCAGGAACATCAGGCCGTTGATGGCCAGCAGCAGCCAGAGCACCCGGCGCTGTTCACGGTCCCTGATCTCGATTTCGCAGTCGCACCGACTCATGAGCTTTGCGGGCACGGGTTATTGGAAAGGCGCCATTCTATCCAGGTGTTCCATTCAAAACCTGCCCGAGGAGATGGCTTTCCTCTCTAACAGCAACTGTGTTCTCGAAATCGGCTAATCAGCCTGAAGAACGCGATAAGGCTCACCACTTCGAAATACCGCATTGATGATGGTCAGCAGCTTGCGCATGGCGGC
>JALSRN010000035.1 GCA_026984735.1 Sedimenticola sp. | reverse complement strand
AGAGCGACTGGTCGAGGATCAGGCTTTTCGGCGGCGCCGGCTGTTTCAGGGGAGGATCCAGCTCCAGCACGCTCTCGTCTTCCGGATCCACGTTGTAGATGCGGTGGGAGACGCGGTTGTAGAGAGTGTAGCCGTCGACGGAGCCTTCTCCCTCGTCGATGCGCACGAAGGCGTCGGAGACCAGAATGCGGCTCACGTAGGGCTCGAGGCCCTCTTCCTTGACCCGATAGACCAGCAGATCCACCTGCTGGGCCGCAACGGCGCCCGCCGCCAACAACAGCAGCACTCCCATCACTCTCTGCATAACCGCTCCAGCCGATCCAGTTCCGTGGGGGAAAAGCCCGCCGCTTCCCGCGCCGTGCGATGCAGCGGGCAGGAGATGCGATTGCCCAGATGGCGGGCGAGCAGGTCGAAATAGGTCTTTTCCGGCTCCAGGCCCCGCTCCCGGCAGAGATGACGGAACCAGCGGCTGCCGGCCTCCACGTGGCCGATCTCGTCGCGCAGAATCACGTCGAGCACGGAGACGGTCTCGAGATCGCCGACGCGGCGAAAGCGTTCCCTGATTCCCGGCGTCACATCCAGTCCCCTCGCCTCCATGACCCGGGGCACCAGCGCCATGCGCAGCAGCGGATCGGCGGCCGTCTTCCGCGCCAGCTGCCAGAGCCCGTCGTGGGCGGGAAAGTCTCCATAGTCGTGGCCGAGCGCCCGCAAGCGCCGGCGCACCAATCGGAAATGGTACACCTCTTCCGCCGCCACCCGCAGCCAGTCGGCGCGAAACCGCTCGGGCATCCGCTGGAACCGCGCCACCGCGTCGAGGGCCAGATTGACCGCGTTGAACTCGATGTGAGCGATGGCGTGCAGCATCGCCGCCCTCCCCTCCCTGGAGCCAAGACGGCGGCGGGGCACCTTGGCAGGAGGCACCAGGCGGGGCGCCGCCGGCCGCCCGGCCTCCAAGGTACCCGGCAGTTCCGGATGCCCCCGGACCTTGAGCTCGCCGCGGCGATAAGCGGTCTCCAGCCTTTCCACCTCGCTCAGCTTGGACTCCACTTCCGTCTCATGAAGCGCGGCGGCGGTCCATTCGTAGAGATCTTCCATGGTGCTCAGGGTAGCCGATTCTGGACGTCGAACGCCATTCCCGCAAGTTGAATCATGGAGAAGGTCGCAGCCGTTGGACTTCCGGCGGGGGGGTGGCTAATATCGGCGCAAATCCCTTGCGAGGTATCCGGTTTGCAGGTCATCGCCTTTCGCCCCCACTTCAGCCGCAACACCCTGCTGCTCATGCTGGCGGTGGCCGCCGTGGCGGGCGGCCTCCTGAGCTGGAAGTCCGATTTTCTGCGCACCGTCTATCTGGAACACCAGCTCACCACCCTGGGCTGGGTGGTCAACGGCGCCATCCTGTCGCTCTTCGCCCTGGGGGTGCTGCGCATGGTCACCATCTTTCTCGACTATGCGCGCGAAGAGGCGGCGCTGTCCCGCTTCATCCGCAACCACGACCTGAATGAAGAGAACCTGCTGGAGGGAGTGCCGGAGAATTCCCTCATCGCCCACCGTTTCCACACCATGCAGCAGTTGTTCGATTCGGCCACCCCCATCAACCAGTCGGCCTTGGCGAGCACCCTGTTGGCCAGCGAGAGCACGCGCACCAGTTTCCCCAAATATGTCAGCAACATCCTCATCCTCACCGGGGTGTTCGGCACCATCATTTCGCTCTCCATCGCCCTCGTCGGCGCCTCGGACCTGCTGGAGAACACGGTGAACGTGAGCGGCATGGGGCTGGTGATCCACGGCATGTCCACGGCGCTCTCCACCACCATCACTGCCATCGTCTGCTACCTCTTCTACGGTTATTTCTATCTCAAGCTCACCGATGCCCAGACCAACCTCCTCAGCGCCATCGAACAGGTGAGCGCCACCTATCTGGCCCCCATGTTCCAGGTGGAGCCGGAGACCACCCTCTACGAATTCACCGGGCTGGTCCGCTCGCTGCAAAACCTCGTCAAGCGAATGGAAAAATCCCACGCCCTCATCATGAAGGTGGAAAAACACTTGCTCAAAGCCGTGGACCAGTACCAGGAGAGGGCCGAAAAGGTGGATATCGACATGTCCACCGTTATCGAACTGCTGCGCAAGGGCTTCCGCTTGCGTGAGGGCGAATGAACGGCCACGGCGGCTTCGTCGATCTGCGATTGAACCGGCGGGAGAACCGCGGGAACGAGAGCTTCTGGCCCTCCTTCACCGACATCATGACCGTGGTGGTGATGATCTTCCTCATCTCCATGGTGGTGGTGCTGCTGCGCAACATGGAGCTGGTGAAGGAGCTGCGCGCCACCCTCGAAGCCGAGCGCGAAGCGATGGAGCTGGCGCGCACGGCAGGGCAGGAGAAACAGAGCATCAGAGCCCAGCTGCAGGAGGCGCTGGAGCAGCTTCGGGCCGCCGACCAGCGCATCGCCGAGCTGGATGAGCGGGTGAACCGGCTGCAGGAGCAGAACGAGATCCGGGCCAAGGCTGTCGCCGACCGGGATCAGCAGTTGCAGGACCTGCTGGAAGAGCGCAACGACCTGGCCCAGCAGGTGGCTCAACTCACCATCGAACGGGACCAGGCCAGAAAGGAGCGGCGTGAATCGCTACAGCGGGAGCGGCAAGCGCGCGAAGAGCTGGCTCGGGAACAAGAGAGCCGGAACCGGCTGCAGGAGGAGTTGTCACGCCGTTCTCTGCAGGTGACGGCCCTACAAGGCAAGCTCCAGGCGCAATCCCAGCAGCTTGCCCGGGCACGTGAGGAACGCCAGACGGTGGAGGAGAAGTATCTCCGCCTGGCGGGCGACTACGACAAGCTGAAGGTCGAATACGACAAGCTGATCCGCCCCGCCCGCTCCCCCGAGGGCCACCATCTGGTGGAAGTGCGCTACTACAAACGGAAGGGACGCCCACACATCGAGTGGCGCGACGCCGGCACGGGAAACTTCCAGCCGGTGTCGTTGAAACGCCTCGAGGCCCTTTTGGCGAAGCTGAAGGCGAAATATGCCGAAGGGCTCTACGTAAAGGTGATCCTGCCGAAGAACAGCGGACTGTCGTTCAGCGAGGCGTGGCGCTTCACCAACGCGCTCCACCGCAAGTACGACTACTACTTCCAGGAGCCGGAACCTTCGGCGGAAGAGCGCCCTTCCAAAGGGCCGGAAACCTCCTCGGCCGACGAAAAAGAGGCAGCCGCCCGCTGACGGGGCCACAAGGGGGGAAGCGAACTCCCCTCGTCTCCTCTCGCCTTCCGCCGCGACGGCGGGATCAACAACCGGCTCAGCGAAAACCATTCCCGCCTCCCGCCCCAGCCGCCTTCCTGGCCGAAGCAGGCGCGGTCCAGCCGTCTCCAGGCGGCCCACGTCTGCTGAGGAACGGCCCCGCCCTGGCGCAGCCGCCAAGAGAGGATCACCCGCGCCGCCTCCCGGCAATCTCTCCGGCGACAGGCGCGCCAGAGCCGCAATTGCGCCCTCACCCATCCAAGGAGCGGGCGCGGTCGGGCGCGCCGACGCCACGCCGCCAGCGCCAGCAGCAGAAGCAGCGCCACCCCCATGACCACCACCTTCCACGCCGCCGGCCTCCAGGAGCGGGCCTCGAAATTGGCCGCCGCCCTTTCCTCTTCCCCCCCGACGTCGGATGGCGGCGACGCCACGGTCGCGCCCTTCACGATGCGGTAGGCGCGTGGCGGCAAACGCTTCATGCGGACCTTTTCCGCCCGAGGATCCCACCAGCGCACCTCCACAGGCGGCACCTCCCCTTTGGCCGGGCGGGTGGCCAGGTAGCGAAAAGCGAGGAACCGTTCTCCCCACAGCCGGCCCGCTTCCAACCGGTTGGAGATCTTCCCGGGCAGGGGCTGGATCTCGAAACCGGGAAGCGGAGACATGCGGGGAGCCGGAAGCTGGGCTCCCGTCTGCGCCAGGGCGCGCAGATGGATGCGGCGGATTCGGAACTCGCCCGGGCGCAACCCCAGCAAAGGAGCGCTCCATTCCTCTTCCATCTCCAGACGGGGCGTCACCAGCCAGGGGAAATTTCCGATCCCTGAGGGCGGCGGGCGCACGTCCAGCCGCCGAGGCCGGCCGCGCAGATAGAAATCGCGGCCGCTGAAGACCGGCGCGGGCAACCGGTAGAGGCCGCTGCGCTGGGGGAAGAGGAGCCAGGTCCGCTCGATCCGCTCCATCCGCTTGCCGTCGCGCATCACCGGCTGGGGGTCGCTCTCTTCGTCCGCCTCGAACACCAGCATGTCGGCGATCTCCGGCTTGAGCAGATGCCCCCGCTGCAGAGGCGAATCGCGATAGAGACGGACCCGGTAACGGATCTGCTCTTGCACCCAGGGGCGGCTCGGCTCGACGGCGCTCTCCAGGACGGGCGCCCCCCGGAGCGGCAACGTCCAAACCAACAGAAGCGAGAGCGCCGGCCCCCAAGCTTTCATGGCGCCCCCTCCCGCCGCTGGGCGCGAAACAGCGCGCGGAGCAGTTCCGCCGGATCGTCCTGGACGCTCTGCAACCACACTTCGGTCTCGCGCATCCGCTCTTCCCGGTTCCGCGCCCCCGCCGAGGGCGTTTCGTCCGGCCCACCGGCCCGCCGGGCTCTCCTTTCGGCCGGCGGTGCCCGGAGCCTCTCTTCCCGGTCGGTCGTCCTTCTTCCTCGAGTCTCCTTCTTCTCGCCTCTTTTCGTGCCGGACGTCCCCTTCCGTTCGGAACGGCTGGGTGGAGGGGGCGAATCGGCGGGCGAGCGTTCTTGCGGCGCCCGCCGGCGCGCCGCAGCGGCGGCGGAAACTCCCTTCGCCGAACCGGCGCCGGAACGGCGAGGAGGCGCCTGTCGGCGGCGCTCCGGAGCCTGCGCTCTTCGCTCGCCCCCTCCTTTTCCCTTGCCCTGTCGCGGCAGCGCGGCGGCCGGTCTGGATGGCGAAGGGCGACGCCTGGCCGCGAGAAGACCCCCGCCCTCTCCTCTTCCGCGCGCTCCTTTTCGCCTCGTCGTCCCCTCCACGCGCTCGGCGAGGGCCTGCTCCACCAGCTCCAGGTTGTAGCCGGCGTCCCGCAGGCCGGGATCCCGTTCCAAGGCCGCCTGGTAGGCCTTGCGAGCGGCCTTCAGCCTGCCCAGCCGCACCAAGGCGTTGCCGCGGTTGTAATGGGCCAGGGCGGAGTCGAGCCGTTCGAACTGGGCCGCCGCATCGGCGTAGCGGCCGGCGCGGTAGAGGGCGATTCCGCGCCACAAAGGATCGTGGAAAAGGCGCGCGGCGAGGTGCGGCTCGCCCTTTTGCAGAGCGCGCCACCCCTGCTGCTCTTCATTGAGAAAGAGCGCCTGCCAGCCCGCCGGGGCCGGCGGGGGCAGCACCGCGACCGCGACGCAGAGCAGCACCGCTCCGCGCCGAAAGAGCAGCAGAGTCAGCGCCAACAGCAGGGGCAGCAGCCAGGGACCGTCGTCCACCGGCACCGGCCCGCCCTCTTCCGCCGCGGCGCGATAACGCGGCGGAGAGAGCGCTCTCGCCAGTTCCGCAAGGCGCTCCGGCGTAGAATCCGCGCCGCCGCCCGCTTCCGCCAACCGACGGAGCCCCTCCGCCGGCGAGCCGCGGGCCAGCGCCCAGATGCGGTGCCCCCGCGATCGCAGCCGCCCGGCTGCGGCGATCGCTCCCGGCGGCGCCCTCCCGGCCACCACCAGGATCTCTCCCGGCCTCCCCCGCCGCCGCTGACTCGCCGCCACCTCATCCAGCGCCCTTTCGAGGGAGGTGCCGCCCACGGGAAGCAGGCGCGGAGAGAGAACCGCGGTCAGCCGTTCCAGCAAACGGAAATCCTCGGTGGCCGGCATCACCCGCCAGGCGCGCCGGCCATAGATCCAAAGGGAGAGAGGGCGCGCGGGCATCCGCTCCAGCAAGGTCGCGAGCAAGGCCTGGAGCCGCCCGGTCTCCCTTTCGTCCATCTCCTCCGGCAGCTCCACGAGCAGCGCCAAAGGCGGCGCGGCGGGCTGGAAACGGGGTGGCGGCAGCCGTCGCCAGCTGGGGCCGGCGAGAATGACGACGGCCAGGCACCAGGCGAGGATCCAAAGGCGGGAGCCGCGGCCGGGCTTCGTTGCATGAGATGCCTGCAGCAGTTCCGCGAGCAGGGGGGCGTCCACCTGGTTTCGCCAGGGGGAGGCGCGTTCCGGCGTTCGGGCCAGCCGTCTCAGGAACAGATGGAACCCGATCACCAGCGGAAGGGCGAGAAGCCAGGCGGGGCGGAGAAAGAGAAAATGGCTCATCGCCGCCTCCAGCGCAACCAGCCGCTCGCCAGAAGCGCCGCGGCCACCAGCCATGGGTGCAGCGGCCGCCCCAGGCGCAAAGTGACCTTGGGGTCGGGCACCGGCTCCAGCTCGTCGATGGTCCGCAGGGCGGCCGCCAGCCCGGCGGCGTCCAGGGCATGGAAGAAGCGGCCGCCGGAGACCCGGGCCATCTCCTCCAGCACCTGCCGCTCGAACCGTTCGGCGCCGCCGGCGCTCCAGACCCCCCAGGGGTTGGGAGCCGGACCCTCCGGCCTGCCGATGCCGATGGTATAGATGCGGATGCCCTTCCGCGCCGCCAATCGCGCCGCCTGTCGCGGCGCGATGACCCCTTCGTTGTTGGCGCCGTCGGTGAACAGCACCAGCACGCGACTGCGGGCGGAAAGCTCGAGCAGATAGCGGATGCCGAGCCCCACGGCGTCGCCGATGGCGGTGGATTCGCCGGCCAGGGCGATCCGCGCTTCCTGGATGAGCTCCCGTAAGGCCCGATGGTCCCAGGTGGGCGGCGCCCGCAGGTAGGACTTGGCGCCGAAGAGGATCAGGCCGACGCGATCGCTGGGACGCCCCTCCAGAAAGCGCAAGGCGCTCTGCCGAACCAGATCGAAACGGCTCAGACGGCCCTCTTCGGTGGCGAAGTCCATCTGCCTCATGCTTCCGGAAACGTCGAGGAGCAGGATCAGATCGCGCCCGCTGGCCAAAGGAGGCTGCCGGGGATCGACCCAGAGGGGCCGGGCCAGCGCCGCCACCAGGAGGATCCAGATCGACCATTTCAACGCTCCGTCCGAGAGAGTGCGCCGACGGCTTCCCTTCCCTGCCGCCAGGCCGAGCAGCTCCCGGCAGAAAGGGACTCGCAACCCGCCCCGCCACTCTTCCCGGGCCGCCGGCAGCCAGCGCGCCGCCAGCGGCAGGGGGAGCGCCAAGAGAGCCCAAGGCCACTGAAGAGCGATCACGTCGCCCGCTCCAGCCAGGTCTCCGCCAGCTCCAGCAGCGCCTGGCGGTCGAAACGCGAACCGGGTCGCCAGGGCGCTTCGATCAGCACCCGTCCCACCCCCTCGGCGAAGTCGCGGGTGCCTCCCATGCGGTCGAGCAGCTCCAGCCAGCGGTCGCCGTGGAGCGCCGACACCTTTTCACTCCCCTGGCGGGCCATGGCCACCCGGCGCAACAGCATCTCCACCTCCATCGCCAGCCTCCGCCCTTCGAACCGCTCCCGCCGCAGCCGGCGCAGCTCCCGCAGAGCGGCGCGGCGCAGGGCGGTGCGCCGGCGGTGGCGCCAATAGAGCAGAGCGGCCAGCAGGAGCACCCCCCCGGCCACCATCCACCAACCGGGCGCCGGCGGCCACCAGAAATGGGGAGGGGGCAGCCGGATGTCGCGGATCCGCTCGGCCAGCGGCAGCGCCGCCTCCTTCATCGAAGCTGCGCCTCCACGCTCGCCGCCAGGGGCTGTTCCGTGCCCAGCACCAAGGTACGGGCAGCGAAGCGCGAAAACACCTCCTCCACATGACGGCGCCGCTCCTCGAACCCTTCCCGCCAGCGGCGCCGCAGCGCCGGCGAGGCGGTGTCGAGCCAACCGCGGCATCCCCGCCCGTCGTCCAGCGGATAGAGCCCCGGAGGGGGCAACTCGCGCTCCAACGGGTCATGGACCAGAAGGGCGGCCAGCTCGCCGTGGCGGGCCAGCGCCGCGAGATGGCCTTCGGCCTCCGGATCCAGCGCGCGGAAATCGCCGATGAAGAGCATGAGCGCGCCGGGACGCGCCAACCGGCGCAGCCGGGCGGCGGCGTCCGCCAAGGTGGCGTGCGGCCCGGCGGCATGGGGGCGAGCCAAGTTGGCGAGCAGTCCGAAAAGGCGCATCACCGCCGCTTCGCCGCCGCCTCCCCGCAACTGCCGGCAGTAGCGGCCGTTGCCGTGGATCAGCGCCCCCACGCGATCCCCGCCGTCGTGGGCGAGCCAGGCGAAGAGCGCCGCCAGGCGGGCCGCCAGCACCCATTTGAAGCAGTTGCGCGTGCCGAACCACATGGAAGCGGCGGCATCGCAAACCAGCCACAGGGTGAGCTCCCGCTCCTCGTGGTAGAGACGGGTGTGCATCTCGCCGGTGCGCGCGGTGACGCGCCAGTCGATGGTGCGGAAGTCGTCTCCCCAGAGGTAGGGCCGCACCTCTTCGAACTCCACGCCCCGCCCCCGGAACCGCGCCCGCCGGGCGCCGGGAAAGAGCGCCGCCACCGCGCCTCCCGTGCGCAGATCGAGGCGCCGCGCCTGGCGGTGCAGGTCACGCAGCTCCGAGAAAGCGACCCGGGTGGCCGGCATGGCTCAGGGAAGCGGCACCAGCGCCAGCAGCCGGTCCACCACTTCGTCGCTGGAGACCCCGTCGGCTTCGGCCTCGTAGCTGACCAGGATCCGGTGGCGCAGGGCGTCGTGGACGACGGCGAGCAGATCTTCCGGCGAAACGTGCTCCCGCCCCGCCAACCAGGCATGAGCGCGCCCCGCCAGGTCCAGAGCGATGCTGCCGCGAGGACTGGCGCCGTAGGCGATGAGCCGGGTCAGCTCCTCGTCGTAGGGCGATGGGTCGCGGCTGGCGGCCACCAGCTCCACCAGATAGCGCTCCAGCTCCGGCGCCATGTAGAGGTCGAGCACCTGGCGGCGGGCGGCGAGGATCTCGCCGCGGGAGAGGTGGAACCGTTGGGGACGCACCTCCTTGACGCCCGCGCGCATCTGCTCGCGCACCAGGCGCAACACTTCGAGCTCGTGATCCACGTCGGGATAGTCCACCCGCACATGGAGCAGGAAGCGGTCGCGCTGCGCCTCCGGCAGGGGGTAGGTGCCCTCCTGTTCGATGGGATTCTGGGTGGCCATGACGAGGAAGAGATCGTCCAGCGGCCAAGTGGTCCGGCCCACGGTGACCTGCCGCTCGGCCATGGCTTCGAGCAGCGCCGACTGCACCTTGGCCGGCGCCCGGTTGATCTCGTCCGCAAGGACGAAGTTGTGGAAGATGGGGCCCTTCTGAAAGACGAAGGTGCCGCTCTCTGGATGGAACACCTCGGTGCCGATGAGGTCGGCTGGCAGCAGGTCGGGGGTGAACTGGATGCGGTGGAACTCTCCCTCCATGCCGGCCGCCAGCACCTTGATGACCCGCGTCTTGGCCAGCCCCGGCACCCCCTCCACCAGCAGGTGGCCGTCGGCCAGCAGGGCCACCAGCAGGCGACGCACCAACCGCTCCTGCCCCAACACCTGCTGGTTGACCCACTCTTCCAACTTGTGGAAACCTTCCCGTTCAGCCACTTTCGACGAACTCCAGGGCGTTGCCGTCGGGGTCCCGGCAGAAGAGGGCGCGCCGCCCGGACCGGCTCAAGGTGTAGGCGACGCCCGCCGCCTCCAGCGCCTCCACCAGCGGATCGAGCGCCGCCACGCTCAACGCCAGATGGCGGTCGCGCCCGCCGTGCCCCGGCCTTCCCGTGACGGGATCGGGGTTGGGCAGCTCCAGAAGATGGATCTGGCGCTCCCCCACCTGGAGCCAGGCCCCCGGAAAGGGCAGCGCCGGCCGCTCCGCCGGCGCGAGGCCCAGCACGCCCTGGTAGAAATCCAGCGCCCGGCCGGTGTGGGAGACCAGAAGACTCACATGGTGGATGTCGCCGATTTCGATCAAGGCGTCGCTCCTCTGGAGGGCTCTTCACGCATGGCGATCACGCCCGCCACCAGGATCATGCCGCCTCCCAGCCACTCGCGCAACGACAACTGCTCGCCGGCCAGCCACCAGGCGCTGAGCGCGCCGACGAGGATCTCCACCAGCAGGATCACCGCCGAGCGTTGCACCGGCAGGCGGGAAACGCCGTAGATCACCGCCAGGGTGGCCGCCAGGAAACCGAAGGCGCCGAGCGCCGCGGCGCCCAGCCAGATCGACCAGGGGAGCCGCGGCAAGGACTCTTCCAGCGGCGCCGCCGCCAGCGACAGCAGAATGACCCCCGCCCAGGAGACCAACGTCTTCTGCCGGGTGTTCAGCTCTTCCAGGGCTCGGGTGATCACATTGGTGACCGCGAAGGCGAAGCCCGAGGTGAGCGCCATCAGATCGGCGACGCCGAACCGGAGCGCTTCCGTCCCCGGTTTCCAGAGCACCAGGAAAGCCCCGGCGAGACCGCCGAAAAGGGTCGCCGCGGTGGTTCGGGTAAAGGGCTCCCGGAGAAAGAGGCGCCCCAGCAGCACCGTCCAGAGGGGCGAGAGGTAGAAGAGGATGAGCACCCGCGCCACCGTGCCTTCGAGCATGGCGAGAACGAAGCCCAGGTTGGTCCAGCCCGCCGCCAGCGCCATCAGCAGCAGCTTGCCCCGGTGGCGTTCCATGCCCCCCACCCCCGGCCAGCCGAACGTCGCCAGAACGAGAAAGGCCGCGGTGTAGCTCACCGCCAGCAGCCAAGCGCCGCTCAGGCCCGCCGCCTCGAACAGCCGCAGCGGATACCAGACAATGCCCCAGAAAGCGGCGGCGAAGAGCAGACTCAGTACTGGTCGCATTGTATAATTTGCCCCTTTCTGGCCACCGGAGAAGATCCGGCTTGAACCCCGATCTCGACAGGCTGCAGCCCTACCCCTTCGAGCGGCTGAGGGCGTTGATGGAGGGCGTCCGCCCGCCCGCCTCCATGGACCCCATTCCGCTCTCCATCGGCGAGCCCCGCCACCCCACGCCGGCCTTCATCACCGAGGCGGTATTGTCGCACCTGCACGGCCTGGCCGCCTACCCGCTCACCAAGGGGATGCCCGAGCTGCGCCGCGCCATCGCCTCCTGGCTGGAGCGGCGCTTCGGGCTGGGCGAGGGCGCGGTGGACCCCGAGAGCCACGTGCTGCCGGTGAACGGCACCCGCGAAGCCCTCTTCGCCTTCGCCCAGGCGGTGGTGGAGCGCGGCGGCGACGCCGCGGTGCTCCTGCCCAACCCCTTCTACCAGATCTACGAGGGCGCCGCCCTGCTCGCGGGCGCCCAACCGGTCTATCTCAACTGCACGGCGGAAACCGGGCTACCCGACTTCGACGCCGTGGACGAGGCCACCTGGCGCCGCTGCCGTCTGCTCTATCTCTGCTCGCCCCACAACCCCACCGGCGCGGTAATTTCCGAAACGACCCTGGTGAAACTGATGGAGCTGGCCGACCGCCACGACTTCGTCATCGCCGCCGACGAGTGCTACTCCGAAATCCATTTCGACGAAGCCGACCCGCCGGTGGGATTGCTGCAGGCGGCCCGCAACGCCGGGCGCGACGACTTCGCCCGCTGCGTCGTATTCCACAGCCTCTCCAAGCGCTCCAACGCCCCCGGGCTGCGCTCGGGGTTCGTGGCCGGCGACGCCGCCATCCTCGCCGCCTTCCTGCGCTACCGCACCTACCACGGCTGCGCCATGCCGGTGCATCACCAGGTGGCCAGCCGACTGGCCTGGGAGGACGAGAACCACGTGGTGGAGAACCGCCGGGAGTACGCGCGCAAGTTCGACGCCGTGCTGGAGGCGCTGGACGGCTGCCTGGAGGTGGCGCGTCCCCAAGCCGGTTTCTATCTCTGGGCCCGGGTGCCGGGCTCGGACCAGGCCTTTGCCCGGGCGCTCTACGAGAAGCAGAACGTCACCGTGCTGCCGGGCAGCTTTCTCTCCCGCGAGTCGGGCGGCCGCAATCCCGGTGCCGGACGGGTGCGCATGGCCCTGGTGGCGCCCCTGGACGAGTGTCTGGACGCGGCGCGTCGAATCAAAGAATTTACTTCAAATATGTAACTCAAACTACTGATCAATAAAGGATAACATAAAATGAGCGACATCCAGAACATCATCGAGGAAGCCTTCGAAAAGCGGGCCGAGATCACCCCCCGCAGCGTGGACACCCTGGTGCGCGACGCGGTGATGGAGACCATCGAGCGGCTCGACCGCGGCGAGATCCGCGTGGCCGAGAAGGGCGCCGGCGGCTGGGTGGTGAACGAGTGGGTAAAGAAAGCGGTGCTGCTCTCCTTCCGCATCAACGACAACGAGTTCATCAAGGGCGGCTACACCAACTACTGGGACAAGGTGCCCTCCAAGTTCGCCGACTTCAACTCCCGCGACTTCCGCGATTCGGGCGTGCGCGTGGTGCCCCCGGCGGCGGTGCGCAAGGGCAGCTACATCGCCCCCTCCTGCGTGCTCATGCCCTCCTACGTCAACATCGGCGCCTACGTGGACTCGGGCACCATGGTGGACACCTGGGCCACGGTGGGCTCCTGCGCCCAGATCGGCAAGAACGTCCACCTCTCCGGCGGCGTGGGCATCGGCGGGGTGCTGGAGCCCCTGCAGGCGGCCCCCACCATCATCGAGGACAACTGCTTCATCGGCGCCCGTTCCGAGATCGTGGAAGGGGTGATCGTGGAAGAGGGGGCGGTGATCTCCATGGGGGTCTACATCGGCCAGTCCACCCGCATCTACGACCGCGAGAAGGAGGAGATCCTCTACGGCCGGGTGCCCGCCGGCGCCGTGGTGGTGCCCGGCAACCTCCCCTCCAAGGACGGCAAATACAGCCTCTACTGCGCGGTCATCGTCAAGCGGGTGGACGAGAAGACCCGCTCCAAGGTGGGCATCAACGAGTTGCTGCGGGACATCTGATGATCGAACTCTTCGGCATCCCCAACTGCGACACCATGAAGAAGGCGCGCCGCTGGCTCGACGAGCATGGCGTCGAATACCGCTTTCACGACTACAAGAAAGAGGGCATCGACGAGAAGCGCCTGAAAGCGTGGGTCGCAAAGGTGGGCTGGGAGGCGCTGCTCAACCGCCGCGGCATGATGTGGCGAAAACTGCCGCGGGAGACGCGCGACCGCATCGACGAGCAGAGCGCGCTGCGCATCATGCTCGAGACGCCCTCCATCATCAAGCGGCCGGTGCTGGCGAGCGGCGACCGCTTGATGGTAGGCTTTTCCGAAGAGCGTTACAAGGAACTATTGCGCCGACGATGAAAAAGAGATTCGCTCTGGCAGGGACGTTTTCCCTGATCCTCCTCTCCTCCGCGACGACGGCGGAAGGAACGAAAGAAGAAAGGTGGTACCAGTACGACCACCTCTATTTCCAGCTCGGCACCTATGTGCACTACCATCCCAGCGACGATCACGCCGGCAACAACCTCTTCGGCAGCCTGGAGGCGCACAAGAGTAACCACTGGTTTTACGGCCTGGCGCTGTTCGACAACTCCTTCGGCCAGTTCTCGCAATACCTTTACGGCGGCTACCAGTGGCAGTTCCCCGAGCGGTACGAGAACTTCCACTTCAAGCTCACCGCGGGGGTCATTCACGGCTACAAGAAGCCCTGGGACGACAAGATTCCCTTCAACAGCAAAGACGGCTGGGCGCCCGGCATCATTCCCGGCCTGGGCTACAAGAAGAACGGCTGGGGAGGCGATCTGATCTTCCTCGGCAACTCCGCCCTGCTCTTCACCATCGGCAAGGATTTCGACCTCCAGTGAGCGACACGCTGCAACTGGCCCGGGAACTGATCCGCCGTCCTTCGGTGACGCCGCAGGACGCCGGCTGCCAGGAGCTTCTGGCCGAGCGGCTGGAGAGGCTGGGCTTTCGCATCGAGTCCATGCCCTTCGGCGAGGTGAAGAACCTCTGGGCGCGCAAAGGAGAGGCCGCCCCGCTTTTCTGCTTCGCCGGCCATACCGACGTGGTGCCCCCGGGGCCGGAAGAGGCGTGGACCTCGCCTCCCTTCGAACCAACCCTCCGCGACGGCCACCTCTTCGGCCGCGGCGCCGCCGACATGAAAGGCTCCCTGGCCGCCATGCTCACCGCCACCGAGCGCTTCCTGGCGCGCTTCCCCGATCACCGCGGCAGCCTGGCCTGGCTCATCACCAGCGACGAGGAGGGCGTGGCCGTGGACGGCACCGTCAAGGTGGTGGAGGCCCTGCAGGCGAGGGGCGAACGGATCGACTGGTGCCTGGTGGGCGAGCCCTCTTCCAGCGTCGAGCTCGGCGACACCATCAAGAACGGCCGGCGCGGCTCCCTCAATGGCCATCTGCGGGTGAAGGGCGTCCAGGGCCACGTGGCCTACCCTCAGCTGGCCCGCAACCCGGTGCACCGGGCCCTACCCGCGTTGGCCGAGCTGGCGGGCGTCGAATGGGACCGGGGCAATCGTTTCTTTCCGCCCACCAGCTTCCAGATTTCCAACCTCCACGCCGGCACCGGCGCCACCAACGTCATCCCCGGCGAGCTGGAGGTGCTCTTCAACTTCCGCTACTCCACCGAGAACAGCGCCGAGAGTTTGAAGGCCCGCACCGAGGAGATCCTGCGCGCCCACGGTCTGGACTACCGGCTGGAGTGGAGCCTTTCCGGCGAGCCCTTTCTCACGCCGGAAGGAGAGCTGGTGGAGGCCGCCATGGCCGCGGTGCGCCAAGTAACCGGCATCGAGCCCCAGCTCTCCACCGCCGGAGGCACCTCCGACGGCCGCTTCATCGCCCCCACCGGCGCCCAGGTGATCGAACTGGGTCCCCGCAACGCCACCATCCACAAGGTCGACGAAGAGGTGGGAGTGCAGGAGTTGGAACGGCTTTCTGGAATTTATGAGGAGCTGATGGCGCGCCTGCTCACCGCTCCAAGCTGATCCGAAAACCCGTCAGCCATCCGACAGCGAAGATCAGAAGAGCGGCCGCCGTCCCGACGAGAACGGCGATGGCGAGGCTGGCGAAAGAACGGCATCGGCGGCAGGGTCTTGCCCATGGAAAGACGCCGTGCCGGGGCGGAGGCCCAAGGCGCGCCCCTTCAAATCACCGAATCCGAAATCGCGGTTTCTATTTTCACCTGCACCGAGGAATCGAGACTGTGGGTGTACACGTCGAAGGTGTGTCCGCTTTCCGTGATCGTC
>JALSRN010000034.1 GCA_026984735.1 Sedimenticola sp. | reverse complement strand
GGGGATTCGTGGTTGAACAGGATGCCGTTGCAGGCATAAATACCATAAGCTTCACGATAGTTCACCGTGATCCAGTAGGCATAGAGCTTGGCCACCGCATAGGGCGAGCGCGGATAGAAGGGCGTGGTCTCTTTCTGGGGAATCTCTTGCACCTTGCCAAACAGCTCCGAGGTGGAGGCCTGATAAAAGCGCGTCTTCTTCTCCAACCCAAGAACACGGATGGCATCAAGCAATCGCAAAGCCCCTAGCCCGACAGTGTCGGCAGTGTATTCCGGGCTCTCGAAAGAGACCGCCACATGGCTCTGGGCGCCCAGATTGTAGATCTCGTCCGGTTGCACCCGCTGGACGATGCGCAGCAAGCTCATGGAATCGGAAAGATCGCCATAGTGCAGGATGAACCGCTGATCGGGATCGTGCGGATCCTGGTACAGATGATCGATGCGATCCGTGTTGAACAGCGAGGCGCGCCGCTTGATGCCGTGCACTTCGTAGCCCTTCTGCAGCAGAAATTCGGCCAGATAGGCGCCATCCTGGCCGGTGATGCCGGTGATGAGTGCTACTTTTTTCGTCATTTGATTCCTTCCGATTCCACTCGTTGCCAGAATACTCTGAGAAAACCCCGGCCAGATAGTCTTCTTCTGAAACAGCGCTTCAGCCATTACCCATATGGTTCAATCCCTATCCATTACCGCCAGCGCTGCCATCTCCCGCGCCGCCTGTTGCCTGACCCTACGCCTCATGCGCAGAGCACGCCAAGCATCCGCCGCCCGATCATGGACCATCAGGGTAAGGGCACCTTGAACGATCCAGGGGTGATCCACCCAACGGCTGGAGAAATCCCCAGCCACCCACCATCCCAGCCAGCTCGAACGCAATCGCCCCGGACGAAGCCGTTGCCAGACCTCATGCGGTACCCGGGGCTGCCCGAACAACGCCAGCCAGCGCAAGGTGACCCAGCCCGCCGTCCGCAGGCCGGACCGATCCAGCCACCGCAATACCTCATCCCAATCCACGGCGACTTTCTCCAACCACCAGTAGAGGTCCAGCACACGCATGAGCTGCGACTGGGGCGCGGTAACGTACTTGGTGAACACCGGATGCACCAGCATCAGGAACAGACTTGCGGAATCGTCTGGCCCCCAGTGGCTGCCGAAATCTCGCCGGCCGGCAAGAAATTCGCTGGCCAGGGGGCACCGGGTGCGGCCGGGACGCAGCAGATCCCAGTGCAGATCGATGACGCCGTTCTGCCCCACCAAAGACACCTCGTGACTGACGTTCTCCGGCCATTCGATCAGGCTGTAGCCATGCTTGCCGAGCAGAGCGACTGCCCGCCCTCGATCCTCCCTAGCCACCAACAGATCCAGATCACAGGCATCCCGCAGGGAAGACTCATCGTAGATGCGTTCCCGCACATGCCCCCCCTTGAATAGCAGGTGCGCGATTCCCGCATCATCGAACAGGCGGCGTACCTTTTCCAGGTGATGCCTCTGCACCATGTAATTGCCCGCGCATACCAGACGCTGGCGATGCAGAGCCCGCAGAAATTCTCCGGGCACCTCCCGCGTCAATCCCTTTTCCTCGAGCATCCAATACCAGAAGCTGGCCAACCCATGCCTTTCGAGAAAGCCCGACAGATCCGACTCACCGCCCTGCGAATCATCCGAGCCATCCTCTCCATGGTGGCCGGAACCTGGCCCGCTGGACCCGAAGGCCTCGTTCAGCACCCCGCGAACCGTTTCCAGGGTTGCTCCAGGCAGCAGCGGCGCCAGCGCCAAGCGGTGCAACCACCACCTGCCGGTTGCAATACCTCGTCCAGGTACTCCCGGGAACCCTTCAGCCATTCTTCACCAGCCACTGCCCGCCTTTTCTCAGCGGCTTCATCGTCAAGGTCCACGGATAGGGTTTCAGGCCATTTACCTCCCAGGCGCGGCGGTCGTTGCGGTGGGCTTTCAAGCGGTTTTTCAAGCTGGCGTTGCTCACCCCACCGGTGCGCATGTGGACCAGCACCTCGGGAATGTAGCGGACCGAAATACCATGTCGGAGCAGGAAGCGCAGCATCAATTCGTAGTCCGCCGCCGAGCCCAGGTGGAGATTGAAACCACCAAACCGCTCATACACCGAGCGGCGTACGAAGAAAGTGGGATGGGGCGGCATCCAGCCATGATAAAACTTCTTTGAGTTGAACTCACCAGAGCGCCAAAGCCGCACCGTGCGGGAAATGTCTTTTCGATCCACATAACGCAAGTCGCCATAGCAAGCCTCCACGGCAGGATCCTCGAAGGCGGCCAGCACCCGCTTCAACACCCGCGGATGGGGATAGAAGTCATCCGCGTTAAGAATGCCCACGACATCCCCAGTGGCCAAGGCAATGCCCTTGTTCATGGCGTCATAGATGCCACGGTCCGGCTCGGATACGACCTGTGCCAACGCTGGGCGATAACACTCTACGATGACCAGCGTGCCGTCGGTGGAACCGCCGTCGATGAGCAGATGTTCCACCGGTACTCCCTGCATCGCCACCGAATCGAGACAATGCGCCAGTGTATCGGCTGCATTCCAGGTAGCAGTGATCAAAGAGATAGTTGGCATGACAACACGCTCACACTCCGTCGTTCATCATCCCCGCTCTCTCTTCGTCATTCCCGCCTCCCTCTTCTTCATTCCCGCGCAGGTAGGAATCTGGTTTTCTCTCTCGTCATTCCGGCGCAGGCGGGAATCCATCCTTGCTCGTCATTCCCGCACAGGCGGGAATCCCATAAAAACCTGTCACCTCTTAGATTCCGGCTCTCCGCTTCGCTCCGGCCGGAATGACGAAACATCCTCGTCACTCCCGCTCCCACTTCGTCATTCCCGCGAAGCCTGTCCCCGCGAAGGCGGGGAGCGGGAATCCACAAAAACCCCACCACCCCACAATCAAACCTCCACCCCCAACACCTCCCGAATCGCCGTCTCCACATCCACCCCCCGCGCCGCCATGTAGCGCTTCACCTCCGCCACTTTGGCATCCACCAGATACCGGTACCAAAACCCCTGCAGAAAATGAAAAGCCGTCCCCGCCGGCCCATCGAGAAACCCCAGCCGCAGAAAATAGCGATAGAAGAAATAGGCAAAGGCCCGAAAACCACCCGGCAGCCGGGCGTAGATGTGCTCCTTGATCCAGCGCTTGGTCCCGGCCCGGCTGCGCCCCCGCTCCCCGGCCACGCTCTCCATCTCCATGAAGCCGTATTCCAGATTGAGCAGATCCACCGCCTCACGGCTGGCATAGCGGTTGTGCTTGTCGGTCCACCAGGTGAGCGAGTTGAGATTGTCGTCGATCAGCTCGCCTTCAAATTGCACCGTCTCGCCATCGACGAGAATGTGCTCATCCATCCAGCGATTCT
>JALSRN010000033.1 GCA_026984735.1 Sedimenticola sp. | reverse complement strand
AGGGAGTGTGAGCGTGTTGTCATGCCAACCATCTCTTTGATCACTGCTACCTGGAATGCAGCCGATACCCTGGCGCATTGCCTGGAGTCGGTGGCGTCGCAGACGGTGCCGGTGGAGCATGTTTTGATCGACGGTGGCTCCACCGACGCCACGCTGGCCATCGTAGAGCATTATCGCCCAGTGTTGGCACAGGTCGTGTCCGAGCCGGACCGGGGCATCTACGACGCCATGAACAAGGGCATCGCCCTGGTGACGGGCGAGGTGGTGGGCATTCTCAATGCGGACGATTTCTATCCCCACCCGCAGGTGTTGGAGAGGGTGCTGGCCTGTTTCGAAGACGGCTCGGTCGAGGCCTGTTATGGCGATCTTCGTTATGTGGACGGGGCAGATATTTCACGTACGGTCCGTTTCTGGCGTGCCGGCGAGTTCGACCGAAAAAGGTTTTACCACGGTTGGATGCCGCCGCACCCCACCTTCTTCGTGCGCCGTTCGCTGTATGAGCGGTATGGGGGCTTCAATCTCGACTTGGGCTCGGCGGCGGACTACGAATTGATGCTGCGGTTCCTGCTCCGACACGGTATTTCGGTCCGCTACATCCCCGAGGTTCTGGTCCACATGCGCACCGGTGGGGTGAGCAATGCCAGCTTGAAAAATCGTTTGAAAGCCAACCGCAACGACCGCCGTGCCTGGGAAGTGAATGGTCTGAAGCCGTACCCCTGGACCTTGACCATGAAGCCGCTTAGAAAAGTGGGCCAGTGGCTGACAAATGGCTGAGAGCCTCGTAAACGCACATGCGGTCGGGCCGGGGACGAACCGGTGGTGGCTGCATCGCCTGGTCATGGAACCTTTACTGCCAGGGGCCGAGTCGGAGAGAGCCCGCAGGGCGTTGCGCGAAATTGCCCGGCTTGGGTCGCTCGATTCCCGCTCACGGCACGATCGCGAAGCGACGGGCTGGCGGAGGGGCGAGGCGGCGCTGCTGGAATTTCTCGAAAGGCAGGGGCTGACCGCTTTCTGGCACGAGATGCTCAAGGAGAAAGAGCTGGAGGATGAGGTTTCCAGCGAATTCTTTCAGGCGCTGCGCCGCCGCCGGGTGGGGATGACGGCCAACTATCTGATGCAGCGGCATCACCTGGATCGGCTGCGCGGCCTGTTCGACGAGGCGGGAATCGTACATCTGTTTTTCAAGGGGGGGCATGTGCGCGAGCGCATCCACGGCGAGCCCTCCCTTCGGGATGCCAGCGATCTGGACGTGTTGATTTCCAGCAAGGATCGTGCGCGGGCCGTGGGGTTGCTCGTCGAGCAAGGATATACGCTGTTCGCAAACCCCAAGAATCTCAGTCACGAGGTGACGCTTCTGGGGCAGGGCGGCGTCATCGATCTCCATTGGGACCTGCTGCGGCCTGGTCGCACGAGGGTACCGCTTGCGGATGATTTTCTTGCCACCCGAAAGGATTTCGGCAGCCACTGGGGGCCGGACGATTCGGCCGCCCTCTTTCTGCTGCTGGTGCACCCGGTGTTCACCAAGTACGTCACCACGCCCCAGTCTCCTCTCATGCGGGCGTTGGATCTCTACTGGTGGCTGGAGCGGGTTGCGGTGGAATGGGATGAAGTGCTGACGTGGCTGGATCGCGCGGGATTGCGGACGGCGGCCTGGATCACTCTGCGGTGGCTGGCGCTTTTCGGAGATCCACAGGTGCCAATGGCGGTGTGGCAGAAGCTGCGGCCGGGACGATTGCGCTCGGCCTGGCTGGAGTGGTGGGTGGCAGAGGACCTTTCCAGCCGCTGGCTCCATCGGCCCTGGGTGGTTCAGGGTGCGTTCACTCTGCCGGCCCATGATCGCGTGGGAGACGCCTTGCGCGCCTTGCGCATGCGCCACTTGGCCGGCAATCGAGTGATGGTGGAGGCGTCGGTGCTCGATGGGAAGGATCACGATTGAAAGTCGCACTGCAATCAGCGAAGCTTTGAGGTAGTTGGATTGTGTCCAGCAGCTTCCAGGAAGCTGATCGCGGAGTCCGGGGTGATTTTTTGAGGAACGAGAGAGACGGGAAGGACCAATGACGAAGAAAGTAGCACTCATCACCGGCATCACCGGCCAGGATGGCGCCTATCTGGCGGAGTTTTTGCTGGAGAAGGGGTACGAGGTTCACGGCATCAAACGGCGCTCTTCGCTGTTCAACACGGATCGCATCGATCATCTGTACCAGGATCCGCACGATCCCGATCAGCGGTTCATCCTACACTATGGCGATCTTTCCGATTCCATGAGCCTGTTGCGCATCGTGCAGCAGGTGCAGCCGGACGAGATCTACAATCTGGGCGCTCAGAGCCATGTGGCGGTCTCTTTCGAAAGCCCGGAGTACACTGCCGACACTGTAGGCCTGGGAGCGCTGCGCTTGCTCGACGCCATTCGTGTTCTGGGATTGGAGAAGAAGACGCGCTTCTACCAAGCTTCCACTTCGGAGTTGTTCGGCAAGGTGCAAGAGATTCCCCAGAAGGAGACCACGCCCTTCTATCCGCGCTCGCCCTATGCGGCGGCCAAGCTCTATGCCTATTGGATCACGGTGAACTATCGCGAGGCCTACGGCATGTATGCCTGCAACGGCATCCTCTTCAACCATGAGTCGCCCGTGCGGGGAGAGACCTTCGTCACCCGCAAGATCACTCGGGCGTTGGCGCGTATTCATCTAGGGCTGCAAGACGTGCTCTATCTGGGCAACCTGAACGCCAAGCGAGACTGGGGCCATGCCAGGGACTATGTGGAGATGCAATGGCTCATGCTTCAGCAGGAGGAGCCGGACGACTATTGCATTGCCACCGGGGTGCAGTATTCGGTGCGGGATTTCGTCGATTTCGCTTGGCAACACCTGGGGCGTTCCATCCGCTGGGAAGGCGAAGGCGTGGACGAGAAGGGCTACGATGCTGAAACTGGCAAGCTCATGGTGGCCGTAGACCCCCGCTATTTTCGCCCCACCGAGGTGGAGACCCTGCTGGGCGATCCCACCAAGGCGAAAGAGAAACTGGGCTGGGAGCCAAAGACCGGCCTGCAGGAGCTGGTGGAGGAGATGATGGAAAACGACCTCCAACTGGCCAAGCGGGATGCTTTGGTCAAGGCGCATGGGTATCAGGCATTCGATTATTGCGAGTGACAAGGAGCAGACGAGATGGAAGGGCTGGATTCCGGCCCTCCGCTACGCTCCGGCCGGAATGACGAGAAAGAATCGTCATTCCCGCGGAGGCGGGAATCCCACTTCCTCTCGGCATTCCCGCGGGGGCTGTCCCCGCGAAGGCGGGGAGCGGGAATCCATGCAAGTAACTATGGATAGCCAAAAGGAATCAACGAAAATCAAGAGGACGTGTCATGGAACGACAACCCTGTGTTTATCTGTTGGCAAGCAAACGAAACGGTACCCTTTATGTGGGAGTCACTTCGAATCTCGTGAAAAGGGTTTGGGAACACAAGAACGGAGTGGTGAACGGTTT
>JALSRN010000032.1 GCA_026984735.1 Sedimenticola sp. | reverse complement strand
CGATCACGCCGCACACGCATTTTGAGTGTGAGGTGTACGTGCTGAGCAAGGACGAGGGGGGTCGTCACACGCCGTTTTTCAACAACTACCGGCCGCAGTTTTATTTTCGGACCACGGACGTGACGGGGGCGGTGGAGCTTCCGGAGGGTGTGGAGATGGTGATGCCGGGCGACAACGTGAAGATGACGGTGAAGCTGATTGCGCCCATTGCGATGGAAGAGGGTCTTCGCTTTGCCATCCGCGAAGGCGGCCGCACCGTGGGCGCCGGCGTGGTTTCCAAGATTATCGAGTGACAGCTATGGCCAACCAGCGTATCAGAATCCGACTCAAGTCCTTCGACCACCGGTTGATCGACCAGTCCACCAAGGAGATCGTGGACACCGCCAAGCGGACCGGCGCCCGGGTGAGGGGGCCCATTCCCCTGCCCACGCGCAAGGAGCGCTACACGGTGCTCATCTCGCCGCACGTCAACAAGGACGCGCGGGACCAGTACGAGATCCGCACGCACAAGCGGTTGATGGACATCATCGATCCCACCGACAAGACGGTGGATGCGCTGATGAAGCTGGACCTGGCCGCTGGCGTGGACGTTCAGATCAAGCTGAACTGAGGTTTCAAAAATGGCATTAGGATTAGTGGGACGCAAGGCGGGCATGACCCGCGTGTTCACCGAGGACGGAGTTTCGGTTCCGGTGACCGTGGTCCAGGTGGAGCCCAACCGGGTCACCCAGGTGCGCACGCCCGAGCGTGACGGTTACCAGGCGGTGCAGGTCACCGTGGGGCGCCGCAAGGCGAGCCGGGTGAACAAGCCCATGGCCGGCCATTTCGCCAAGGCGGGCGTGGAAGCGGGCCGCGGTCTGTGGGAGTTCCGTCTCGACGATCACGAGGGCGACATTCCCGAAGTGGGCAGCGAGCTCAAGGTGGACCTCTTCGAGCAGGGGCAGAAGGTGGACGTCAGCGGCATCTCCAAGGGCAAAGGGTTCCAAGGGACCGTCAAGCGCCACAACTTCCGCATGCAGGACGCCACCCACGGTAACTCCATCTCCCACCGCGCTCCGGGCTCCATCGGCCAGTGCCAGACCCCCGGCCGCGTGTTCAAAGGCAAGAAGATGGCCGGCCACATGGGCAACAAAAAGGTCACGGTGCAGACTCTCGAGATCGTGCGCGTGGACGCCGAACGCGGCCTGCTGCTGATCAAGGGCGCCGTTCCCGGCGCGCCCGGCGGTGACGTGGTCGTCACTCCGGCGGTGAAACTGAAGAACAAGGGTTAAGTCATGGACCTGAACGTACAAGGCGGGGCTTCCCTGCAGGTTTCCGACGCCGTCTTCGGCGCCGACTTCAAGGAGGCGCTGGTGCACCAGGTGGTGACCGCCTACATGGCGGGCGCCCGCGCCGGCACCAAGGCTCAGAAGAACCGCTCGGCGGTGAGCGGCGGCGGAAAGAAGCCCTATCGCCAGAAGGGCACCGGGCGCGCCCGCGCCGGCACCATCCGCAGCCCCATCTGGCGGGGCGGCGGCGTCACCTTCGCGGCCAAGCCGCGCAGCTACGCCCAGAAGGTGAACAAGAAGATGTACCGAGGCGCTCTGCGTTCCATCCTCTCGGAGCTGGTGCGTCAGGATCGTCTGGTGGTGGTGGACGCCTTCTCCGTCGATGCGCCCAAGACCAAGCAGCTGGTCGCCAAGCTGAGCGAGCTGGGCCTGGAAGACGTGCTGGTCGTCACCGAGCAGCTGGACGAGAACCTCTATCTCGCCGCCCGCAACCTCTACCACGTGGACGTGCGGGACAGTGACGAGTTGGATCCGGTGAGCCTGATAGGTTACGAGAAGGTGCTGATGACCGCCGAGGCCCTGAAGAAGATCGAGGAGCGTCTGGCATGAACCAAGAACGACTGATGAAGATCCTGCTCGGGCCGGTGGTCTCGGAAAAGAGCGCCCTGGGCGCCGACGCCGCCCGCCAGTTCACCTTCAAGGTGGCGCGCGACGCCACCAAGCCGGAGATCGCCGCGGCGGTGGAGCTGCTCTTCGACGTGAACGTGGAGAAGGTCCAGACCCTCAACGTCAAGGGCAAGCGCAAGCGTTTCGGCCAGATTCCCGGCAAGCGCAAGGACTGGAAGAAGGCCGTGGTGCGTCTCGCCGAAGGCCAGGACATCGATTTCGGCGCCGGCGCCTGAGCGCCCGCCCAAACTGAACCAGCGGAAGCAGAAAGATGCCAATCGTAAAAGCCAAGCCGACCTCTCCGGGACGCCGTTTCGTCGTTCAGGTGAAGACGCCCGGCCTTCACAAAGGCGAGCCCCATGCGCCTTTGGTGGCCAAGAAGTCCAAGAGCGGCGGCCGCAACAATCAGGGTCGCATCACCACCCGTCACCGTGGCGGCGGCCATAAAAGGCGCTATCGGATCGTCGATTTCAAACGCAACAAGGACGGTGTGCCGGGTGTGGTGGAGCGTCTGGAGTACGACCCCAACCGCAGCGCGCACCTCTGCCTGATCAAATATCTGGACGGCGAGCGCCGCTATATCATCGCTCCCAAGGGGCTCGAGGTGGGCGACACCATCCAGTCCGGGGTGGAGGCGCCCATTTCGGTGGGCAACGCCATGCCGTTGCGCAACATTCCGGTGGGCACCACCGTCCACTGCGTGGAGATGAAGATCGGCAAGGGGGCGCAGATCGCCCGCAGCGCCGGCACCTCCGCCCAACTGGTGGCGCGCGAGGGCGACTACGCCACGCTGCGGCTGCGCTCCGGCGAGATGCGCAAGATCCACGCCGATTGCCGGGCCACCATCGGCGAGGTGGGCAACGCCGAGCACAACCTGCGCAAGCTGGGCAAGGCCGGCGCCTCCCGCTGGCGGGGCATCCGTCCCACGGTGCGGGGCGTGGTGATGAACCCGGTGGATCACCCCCATGGCGGCGGCGAGGGTCGTACCTCCGGTGGTCGTCATCCGGTGACCCCCTGGGGCGTGCCCACCAAAGGACACAAGACGCGCAAGAACAAGCGCACCGACAAGTTCATCGTGCGCGACCGTCGCCGCAAGTAATTCATCGGGGTAGAGAGTCATGCCACGTTCAGTACGCAAGGGACCATTCGTAGACCACCATCTGATGAAGAAGGTGGAAGAGGCGGTGGCCACCAACAACCGCCGTCCCATCAAGACCTGGTCGCGCCGCTCCATGATCGTGCCCGAGATGGTCGGGTTGACGATCGCGGTGCACAACGGCCGCCAGCACGTTCCGGTTCTCATCACCGAGAACATGGTGGGTCACAAACTGGGCGAGTTTGCGCTGACCCGAACCTATCGCGGTCATGCGGCGGACAAGAAAGCGAAGAAGCGGTAAGGAGAGCGACATGCAAGCGAAAGCAAGATTGCGTTACGCGCGCATCTCCGCGCAGAAGGGCCGCCTCGTGGCCGATCAGATCCGGGGGTTGCCCGTGGAGCGGGCGCTCGAGGTGCTCCAGTTCAGCAAGAAGAAGGGCGCGGCCCTGATGAAGAAGGTGCTCGATTCGGCCATCGCCAACGCCGAAAACAACGAGGGTGCCGACGTGGACGAGCTCAAGGTGGTGGCCGTCATGGTTGACGAGGGCCCCACGATGAAGCGCATTCGGGCCAGGGCCAAGGGGCGCGCGACGAGGATCCTCAAGCGCACCAGCCATATCACCGTCGCAGTGGGCGACGAGTAAGCGGGCGAGAGTTATGGGTCAGAAAGTACATCCAACCGGCATCCGTCTCGGGATCGTCAAGCAGCACAACTCCAAGTGGTATGCGGACAACAGCAACTACGCCGACCTGCTGAATCAGGATCTGCAGGTGCGCGATTTCCTGCAGAAGAAACTGGAGCACGCCTCGGTTTCGCGCATCCAGATCGACCGCATGGCCAACAACACCCACATCACCATCCACACGGCGCGTCCGGGGCTGGTGATCGGCAAGAAGGGCGAGGACATCGACCGGCTGCGCAAAGAGGTCTCGCAGATGATCGGTGGCCAGGTGCACATCAGCATCGAGGAGATCCGCAAGCCTGAGCTGGACGCCAAACTGGTGGCCGAGGGCATCGCCCAACAGATCGAGCGGCGCATCATGTTCCGTCGCGCCATGAAGCGCGCGGTGCAGAACACCATGCGGCTCGGCGCCGAGGGCATCAAGGTGAGCATCGCCGGCCGACTCAACGGCGCCGAGATCGCCCGCACCGAGTGGTACCGAGAGGGCCGGGTGCCCCTGCATACGTTGCGCGCCGACATCGATTACGGCACCGCCGTGGCGGAGACCACCTACGGCGTCATCGGCATCAAGGTGTGGATCTTCCGCGGCGAGGTGTTCGGCGACCAGCCGGCGGAGGCCGAAGCCAAGAGCGGCAAGAAAGGCAAGAAAGCGGCGGGGAGAGGCTAAGTCATGTTGCAGCCCAAGCGAACGAAATTCCGTAAGCAGCACAAAGGCCGGAACCGCGGCCTGGCGCACCGCGGCAGCGAGGTGAGCTTCGGCGAATTCGGCCTCAAGGCGGTGGGGCGGGGGCGCATCACCGCCCGGCAGATCGAAGCGGCGCGCCGCACCATCACCCGCCGCGTGAAGCGTGGCGGCAAACTCTACATCCGGGTGTTTCCCGACAAGCCCATCACCAAGAAGCCGCTGGAAGTGCGGATGGGCAAGGGCAAGGGCAACGTCGAGTACTGGGTCGCTCAGATCCAGCCGGGCCGAATGCTCTACGAGATCGAGGGCGTGCCGGAAGAGCTGGCGCGCGAGGCCTTCAAGCTGGCCGCGGCCAAGCTGCCGGTGGAAACCACTTTTGTCAAACGGACGATCATGTGATGAAAGCGAGTGAACTGCGGGAAAAATCCCAGGACGAGCTGCGGCAGACGCTTCACGAGCTGCTCAAGGAGCAGTTCAACCTGCGCATGCAGAAAGGCACGGGCCAGTTGGCGCGGCACCACCAGGTGCGTCAGGTTCGTCGCGACATCGCGCGCGTGAAGACGGTCATGAACGAGAAGCGTAAAGCAGGCTGATGACGATGAGCGAGCAACAACAGACGAACCGCACCTTGCAGGGGCGGGTGATCAGCGACCGGATGGACAAATCCATCACCGTGCAGGTGGAGCGCCGCGTCAAGCACCCCATCTACGGCAAGTACATCCGCCGTTCCACCAAGGTGCACGCGCACGACGAGAACAACGAGTGCCGTATCGGCGACACCGTGGTGGTGGAGCAGTGTCGTCCGCTCTCCAAGACCAAGAAGTGGCGGTTGGTGAGGGTGGTCGAGCGCGCCAGTTGAACATCGCTTCGGCCGGTGGGTCGAAGGAAACGGAAACAGAATTTAGGGTAGTGTCATGATCCAGATGCAAACCATGCTGAACGTGGCCGACAACAGCGGCGCCAAGAAGGTTCAGTGCATCAAGGTGCTGGGCGGCTCGCACCGTCGCTATGCCGGCATCGGAGACATCATCAAGGTCTCCGTGAAGGACTCCATCCCGCGCGGCAAGGTGAAGAAAGGCGACGTCTACAACGCCGTGGTGGTGCGCACCAAGAAGGGCGTGCGCCGGCCCGACGGTTCGGTGATCCGCTTCGACGGCAACGCCGCGGTGCTGCTCAACAACCAGCTCCAACCCATCGGCACCCGCATCTTCGGTCCGGTCACCCGCGAGCTGCGCGGTGAGCGCTTCATGAAGATCATTTCGCTGGCACCCGAGGTGCTCTGAGGTAGTCATGGCTAGAAAGATTCGCAAGGGCGACGACGTCATCGTCATCGCCGGTAAGGACAAAGGCAAGCGTGGAACGGTGTTGCAGGTGCTGGAGGACCGCGTTCTCGTGGAGAACGTCAACCTCGCCAAAAAGCACGTCAAGCCCAATCCCATGAAAGGCGAGCCCGGCGGCATCGTCGAAAAGGAGATGCCGCTGCACATCTCCAACGTGGCGCTCTTCAACCCGGTGACCAACAAGGCCGACCGCGTGGGCTTCAAGGTCCTCGAGGACGGCCGCAAGGTCCGCGTATACAAATCCAACGGCGAAGTCGTGGATGTTTGAGGCAGGCAGTCCAATGGCAAGGTTACAAGATCATTACAAAGAGAAGGTGGTGCCGGCGCTCATGGAGAAGTTCGGTTACAAGAGCGTCATGCAGGTGCCGCGCATCGAGAAGATCACGCTCAACATGGGGGTGGGCGAGGCGGTGGCCGACAAGAAGGTGCTGCAGTTCGCTATGGACGACATGGCCAGGATCGCTGGCCAGAAACCCATCGTCACCAAGGCGAGAAAGTCGGTCGCGGGCTTCAAGATCCGGGAGGGTTGGCCCATCGGCTGCAAGGTGACGCTGCGCCGCGAGCGCATGTACGAGTTTCTCGACCGCCTCATCAACGTCGCCATTCCGCGGATCCGCGACTTCCGCGGTTTGAGCCCCAAGTCCTTCGACGGTCGGGGCAACTACAGCATGGGCGTGAAGGAGCAGATCATCTTTCCCGAAGTGGACTACGACAAGATCGACGCGTTGCGCGGGATGGACATCACCATCACCACCACCGCGGGCACGGACGAGGAGGGCAAGGCCCTGCTCGACGGCTTCAACTTTCCCTTCAAGTAAACCGAGCCAGCAGGAAGATCCATGGCAAAGAAGAGCATGATCGCCCGCGAGAACAAACGGGCCCGGATGGTGGCCAGGTACGCGGCCAAGCGCGCCGAGCTCAAGGCCATCATCAAAAACCCCAACAGCACGCCGGAAGAGATCGACGCGGCCGTGCTGAAGTTGCAGAAGCTGCCGCGCGACTCCAGCCCGGTGCGCAAGCAGCGCCGCTGCCGCATCACGGGGCGTCCCCATGCGGTCTACCGCAAGTTCGGGTTGTGCCGCAACAAGCTGCGCGAGGCGGCCATGCGGGGCGACGTCCCCGGGCTGCGCAAGGCGAGCTGGTAGGGCGTAGTCCGGCGGCGAGATCCCCGGAAAGTACTGGATTTATCGTTCTCAATCCGTTATCGTTAGCGGCTTCCCCGCGAGGAGGCCGATTTCACCATTGGGTATCGGACTTCGTTCCAGAAGTTGCCTGACCCGAGGAGTCAAGAATCGATGAGTATGTCAGATCCCATTGCGGATATGCTCACGCGCATCCGCAACGGTCAGCAGGCCGGCAAGGCGTCCGTGCGTCTTCCGGCCTCGAAGAAGAAGATGGCCATCGCCCGAGTGCTCAAGGACGAGGGCTACATCGCCGACGTGGCGCTGGTGGAAGAGGCGGGCAAGCCCACCATGGAGATCGCCCTGAAATACCACCAGGGGCGCCCGGTGATCGAACTGATCCAGCGGGTCAGCCGCCCGGGGCTGCGGGTCTACAAGGGCAAGGAAGAGCTGCCTCGCGTCCGCGGCGGTCTGGGGATCGCCATCGTGTCCACTTCCAAGGGTCTGATGACCGACCGCGAAGCCCGCAAGCAGGGGCACGGCGGCGAGGTCATCGCCTTCGTCGCCTGATCGGGAGGTCGTCGCCATGTCACGTATCGCCAAGGCGCCCGTTCCCGTGGTCTCCGGGGTGGAGGTCAAGGTCGAAGGGCGGAAGGTCAGTGTGAAGGGGCCCAAGGGGAGCCACGAATACGAGGTGCACCCCCTGGTGAAGGTGTCGCTGGAGGAGAACGAGCTGCGTGTCGCGCCCGTGGATCCCGGCGACAAGGCGGCCTGGGCCATGGCCGGCACCATGCGCTCGCTCATCAACAACATGGTGGTGGGGGTGACCCAGGGCTTTCAAAAGAAGCTGCAGCTGGTGGGCGTGGGCTACCGTGCCCAGGTCAAGGGCAAGGTGCTGGATCTGAGCCTCGGCTTCTCCCATCCGGTGGAGTACCCCATTCCGGAGGGCATCACCATCGAGACGCCGTCGCAGACCGAGATCGTGGTCTCGGGCAGCGACAAGCAGAAGGTGGGCCAGGTGGCCGCCGAGATCCGGCGCTACCGTCCGCCGGAGCCCTACAAAGGCAAGGGCGTGCGTTACGCGGACGAGTATGTGCTTCGCAAAGAAGCGAAGAAGAAATAACGAGGTTTTTCGACGATGGACAAGAAAGCAAGTCGCCTGCGCCGGGCCCGTCGCGCCCGCGCCAAGATCCGCGAGCTGGGCGTGCCTCGTCTAACCGTGCATCGCACGCCGCGCCACATCTACGCCCAGGTGATCGCCGCCAACGGCACCGACGTGCTGTGCAGCGCCTCCACCCTCGACAAAGAGGTGCGCGGGGGCATCGAAGGTTCCACCGGCAACGTGGCGGCCGCGGCCATCGTCGGCCGGGCGGTGGCCGAGCGGGCCAAGGCCGCCGGCGTGGAGAAGGTCGCCTTCGACCGCTCGGGGTTCCAGTACCATGGCCGGGTGAAGGCGCTGGCCGAAGCGGCCCGCGAAGCCGGGCTCCAGTTCTGAGGATTTTGCAATGGCAAACTACGAAACCAATGCCTCGGGCGAGGAACTGATCGAGAAGCTGGTCGCGGTCAACCGCGTGGCCAAGGTGGTCAAGGGCGGCCGGGTGTTCGGCTTCTCCGCCTTGGTGGTGGTCGGCGACGGCGACGGCAAGGTGGGTTTCGGCATGGGCAAGGCGCGCGAAGTGCCCATCGCCATCCAGAAGGCGATGGACGAGGCCAAGCGCAACATGCGGACCATCAAGTTGAACAACGGCACCCTGCAGTATCCCATCATCGGCAAGCACGGCGCCGCCAAGGTCTACATGCAACCTGCATCCGAAGGTACGGGCATCATCGCCGGCGGCGCCATGCGCGCCATCTTCGAGGCGGTGGGCGTGCACAACGTGCTGGCCAAGTGCATCGGCTCCAACAATCCCATCAACGTGGTGCGCGCCACCATGAACGGATTGGTGGGGATGGTGAGCCCCGAAGAGGTGGCGGCCAAGCGCGGCAAGACAGTGGAAGAGATTACGGAGTAGGACCGTGGCGGACAAAAAGACGATGAAGGTCAAGCTGGTGCGCAGCATGAACGGGCGGCTGAAGAGCCACAAAGCCTGCGTGCGCGGCCTGGGGCTGCGTCGCATGCATCAGGTGGTGGAAGTGGAGGACACTCCGGCCACCCGCGGCATGCTGAACAAGGTCTCCTACATGGTACAGCTGGTGGAGGAAGCATGAGATGCGCCTGAACACGCTCAAACCGGCGGCGGGGAGCCGGCAGGATCGCAAGCGCGTGGGTCGCGGAATCGGCAGCGGCCTGGGCAAGACCTGCGGCCGCGGCCACAAGGGTCAGAAGTCCCGTTCCGGCGGCTTCCACAAGGTGGGGTTCGAGGGCGGTCAGATGCCGCTGCAGCGCCGCCTCCCCAAGGTGGGTTTCCGGTCGCGCAAGGCGAAGTACACCGCCGAGGTGCGGCTCCACGAGCTGGACAAGATGGAGGCCGAAGTGGTGGACATGAACGCGCTCTATGAAGCGGACATCCTGCCTCGTACCATGAAGCGGGCCAAGGTGATCCTCTCCGGCGAGATCAACCGGGCGGTGACGCTCAAGGGCGTCGGCGCCACCAAGGGCGCCCGCGCCGCCATCGAGGCGGCCGGCGGCAAGGTGGAGGGCTGAGCTCCCCATGGCACTGAACCCATCGGCGGCCAGTGGCATCCAGCTCGGTCAGCTCACCGAGCTGCGCCAGCGCTTCCTGTTCCTGCTGGGCGCGCTGGTGGTGTTCCGCATCGGCACCTACATCCCGGTGCCGGGGGTGAACCCCGCGGCGCTGGCCGCGCTCTTCGAGCAGCAGCAGGGCACCATCCTGGGCATGTTCAACATGTTTTCGGGCGGGGCGCTCAAGCGCGCCTCCATCTTCGCCCTGGGGATCATGCCGTATATCTCCGCCTCCATCATCGTGCAGCTGATGACGTCGGTGATCCCCAAGCTGGAACAGCTCAAGAAGGAGGGCGAAGCCGGCCGGCGCAAGATCACCCAGTACACCCGCTACGGCACCGTGGTGCTGGCCACCTTCCAGGCGGTGGGCATCTCGGTGGCGCTGCAGTCTCAATCGGCGGGCGGCATGTCGCTGGTGATGAGCCCCGGCGTGGGGTTCGTCTTCACCGCCGCTATCTCTCTCGTCACCGGCACCATGTTCCTCATGTGGCTGGGCGAGCAGATCACCGAGCGGGGGCTGGGGAACGGCATCTCCATGATCATCTTCGCCGGTATCGTCGCCGGCCTGCCGCGCGCCTTCGGTTCGGTGGCGGAGCTGGTGCGCAACGGCGAGATGAACGCCCTGTTCGCGCTCTTTCTGTTGCTGTTGGCGGTGGCGGTTACCGCGTTCGTGGTGTTCATCGAACGGGGGCAACGGCGCATCACCATCAACTACGCCAAGCGGCAACAGGGACGGCGGCTGCTGGCGGCGCAGAGCAGCTTCCTGCCGCTGAAGCTGAACATGTCGGGAGTGATTCCGCCCATCTTCGCTTCCAGCATCATCCTCTTCCCCACCACCCTGGCGTCCTGGGCGGGGAACACCCCCAACATGCGCTGGCTGCAGGACATCGTCGCCAAGCTGTCGCCGGGAGAACCGCTCTATGTGGCGCTCTACGCCGGCGCCATCATCTTTTTCTGTTTCTTCTACACCGCGTTGGTGTTCAACGCCCGGGAGACGGCGGACAACCTCAAGCGCTCCGGCGCTTTCATTCCCGGCATCCGGCCCGGTGAACAGACGGCACGCTACATCGATGGAGTGATGACCCGGCTCACCCTGGCCGGCGCCATCTACATCACCGCGGTCTGCCTGCTTCCCGAGTTTCTCATCGTGGGCTGGAACGTGCCCTTCTATTTCGGCGGCACTTCCCTCCTCATCGTGGTGGTGGTGATCATGGATTTCATCGCCCAGGTGCAGTCCCACCTGATGTCCCACCAATACGAGGGGCTGATGAAAAAGGCAAATCTCAAAGGTCAGGGCGGTCGCGGCCTCATCGGCTGACCCCAACCCCAATTCAGCAAGGTGACAGTCATGAAAGTAAGAGCATCGGTCAAGAAAATGTGCCGTAACTGCAAGATCATCAAGCGCAAGGGCGTGGTGCGCGTGATCTGCAAGGAACCCCGGCACAAGCAGCGGCAGGGCTGAGTGTCCGGCGACCAAAAGTATTGAAAGATTCGTAACGGCTGGCTATAATTCCGCGTTTCCTCGCGGCGGCGTAGCTGAAAGAGCATCAGGAGAAGAGAAGGATGGCCCGCATAGCAGGCGTGAACATTCCGGACCGCAAACACGCGGTCATCGCACTGACCTCGATCTACGGCATCGGGCGCTCGCGCGCCGCCAAGATCTGCGAGGCGGCCGGCGTTCCTCAGGACCGCAAGGTGATGGAGCTGAGCGAAGAAGAGGTCGACCGCCTGCGCGCCGAGGTTGCCAAGTACACCGTGGAGGGCGATCTGCGGCGGGAAGTCTCCATGAACATCAAGCGTCTGATGGACCTGGGCTGCAACCGCGGCATCCGCCACCGCCGGGGGCTGCCGGTGCGGGGCCAGCGCACCAAGACCAATGCACGCACCCGCAAGGGGCCGCGCCGTCCCATCAAACGTTGATTGCAGTTGATCAGAGAACATAGGTAGAGGCATGGCCAAGAGCACCACCCGTACCAAGAAGAAGGTCAAAAAGACGGTGACCGATGGCGTCGCGCACATTCACGCGTCGTTCAACAACACCATCATCACCATCACCGACCGTCAGGGCAACGCCCTTTGCTGGGCCACTTCCGGCGGCTCCGGCTTTCGCGGCTCGCGCAAGAGCACGCCTTTCGCCGCCCAGGTCGCCGCCGACCGCGCCGGCCAGATGGCCAAGGAGTACGGGGTGAAGAACCTGGACGTGAACGTCAAGGGGCCGGGGCCGGGCCGCGATTCGGCGGTGCGGGCGCTGAACAATGCGGGGTTCAAGATCCTCAGCATCACCGATGTGACCCCCATTCCCCACAACGGCTGCCGTCCTCCCAAGAAACGTCGCGTATAACACTGGAGTTACAAGAAGATGGCCAGGTATCTCGGACCGAAATGCAAGCTGATGCGCCGCGAGGGTACGGATCTGTACCTGAAGAGCCGCGTGCGTTCCGTGGACTCCAAGTGCAAGATGGACAAGCTGCCGGGACAGACCCAGGAGCGCCGCCGCCGCCTTTCCGACTATGGCGTTCAGCTTCGCGAGAAGCAGAAGGTGCGGCGTCTCTATGGGGTGTTGGAGCGGCAGTTCCGCAACTATTACGCCGAGGCGGACCGCCAGAAGGGTCCCACGGGCGAAAACCTGCTGCAGCTTTTGGAACGTCGCCTCGACAACGTGGTCTACCGCATGGGCTTCGGCTCCACCCGCAACGAGGCGCGCCAGTTGGTGAGCCACAAGGCCATCGAGGTGAACGGCAAGGTGGTGAGCATCCCCTCCTATCTGGTGAAGCCGGAAGACGTGGTCTCGGTGCGTGAAAAGGCGCGTAAACAGGTGCGGATCCAGAGCGCCCTGGCGCTGGCCGAGCAGTACGGTTTTCCCGACTGGGTCGAGGTGGACGTGAAGGGGATGAGCGGCACCTTCAAGCGTATTCCCGAACGCGCCGACCTGCCCGCGGAGATCAACGAGCAGCTCATCGTCGAGCTCTATTCCAAGTAAGTTCAGGAAGGTACAGTTCATGACGGACGCCGTCGCAGAATTCCTCAAACCCCGTATCGTCAACGTCGAGAAGCTCAGCGGGCACAGGTCCAAGGTCTCCCTGGAGCCGCTCGAGCGCGGCTTCGGTCACACCCTGGGCAACGCCTTGCGGCGCATCTTGCTCTCCTCCATGCCCGGGTGCGCCATCGTCGATGCCGAGATCGAAGGGGTGGAGCACGAATACAGCGGCATCGAAGGCGTGCAGGAGGACGTGCTGGAGATCCTGCTCAACCTCAAAGGCGTGGCGATCCTCATGGAGGACCGTGACGAAGCGGAGCTGTCGCTGGAGGTGAAGGGGCCCGCCGTGGTGACCGCGGGCGACATCCAGCTCAGCCACGGGGTGGAAGTGGTCAACGGCGACCACGTCATCGCTCACCTCACCGACAAGGGCGCCCTGAAGATGAAACTGCGGGTGCGCCGCGGCCGGGGCTACGAGTCGGCCGCGGCGCGCGAGAGCGCCGCCGGCGAGGACCGTCCCATCGGCCATCTGCAACTGGATGCCTCTTTCAGTCCCATCCGGCGTGTCGCCTACAGCGTGGAAGCGGCCCGGGTGGAACAGCGCACCGACCTCGACCGTCTGGTCATCGACATCGAGACCAACGGCACCATCGACCCCGAGGACGCCATTCGCCGCGCCGCCACCATCCTCCAGCAGCAGCTGGAGACCTTCGTCTATCTCGAGGAGACCGCTCCCGAGGCGCAGGCCGAGGCGCAGCCCGAAGCGCCGGCCATCGATCCCATCCTACTGCGGCCGGTGGACGACCTCGAGCTCACGGTGCGCTCGGCCAACTGTCTCAAGGCCGAAAACATCTTTCTCATCGGAGACCTCATTCAGCGGACCGAGGTGGAGCTGCTCAAGACCCCCAATCTCGGCAAGAAGTCGCTCAACGAGATCAAGGACGTGCTGGCCACCCGCGGCCTCTCTCTCGGCGTGCGCCTGGAGAACTGGCCGCCGGAGAACATCCAGGAGCTGGTGGCGAAATAACCCTTTTCCTTGAACCTGTAACCCAATTCAGGAAATCGACCCATGCGTCATCGCAAAGCCGGACGGCAATTGAACCGAAACAGCGCGCATCGCAAGGCGATGTTCCGCAACATGGCGGCCTCGCTCATCGAGCACGAGCTGATCAAGACAACCCTGCCCAAGGCCAAGGAGCTGCGCCGGGTGGCCGAGCCGCTGATCACCTTGGCCAAGGAAGACAGTGTGGCGCGCCGCCGCCTGGCCTTCGCCCGTCTGCGTGACGAGGCGGCGGTGGGCAAGCTCTTTGGCGAGCTGGGTCCCCGCTACCAGGACCGGCCGGGGGGGTATCTGCGCATTCTCAAGTGCGGCTACCGAGCCGGAGACAAGGCGCCCATGGCCTATGTGGAGCTGGTGGACCGTCCCGTGAGCGAAGACACCGAGGAGGTTTTCGAGGATTGAGTAGCGACGCCCATCGTCGCCTTTTTCCAAGCCGGGCCCGCGCCCGGCTTTTCGCTTTGTTGGGGGGCTGAGCCATGGCGGCTCTTCCCACCGTTTGGTTCTATACCGATTTCGGTTTCGAAGGGCCCTATCTCGGGCTCATGAAAGCGGCCCTGCTGGCCGAATGCCCCGCTGCCCGGGTGACCAATCTCATGGCCGACGCGCCCCGTTTCCGCCCCCGGCCCGCCGGTGTGCTGTTGGCGGCGCTGGTGCGCTGGTTGCCGCGCGACGCCCTGGTAGTGGGCGTGGTGGATCCCGGCGTCGGCGGGGAGCGCCGGCCGCTGCTGGTCGAAGTGGATGGGCGCCGGTTCGTGGGGCCGGACAACGGGCTGTTTTCCGCGGTGTTGCAGGGGGGGCGTCGATGCCGTGCCTGGCGAATCGATCCTTCTCCGTTCCGGTTGTCGGAAAGCTTCCATGGCCGCGACCTCTTCGCGCCGGCGGCCGGCCGCCTGCTAGCGGAGCGGAGTCTCCCCTTGACGGAACTCGACCCCGGACAACTGGAAGGTCGCTACTGGCCGGTCGAGCTGGCCGAGGTGATCTATATCGACGGTTTCGGCAACGCGGTGACCGGATTGAGTGGGGACGCCGTGGACCCTCTCCTTTTCCTGGAGGTGTGCGGTCGTCGGCTCCCCAACGCCCGCACGTTCTCCGAGGTGCCGCCGGGCACCCCTTTCTGGTACGTCGATTCCTTGGGATTGGTGGAGGTGGCGGTGAACCAGGGGAGGGCCGACCGGTTTCTCGACCTGGAAGTGGGAAGCCCGGTGCGCCTGTGCCGACACGCGCCGCGGCCATGAGTCCGGTTGATCCGATGTGCTTGGCAAGGGAGGAAAAGCGGGGTAGCATCTCTCCATGCACAAGTGGCTTTCCCTGCTGATCCTGCTTCTCGCCTTTCCGCTGTCCGCCGCGGAGATCTACAAGTGGGTGGACGAAAAGGGCAACGTGCACTACGGAGATGCGCCCGGTGGCGCTGGTGCCAAGCCCTTGACCCGCCTGCCAGGGCTCTCCACCTATCGCCCTCCCGCCTTGCCCAAGCTGGAAGAGCGGAAGAGCGCTGCCCCTTCCGCGGCGGAGCCTTCGCAGGCCTCTGCGGGCTATCGGATGGTGAAGGTGGTCAGCCCGGAGCCCCAGGCGACCATTCGCAGCGCCCCCGGCGAGGTGCCGGTCTTCGTGGCGCTCGATCCGGTGTTGCGCGAGGGGCACTATCTCCAGGTGATTCTGGATGGCAAGCCGCTGCCGCAGAAACACGCCAGCACGGTGATTCAGCTCTCCAACGTCGATAGAGGCGAGCACCGGATCGCCGTGGCGGTGTACGATGCCGATGGCAAGCTGCTCAAGCAGTCGGAAAGCCACGTCTTCTATCTGCACCGCACCATCGTCAAACGTCACAAGTCGCCGTAGCAGGCGCTCTGCAGCCGCTCTTTTCGGTTCCGGCAGCCGCATCGTCCATGGCCGCTTTTTCTCTTCCAGAGGATTTCGCCAGCCGCATTCTCGCCAACCAGATGACGGCGGTGCTGCTGCTGGACGAGACGTTGCGCGTCCGGTTTCTCAACACCGCCGCCGAGATGCTCTTCTCGGTGAGCGCCAGAAGCGTGGTGGGCCAGCCTGTCGTTCAACTGCTCCGTTGTGAATCGGGGTCGCTCGAAGAGCACGCGCGAACCGTGATGGAACATCACCAGCCGGTCACCCAGCGCGAAGTCTCGGTGATCACTGCGGATGGTCACACGGTCACCCTCGATTGCACCTTGGCGCCCATGGCCGAAGAGAACCTGCCTCCTCTGCTGCTCATGGAGTTGCGCCAGGTGGATCGTCAGCTTCGCTTGAGCCGGGAAGAGCAGTTGATTCGCCAGAACAGCGCCACCCGGACCCTGTTGAGGGGTCTGGCTCATGAGATCAAGAATCCCTTGGGCGGGCTGCGCGGCGCCGCCCAGCTGCTGGAGATGGAGGTGGACGATGCGGAGCTGAAGGAATATACCGCCATCATTCTCAAGGAGGTGGACCGGTTGGGAGCCCTGG
>JALSRN010000031.1 GCA_026984735.1 Sedimenticola sp. | reverse complement strand
TCGGTGAAGGGGTTGCCGCCCCGCCGGCGGATGGCGTCGAGGCGGGCCTTGAGCACGGGGTCGCCGGGCGAGGCGAAGGGCAGCTTGTCGATCACCACCAGGGAGAGCGCCTCTCCCCGCACGTCCACCCCTTCCCAGAAGCTGGAGGTGCCTAGAAGCACGGCGTTGCCCGCCTCCACGAAACGTTCCACCAGTTCCGCCTTGGGAGCGCTGCCCTGCACCAGCAGCGGCAGGGACGTGCGCTTCTCCAGCCAGCGGGCGGCGCTCTGCAGGGCACGGTGGCTGGTGAAGAGCAGAAAGGCGCGGCCGTGGCTCGCCTCCAGAATGGGCAGCACCGTCTCCATCACCCGCTCGGTGTAATCGGGCGCGCTGGGCCAGGGCAGGCCGCGGGGCACGTACCAGAGCGCCTGGCGCGGATAGTCGAAGGGGCTGTCCCACCGTTCGGTGCGCGCCTTCCCGATCCCCATCTGTTGCTGGAAATGGTCGAAGCTCTCCCCCACCGCCAGCGTGGCCGAAGTGAAGATCCAGGCTGCCGGGTGGTGATCCATCCGATCTCGAAAGAGGTCGGCCACCTCCAGCGGCGTGGCGGTCATTCGCAGAGTGTGGCGGTGCACTTCGTACCAGCGCACTTCCGCTTCATCCCCCGCGTCGCAGACCCGCTCCAGCAGCGCCATCAGGCCGGAGGCCCGGTCGCGGCAGCTGTCCAGCCCCTTGCCGCGGCCGGAAAGGGAGTCGAGCATGCCGTGAAGCGTTTCCAGCTCGCCGCGCAGATGGGCCAGACCGCGAACCACATCGGGATCCTCGGCCACCTCTTCCCAGGCGCCACGTAGCCCCTCCTCCCCGAAGGCCAGTCGGAAGTCGCGGGCCGCTTTCTCCAGATGGTCCACCTGCTCCAGCAATTTGGGCAGATCGCCCGCCTCTTTCACATACTCGGCGCGAGTGTCCCGGCACAGATCGAGAAACTGGCGGGTGCCCACGGAAACGCCGAAAAAGTTGCTGGCCACCTCCGGAAGCTGGTGCGCCTCGTCGATGACATAGGCGTCGGCCGCCGGCAACAGCTCCCCGAAGCCCTCCTCGCGCAGAGCGAAGTCGGCGCAGAGCAGATGGTGGTTGACCACCACGATCTCCGCTTCCTGGGCCCGGCGGCGCGCTTCCACCAGATGGCAACGATCCCAAAGGGGACATTCTCCCCCCAGGCAGTTGTCGCTGGTGGAGGTGACCAGGGGCCAAACCGGCGCCTCTTCCGGCAGTTCCGTCAGCTCCACCAGGTCGCCGGTATGGGTGCGGTGGGACCACTGCTGGACCAGGCTCAGCTGCCGGGCGGTCTCGCGGCTGTGCCCCCGCGGATCGAGCAGCGCGATTTCGAGACGGTGGAGGCAGAGATAGTTGCCGCGCCCCTTGAGCAGCGCCGACTTCACCGGCGTGGCGAGCGCCTCTTTCAAGAGGGGAAGGTCACGCTGGAAGAGCTGATCCTGAAGGTTGCGGGTGCCGGTGGAGACGATCACCTTGCGGCCCGACAACAGCGCAGGCACCAGATAGGCGAAGGTCTTGCCGGTGCCAGTGCCCGCCTCGGCCACCAGGCAGCCTCCCTCCCTCAGAACGTCGGCCACCGCTTCGGCCATCGCCTGCTGCTGGGGCCGCCAGGAGAAGCGGGGAAGTTTCTGCGACAGCAGCCCTTCCGGCCCCAGTGCCTCCTCCATCCCGGGCATCACTGGCGGGCTTTGGCCCGGGCGATGATCCGTTCGTTGTCGGCCCGCAACGCGGCGTCACCCACCGCCAGCGCCTTCGACTTGGCGGCCAGCCCGGCTGCCTGAGAGTAACGCCCCTGCTGCAGACGGACATGGGCCAAGCGGTTCCAGATCAAGGCGTTGGCCGGTTCGATGCGCACTGCCCGCTCCAGCGTGTTGGCCGCGCCGGTGAGGTCCCCCGCCTCCTGCTGCCTGCGCGCCCGCTCCAACAGCGCTCGCACCGCCCGCGCCGGTTGCGGGCGGGCTCTCGCCAACCGAGCGGGCGGGCGATAAGGGGTCGCCACGGCGGAGCCGTAGCCACCGCCGCTCTCCGTCCGCCCCGTTTCGGGCGGCGGCGGTGTGGAAGGCCGGCCGCTGGAGGGCATGCTGCCCGTGGTGGCGCATCCTGTCAGCAAAAGGAGGCCGGAAAGAACGAAGACGAAACGGAATTTCATGTCGAAGCCAAGATTCGAAAGGCAAAACCAGCGTTTTTCATGCTATCAGGTTTCAGCGCAGAAGACGGTCCAAAAAGCCGCCGATGCCGGATTCATCGTGGCACTCCGCCTCCTCAACGGGCGCCGAACCCTTGATGAACGGCATGGCCACCGCGCCGGCGCAACGCTCGGCGCTGCGCCGGCCGGTTTCGGGGTCCACCCAAACATAGACCACCTCTTCCGGCGGCGTCAGCGCCAGGGGCAGCGGATCGAGCGCCCGCATGGCGCGTCCCCAAAGCTGCATGGCGCCCGATGCGCCGGTGAAACCCGCCGGCCTGTTGTCGTCTCTTCCCACCCAGACCACGCCCAGCCAGTCGCCGGTGAAGCCGGCGAACCAGCTGTCGCGAAGTTCGTTGGTGGTGCCGGTCTTGCCTGCCACTTCGAACTTTTCTGGAAGATAACGTCGAATCCCTTTTCCGGTGCCGCTGCGCATCACCTCCACCAGGTTGCGGTCGAGCAGAAACACCGGCCCCGGCGCGGCCACCTGCTCCACCTCCAGAGGATAACGTTGCAACGGCTTCCCATCCGCGTCGGTGATTTCACGGATGGCCCGCAAGGGCGTGCGAAAGCCCCCCGAAGCGAATACCTGGTAGAGTTGGGCCACCTCCACCGGCGACAAAGAGACCGCTCCCAACAGCAGCGAAGGAAGGGGGCGGACGGGGCGACGCAACCCCATGCCGCGAAGCGCTTTCACCACCCGCCCCAATCCCAGATCGAGGCCCAGACGCACCGTGGCCAGGTTGTAGGAGTGGGCCAACGCCTGGTGCAAGGGTACCCGTCCATGGAAACGGTGGTCATAGTTCTGCGGCCGCCATAGGTGGCCGCGGGCATCCTTCAGACGGATGGGCTCGTCCGCCAGAAAGGTCATGAGGGTGTAACGCTTCGGTTGCGAGAGCGCCAGAAGATAGATGGCCGGCTTGATGAGCGAGCCCACCGGCCGCACCGCGTCCAACGCCCGATTGAAGCCGGCGAAACCGGCCCTGCGGCCACCGGCGATGGCCCGCACCTCTCCCTCCTGAGGGGAGACCAGCACCGCGGCGGTCTCCAGCGTGCCCCGCTTCAGCTTTCTGGCGTTCTCGAGCCCTCGCAAACCCGACTCCAGCGCACGCTCCAAGCGGGTCTGGACCCAGGGGTCCAAAGTGGTGAAGATGCGCAACCCCTCGGAAGTGAGATCCTCCTCCCGATAGTCGCGCCGCAACTGACGCCGCACCAAGTCGATGAAAGCGGGGTTGCGCCCGCTGCCGTGGCGCCCTCTGGAGACCACCCCAAGCGGCCGGAGCTGGGCGCGGCGCGCCTGCTCTTCTGAAATGAACCCCTGCTGCGCCATCAGC
>JALSRN010000030.1 GCA_026984735.1 Sedimenticola sp. | reverse complement strand
AAAGGCGTGAAAGTGACGCCGGACGGCCGGGAAGCCTGGGTGAGCAACCAGGGATCCGACGACATAAGCATCATCGACCTCCAGGCGCGCAAGGTGGTGGCGCGGATTCCAGTCGAAAAGGGACCGCACAACGTGCGCTTCACCACGGACGGCAAGCGTGCCTATGTGACGCTGCAGGGCGCCGGAGGAATCGGCGTCATCGATGCCGCCCAACGCCGGCTGACCCGGGTGATCCCGGTGCCGGGTCTCACCGGCCCCCACAATCTGGATCTCTCGCCGGATGAGAAGACCGCCTGGGTACGGGACTTCGTGCACAACCTGGCGGTGGTGGACCTCGAGAGCGGCAAGGTGAAGAAGGTGATCCCCGTGGGCAATGGCCATGGCGGCGTCGATGTCACGCCCGACGGCCGCTGGGCCGCCACCGCCGCCATCGGCGACGGCGTGATCACCCTGGTGGACACCGCCACCCTGAAAGCGCGCAACCTTCCGGTGGGCAAGGGGTCCCACGGTATCCGCGCCAGCCGTGACAGCCGCTGGCTCTATGTTACCCTCACGGCGGAGAACCGGGTGGCGGTGATCGATTTGCAAAGCCAGGAGGTGGTGAAGAAGATCGCGGTGGGCAAGTTCCCCTTCTGGATCGCGGTGCCTGGCAATCCCTGACAAGTCTTATTTGCGGGTCGACCGGAGAAATTTCCGACCGGCACCGTGTCGAAGCCGCGTCAGCTTTTCACCCCGGCCGCCGACCCCGCGGCCCACCCGGACATTGCTTCAGATCCCCGGAAAGCGGATCCCATAACCGGTACGAGGTGCGATGTGGAAAGACGGGCCTCCGGCTCTCGTGGATTGACATGCAAATGAGAATCATTATTATATGAGCCTCACCACTGAGTGGATCGGAAACTACATCGGAATCCGGCATAAACTGGATGGCGAGGGCGGCTCCAGAGGGCCGCCCCACGTGAATGACGCGGGATCGCCGAAGAACGAAACGGAGGTGGGAATGACCGAAGGGGTGGAGAGAAAGGAGCAGGGTGCGGGGAAGGCGGGATTGGAGCGGGCGGTGTCGGACCATTATGGGGGCGAGGCGCTGGCCGAGCGCATCCTTGGAGCCCTGGAGGAGATGGGGGTGTCGCCCGACCGTGTTCGCCCCGCCGATTTGGTGCCGGTGGAGGAGCTTCATATCGGTGGACGGGAAGCCACGGAGTACTTGGTGGAGAAGCTGAAGCTCGAGCCGTCGCACCACCTGCTGGACGTGGGGTGCGGCATCGGCGGCACCGCGCGCCACGTGGTGGAGCGGTATGGATGCCGCGTTACCGGGTTGGACCTCACGCCCGGGTTCGTGCGCACCGCCCATCTGCTGACCCGGGTGGTGGGATTCCACCGGAAAGCCGTGTTCCACGTGGGCAGCGCCCTGTCGCTTCCCTATGAAGAGGCTGCTTTCGATGCCGCGGTGAGCGTGCACGTGGCCATGAACATCCGAGATCGCGGCCGGTTGTACCGGGAGATGGGACGCGTGCTGCGGGCCGGCGCGCCCGTGGGCCTTTTCGACGTCACGACCACGGGCCGAGAAGGCCTCAACTATCCCGTTCCCTGGGCGGAGACGCCGGCCACCAGCCATCTGATCACTCCCCAGGAGATGGTGGAACGGTTGGAGGCGGCGGGCTTCGAGATCGAGGAGACGGAGGATCGTACCGCTTTCGCCATCGACTTCTTCCGGCGGATGTTCGAGCAGGCGCCCGAATCGCCGCCGCCCCTCGGTTCCCACCTGGTGATGGAAGAGGGGCGCAGGAAATTGGGCAATGTCCTGGCGGCCTTGGAGCAGGGGGCCATCGTCCCCTTCCTGGTGGTGGCGCGCAGGCGTTGAGGTCTCTGGCAACCTTTTCCCCTCCATGCGGCCGACTCTCCTGGTTCAGGCAGCAAGATTCTTCCCCTTCGAGAAAAAGCCGTACAGGGTCGGCAGCACGTAGAGGGTGAGCAGGGTGCTGGAGACCAGTCCGCCCACCACCACGGTGGCCAGCGGTCGCTGCACTTCGGAGCCGACCCCCGTGGCCAACAGCATGGGGATCAATCCAAGGGCGGCGATGGAGGCGGTCATGAGCACCGGCCGCAAGCGCGACAGGGCCCCGCGGAACACGGCTTTCCCCAACGGCTCGCCCGCTTCGACGTTCTGGTTGATGGCGTTCACCATCACCACGCCGTTGAGCACCGCCACCCCGAACAAGGCGATGAAGCCGATGGAGCCGGGCACCGACAGATATTGCCCCGTGACATAGAGCGCCACGATGCCGCCGATGAGCGCCAGGGGTACGTTGATCATGATGAGCAGCGCCTGGCCCACGGAGTGGAAAGCGAAATAGAGCAGCAGGAAGATCAGCCCCAGGGAGAGGGGCACCACGATCATCAACCGCTTCTGCGCCCGCTCCTGGTTTTCGAACTGGCCGCCGAACACCACGGTGTAACCGGGCGGCAGCTCGATCTGCTCGGCGATGCGCCGGCGCAGTTCCTTCACCAATCCGCCCATGTCGCGGTTTTCCACGTTGGCCTGGATCACCACCCGGCGTTGCACGTCGTCACGGCGGATCTGGGGCGGCCCGGATTCGATCTTCACCTCGGCCAGCTCGCCCAGCGGCACCCAGGCCCCGCCGGGAGCCTGCAGGACCAGCCGGCGCAGCGCCTCCACGTCGTTGCGGAATTCGGGTGCCAGGCGCGCGTAGATGTCGTAACGCTCGTTGCCGTGGATCACCTGTCCCGCCGTACGGCCGCCGATGCCGTCGGCCACCAGATCCATCACCTGAGCCACGGAGATGCCGTAGCGTGCCAGCACGGCCCGTCGCGGGCGCACCACCAGCTGGGCCTCGCCGGCGATCTGTTCCATCTCCACGTCACGGGTGCCACGCACTTTGCGCGCCAGTTTTTCGATGGCCTTTCCCTTTCTTTGCAGAACCTTCAGATCGGGGCCAAAAAGCTTGATGGCGAGTTGGGCCTTCACCCCCGAGAGCAGCTCGTCCACCCGGGTGGCGATGGGCTGGGAGAAGGTGAAGAGCAGCCCCGGATGGATCGACAGCGCCTGCTGCATCTTCTTCTGCAGCTCGAAGCGGTTCTTCGCCGTGGTCCACTCCTTAACCGGTTTCAGACCCACGTAGATCTCCACGTTGGAGACCGGCTCGGGGTCACCCCCCAGTTCGGCCCGGCCGATGCGGCTGGACGCGTAGGTCACTTCCGGAAATTGCATGAGTCGCTTCTCCAGCTCGGCGGCCACCTTCAGCGAGGTCTCCAGGCTGGCGGAGGGCGCGAGGGTCACCCGGATGTTGATGGTGCCTTCCTCCAGCTCGGGAACGAACTCGGTGCCCAGTTTCGGCAGGAGCCAAAGGGCGCCGGCGAAGAGCGCCAGGGCCACCGCCACCACCAGCCAACGGAGCCGCAGGGCCGCCCCGAGGGTGTTTCGGTAGAGCCACTCGAGAGGACGGAACACCGGGCTTTCCCTATGCTTCACCGCCTTGCGGAAGCTATAGGTGGCCAGGGCCGGCATCACCACCAGGGCCACCACCAGCGAGGTGATCATGGCCAGCACGATGGAGACGGCCATGGGCTGAAACAGCTTGCCTTCCACCCCTTCCAGGGCGAACAGGGGCGCGAACACCACGATGATGATGATCACCGCATAGAAGACCGGACGGCCCACTTCCCGGGCGGCCTCCTGGATGCGCAGGGGAACGCCCCGCCGGTCGTGGGAGAGGTCGTAGGGGTCGGGGTCTCCCGGTGCGATCTCTTTCCGCACCCGTTCGTCGTGCTCCGGGTCGGGATGGGAGAGGTGTTTGAAGATGTTCTCCATCATCACCACCGAGCCGTCCACCATCATGCCGATGGCGATGGCCAGTCCCCCCAGGGACATGAGATTGGCCGAGACGCCCCACCAGCTCATGGCGGCGAGGGCCAGTCCCACCGAAAGTGGAACCGAAACGAGCACCAACAGCGTGGCGCGCAGGTTGAGCAGGAACAGCAGCAGCACCACGACGATGAGCACGAATGCCTCGAACAACGCTTTGGTCACGGTGTGCACCGCCTTTTCCACCAGATCGGCCTGGTTGTAGAACGGCTCGAGGGTGACCCCCTCAGGAAGGGCCTGGCGGATGGCGGGAAGTCGCGCTTCGATGGCGTCGATGGTGGCCTTGGTGTTCGCGCCCAGCCGCTTGAGCACGATGCCGGCGACCACTTCGCCCAGATATTCCGGCTCGCCGCTCGCGTTGCGGCGGGTCATGGTCACCGCGCCCTGGCGGATCTCGCCGCCGAACTCCACGCGGGCGAGATCCCGCACCCGCACCACCACGCCGTCGGCCTCTTTCAGCGGAATGTCGGCGATGTCTTCCAGGCCCTTCTCTCCGGCGCGGATCCAGCCCACTCCCCGGATCACCAGTTGTTCGGCTCCCCGGTCCAGATACCAGCCGCCGGCGTTGCGGTTGTTGGCCTCGATGGCTTCGACGACGTCGTCGATGGTGAGGCCGTAGGCCAGTAGTTTGCGCGGATCGATGTTGACCTGGTATTGGCGCACCTTGCCGCCGAAGGAGAGCACATCGGTGATGCCGTCCACCGGCAGCAGGAGAAGCTTCACCACCCAGTCGTTGAGGCTGCGCAACGCCGTGGCGCCGTATTCGGGGTTCTGGGAGCGAAGAAGATATTGATAGACCTGTCCCAGGCCCGAAGTGTTGGGCCCCATCTCCGGGATGCCGACTCCTTCGGGGATCTGGCTACGCGCCGCCTGCAACCGCTCGAAGACCAGCTGGCGCGCGAAATAGATGTCGGTGCCCTCTTTGAACACCACGGTGATCACCGAGAGGCCGGTCTTGGAGATGGAACGCACCTCTTCGACGTCGGGCAGGGCGTACATCACCGCCTCGATGGGATAGGTGATGAGCTGTTCCACCTCTTCAGCGGCCAGTCCTTCGGCCTCGGTGTTGATCTGCACCTGGACGTTGGTCACGTCGGGAAAGGCGTCGAGGTTGAGGCGGGGAATGAGCAGGGCCATGGCGGCCAGCGCGGCGAGCAGGGCCAACACCACCAGCAGACGATTGGCCACGGACCAGTCCACGAGTCGGTTCAACATCTTTCCGCCCCCTCAATGGTTGTGCACTTCGAAGCCGGACTTGGCCAGCTCCGACTGGAGGAAGAAGGCGCCTTGCACCACCACCGGGGTTCCGGGCGGCACGCCTTCGACGACGGCGACGCCGGGCAACCGTTTCACCACTTCCACTTCCATCGGCTGAAACACGCCGGGCGTCTTCTCCACGAACAGCTGCCAGTCGCCGTCGGAGCTGCGCAGGAGGGCGTTCAGGGGCAGGGAGAGCGCCGGTTCCCCTTGGCCCACCTGGATGCGCGCGGTGACGAACTGTCCGGAGTGCAATTGGTCTCCAGCGTTGGGAACCTCGATGCGCACGCCCATGGTACGGGTGATTTCGTCGAGCCTGTGGTGCATCTGAATCACCCGCCCCCGGATCCAGCGGTCGCCGGAACGGACGCGGGCGGGAGCGCCCGGTTTCATCTCCTTCATCCTTTCCGGAGCGACGTGGGCTTCCACCCAGATGGTGGACTCGTCGGTGATTTCGAACAGAAGGTCGCCGGGATGGACCATCTGACCCACGACGAAATCGTCGCGAATGATGGTGCCGTCTTGGGGAGCGAGGAGGGTGAAGCGGCCGTCGGCAAGGGAGACGTCGCCCTTTTTCGCCAGCCGGTCGATCTGCCGGGCGGTCATGCCGAAGGCCGACAGCTTGGCCTTTGCCTGCTGGTAGCGGACCCGGTTCTGCAGCCGCTTCTGCTCGGACACCAGTTCCTTGCCCAGCCCTTCCATCCGCCGCCAATCGCGGGCCGCGAGGATGAGATCGCCCTGGGCTTCGGCCATCGCCGCCGAGGTGAGGGTGACCAGCGGTTGGCCTTTTTTCACCCGGTCGCCCAGGCGGGCGTGGCGTTCCACCACTTGAGCCTCTATGCGCGGAGTCACCTGGCTGGTGGCGTAGAGATCGAGGCGGACCTCGCCGGGGGCCTCCACCTCTTCCGCCAAGGGGCGGGGTTCCAGAGGCATGACGCGAATGCCTGCGCCAGCGGCGGCGTCGGCAGACAAACGGACGGTGGGGGCGGCGTGGCCGTGGAGCGCCCCTTCCGCATCCTCGGCGGCCAGGGCCGCCGGTGAAGAAGCGATGTTCAGAATCAGCGGCAGCAGAATGCCGCACAGGGGCCAGCCGGCCCGTTGAGGACGTTGGATCTGTTTCATGGTCTGACATTCCCGAGCAAAAAAGACGAAACGCTCAGCGGCTACGAGAGCGCGCCGGCGAACGGGGCGGAGGGAAAGTCAGAGGCCTCTGGGCGGTTTTCGGGCAGGACGGGGATCGGAAGAGTGGAGCCGTTGACGGTAGTGGCCCGTCGGACGGTCGATCAAGCTGGGCAGGATGAACGCCACCGTCGTCTCCATGCCCAGGAGGTGAAAAATGCCGTGATTGCAGTGATCGAAATCGGCTGCCTGGCCGCCGGCACCGGCGGGCTGTTCCAGGACGGGGTCCTGTCCTCCGACCGATTGGTGCACCTCGGTGGCCAGGGCCAGTCCGTAGCCGAGGATGGAGATCGTCAAAAGGAGGCTGAGAATGCGGCGCAACACGGAATGTCCCGCTTGGTTCCGTTCGGCGAAAGAGCCTTGCGCCCACACTCTACTGGAAAGAGGGGTGACCGGCAACAGAAAGCGGAGCTGCGGAAACTGCTTTTTGTCAAGGCGGCGGGTGAAGAGGCGGGCCTAACATGGGTCGCGCAATACGACGACGACAGAGAGGAGTTGCATGATCAAAGAGTTCATGGAAAAGGATCATCAACGCTGCGACCGACTCTTCGCCGAGGCGGAATCCTTGGTCTCGGAGAGCCGCTGGGAGGAGGGGGAGTCCGCCTTTCATGAGATGCGGGAGGCCATCGAACGCCATTTCTCCATGGAGGAAAAGCTCTTCTTTCCCCGTTTCGAGGCGGTCAGCGGCATGACCATGGGACCCACCCAGGTGATGCGGCAGGAACATGAGCAGATGCGCGCGTTGTTCGACGACATGGAGGAGTCGTTGAAGGCGAGGGAGGCGGACGCCTATCTAGGCGATTCGGAGACCCTGCTCATCATGATGCAGCAGCACAACGCCAAGGAGGAGCAGGTGCTCTATCCCATGCTGGATGCGCATCTTGCGGTTGAAGCGGAACGTCTCATCGAAGAGGCCGGTGGAATCGATCGCTGAGGGAACGAGCAGGGTCGTGACCCTGGACGTGAGCGAGCTGGAAGCGCCCGAACCCCTGGTGCGCGCCCTGGAAGCGCTCGAGCGGCTTCCTCCCGGACGATGCATGGAAATGGTCCACCGTATGCGACCCGAGCTGCTCTATCCTCGCGCGGAGGCGCTGGGTTTTGGTTCCTGCACGCGGGCGGACGACGCCGGCCGCTGCCGCATCTATTTCTGGCGGCGGGGGGACGCGGCGGCGGAAGAGGCGGCCCGCGAGTTGGCTGCGCGGTTCGCCCAGTGGAAGGAGTGAGAGGATGAGTTTCGCCGGCCTCTCGCTGGGCAACACGCCCCCGCTCCAGGTGCCGCTGCGTTTCTTCGTCACCGCGCCTCTCTTCCTCTTTCTGGCCGGCGTCCTGCTGCTCACCGCCGGCTGGTGGAGCGTTCCAGGGCGCTGGTCGCCCTTGTGGCTGGCGCTCACCCATTTGTGGGTGGTGGGATTCATGCTGATGGTGATGCTGGGCGCGCTCCAGCAGGTGATTCCCGTTCTCCTGGGCAGCGCCCTGCCAGGGGCGCGGGCCGTCGCCTTTTGGGGGCATTTGCTGCTGGTGGCGGGGACGCTCTCTCTGGTGTGGGGTTTCCTCTCGGAGTGGAAACTCTGCTTCGTTCTGGCGGCGGCCCTGTTACCGGCCGCGGTGCTGCTGGTCGGCGGCACGGCCTGCGTGGCCCTTGGCCGAAGCCCGTCGCGGCACGCCTCCCGCCTCTCGCTGGCGCTGGCCTTGGCGGCGCTGGGTTTCACGCTCGTCATCGGGAGCTGGTTGGCGCTGGGCCATGGAGGACTGGCGGTGCTGGCGAGGCGGTACACCGATCTCCATCTGGGATGGGGACTGCTGGGATGGACGGTGCTGCTGGTCAGCGGAGTGGCGTGGCAGGTGGTGCCTATGTTCCAGATCACGCCGCGTTACCCCCTGGTCATGATGCGATGGTTCGGGGCGCTCCACTTCCTCGCTTTGTCGGTGTGGTCGGTCGCCCGTTGGCGGCTGGATGCACCCTGGCTCCAATGGGTGGGCGCGGCGTGGCTCTCCGTCTCCTTGGCGCTCTTCGCGGCGATAACTCTCCGCCTGCAGGCGAAGAGGCGGCGCCGCGTCGCCGATTCCACTCTCGATTTCTGGCGGTTGTCGATGATCTCTCTGTTGCTGGCCGTTCTCTCCTGGTGGGCGCGACGGATGGGCATCCTCCTGCCCGCGCCGCTGCCGGCAATTCTCTTCGTCACCGGTTTCGTGGGGAGCGCCATCCTCGGCATGCTCTACAAGATCGTCCCTTTTCTGGTATGGCTCCATCTCACCAACCGGGCTCAGGCGTCGGGCGTGGTTCCGCGCGGACTGCCCAACATGAAGCAGGTGATTCCCAACGAACGCTCGAAGCGGCTGTTCCGGCTCTACACGGCATGGCTGCCTCTCTCCTGGGCGGCGCCTTTCCGCATGGAGTGGTTGGGTCCGCCGGCCGGGCTCCTGCTGATGGCCGTTGCCCTGGTGCTTGCGCGGCACCTCCATCAGGCGGTCCGTCTCTACCGGCGCCGCCGGCGTGGCCTGGAACGAGGAAACGGAAGCCATGCGGCTTCTTTCCATTCTCCCTGACCCTTTGTCTTTCCCGGCGTTTTGCCGCACACTTCCCCTCGGAGAACGTCCGGTGACATGGGGAATCAACAATCTTGCCGGCCCCTTGCTGGCCTGGTTCTGGATGGTGGCCTGGATCGGCCTGGCGCCCAGCTTGCGCTGCGCCGGAGTGGTGCTGCTATTGGTTCCGGCGGTCACCCTGGTGGCCTGGAACATGGTCGAACCGGTGGTGATGCGGCGGTGCGCGTTCGTCTCCCGCTACCTGTTGCCGGGCGCTTCGCTGGCCCGCTGGCTTTCCCGCCACTTGCTGCTCAGCCTCTGGCAGATCCTCAAGGCACTGGCGCTGGTGGTCGTTCTGCTGGTTGCCGCGCCCCAGTGGCCGTTGTGGATGTTGGCGTTGCTTCTGGCGGATGCGCTCGTGGCATCGTGGATCTACCGGGGCGTGGTCCATCTTTTGCGCGGCCAGCTCAAACCCGCCGTGGCCGCCGTGGTGGGGAGGCGGATTCTGGTGTGGATCAACACGGCGCTGCTGGTGGGAGCGGTGGTGGCCGGCGAGCTGGTCTCCAGCCATCCCGACTACCGAGCGCTCGGTTGGAGCGGCACGCTGGAAGAGGCGTTGTCGTCGGTTCATTTCGGCTGCGAACTCTTGGCGCCATTGGCGCGTGCGGGCGCGGGCCGGGAAGCCATCGCTTGGCGGCTGATGCAACTCGGCGTGGAGGGCCTCTCCAACCGCTATCTGGAGCTGGCGGCCTGGCTCCTCTTTCTCGCCGCCTCCACGTTGGCCCTTTGGGCTTGGTCGCGGCTGCTTGCAGGGAGCCTTATCGACCGCAGAGGCGTGTTGTCGTTGGCCGGGGGATGCCGTGGTGACGAGTGAACGCGCTTCCTTGCCCTGGGGATGGATCGGCTTTTTTCTCGTCCTCGTCTTGCTGGTGCTGGCGGCGACGTTGGCGGTGCTGAAGGGAGCGCAGCAGTTGATGGAAAATGAGGGGGATGTACGCCATCGGTTGGTGTGGCGGGTGATCGTCCATGGCGAGTTGCATCTGTTGAAAGAGGCCGAATTCCAGGCTTTTCGCCGGCGCCTCGAGCGTTTCGCCGACCAGCGCCTGTCGGCATTGATCGATGAGAGCGACGCCGCCATCGACCGCGAGGTCGAACGGGCGTTCGAGCCGGTCTATGCCGCCATTCCCGCCTACGCCGACTGGTACTATTCCCTTTCGGGGGAGTATCTGCGGTACGCCCATGCCCTGGGGGGGGACCTGTCGGTCTATTTGACCCGGAGGCTGGAGGGGGCCCTGTTCCAGCAGAGCGGTGCCGACAAGCTTTTGGAAGCCCTGCCGGAAAGGCTGCAGGCGGACGCGGCGCGCCGATTGCGTCGGGCCGGAGAAGGGTTGCTGGCGGATGCCGCTGCGGAGCTCGGCGATCGGGGCGAGCCGCCGCAAGAGGGGGGAGAGATCCGTTGGGAACTGAGCGGGGAGATCCCTCTGGACGACTTGGCCTCCGCGGAGCTGAAGCCCTCGCGGGGCGTGATGGAGCGCCAACTCGTCAGCCTGGGGGCGGGTCTGGGAACCGGGGTGCTGGTGGCCAAGGGCGGCGCCAGCCTCTTGGTGAAGAAGATGGTGGCGGGGATCGCCGGCAGCAAAGGGTTCCAGTTGGCGGCCAGCGTGCTCGGCAAGCTGGCCGCCAAATCGGCCGCCAAAGGTGGCGGCGCGCTCGCCGGGATCGGTGCGGGAACGACGTTGTGCGCTCCCGGGGGGGCGGTGGCCCTGATCTGCGGCGCCGGCGCGGGAATCGCCACCTGGGTGGCGGTGGACATGGCGGCTCTGCAGCTGGACGAGCAGCTCCATCGCGACCAATTCGAGGCGTCGCTGCGCCAGGCGGTGGCTCGGGAAGAGGCGGCGCTGAAGCGTTCGCTCCAGCGGGTGCATGCAAGCTGGTTCAAATCGCGGCTGGACGCCTTCAGCCGCAGAGTGGCGGAGGGCCGAAGAGCGAAAAAAGGCTACCGTCCCATCGACACGTTGCGTTCCTATTGACGACCCGACGCCTGGGGCCGTAGATGGTGTTTCAGGCCGCTGACAGGCGCGAGAGGCCGCTTTCGGGGCCCAGCTTCAAAGCAGGGCGTACTTCTTGAGCCGGTAGATGAAAGCGTAACGGCTCATTCCCAGCAGCCGGGCCGCGCGGCTCTGGTTGCCGCCCGCCTGCTGCAGAGCCTGGAGAAGCAGCTCCTGCTCCACCTCCTCCAGACGGAGCCCCCCTTCGGGAAGAACGAAACGCCAGCGCGAGCGGCCGGGGATGCGGATCTCCGGCGGCAGGTTGCCGGGGTGGATGGTCTTGCCCGGAAAAAGGATCAGCAGGCGTTCGCAAAGGTTGCGCAGTTCGCGGATGTTGCCGGGCCAATGGTAGTTTTCCAACAGCTCGAGCGCCTCGCGGTCGTAACGCGGCGCCGGCAGGCCGTGATGGTCGGCCAGCTGTCGGGTGAGCGCCTTGACGAGCCTGCGCACGTCGCCCTGCCGCGCGCGCAAGGGGGGAACCTGAAAAGGCACCACGTTGAGGCGGTAGTAGAGATCCTGCCGGAAGCGCCCCTCTTCCACCAGTGCCGGAAGATCGGCATGGGTGGCGGCGACGATGCGCACGTCCGACTGGCGGCAGAGGGTGTCGCCCACCCGCTGGTATTCGCCGGACTCCAGAAAACGGAGCAGCTTGGACTGCACCGGCAGGGACATCTCCGCCACTTCGTCCAGGAAGAGCGTGCCGCCCTGGGCGGCGGCGATCCGGCCGGGGTTGTCCCCGGATGCGCCGGTGAAGGCGCCCTTGCGGTGGCCGAACAGCTCCGATTCGGCCAGGCCGTCGGGCAGTGCCGCGCAGTTGATGGCGACGAAGGGGGCCTCCCGGCGGCGGCTGTGCGCATGGATGAAGCGGGCCAGCCGCTCCTTCCCGGTGCCGCTCTCGCCCAGCAGCAGGACGGTCACATCGGTGGCCGCGGCCACCTGCAGAGAGCGCAGCAGCGCGGTGAACTCGGGGGATTCGCCCAAAAGGCGCGAATTGTCGCTCGTGCGGTTCATGTCCGACTCGAATAATACAACATGAGCAGTGCCAACGCGATCAACAGCGCTCCGGCGTACATGCGCACCCTGGAGTTCCTGGCGACTCGCATGAAGCGTTCCGCGAAGACGCCGGTGAGCAACATTGAGGGGAGGGTGCCCAGGCCGAACAGAAGCATGAATAGCATACCTCCGGTGAAATCGCCTTGAGCCAGGGCAATGAAAAGGGCCGAATAGACCAGTCCGCAGGGGAGCCAGCCCCAGACCATGCCGTACAACAAAGCCTGCCAGGGCCGGCTCACCGGCAGCAATCTCCTGCCCAGGGGCTCCAGCCGCCTCCAGATGGGGGCGCCGGCCTTTTCCACCTGCGCCAGCCCGGGAAACCAGCCGGCGAGATGGAAGCCGGCGGCCAGCATCACCAAGGTGGCGGCCAGCGACAGCAGGCGGTGGCCGTACTGGGGAGTGACGGCGAGCAGCAGGCCGCCGCCGAAGGCCCCCGCCAGCCCTCCGGCCAGCGAATAACTGATCAGGCGGCCCGTGCTGTACCACAACAGGTAGGCGGCCAGGGTGGCCGGTCGCCGGCGGATCGACTCGGGCAGGCTCATGGTGAGCACCCCCATGATGCTGCCGCACATGCCGAGGCAGTGCAGGGCTCCGAAGAGCCCCATGAGGAGCGCGCCGAGGCCGCCGATCTCCACCGCCCGGCTATCCGCCGAAGACGCGCTTCAGCAGCTCGGTGGTGCGCGCGGCGGGATTGCGGCGGATCTTCTTCTCCTCTTCCGCCAGCATGAGGAAGAGGCCGTCCAGCGTCTTGTCGGTGACGTACTGGTCCAGGTCCAGGCTGCTGCCTCCCATCAGGCCGGTGAGCATGCCGCCGCCGGCGTTCTGCACCAGCCGCTTGTAGGCGGCGGTGGCGCCCGCCTGGTCGGTGGCCTGCGAGACGATGGGTCGAATGGCCCGCGCGAGCTGCTCTCCGGCCTTTTCCCGCAGGTAGCTTGTGGCGGCGTCGTCGCCCCCTTCGAGGATGCCGCGGGCGTCTTCCAGGCTCATTCCGGAGATGGTCTTCTGGACGATTTCGAGCGTTTTGGGCACGGCGGCTTCCGCGGCCCGGTTCATGGTGGTCTCGAACTGATCCACCAGCGCGCCCTGACCGGCCATGCGCAACCCCCGGGCCACGGTCTTCAGGTTGCCGGGGAGCGGAATGCGGACCTTGGGATCGTTCAGGAAACCGCCGGGGCGGCCGAGATACGCCACGGCGCGGCGGGCGCCCACCGAGAGGGCTTCCTTCAAACCCGCTCCGATCTCGCTTCCGGAGAGAGCGCTGGGGCCGGTTTGCGTGACGCTATTGCCGGTGCCGCTGCGCAGCAGGTCGCCGCCCTGTTTGAGCAGATCGCCCCAGCCGGCCAGCGCCGTGCCGCAGGCGAGAACGAAAGCGAGGGCGAAGAGGGAAAAGGATTTCATGGACGTTTCCTCCGTGAGGGATCTTCCGATCGGTTACAGGTTGCGAATGCGCTCGGCCTGGCGGACGAGCTTCTCCAGGGCGGAACGGGCCTCCTCCAGCTTCTCCCGCTCCTTGCGGACCACGGCCTCTGGCGCCTTCTCCACGAAACCGGGGTTGGCCAGCTTCTTCTCCGCGCGGGCCGTCTCCTGGCGCAGGCGGTCGATCTCCTTTTCCAGGCGTTTCAGTTCCGCCTCCTTGTCGATGAGCCCCGCCAACGGAATGAGCACCTCCATTTCTCCCACCAGGGCGGTGGCGGCCTCGGGCGGCGTACCGCCGGGCTCGAGGATCTCCACCGATTCGGTGCGCGCGAGAAAATCGAGATAGGGGCGGTTGGCGGCCAGCAGCCGGCGGTCCTCTTCGCTCACGTTGGCCAACAGCACCGGCACCGGCCTGCCCGGCGGGATGTTCATCTCGCCCTTGATGCGGCGGATGCCGAGGATGAACTCCATCACCCACTCCATCTCCCTTTCCGCCGCTTCGTTCACCAGCGAATCGTCGGCCTCCGGCCAGGGCTGGAGCATGATGGTCTCTCCCTCCACGCCGGCCACCTTGCGCACCTGCTGCCAGATCTCCTCGGTGATGAAAGGCATGATGGGATGGATCAGCCGCAGCAGCGTCTCCAGCACGCTCACCAGGGTGTGGCGCGCGGCGCGTTTCCGGGCTTCGTCCGCCGTTTCGCTGTTGAGCACCGGCTTGGTGAGTTCCAGGTACCAGTCGCAGTATTCGTTCCAGGTGAATTCGTAGAGCGCCTGGGCGGCATGGTCGAAGCGGTAGCCTTCGATGGCTTCGGCCACTTCTCCCGCCACTTTCTGCAGACGGGAGAGGATCCATCGGTCTGCCGCCGAAAGCGCGTCGGAGGCGGTGCAATCCTCGCCCTCGGTGTTCATCAACACGTAGCGCGACGCGTTCCAGAGCTTGTTGCAGAAATTGCGGTAGCCCTCGATGCGGTTGAGCGAAAGGACGATGTCGCGCCCCGTGGTCGCCTGGCTGGCGAAGGTGAAGCGCAGGGCGTCGGTGCCGTAGGCGGGGATGCCGTGGGGGAACTGCTGACGGGTCTGTTTTTCGATCTTCTTCGCCAGGTGGGGCTGCATCATGCCGGAGGTGCGTTTGGCCACCAGGGCTTCCAGGTCGATGCCGTCGATCACGTCCAGAGGATCGAGCACGTTGCCCTTGGACTTGGACATCTTCTGTCCCTCGGCGTCGCGCACCAGTCCGTGGACGTAGACTTCGTGGAAGGGGACGTCGTCCATGAACTTGAGCCCCATCATGATCATGCGGGCCACCCAGAAGAAGATGATGTCGAAGCCGGTGACCAACACGTTGGTGGGGTAGAAGGTCTTCAGCCGTTCGGTCTCCTGGGGCCAGCCCAGGGTGGAGAAGGGCCACAGCGCGGAACTGAACCAGGTGTCGAGGACATCCTCGTCCTGGCGCAGCGGGTAGTCCGCCGCCAGGTCGTGCCGCCGCCGCACCTCCTCTTCGGAGCGGCCCACGTAGACGTTGCCCTGCTCGTCGTACCAGGCGGGGATGCGGTGGCCCCACCAGATCTGGCGGCTGATGCACCAGTCCTGGATGTTGCGCATCCAGTCGAAGTAGGTGTTCTTCCAGTTGTCGGGAACGAAGCGGATGCGGCCCGACTCCACCGCTTCGATGGCCGGGCGGGCGAGAGGTTCGACCTTCACGTACCACTGATCGGTGAGGAAAGGCTCGATGACGGCGCCGGAGCGGTCGCCCCGCGGCACCATGTGGCGGTGCTCCTCGATCTTCTCCAGCAGTCCTTGGGCCTCCAGATCGGCGACGATCGCCTCGCGCGCCTGGTAGCGGTCCATGCCGACGTACTTCTCCGGAATGAAGCCGCGGTCCTCTTCTTCGTTGGCGCGGATGGCCGCGTCCACTGTGAAGAGGTTCATCAGTCCGCCGTGGGGCTGCTCGGCGATGGCGCTCTCGTCTCGATGGCGCCGCCACACCTCATAGTCGTTGAAGTCATGGGCGGGGGTGATCTTGACGCAGCCGGTGCCGAATTCAGGATCCACGTATTCATCGGCGATGACCGGGATCTTCCGGCCGGTGAGCGGCAGCTCCACGAATTCGCCCACCAGATGCTTGTAGCGCTCGTCTCCGGGGTGGACCGCCACCGCGCAGTCCCCCAGCAGGGTCTCCGGGCGGGTGGTGGCCACCACCAGATGGCCGGTTCCGTTGGTGAGCGGATAACGCATGTGCCACAGATGACCGTTCTCCTCCTCGGAGAGCACTTCGAGGTCGGAGACGGCGGTATGCAGCACCGGGTCCCAGTTCACCAGCCGCTTGCCGCGGTAGATGAGCCCCTCTTCGTAGAGGCGGACGAAGACCTCCTTCACCGCTTCGGAGAGGCCCTCGTCCATGGTGAATCGTTCCGTGGACCAGTCCACCGAGCAGCCCATGCGCCGGAGCTGGCGGGTGATGGTGCCCCCAGACTCCTCCTTCCATTGCCAGACCCGCTCGATGAACTTCTCCCGGCCCAGGTCGTGGCGGCTCTTGCCTTCGGCCTCGAGCAGGCGCTCCACCACCATCTGCGTGGCGATGCCGGCATGGTCGGTGCCCACCTGCCAGAGGGTGTTGTCGCCCTTCATGCGATGGTAACGGATCAGACCGTCCATGATGGTGTCCTGGAAGGCGTGGCCCATGTGCAGGCTGCCGGTGACGTTGGGCGGCGGGATCATGATGCAATAGGGCGCGCCCCGGCCGGAGGGCGCGAACCAGCCGTTCTCCTCCCAGGTCCGGTACCAGCGGGTTTCGATGGCCTTGGGGTCGAAGGTCTTTTCCATGAGTCGCAGGGAGCTGTGGCAAAGCCGCAATTATATGGGGTATGGCCGCTTCCTGGCATCGTTTCGCCGAAAAAAAAGCGTTATCATTGGCCACCTTTCGAGGCACAGAAGCAGGAAGTCCGCCATTCCCACACCCCGAATCATTCCCCGGTCGGAGCACAACATCTCCCGGGCCAACATCTCCGAGAACGCCCTCAAGGTGCTCTACCGGCTGAAGAAGAGCGGCTACCAGGCCTACCTGGTGGGCGGGGGCGTGCGCGACCTGCTGCTGGGACGGGAGCCCAAGGATTTCGACGTGGCCACCGACGCCACTCCCGAGCAGGTGCGCCAGGTGTTCCGCAACTGTCGCCTCATCGGGCGCCGCTTCCGCCTGGCGCACGTGCGTTTCGGCCGGGAGATCATCGAAGTGGCCACCTTCCGCAGCGCCGATTTCGGGAAGCTGGCGCAGAGCGCCAACGGCATGGTGCTGGACGACAATCGGTACGGCACCATTGAGGAGGACGCCCTGCGGCGGGACTTCACCGTCAACGCCCTCTACTACAACATCGCCGACTTCTCGGTGGTGGATTACAGCACCGGCATGGAAGACCTGCGGGCCGGCTTGCTGCGCCTGCTGGGCGATCCCGAGACCCGCTACCGGGAGGATCCGGTGCGGATGCTGCGGGCGGTGCGGTTCGCCGCCAAGCTGGGCTTCAACATCGAGCCGGCCACCGAGGAGCCCATCGCCCGGCTGGGCCATCTGCTCGCCGAGGTGCCGCCGGCGCGGCTGTTCGAGGAGGTGCTCAAACTCTTTGTCAGCGGCCATGCGGTGGCCAGCTTCGAAAAGATGCGCCATTACGGGCTCTTCGCCTGGCTCTTTCCCCAGACCGACGAGGCGCTGAGCCACGAAGAGCACGAATTTCCGCTCACGCTGCTGCTCAGGGGGCTGGAGAACACCGACCGCCGTCTGGCCGAGGGCAAGCCGGTGACGCCCGCCTTTCTCTTCGCCGTGCTCCTTTGGGAGCCGCTGCGGCGCCGGGCAGAGCGGCTCGAGCGCGAGGAGGGACTGCCCCCCTATCCGGCCATCCAGCAGGCGGCCACCGAAGTGGTCGCGCGGCAGGTTCAGCGGGTGGCGGTCCCCCGCCGCTTCACCACACCCATGCGCGAGATCTGGAGCCTGCAGCCGAGATTCCGCAACACCCGCGGCAAGCGGCCGGCGCGGCTGTTGGCTCATCCCCGTTTCCGCGCCGCCTACGATTTTCTGCTGCTGCGCGCCGAGGCGGGCGAGGCCGACCCGGAATTGGCGGCCTGGTGGACCCGCTACCAGGAGCAGCAGGGGTTGGATCCCGCCGGCGGCAACAAACCCTCCGCGGGGCGCCGCCGGCGTCGGCGGCCGCGCAAGCGCAGGCCGCCCGCATGAGCCGCGCCTGGATCGGCCTGGGCAGCAACCTGGAGGAGCCCCGTCACCAGATCGAAACGGCCTGGTCCGAACTGGATTCCTTGCCGGAGACGAACGTGGCGGCGTGCTCCTCCCTCTACGCCAGCAAACCGATGGGGCCCGCGGATCAGCCCGACTATCTCAACGCCGTGGCGCTGCTCGAGACCGCTCTGGAGCCCTTGCGGCTGCTCGACGCCTTGCAAGCCCTGGAGGCGCGCCATGGCCGGGTGCGCCGGCGGCGCTGGGGGCCGCGCACCCTCGATCTGGACCTGCTACTGTATGATGAGCGGGTCGTCACCACGCCGCGCTTGAAGCTGCCCCATCCCGGCATCGGCGAGCGCGACTTCGTGCTGCTGCCGCTGCTGGAGATCGCGGGCGACATCGAGATCCCCGGGCGGGGCCGGGCCTCGCGGCTGCTGGCGCAATGCCCCTCCCGCACAGCGAGACGCATCGAATGAGCGACAAGGTAACCATCTCCACTCTCAACCGCATGAAAGAGGCCGGCGAGAAGATCGCCGTCATCACCGCCTACGACGCCGGCTTCGCGCGCCTGTGCGAAGAGGCGGGGGCGGACGTGCTGCTGGTGGGCGACTCCCTCGGCATGGTGGTGCAGGGCCACGACAGCACCCTGCCGGTGACCGTGGACGAGATGGTTTATCACACCGCCATGGTCAACCGTGGCAGCCGGCGCGCCTTCCTGGTGGCCGACATGCCCTTCATGAGCCACGGCACGCCCGAACAGGCGCTGGATTCCGCCGGTCGCCTGATGAAGGAGGGTAGGGCGCACATGGTGAAGATCGAGGGGGGCGAACCGCAAGTGGAGACGGTACGCCACCTCACCCGCCGCGCGGTGCCCGTGTGCGCCCATCTCGGCCTGCTTCCCCAGTCGATCCATCAGCTCGGCGGTTACAAGGTTCAGGGGCGAGATCCCCACACCGCCGAGACGATTTTGCGGGATGCGGCGCTCATGGAAGAGGCGGGCGCGCAGATGCTGGTGCTCGAGTGCGTGCCGGAGCTGTTGGCCAAGGAGGTGAGCGCCAGCCTCTCCATTCCCGTCATCGGCATCGGCGCCGGCGGCGGTTGCGACGGGCAGGTGCTGGTGCTGCATGACGTGCTCGGCATCACTCCGGGGGGCGCCCCCTCCTTCAGCCGCAACTTCATGGAGGAGGCGTGCAGCATCCAGGAGGCGCTGAGCGCCTACGTGGCGGCGGTGCGCTCGGGCGCTTTCCCCGCGGCGGAGCAGAGCTTTCGATGAGAATGGTGGCCGATCCCGCGGCGTTGAGGGCTGCGTTGGCGAAAGGAGCGGGACGGCTCGCCTTCGTTCCCACCATGGGCAACCTTCACGAAGGCCATCTGGCGCTGGTGCGCCGCGCCCGCGAGCTGGCCCCCCGGGTGGTGGTGAGCATCTTCGTCAATCCGCTCCAGTTCGACCGGGCTGAGGATCTCGAGGCCTATCCCAGAACTCTCGAGCGGGACGCCCGCCTGTTGGAAGCCGAAGGAGTGGACCTTTTGTTCGCCCCTGGCGTGGAGCACATCTATCCGCGGGGAATGGAGGTTCACACTCGGGTGGAGGTGCCGGTGGTGAGCGAAGGGCTTTGCGGCGCCGCGCGGCCCGGCCACTTCACGGGGGTGGCCACCATCGTCTGCAAGCTTTTCAACCTGGTGCAACCCGACGTGGCGCTTTTCGGCAAGAAGGATTACCAGCAGCTGCTGGTGATCCGCAAGATGGTGGAGGACCTCGCCCTACCGGTGGAGATCCTGGGAGTGGAGACGGTGCGCGAGGCCGACGGCCTGGCCATGAGTTCGCGCAACGGCTATCTCACCGAAGAGGAGCGCGGCCGGGCGCCGGCCCTCCATGCGGTTCTGCGCCAGGTGGCCTCGCGGTTGGCGCGGGGAGAGCGGGACCTGCAGAAGCTCGAAGCGGAGGGGATGGGTCTGTTGGAGGCATCCGGCTTTCGACCCGACTATTTCGCCATTCGCCGCGCCGCCGATCTGGGGGTTCCCGGGCCTCGGGACGAAGAGCTGGTGGTCCTCGCAGCGGCCTTCTTGGGCAAGGCGCGGCTCATCGACAACGTGGAGGTGCGGCGCCCCTCCGCCGCCTCCCCCTGACCTTTCGCATCGGCCTCGTCACCGGGAAGGGAAGGAGCGGCCCCGGCGATGGAGGCCGGAGCCGCTTTCTCTTCAGTTCCAGTATCCGCGCTGGCCCTGATTCCACCAGGGAGGCGGAGCGAAGAAGTCGTCGTTGAAATCGGGGAAGCGGGGGAAGTCGGGAAAGGCCGGCATCTGCATGGGAGGAAACGCCGGCATGCGGTCGCTCAGAGCGTCCAAAAGCTGCTGTTTCATCGCCGAGGGGAGCTCCCGCTCCTTGCGCACCTGCGAGCGGATCTCGTCGCGGGTGCCTTCGTATTCGAACCGTTTCTTGTTGCCGTTCTCGTCGAGGAACTCCACCACGGCGCTGTACTTGCCGTCCGGCTTTTTGACCACCGACAGGGATTGGAAGCTCTCCCAGGTGCGCGACTGGAAAGGCGCCGGGGGCGTTCCCGGCCGATGGCGTTTCGCCATGGATTGCCGGCGGCTCTCCAGGGTGACCCCCACCTTCATCGGTTTGCCGTGGCGGACCAGTTCGATCGTCGCCTTGTCGCCGGGTTTGGCGCTGCGCACCCGGCTCACCAGGTCGCGAGGCGAGAAGAGTTTTTCGCCGTTGTAGCTGAGCAGCACGTCGTTGCGCTGGATGCCGGCCGCCTTGGCGGGCGAGTGGGGCATCACGCGCCGGACCAGGAGCCCCTGGTTGTCGGCGACGCCTTCGGGAAGTTGTGCCTGGACCGCCTGCGGCACGGGGCCGATGGCCACTCCCAACCACGCCGGAGCGGAAGCGGGCGCGCTCGCCGGTGCCGGCTGGGCGACCGCTTCGCCGCCCACAGCCAGGCCAATGGCGGCGACCAGGGGAATCAACACCAATCTTTTCTTCATTTTGTCGACCTCCGTAAGACCAGGATCAGGTGAAGAGATGGCTCCACGAGCCACCATTTTCAACGAATTGGGTTTCAGCTTCTTTGATCGCGCATAAGAAAAAGGTTCCCCGGCGCTCTTGAAAAGCTCTTTTGGAAACCCACTTGGTTGATGACCGGAGCCGGATGGCTTCCCGTTGAACAACTGGATCTTGGCTGGAGGAAAACGATGTCGACACTGCAACAGATCAAAAGCGGCGTGAGCCAGGCGTGGGACAATCTCGTAGAGGGATGGCAGCAGCTCTATCGCAAGGCGGCGGGCGCCATCACCCGTTTCACCAAGGGCGATGCCGGAGAGGAGGAGCAGCGGGAACTGGCCCTGCGCAGCGCGGGGTGGGGCATGCTGCCGGCCGAAGTCTTCGACGACGACGAAAAGGTGGTGGTGCGCATGGAGGTGCCGGGCATGGAGAGCGGCGATTTCGATATCCAGGTGGTGGAGAACTACTTGGTGGTGAGCGGCCAGAAGCGGGTGGAACGGGAGCGCAGCGAAGGCCGCTTCCACGTTCTGGAACGCGCCTACGGCCGCTTCGAGCGCGCCATTCCCCTGCCCGAAGAGGTGGTGGCGGACGAGGCGAAAGCGCGCTACAAGCGGGGCGTGCTGGAAGTGACGCTGCCCAAGTCCTCGGCGCGCCGGCGCCGCCGGATCGAGGTGAAAGTGAACTGAGCCGCTTTGCGGCGGTCGATCCGGATGGAAAGCCGGGGCCGACGCGCCCCGGCGGATCTTCGCGCCCGGCCTTGCGTAAGTTCCGCTGGAGCGGGACGGGTGGATGCGCCGGCCGAATTTCCCCGAGAGAATCCCGGATTCCGGCGCAAATGTTCGGGCTGACCGGCCTCTTTCGGGTATTCTGTCCGCGTTGCCGATCCTCTAGCAGGCCGTTGAAAAACGTTGTTTTTCGACGGCCTGTGAGCGGTACAGGGAGGTGCCGCCATTTTCGATGACTGCAAGTCATTGAAAATGAAGGAACCGGGAAATCGCATTTTCCGGTTCCGGGGTTGAAAAAGTCCATGGAAGGACTTTTTCAACATTCCGCTAGTTCTGTCCGGAGGTGAAATGAATCGAATCAGACTCGTCCTTCGCTGGCCTCTCCTGCCGCTGATGGCACTGGTGCTTCAGTGCGCGTCGCTCGGGGCTTCAACCGCCGGTGTTCCCGGCGACTCCCTGGCGCCCATGCTCAAGCGGGTGCTGCCGGCCGTGGTGAACATCTCGTCCACCACCTATGTGGCGCAGCGCCGGAACGGCCTGTGGAACGATCCTTTCTTCCGCCACTTTTTCGGCGGCGGCCAGCCCGTGATCCAGCGCAAGGCGCAGAGCCTGGGATCGGGGGTCATCGTGGACGCCCGCAAAGGGTGGATCGTGACTAACAACCATGTGGTGGAGGGCGCCGACGAGATCACCGTCACCCTCCGCGACCAGCGCAGCTTCAAGGCCAAGTTGCTCGGGGCCGATCCAGCGGTGGACATCGCGCTGCTGAAGATCGAGGCGGACCACCTCACGGCGCTGCCGCTGGCCGACTCCGACCGCCTCCAGGTGGGGGACTTCGTGGTGGCCATCGGCAACCCCTTCGGTCTGGGGCAGACGGTCACTTACGGCATCGTCAGCGCGCTTGGGCGCAGCGACCTGGGGATCGAAGGCTACGAGAACTTCATCCAGACCGACGCCTCCATCAATCCGGGCAATTCCGGAGGGGCTTTGGTCACCACCCATGGCGAGCTGGTGGGCATCAACACCGCCATCGTCGGCAATTCGGGCAACGTGGGGATCGGTTTCGCCATTCCCGCCAACATGGTGAAGGCGGTGGCGAAGCAGCTGGCCCGCTACGGCGAGGTGCGGCGCGGACAGTTGGGAGTGGTGATGCAGGATCTCACTCCCGATCTGGCGCGCGCTTTCGGGCTCGATCGCCGCCGGGGGGCGGTGGTCACCCAGGTGGTGCCGGGTTCGGCGGCGGAGAAGGCCGGCCTGCGCCCGGGTGACGTGATCGTCGGCATCGACGGCAAGCCGGTGCATGGCGGCAGCGATCTGCGCAACGCCATCGGGGTGTTGCGGGCGGGCACCACCGTCCGCTTGAGCGTCGTTCGCGACGGCCGCAAAAGGAGCGTGACGGCGACCATCGCTCTGCCCAGGGATGCGCGCACCGAGGGAGAGCGGCTCGCGCCCGGCTTGGCCGGCGCCGTGCTGGGCAATCTGGGCAAGGAGCACCCGCTGGGAGAATCGGGAGGCGTGGCGGTGCTGGAGGTGAAGCCCGGCAGCCGCGCCTGGGAAGCCGGGTTGCGAAAAGGGGACGTCATCGTTTCGGTGAACCGCCAGGCGGTGGCCGACCTTCTGGAGCTCTCCCAACTGCTCTCCCAGGCGCGGGGCGGAACCCTTCTGTTCAACGTGCGCCGCGGCAACGGTGCCTTCTTCATCGTCATGAGGTGAGAGCGAGCGACCATGGAATTCAAGGATTACTACGAGATCATGGGGGTGAGTCGTGACGCCACCCAGGAAGAGATCAAGCGGGCCTACCGCAAGCTGGCGCGCAAGTATCACCCCGACGTGAGCAAGGAGCCGGACGCCGAGGAGAAGTTCAAACAGCTCGGCGAGGCCTACGAGGTGCTGAAGGACCCGGAGAAGCGCGCCGCCTACGACAAGCTCGGCGCCAACTGGAAGGCGGGTCAGGAGTTCCACCCCCCTCCCGACTGGGACGCCGGATTCGAGTTTCGCGGCGGAGGCTTCACCGGCGCCGGCGAAGGGGTGGATTACAGCGATTTCTTCGAGTCCCTCTTCGGCGGGGGATTCCGGCGCGCCGGCGGGCGCGGTGGTTTCCACGCACGCGGTCAGGACACCCACGCCAAGGTGCTCATCGACCTCGAGGACGCCTACCGGGGCGCGGTGCGCCACATCACTCTTCAGGCTCCCGAAGTGGACGCCCAGGGTCACGTCACCACCCGCCAGCGCACCCTGAAGGTGAACATTCCCAAAGGGGTGCGGGAGGGGCAGCAGATCCGCCTGGCCGGTCAGGGCGCGCCCGGCATCGGCGAGGGGCCCGCGGGGGATCTCTATCTGGAGATCGCCTTCAAGCCGCACCCCTTCTACCGGGTGGAGGGCAAGGACGTCTATCTCGATCTGCCGGTGGCCCCCTGGGAGGCGGCGCTGGGAGGACGCGTCAAGGTGCCCACCCCGGCGGGAACCCTGGAACTGAAGATTCCGCCGGGCTCCAACACCGGCAAGAAGATGCGCCTCAAGGGGAAGGGCATACCCGCCCGGCAGCCGGGCGACTTCTATGTGGAATTGAAGGTGATGACGCCGCCGGCCGAGAGCGAGGAGCAGAAGGCGCTCTACCGACGGATGGCGGAAAAGTTCAGCTACAACCCGCGCAGCGGGCTGGGGGTGTGATCCATGGCCGGGATGAAAGAGAGAATCATGGAAGGAGTGCTGCTCGACGAAGAGTGCAGCCTGACGCTGGCGGAGTTGAGTCGGGCTTGCGCCGCGCGCGGCGAGTGGGTGATGGAGTTGGTCGAGGAGGGGATCCTGGAGCCGAGCGGCGGGACCCCGGCCGAGTGGCGCTTCGCCGCTCCTTCTCTGCAACGCGCCCGGGTGGTGCGTAACCTCCAGCGCGATCTGGGCGTCAATCTTGCGGGAGCGGCGCTGGTGCTCGACCTGCTCGACGAAGTGGAACGGCTGCGCGCCCGCTTGCGCCGTTTCGAGTCGGGCTGTTGATGGAGGAATCGGCCTGGCGGCGGCACCGGCTGGCCAACGGCCTGCAATCGTTGTTGCTGCTCGCGTTTCTGGGCGCCTTCCTGGGGCTGGTGGGCTGGTTGCTCTGGGGCAGGGAAGGGTTGGTCTCCCTGGCGGTCACGCTCCCTTTTCTGCTGTTGCTCAATCCGGCGGTGAACCCGCGGCTGCTGATGCGGCTCTATGGGGCGCGCAGGCTGAGAGAGGCCGACGCCCCCGGATTGCTGGCCACGGTGGCGGAGCTGGCGCGCCGGGCGGGGCTGGAGAAGCCGCCGGCGCTCTTCTATATCCCCACGCCCTTGATCAACGCCTTCTCCACCGGACGCCGAGACGACGCCGTGGTGGCGGTGTCGGCAGGGCTGCTGCGGACACTGACGCCGCGGGAGCTGGCGGCGGTGCTGGCTCACGAGATCAGCCACATCCGGGCCGACGACACCTGGGTGATGGGCATCGCCGATCTTTTTTCCAGGCTCACCAGCGTCTTCTCCCTGTTCGGCCAATTTCTTTTGTTGATCAATCTGCCCTTGCTCCTGGTTCAACAGACCCCCATCAACTGGGCGGCCATCGCGCTGTTGATCTTCGCCCCCACTCTCAGCGCGTTGGCGCAACTCGGCCTGTCCCGCACGCGCGAATACGATGCCGACTTGAACGCCGTTCAGCTCACCGGCGATCCCCAGGCGCTGGCCAGCGCGCTGGTCAAGGTGGACCGCTACAACGGCAACTATCTGGAGCAGATCCTCTTGCCCGGCCGGGGCGTTCCCGAACCCTCCTGGCTGCGCACCCACCCGCCCACCGAAGAACGCATCCGGCGCATCCTCGCGCTCGGAAAAACGGCGTCGGCGCGTCCCCTTCCGCTGCCCGGTTCCGGCGGCGATGCGGCCGATTCGTTCCTTCCCCCCTCCGCCCGGCCCCGCTGGCATCTCCACGGCCTCTGGTATTGACGGGGCGATCGCGTGGAGGGCGGCCTCTTGAAAAAATCGTCGTGGTCCCCACATGAAAGGGCGAAGATCGTGGAAGTTTTTCCATGAAACCCGGATATCGACAGGAGGTAGGGTCATGATTGGTTTTCCTGGATTCGACAGCACCCTTTTCGATGATCTGCTGCGCGTCCAGCGGCAGATGGAGAGTCTTTTCGGCGGTCCCTTGACCAGCGCCATCCGCTCCATGGGGGCGGCGGCCTTTCCGCCGGTGAACGTGGGCACCACGCCCGAAGAGGTGGATGTCTATCTCTTCGCGCCGGGGGTGGATCCCAACGCGCTCGACATCAGTCTGCAGAACAACGTGCTGACGGTGGCTGGCGAACGGCGGGTGATCCGCGAGGAAGGGGCGAGTTACTACCGCAAGGAGCGCTTCGATGGCGAATTCCGGCGCGTGCTCACCCTGCCGGAGGATGTGGATCCCGACCGCGTGGACGCCACCTATACCGACGGCGTGCTGCACATCCGCATCGAGCGCAAAGAGTCGAGCCGGCCCAAGCAGATCAAGGTCAACTGAGGCGGGAGGTGAGAGCAATGAGCGACAAGACCGAACTGACCACCACGCAGGGCGGAGACGTGCAACCTGCGTCGGAGCAACAACGGCTGGAGCAGATCGTCCGGCCGGCCGTGGACATCTTCGAGGACGAATCGGGCATCACGGTGCACGCCGACATGCCGGGCGTTTCCAAGGAGCGGCTGAACGTGAAGGTGGAAGGGGATACCCTCACCATTGACGGGGTGGCCGACATCCCGATGCCTGAAGGGATGGAGCCTCTCTATGCCGAGGTGCGCGCCACCCACTATCAGCGCAGCTTTACCCTGAGCCCGGAGATGGACGTGGATCAGGTGGATGCCAGCTTGAAGAACGGCGTCCTCACTCTGCGGATTCCCAAGCGCGAGGAGCACAAGCCGCGCAAGATCGAGGTGAAGATGGGTTGATCCCCTTTCCTCCTTGCATGGAAAAAGCCGCCGCGGATACGAGTTCCCCGGCGGCTTTGTTTTTTAGAGAGAGGGATTTTGAAGACCGCGGGCCTCGGAAAGCTCGCCGCGAGGGACGCTCCAGCTGAGGTAGAATGCCGTTGGTCCCGAACCGCGGAACGACCATGACCTCACAGCTCACCATCACGCGTCCGGACGACTGGCATCTCCATCTGCGCGACGGGGCGGCGCTGCGACAGACGGTGCTCCACAGCGCGCGCCGCTTCGCCCGCGCCATCGTCATGCCCAATCTTCGTCCGCCCGTGACGACCACCGCCGAAGCCGAGCGCTACCGGGCGCGCATCCTGGCCGCTCTGCCCGAGGGGCTGACGTTCGAGCCCTTGATGACACTCTATCTCACCGACAACACGCCGCCGGACGAGATCCGCCGGGCGTGGGCGTCGGGGGTGGTGCATGCGGTGAAGTATTATCCAGCCGGCGCCACCACCAACTCGGAAAACGGCGTCACCGACCTGCGCGCCTGCTATCCCACTCTGGAAGCGATGGCCGAGACGGGGATGCCGCTTCTGGTCCATGGCGAGGTGACCGATCCGCAAGTGGATGTCTTCGACCGCGAAGCGGTCTTCATCGACCGGATCCTGGTGCCCCTGTTGCGCGACATCGAAGGGTTGAATGTCGTCTTCGAACACGTCACCACGCGGGAGGCCGTGGCCCTGGTGCGCGAGAGCGGGCGACGGTTGGCCGCCACCATCACGCCGCAGCACCTGTCGATGAACCGCAACGCGCTCTTTGAAGGGGGGCTGCGTCCACACCACTACTGCCTGCCGGTGCTGAAGCGCGAAGAGCATCGACGCGCGCTGGTCGAGGCGGCCACCAGCGGAGATCCGAGCTTTTTTCTGGGCACCGACAGCGCGCCCCACGCCCGTCGCCACAAGGAGAGCGCCTGCGGTTGCGCCGGCATGTTCAGCGCCCCGGCGGCCATCGAGCTCTACGCCGAGCTGTTCGAGCGCGAAGGGGCGCTGGAGCGCTTGGAAGGGTTCGCAAGCCGCCACGGGGCCAACTTCTACGGTCTCCCGCACAACCGGGAAACCATCACTCTGGTGAAGGAGAGCTGGAGTCTGCCTCGAGAACTGGCTTTCGGCGACGAGACGGTGGTGCCCATGGCGGCCGGCGAGACCCTCTCCTGGAAACTGAAGGACTCGAAATGAATCGACAGCAACCGCCCGACTCTTTGCAACGCACCCTGCGGCTGGCCCTGTGGGTGTCGCTCGCTTTCATCTTCTTCAACTGGGTGTGGCCCTTCCTCCAGGGGTGGCTGCTGGCGGTCACCGCCGAGCCGCGAGCGGTGACGCCGCGCGGCTCGCTCTCGAAAGTGGAACAGACCAATATCGCCATCTTCAATCAGGCGAGCCCCTCGGTGGTCTACATCACCACCACCCAGGACTTGGTCAACCTGTGGACCCGGGACGTGACCCGCATCCCCAAGGGCACGGGATCGGGATTCGTCTGGGACGGCCACGGCCACATCGTCACCAACTATCATGTGATCCAGGACGCATCGGCGGCCTATGTGCGCCTCGCCGACCAGAAGACCTACCGGGCGGTGCTGGTGGGCGCCAGTCCCGACGACGACCTGGCTGTGCTCCGAATCCAGGCTTCCCTGAGCATTCTCAAGCCGCTGCCCATCGGCACCAGCTCGGATCTGCAGGTGGGGCAGATGGTCTATGCCATCGGCAACCCCTTCGGCTTGGACCACACCCTCACCACCGGCATCATCTCGGCGCTGGATCGCACCATACGCACCGACAACGGCGTCATCGAGGGGCTCATCCAAACCGATGCGGCCATCAATCCCGGCAATTCCGGCGGGCCTCTGCTGGACAGCGCCGGACGGCTGATCGGCATCAACACCGCCATCTACAGTCCTTCGGGGGCTTATGCCGGCATCGGCTTCGCGGTGCCGGTGGACCGGGTCAACCGGGTGGTGCCCCGACTCATCGCCCAGGGCCACTACCGCCGCGCCACGCTCGGCGTGGTGGTGGACGACCACATGAGCCGCCTGGTGAGCGACAAGCTCGGCGTAAAAGGGGTGCTGGTGCTGCGGGTGGAACCGGGCTCCGCCGCCTCGGAGGCGGGAATCCGCGGAAGCCGGGTGTTGCCGGAAGGACGCCTTGTGCCGGGCGACATCATTCTGGAAGTGGATGGAAAGGTGGTGGAAAACGCAGCCGACCTGCGCGCGGCGCTGGACGATTACACCGTGGGCGACAAGGTCCGGCTCAAGCTGCTGCGCGACGGCGAACTGCTGGAGGTGCCGGTCACTCTTCAGTGATGCCTTGGAGGGCGTCGCTCATGCCGCCTCCGTCTTCATCGTCTTCCTCCATCCCGAAGCGGGGGAAAGGCGCTGGATTCCGGCTCTCCGCCTTCGGCTCCGGCCGGAATGACGGGGAGGGAACGTCGTCGTTCCCACGCGGGCGGGAATCCACGAGCCGAGAAGGCGTCGCCGGGGGATTGCGGCTTCAATATGCCGCCGGACCTCAATAGACTAGGTTCATCACCGCCATGGAGACCACCAGGAACAACAGGGTCATGATGCCGCCGGCGCGCATGAAGTCGGCGACGCGGTAGCCCGCCGGCCCCATGATGAGGGCGTTCACCTGGTGGGTGGGGATGATGAACGAGTTGGAGGTGGCGATGGCCACGGTGAGTGCGAAGAGAGCGGGGTCCGCATCCACGCCCACGGCGATGTTCACCGCCAGGGGCACCAGCAACACGGTGGCGCCCACGTTGGACATCACCAGAGTGAAGAAGGTGGCCAGAGCGGCGATGGCGCTCTGAATCACCCACACCGGCATGTGGCCCACCACCGAGAGGGTCTGCTCCGCAATCCATTTGGCCGTTCCCGAGGTCTCCACCGCCAGCCCCAGGGGAATGAGGGAGGCGAGCAGGAAGACCGTCTTCCAGCTCACCGCCCGGTAAGCCTCCTCGATGTCGAGCACGCCGGAGATCACCATGCCGACGGCGCCCGTGAGCAGGGCCACCGAAAGGCGGATGTCGGTGAAGAGCACCATGGAGAGGGCGATGGAGAAGAAGACGATGGCCCATCCCAGCTTGTGGGGCCGCTCCTCTTCGTGAGGATATTCGGTGGTCACCACCACGAAGTTGGGGTCCTTCTCCAGGCGGGCGAGGGCGTCCCAGCGGGTGTGCACCACCAGAGTGTCGCCGGCCTGCAGCGGAATGTTGCGGATGTCCTCGCCCTCGCCCATGGTCTTGCCGCCGCGATGCAGGGCGATCATGGCGATGCCGTAGGTCTTGCGCATCCATACGTCCCGCGCGCTCTTGCCCACCAGATTGGAGCCCGGCGGGATGACGATCTCGGCGATCCCCGCCTTGGTGGCGGCGAGGTCCTCGGCGAAGGTGCGCAGCGAGTCGCGTTTCTTCAGCCCGTATTTCTCCACGAAATGGTCCAGGTTCTCTTCCGAGGCGACGATTCCCAGCACCATGCCCGGCTGGAACTCCACGTCGCGGGCGATGGTGTTGGGGCCCACCCGGGTCTCTTGACCGGCCAGCTTGGTGGCGATGACGCGGATGGCGTAGGCGGTCTCCACGTCGTCCAGCTTCTTCCCGACCAGGGGGCTGCCCTCGGGAACCACCACCTCGTAGAGGCTGTAGTCGATGCCGTAGACGTCATGGAAGTATTCCATGGTGCTGGAAGCGGTGGTGGTGCCGGCTTCGCCGCGGCTTTCCGGAAGCACCCAGCGGCCGGCGAGGACGAAATAGGCGATGCCGCTGAGCACCAGTGCGACGCCCACGGGGGTGACGGAGAAGAGTCCCCAGGCCTCCATCTGCCGTTCCGGCGGCAGCGCGTGGTTGGAGGTGAGGATCAGGTCGTTGAGGAGGATCAGCGGGCTGGATCCCACCAGGGTGACGGTGCCGCCGAGGATGGCGCAGAAGCCCATGGGCATGAGCAGGCGCGACATGGGCAGGCCGGAGCGGGCCGAGATGCGGCTCACCACGGGGATGAAGAGAGCGGCGGCGCCCACGTTCTGCATGAAGGAGGAGATGAAGGCCACGGTGCCGGAGATGATGGGAATGATCCGCTTTTCGGTGGTGCCGCCGATCCGCAGGATGAAAGCGGCCACCTTGCTCATGATGCCGGTGCGGTCCAAGCCGGCGCCGATGACCATCACCGCGATGATGGAGATCACCGCGTTGCTGGCGAAGCCGTCGAAGAGCCGCTGGTTGTCCACCAGCCCCTTTTCCAGCCCCATGAGGGGCGCCAGCAGTTCGGTGAGGCCGAGCAGCACCATGATGGAGACGGCGGCCACGTCCACCTCCACGATCTCGAAGGCGAAGAGATAGATGGTGAGCAGCAGAATGGCGCTGACCCAGGCGATCTCGACGCTGGGGGTCACCTTGGCCATGAAGGCGGCGAGGAGAAGGAAAACGACGGCGGCTGCGATCTTCTTCAGAGGCAACTTCTTCTTCGGGTCGCTCATGGGAGCTGGATCGGTCGTGGTATCTGTTATCGGAGTGAGCCGACCATAGCCCCTTTCGGAGAAGGGATCAAACCCCCGTGAGGCCGCCGCCCTCTTCGAGGATGAATTCCAGAAAGGTGCGCGCCACCAGGCTCAGCTCCCGTTTGGCGGGATGCACGGCGAACCAGTGGCGCCGCACCGGAAAACCCTTCACGTCGAGGATGGCGATGCGGCCGCTCTCCAGCTCCAGGCGGAGATTGTGCCGCGACATCACCGAGATGCCCAGCCCCGCCATCACCGCCTGTTTGATCGCCTCGATGCTTCCCAGCTCCATGTAAGGGGCCAGGGTGAGGTTCTCTTCTTCGAAGAGCCGGTCCATCGCCAACCGGGTTCCGGAACCGGGCTCGCGCACCAGCACGCGCTCCTTCAACAGCCGCTTCAACGGGATGGCCCGGCGTCCGGCCAGGGGGTGTCCGGCCGGCGCGATCACCACTAGGTCGTTCTCCAGAAAGGGGTGGGCTTCCACCTCGAGCTCCTGGGGAACACGGCCCATGATGAGAAGGTCGTCGAGGTTTTCCCGCAGCCGCTCCAGCACGCGGGCGCGGTTGGTCACCGTCAGTTTGGGCACCACTTCGGGATAGCGATGGATGAAGGCGCCCAACATGTGGGGCATGAAATATTTGGCGGTGGTCACCACGCCGATGCGCAGCTCGCCCTTCACCTCGTTGCTCAGCGCGTTGACCTCGTTCTCGAGCGTCTCCATGCGACCGAGGATCTCCTTGGCCGCCGCGGCCACCCGGTTGCCCGCGGGCGTGAGCACCAGGCCGTTGCTGCCGTGCTCGAAAAGGGGGTGGCCCACGTGTTCGGCGAGCTTGCGCACCTGCATGGAGACGGTGGGCTGGGTCAGATGCAGCGCTTCCGCTGCGCGGGTGTAGCTGCCGTGCTGGGCGACGGTGAGCAGGATCTGGAGCTGGCGCAGGGTGGTGGCGCGGGCCAGACGGCTGACGAAGGGGGTGTTCATAGATGATTATCTATATTGAATATTGAAAACATCGATTTTCAATTATGCCACGGCGAGGGCAGAATGGCTCCCACTTCGGCGACGGCCGATGAACGAATGCCATTTCAACACGAGGAAAGACCCATGGATCAATCCAGTCGTTATGCTGATCTCAGCCTCAAAGAAGAAGACCTCATCGCCGGCGGCAAGCACATTCTGGTCGCCTACAAGATGAAGCCGAAGGCCGGCTACGGCTATCTGGCCACCGCCGCGCATTTCGCCGCCGAGTCCTCCACCGGCACCAACGTGGAGGTCTCCACCACCGACGAGTTCACCAAGGGCGTGGACGCGCTGGTCTACCACATCGACGAGGAGAACGAGGATCTGCGCATCGCCTATCCGCTGGAGCTCTTCGATCGCAATGTAATCGACGGCCGCATGATGATGGTCTCCTTCCTCACCCTGACCATCGGCAACAACCAGGGCATGGGTGACGTCGAATACGCCAAGATGATCGATTTCTACATGCCCCGCCGCGCCATCGAGCTGTTCGACGGCCCTGCCAAGGACATCTCCGACCTGTGGCGCATCCTGGGTCGTCCCGTCAAGGACGGCGGCTACATCGCCGGCACCATCATCAAGCCCAAGCTGGGTCTGCGTCCCGAGCCCTTCGCCGAGGCGGCCTACCAGTTCTGGCTGGGCGGGGACTTCATCAAGAACGACGAACCCCAGGGCAACCAGGTGTTCGCCCCCCTCAAGAAGGTGATGCCGCTGGTGGCCGACGCCATGCGCCGCGCCCAGGACGAGACCGGCGAGGCCAAGCTCTTCTCCGCCAACATCACCGCCGATTCCCACGCGGAGATGCTCGCTCGCGGCGAGTTCATCCTCGAGACCTTCGCCGAGAACGCCGACCACGTGGCTTTCCTGGTGGACGGCTTCGTCGGCGGCCCCGGCATGATCACCACCGCTCGCCGCTGGTTCCCCAATCAGTATCTCCACTACCATCGCGCCGGCCACGGCATGATCACCTCTCCCTCCTCCAAGCGGGGCTACACCGCCTTCGTGCTCGCCAAGATCGCCCGCCTGCAGGGGGCGTCCGGCATCCACGTGGGCACCATGGGCTACGGCAAGATGGAGGGCGACAAGGACGACCGCATCATCGCCTATATGATCGAGCGCGACAGCTGCGACGGCCCGGTCTACCACCAGGAGTGGTACGGCATGAAGCCCACCACTCCCATCATCTCCGGCGGCATGAACGCGCTGCGCCTGCCCGGTTTCTTCGAGAACCTGGGCCACGCCAACGTCATCAACACCGCCGGTGGTGGTTCTTACGGCCACATCGACAGCCCGGCGGCCGGCGCCATCTCTCTGCGCCAGGCCTACGAGTGCTGGAAGGCCGGCGCCGATCCCATCGAGTGGGCCAAGGAGCATCGCGAGTTCGCGCGCGCCTTCGAATCCTTCCCCCACGATGCGGACAAGCTCTATCCGGGCTGGCGCGAGAAGCTGGGCGTGCACAAATAAGCGCCCGCCTTCTCCGGACGAAGTGCAAGAGCCCCCGCTTCGTCGGGGGCTTTTTTGACCGCGTCTTCCGCTTTTCAGGTAAATGAGATGATCGATATCGAACAGTACAAGATCGACCGGGAACCCTTCTACCACCCTCACGGCAACGAGGTGGAGCAGTACGAGGCCGCCTATGCCGCGCGCCTGCCCGTAATGATCAAAGGCCCCACCGGCTGCGGCAAATCGCGCTTCGTGGAGTACATGGCGTGGCGCCTGGGCCGCCCGCTGATCACCGTGGCCTGCAACGAGGACATGACCGCCGCCGACCTGGTGGGACGCTATCTGCTGGACGCCGACGGCACCCGTTGGCTGGACGGCCCCCTCACCACGGCGGCGCGCATCGGCGCCATCTGCTATCTCGACGAGGTGGTGGAGGCGCGCCAGGACACCACCGTGGTGATCCATCCGCTCACCGACCACCGTCGCACCCTGCCCCTGGACAAGAAGGGAGAGGTGGTGAAGGCGCATCCCGACTTCCAACTGGTGATCTCCTACAACCCCGGCTATCAGAGCCTGATGAAGGATCTCAAACAGTCCACCAAGCAGCGTTTCGTGGCCATGGATTTCGATTATGCGCCGGCGGAGGAGGAGGCGCGGATTCTCGCATCCGAGACCGGCGTGGACGACGACACCGCCCGCAAGCTGGTGAAGGTGGCCGAAGCGGCGCGCAAGCTCAAGGGCCACGGCCTGGACGAGGGAATCTCAACCCGCCTGCTGGTCTATGCGGCCAACTTGTTGCGAAAGGGCATCGCCGTGCAGGACGCGGCGCGGATGGCGCTGGTGCGGCCCATCACCGACGACGCCGACATCCGTGAAACCCTGGACCAGGCGATCGAGGCCGTCTTCGGCTGAACGGATGGGGCGGGAAACGATGGACGCGGCGGTGAAGTGCGGTTACAGCCGGGTACGGGAGCTTCTGCCCGAAGCGCTGGGGCAAGTCCGGCGGCGGCTTTCCGAAAAAGGCGTCCGCTCGCTGCTCGAAGGGGTGGAGCTGCTCTGCCTGATGGGACGGGGCGCCGAGCCGGTGCTGGTCTTCATGGAGGAAGCGCCCGAGGTGGCGCGGCACGTGGGCGAAGAGTCGATCGACGCGGTGGCGCGCGCCGCCTACCAGATCTCGCGCAGCCCCAACGCCGAGGCCATCGTCCCTTTTTTGCAGACCCTCGCCGCGGTGGCGCGGCGGTTGGAATCGTTGCGCTCGCTGGAAGGCTACCTGGAGTTGGTACAGGAGATGGTGGAGAAGACTTCCATCTCCATTCACGGCTCCCACGCCACCATGGCCAGCCCGGGACTGGTGCCCTTCCTCGAGAACGCGCCGCGGCTGCTGGGCGAGCTCAACATCGGCGGGCTCAGGCGCTGGATGGCCTACGGCATCCGCCAGCACAACCACCACCCCGACCATCTGGCCGACTATTTCCGTCTCGACTCGCCGGACAGCCGCGCGGTGATGCAGCGGGAGCGGGACGGCACCCTGCTGGTGGACGTGGAGCGCCGCCTGGCGCTGTTTCAGCGGGCGCTCTGGGGGATCGAGGATCCCATCTACCCCTATTCGCGCATGCTCGACGAACGCAGCGATCCCCGGCCCTATTTCGACGAAGGGGGGATCTTCCTTCCCGACGTGAACGACGACGCCGACGACGGCATCAGCGGCTTCGAGCAGTATCTCGCCGCCCTGGCTCACATGGCCGGCCACCGGCGCTGGACGGTGCCGGTGTTCGCCGACAACCGCAGCCCCATGCAGCGCCTCGCCATCGAGACCTTCGAGGACTGTCGCATCGAGCATCTTCTGATGCGGGAATATCCGGGATTGCGCCGGCTCTTTCTCGCGTTGCATCCGGTGCCGGTGGAAGGGGAGTGCGACGAGGCGCAGGAGGCTTGCATCCGCCACCGCCTCGCGCTGCTTTCACGCGCCATTCTCGATCCGCGCCACGGCTACGCCAGCCCCCACATCCTGGAGTTCCGTCGGCGCTTCTTCGAGGCAGTGGAGGGGAGCGAGAGCTCCACCGCCGAGATGGAGGAGCTCGGCATCCAGTTCATGGCCCGCACCCGGCGCGCTTCCGACGCCTCGGCCAACGTCTGGTTCAAGGACACCGAGATCCCCTATCGGGACGACAACCGCAATCTGTGGCGGTTCCACGAGCTGGACGACGACGAGGACTTCGCCGTGGAGCCCACCCGGACCGAGGCGCGCGAGGCCGGCGACACGCTGCCGCCGCGCCTCTATCCCGAGTGGGACTACACCACGGGCACCTACCGTCCGGACTGGGTGAGCCTGTTCGAATCGCTGCATCCGGCCGGCGAACCCGCTCTCGTCGACCGGCTGCTGGCCCGGCACCACCGGGTGGCCAAGCAGCTCGAGCGGCTGCTGGACCTGCTCAAGCCGCAGAGCTACGTACGCCTCCGCTATCAGGAAGAGGGGAGCGAGCTGGACCTGGACGTGGCGATCCGCTCTCTCATCGACTACCGCAGCGGCCACGATCCCGATCCCCGCATCAACGTCAGCCACAAGCACGACGACCGCGACATCGCCGTGACCCTGCTGCTGGACCTCTCCGAATCCCTCGGCCAACCCGTGGGCGGCGGCGGCCAGACCGTGCTCGAACTGGAACAGGAGGCGGTGGCGCTGCTCACCTGGGCCATCGAACGGCTCGGCGACCGGCTCTCCATCGCCGGTTTCCACTCCAACACCCGCCACGAGGTGCGCTACTACCATATCAAGGGGTTCAACGAAGGCTTCGATCTGGACGTGAAGGCCCGCCTGGCCGCCATGGGGGCCGGCTGGTCCACCCGCATGGGAGCGGCCATGCGGCACGCTGGCCACTATCTCTCCCACCAGAAGGCCGACAAAAAGCTGCTGCTGGTGCTCACCGACGGCGAGCCTTCCGACGTGGACGTTCGCGACGAGCGCCACCTCATCGAAGACGCCCGCATGGCGGTGCGCGAACTGGAATCGGACGGCATCTACAGCTACTGTATCAACCTGGACCCTGCCGGAGACGCCTATGTGAACGACATCTTCAGCGGCCGCTACACCATCGTCGACAACGTCGAGCGGTTGCCGGAGAGGCTGCCGCGCATCTTTCTGTCGCTCACCGGCTGAAGGCGAAGAATCGAACCACCGTTTCTTCCACCATGAGATCGGATCGATCCGACGGACGTAAGATGGACTTCGAAACCTTCTTGAACTCTTTGGAAGACTCGCATCCCCCCGCCGGCCTGGACGATCGTCTTCGCGCGCTGTGGCTGGAGCGCAAGGGCGACTGGGATGCCGCCCACCGGATCGTGCAGTCGCTCTCCGACCGCGAGGCGGCGCGCATCCACGCCTACCTCCATCGCGTGGAGGGCGATCATGGGAACGCCCGCTACTGGCACCAGAGAGCCGGCACCCGATTTCCGGAGCATCAGAGCCTGGACGAGGAGTGGGAAACCCTGGTGCGCAGGGCGTTGGGCGGCTGAGGGGGGCGGAGCACGTTGCCGGAGAATCCGGCATAATAGCCGTTTTTCTCGAGCGGCCCGTCGGCGGGGCGCCGAAACGCCGGTTCGGGGCCTCTCGCCGGAAAAGGGGAGAAAGCAGTCGAATGAAACCACTGGTCGGACTCATCATGGGGTCCCGTTCCGACTGGGAGACCATGCGCCATGCGGCGGATGTGTTGACGGAACTGGGAATCCCTTTCGAAAAAGAGGTGGTGTCGGCCCACCGTACCCCGGACAAACTGTTCCAGTACGCCAGCCAGGCCCGCTCGCGCGGAATCGAAGTGATCGTCGCGGGGGCGGGTGGCGCCGCCCATCTGCCGGGAATGGTGGCGGCCAAGACCTCTCTCCCCGTGCTGGGGGTGCCGGTGCAGTCGCGCGCGCTCAACGGCATGGATTCGCTGCTCTCCATCGTGCAGATGCCGGCCGGCATTCCCGTGGGCACGCTCGCCATCGGCCGCGCCGGCGCCGCCAACGCGGCGTTGCTGGCGGCCGCCATTCTCGGCAACTCCCACGCGGAGATCCTCGAGGCGCTGGAGGCGTGGCGCCGCCGCCAGACGGAGGCGGTGCTGGCCAGCCCCGATCCCGCCGAAGATCGATGAAGATCGGCATCCTGGGCGGAGGCCAGTTGGCGCGGATGTTGGCGCTGGCCGGTTACCCTCTGGGCATGGAGTTCATGGTCCTCGACCCGGCCGGAGACGCCTGCGCGCGGCCGCTCGCCCAGGGCATCCAGGCGCCCTACGGCGATCCAGCCGGGCTGGAGCGGCTCGCCCGGGAGGTCGATCTGGTCACCTACGAGTTCGAGAACGTTCCCGCCGAGGCGGTCGCCCGGCTTCAGGGGCAGGGAAAGGTGTTTCCGGGGCCCCTGGCGCTGGCCACCGCCCGCGACCGGCTGGCCGAGAAGAGGCTGTTTCACGAGCTGGAGATCGAAACCGCCCCCTTCGCCGCGGTGGAAGACGAGGAGAGCCTGGCGGCGGCGGTGGATCGGGTGGGCCTTCCCGCCATCCTCAAGAGCCGGACCCTGGGGTACGACGGCAAGGGACAGGTGCGCATCGGCGCGGACGAAGAGCCGCGCGCCGCCTGGCGGGCTCTCGGCGAGGTGCCGGCCATTTTGGAGGGGGTGGTGGCTTTCGAGCGAGAGGTCTCTCTCATCGGCGTGCGGGGACGGGATGGCGCCATGGCCTTCTATCCGCTGGCCGAGAATCTCCACGGCGATGGGATCTTGCGGCTCTCCCGCAGCCGTCCCGGCGATCCGCTGCAATCCCGGGCGGAAACGCTGGTGGCGCGCATCCTGGAGCGACTCGATTATGTGGGGGTGTTGGCCGTGGAATTCTTCCAGGTCGGCGAGCAGTTGCTGGCGAACGAGATGGCGCCGCGCGTGCACAATTCCGGCCACTGGACCATCGAAGGCGCCGTCGCCAGCCAGTTCGAGAATCACCTGCGGGCCGTCGCCGGCTGGCCGCTGGGGGCCACTTCGCCCACCGGCCATGCCGCCATGGTCAATCTCATCGGCGAGGCGCCTCCTCCCTCCCGGGTGCTGAAGATTCCCGGGGCGCACCTGCATCTCTACGGCAAGGCGTCCAGGCCCGGGCGCAAAGTGGGGCACGTGACGCTGGTCGACGCGCAACAGTCGCGGCTGGAAGAGCGGCTTGCCGACCTTTTGGAAGTTCTCGGCGAAGGCGGGGAGACGGGGGAGTGATCGCCTACGCCGGGGCGCTGATCGTGGGCCTGGCCCTGCTGGCCTGGAGCGCGGACCGTTTCGTGGAGGGGGCGGCGGGGCTGGCGCGCGCCATGGGCGTCTCCAGCCTCATCATCGGACTGACCATCGTCGCTTTCGGCACCTCCGCGCCCGAAATGCTGGTCTCGGCCGTGGCCGCCTGGCAGGGCAACAGCGGCATCGCCGTCGGCAACGCCATCGGATCCAACATCGCCAACATGGCGCTGGTTCTGGGCGCGACCGCTCTTCTGGCGCCGCTGCGGGTCCACTCCCGCACTCTCGACCGCGAGTTTCCGTTGATGCTCGCCGTGATGGCGGCGGCATGGGCGCTGCTCTGGAACGGAACCTTGGGCAGGCTCGACGGCCTGCTGCTGCTGGGTGGCATGTCGGCGTTGGTGCTGTGGACGGTCCACCTGGCGCGCATTTCCCCTCCCGACGACCCTCTGGCCGCGGAATATAGCGAAGAGATCCCGGCGGCCATGCCGCCGGCAAAGGCGTGGCTGCTGCTGGTCTCCGGCCTGTTGCTGCTGTTGATCAGCTCCAAGATGCTGGTTTGGGGAGCGGTGGGGGTGGCCCGTGCGTTCGGCGTGAGCGATCTGGTGATCGGGCTCACCATCATTGCCGTGGGCACTTCCCTTCCGGAGCTGGCGGCCTCCATCGTCGCCGCCCGAAAGGGGGAGGACGACATCGCCGTGGGCAATGTGGTGGGTTCCAATCTCTTCAACATATTGGCGGTTCTCGGAATCGCGGGAACCATCGGGCCGGGGAAGGTGGAATCCCTGGTTCTGGTGCGCGATTTTCCCTTGATGCTGGGGCTCGCCGTCACCCTCTACTTGATGGCCCGCGGGTTCAAAAGAGCGGGTGAGGGAATCATCCAGCGGGGATCGGGAGCGGTTCTGCTGGCGGTCTTTCTCGCCTATCAGTTCGGGCTGCTGAAAGCCCTGGGCAGTGGAGGCGGCTGACGTCTTATCGGAGAACGAAATGAAGAAATTGGAATATGTGTTGGAACGTTTCATGTTCAACAGCCGTTGGCTTCTGGTGCCCATCTATCTCGGCCTGGTGGCCACCATTGGCTTGCTGCTGGTCAAGTTCTACAAAGAATTCATCCACCTGGTGCCCGAAGTGCTCTATGGAGAAGGGGGAACCGCAACGGTGGTGGGCGTGCTGTCCCTCATCGACGTGGCGCTCGTCTCCAATTTGCTGCTCATCATCATTTTCGCCGGTTATGAGAACTTCGTTTCCCGCATCGATGTCACCGAAGATCACGAAAAGCCCAAATGGATGGGAGAAGTGGATTTCAGCGATCTCAAGATCAAACTGATCGGTTCCATCGTGGCCATTTCCGGAATCGAGCTGTTGCGTCTCTTCGTCAAAGTGAACGAGGTGGGTCATGACGAACTGCTCTGGAAAGTGATTATCCATGTAACGTTGGTGATTTCTGGGGTACTCTTTGCTTCCATGGACCGCATCGGCGGCAAGCACCACCACTGACCGGCGGATTGACCAATGTTCCGTAAGATTCTCATCGCCAATCGGGGCGAGATCGCGGTGCGCATCATCCGGGCTTGCGCGGAGATGGGCATCCGTTCGGTGGCCATCTACACCGAAGCCGACCGCTACAGCCTGCACGTGAAGAAGGCCAACGAGGCCTATTCCATCGGCGAGGATCCGGTGGCCGGCTATCTCAACATCCACCGCATCGTCAATCTGGCGCTGCAGACCGGCTGCGACGCGGTCCACCCCGGTTATGGATTCCTTTCCGAAAACCCCGAGTTCGCCGCCGCTTGTGAACGGCGCGGCTTGACCTTCATCGGTCCCACCGCCGAGGTGATCCGCCGCATGGGCGACAAGACCGAGGCGCGCAAGGCGATGATCGAAGCCGGCGTCCCGGTGACGCCCGGCACCGAGGAGAACCTTCAAAGTCTGGACGAGGCGCTTCGGATCGCGGAAGAGCTCGGTTATCCGGTGATGCTCAAGGCCACCTCCGGTGGAGGCGGACGCGGCATCCGGCGCTGCGACTCTCCCCAAGAGCTGAAAAAGAACTACGAGCGGGTCATCTCCGAGGCCACCGCCGCCTTCGGCCGCGCCGAGGTGTTCCTCGAGAAGTGCATCGTCGATCCCCGCCACATCGAGGTGCAGGTGCTGGCCGACCAGCACGGCAACTGCATCCACCTCTACGAGCGCGACTGCTCCATCCAGCGGCGCAATCAGAAGCTCATCGAGATCGCCCCTTCACCCCAGCTGGACGAAGGACAGCGCCAGTATCTGGGCGGCCTCTCGGTGATCGCGGCCAAGGCGGTGAACTACACAAGCGCCGGTACGGTGGAGTTTCTCATGGACGGCAACGGCCGCTTCTATTTCATGGAGATGAACACCCGGGTGCAGGTGGAGCACACCATCACCGAGACCATTACCGGCGTGGACATCGTGGAGGAGCAGATCCGGGTGGCGGCGGGACTCAAGCTCCGCTTTCGCCAGCACGAGATCCGCCGGCGGGGTTTCGCCATCCAGTTCCGGGTCAATGCAGAGGATCCGCAGAACAACTTTTTGCCCAGCTTCGGGCGCATCACCCGCTATTATGCGCCGGGAGGGCCCGGAGTGCGCACCGACACGGCCATCTACACCGGCTACCAGATTCCCCCCTATTTCGACTCCATGATCGCCAAGGTGATCGTCTGGGCTCTCAGCTGGGACGACGCGCTCAACCGCGGCGAGCGGGCGCTGCGCGACATGGAGGTGCACGGCATCCGCACCACCAAGCCCTACTACGAGAACATCCTGCGCCATCCCAAGTTGCGCCAGGCCGACTTCACCACCGCGTTCGTGGAGGAACACCCGGAGCTGCTGGAGTACACGCAGAAACAGTGCAAAACCGACATCGCCGCCGCCATCGCGGTGGCGGTGGCGGCGCATGCCGGTCTCTGAGGCTCAGGCGGCCTGTTCCGAGCTCTCCTCCCGAACGCGGGGAATCTCCTTGCACTCCAGGAAGATGCGGCGGTCGCACCGCTGGCAGATCCCCTTGTCGAGCTTCTGGAAGATGGCATGGAGCGCGGCCGTCTTGGACTGGAAGATGCGACGTTCTCCGATCACCTCCAGGGCGCCGCAGCTGTCCAGCGCGTCCCACAACCCCTGCTTGACGTTGATCAGATAGAGCGCGCCGCCCATCGCTTTGCGCTGCTTGGCCTCGTGAGCGAGGGCTTCGCAGCCGGCGATATCGGCGAAGTTGATGCCCTGGCAAATGATGGCCAGGTGCTTCTGCTCCGGATGCTCTTCCCGCAGCCGGTCGAAGGTTTCCAACACGTGGCTGATGGATCCGAAGAAGAGCGAGCCGTCGATCCGCAGGATGCGCAGCTGCGGGCACTGGGGAAGATCCAGATCGCTGGAGAAGGCCCGGTTGGGCAGGCGCGGGTCGGGGGTGCGGGTGACAATGGCGGGGCGAGACACCTTCTCCAGATAGAGCACCAGCGAAAGCAGGATGCCGGCGAAGATGGCGGTCTCCAGTTCGAGGAAGAGCGCTCCGAAGAAGGTGACCAGCATGACGGCGGCGTCCCGCTTGTTGGCGCGCAGGATGTGCTTGATCTCTTTGAACTCGATGAGGCCGTAGGCCACCATGAAGAGAATGCCGGCCATGGCCGCGTTGGGCAGATAGGCGGCCAGCGGGGCTACCATCACCACGATCACCATCAGCAGCACGCCCGCGAACACCGCCGCCAACGGGGTGCGGGCGCCGGCCTGGAAGTTGAGGCCGCTGCGGTTGAAGGAACCGGTGGCCACATAGCCGGAGAAGAAGCTGCCGAAGATGTTGGACAACCCCTGACCGATGAACTCCTGGTTGCCGTCGATGCGCTCGCCGGTGCGCGCGGCCAGAGAGCGGCCGATGGAGACCGCCTCGGTGAGGGCGAACATGGTGACGGCCAGCGCCGATCCTGCCAGCATCTTCAGGGTGTCGAGACTGAAGTCGGGGGAGGAGAGGGGCGGCAGAGTGCTCGGCAGGGCGCCCACCGTCTTGATGCCGGTGACCTCCTGTCCGAAGGCGAGGTTGAGAATGTAGCCGGCGACGCTGCCGATGAGCATGGCGGCGATCATGTGAGGGAAGCGGGGCAGCCATCGTTTGGTGGCGATGCCGGAGAGAAGGGTCACCAGGGCGACGGTGGTCACGTACCAGTTGATGTGCGGGATCTGCTGGACGAAATGGTAGAGGATGTCGGGCAGATGGCCGCCCCGGGGGATCTCCACGCCGAAGAAGTTCTTCAGCTGCTTGGCGCCGATGAGGATGGCGGCGCCGGCGGTGAAGCCTGTCACCACCGAATGGGAGATGAAGTTGACCAGCGCCCCCATGCGTGCCAGCCCCAGCACCAGCTCGGTGATGCCCACCATGAAGGTGAGGGTGAGCGCCAGCTTCACGTATTCCGCGGTGCCCGGATCGGCGTGGGCGCTGAGCGCCGAGTAGAGGACGATAGAGGCGGCGGTGGTGGGCCCGGAGACGAGAAACCGCGCCGAGCCGAAGAGGGCGGCGATCACCGCGGGGACCATGCCGGCGTAAAGGCCGTATTCCGGGGGCATGCCCGCGATGGTGGCGAAAGCCACGCCTTGCGGAAGCACCACGATGGCGCCCGTGAGTCCAGCGAGGAAATCGGCCTTCAGCTCCTCCCCTCCGACTTTCGGCAACCATTTCATGAACGGCAGGAACGGAAGTAGGCCAGGCGGCACGCTGATGGCTTTCATTCAGGAACCTCGCTGAATTCTCAAATTGGTTTGGATGGGATTCGCCCGTTGCCGAGAGAAGGCCGAAGCGGGCAACTTAACTCATTAAGTATATCTTGATATGCTGTTCCGTTCCAGGCCGAATAGCAGGGCCAGCCCAGGAATCGTCGTTCCGGCGCAGCCTCTTCCCACGTAGGCGGAGAGCGGGAATCGTCTGGATTCCGGCGCTCCGCCTTCGGCTCCGGCCGGAATGACGACGAGAGAGGAGTGGAGTTGTGCCGGAAAAGGCGCGCTTCGTCTCGGCTCACGGTTTCGAAGGCCGGAATTTGGTCATCGGCGGCCTGGCCTTCCCGCCAGGTTTCCACGCATTGCCGCACGCTTCGAAATGCTCCACAATGCGCCGACGCCATCGAGCTTTTCGAGCGGTTCGACTCATGCCGAAAATCGACATCACCGACGTGGTTCTGCGCGACGCTCACCAGTCGCTCATCGCCACGCGCATGCGTACCGAAGACATGTTGCCGGCTTGCGAGAAGCTGGACGCGGCAGGGTACTGGTCGCTGGAGTGTTGGGGCGGCGCCACCTACGACGCCTGCATCCGCTTTCTGAAGGAGGATCCCTGGGAGCGGCTGCGCAAATTGCGCGAGGCGCTGCCCGATACCCGCACCCAGATGCTGCTGCGCGGCCAGAATTTGTTGGGCTACCGCCACTACGCCGACGACGTGGTGCGCGCGTTCGTGCTCAAGGCGGCGGAGAACGGCATGGACGTCTTCCGTATCTTCGACGCGCTCAACGACATCCGCAACATGCGCACCGCCATCGAGGCGACCAAGGAGGCGGGCAAGCACGCCCAGGGCGCCATTTGCTACACCGTGAGCCCGGTGCACACCATCGAAGGGTTCGTGGAGCTGGCCCGGGGTCTGGCCGACATGGGGTGCGACAGCCTCTGCATCAAGGACATGGCGGGCCTGCTCACCCCCTACGCCACCGAGGCGCTGGTGAGGGCGATCAAGGCCGAGGTGGACCTGCCCCTGCAGCTCCACTCCCATTCCACCTCCGGTTTGGCGGCCATGTGCCATCTCAAGGCCATCGAGGCCGGCGCCGAGCGGGTGGACACCGCCATCTCCTCGTGGGCCGGCGGCACCAGCCATCCTCCCACCGAGTCGCTGGTGGCTGGTCTGCGCGGCACCGGGTTCGACACCGGCATGGACCTGGAGCTGCTGCAGGAGATCGGCATGTACTTCTACGAGGTCCGCAAGAAGTACCATCAGTTCGAGAGCGAATACACCGGCGTGGACACCCGCGTGCAGGTGAACCAGATTCCCGGCGGCATGATCTCCAACCTGGCCAACCAGCTGAAGGAGCAAAACGCGCTGAACCGCATGCAGGAGGTGATGGAGGAGATCCCCCGGGTGCGCAAGGACCTGGGCTATCCGCCGTTGGTGACGCCCACTTCGCAGATCGTCGGCACCCAGGCGGTGATCAACGTGCTCACCGGCGAGCGCTACTCCACCATCACCAACGAGGTGAAGATCTACCTGCAGGGCGGCTACGGCAGAGCGCCAGGTCCCGTGAACGAGGAGCTGCGGCGCAAGGCGGTGGGCAGCCAGGAGGTGATCGAGGGGCGTCCCGCCGATCTTTTGCCGCCCGAACTCGACAAGCTTCGTGAAGAGATCGGCGATCTGGCGGGGTCGGACGAAGACGTGCTCACCTACGCCATGTTTCCCGAGGTGGGCCGCCAGTTCCTGGAACAGCGCAAGGCGGGCGCGCTGCAGCCGGAGCCGCTGGAGCCGCCGCCCGGAAACGGACCGCAGGAGGCGGCGCCCACCGAGTTCAACATCGTGCTGCACGGCGAGAGCTACCATGTGAAGATCACCGGCGCCGGTCACAAAGGGCAGCCGGAGCGCCATTTCTACCTTACGGTGGACGGCGTCCCCGAAGAGGTGCTGGTGGAGACCCTGGACGAGGTGGTGCTCACCGGCGGCGCCGAGGGGGCGGTGAGCAAGGCGATCGCCGGCCGCCGTCCCAAACCCACCAAAGAGGGGCACGTCACCACCTCCATGCCGGGCAGCATCGTGGAGGTGCTGGTCAAGGAGGGGGATGTCATCGAGGCGGGTCAGCCCGTGCTCATCACCGAGGCGATGAAGATGGAGACCGAAGTTCAGGCGCCCATTTCCGGCACCGTCACCGCCGTCTACGTCCAGAAGGGGGACGCGGTGAATCCCGACGAGGTGCTGGTTGAGATCGAGCCCTGACAAGCTGAAGCTCGGCATCGCCCTGGGCAGCGGCTCGGCCCGGGGCTGGGCCCACATCGGCATTCTTCAGGCGCTGGAGGAGATGGGCATCGTTCCCGAGGTGGTGACCGGCTGCTCCATCGGCTCCATCGTGGCCGCCGCCTACGCCGCTGGAAATCTCGGCTCGCTGGAACGGTGGGTCCGTTCTCTTCGGGGGCGGGACGTGGCCTCCTTCTTCGACATCGGCTGGCGGCTCAACGGCCTGATCGATTCCCAACGGCTGCGAAGCTTTCTGCAAGAGTACGTGGCTGCGGAAGACCTTCACGTTCCGTCGTTGCCGAAGACCTATGCCAGCGTGGCCACCGATCTGCTCAACGGCCGGGAGGTGTGGTTCACCGAGGGGAGCGTGCTCGATTCCATCATGGCCTCCATCGCGCTGCCCGGCCTCTTCGTGCCTGTGCGCCACGAGGGGCGGTGGCTGGTGGACGGGGGGCTGGTCAATCCGGTGCCGGTTTCGCTCTGTCACGCTCTGGGCGCCGACCTGGTGATCGCGGTCAATCTCAACGGCGACATCCTCGGCCGCCATCTGGGGCGGGTTCGCGGAGGTCAGGAGGAGGGAGGAGGAGCGCTCGACTCGCTGCTCGACGCTTTGAAAAGCTACTCTTCCACTCTGCTGCCCGAGTCGGTGCGCGATCGCGAACGTCCTCCCGGCCTGTTCGACATCATCGCCAGCTCCATCAACATCACCCAGGACCGCATCACCCGCAGCCGCATGGCGGGCGATCCGCCGGACGTGGTGTTGACCCCCAGGCTGGCCCATATCGGCCTCCTGGAGTTTCACCGCGCGGGGGAGGCCATCGAGGAGGGGCGCCACTGCGTGGAGCGGCTTCGGCCCACCATTGAATTCGTGCTGGAACAGGGGTAACCTGCCGCGAGTCCGCCCTAACAGGATGTTGAAAAAGTCCTTCCCTGGACTTTTTCAACCACGGAACCGGAAAATGCGATTTCCCGGTTCCTTCATTTTCAATGGCTTACGGCCCTCGAAAATGGCGGCACATCCATGTACCGCACACAGGCTGCCGAAAAACGCTGTTTTTCAACAGCCTGCTAATAAGAACAACAACGAATCAGCGGTCGCGAGGGTCAGTCGAGCGGGATCGCTCATTGGGGGATGGTCTGTTGGAACACGTTGAAGCTTCTCTGGAAAACGGTGCCGAGCAGTTGTCGGCGCCGGTGTCGGCCGTGCGTCGGGAGCAGCTCCTTTTGGTGGCGAAACACCTGCCTCTCGTTCTGCCGGGCAGTGTCGCCATCGCCCTGCTCATGGTGTGGGGGTTCGACGCACGGCTGGGGACCGGCTCCTCCATCGTCTGGCTCATTTTCGTGACCACGCTGGCAGCCACGCGTTTGTGGGTGGTTCAACGCTTGGCGCGCGGTTTGCGCGATAATGGTGATTACAGCCGCCTCCAGCGCTTTTTACTGGGTGGGGCGTTCATTTCTGGTTGCGTGTGGGGGCTCGGAGGGCTGCTCTTTTTCCACCCTCACGACGCCTACGATTTCGCCCTTCTGGTCATCATTCTGGGTGGGATGGTGGCGGGATCGCTGGGGCCTTACTCTTACTTTTTCCCCAACTACGTCGCTTTCGCCGTGCCGACGCTGGTGCCGCTCATTGTCACCATGTTTTTGCAAGGGAGCAGTTTCCATTCGCTGGTGGGCATCGCGCTGATCTTTTTTCTGCTGTTGAACATCTACTATTCCAAACAGTACGAAGAGATGGTTTTACGATCCATCCGCCTGCAATTTTCCAATCGGGATCTGCTGGAGAGGTTGCAACAGAGTAACCGCCAGCTACTCCGCTACTCTTTCACCGACGCCCTCACCGGGGTGGGCAACCGGCGTCAGTTCGATGCAGACTACGACGCCATTTGTGAACGGGCCTGGGAACAACGCCGCACTCTCTCGTTGCTGCTGCTCGACGTGGACCATTTCAAAAGTTACAACGACGAGCACGGCCACCCCATGGGCGACGAGGTGCTGCGAAAGATCGCGGCCATTCTGCGGGAGGTTTGCGAGAATTTCGAAGGTTGCGAGCAGCCTTCCCGCATCGGTGGAGAGGAGTTCGCCATTCTTCTCCACGGCAATGAAGAGACGGCGGTACGCGCAGCCGAGCGGTTGCGGCAGGCAATCGAACAGCAGCTTTTCGACGGAGGCAGAGGCGTGACCGCCAGCCTGGGGGTGGCCACTTGGAAACCAGAGGAGGAAGGGCGCCCTCAGGAGCTCTTCCTCGCGGCCGACCGCAACCTCTACCGCGCCAAGGCGGCGGGGCGAAATCGGGTCATCAGCGGCTGATTCCCGGCCCGAGACGGAATCCGTGGCCAACCGCTTGCGGATGCGCCATAATCCGCCTACATCGAAACGAGATCGACGACGCTGTTATGGCGGTCGTATCGGTCCCCTCGCAACGCCTAGCTGTGAACCCGGTCAGGCCCGGAAGGGAGCAGCCGCAGCAGTGAACGCGTGTGCCGGGGTGCGGCTGGTACGGTCGCCACCATTTTCTCCTTTTCGACCCACAGATGTCTTACCAGGTACTGGCCCGCAAGTGGCGCCCCAAGAACTTCGCCGAGATGGTGGGGCAGGAGCATGTGGTGCGCGCTCTGAGCAACGCCCTGGACAACGAGCGCCTGCACCACGCCTATCTCTTCACCGGCACGCGCGGCGTGGGCAAAACCACGCTGGCGCGGATCCTGGCCAAGTCGCTCAACTGCGAGCGGGGGGTGAGCTCGGTTCCTTGCGGCGAGTGCGGCATCTGCCGGGAAGTGGACGAAGGGCGCTTCGCCGACCTCATCGAGGTGGACGCCGCCTCGCGGACCAAGGTGGACCAGACCCGTGAGCTGCTCGAGAACGTCCCTTTCGCGCCCATCCGCGGCCGCTACAAGGTGTACCTCATCGACGAGGTGCACATGTTCTCCGATTCCAGCTTCAACGCTCTGTTGAAGACGCTGGAGGAGCCGCCTCCCCACGTGAAGTTCCTGCTGGCCACTACCGACCCGCAGAAGGTGCCGGTGACCGTCCTCTCCCGCTGCCTCCAGCTCAATCTGAAGCGGCTGCCGCTGGAGCAGATCCGGGGGCAGTTCGAACGCATTTTGCGGGCCGAAGGGGTGGAGTGGGAGGCGCCGGCGCTCACCCTCCTGGCGCGTGCCGCCGACGGCAGCATGCGCGATGGGCTGAGTCTGCTCGATCAGGCCATCGGCTTCGGCGGCGGCCGGGTCGGGGAAGAGGAGGTGAAGGCCATGCTGGGCATTCTCGCCCAGGATCGCCTGCCCGCCCTGCTGGAGCGGGTGGTGGAGAACGATGCCTCCGGCGTGCTGGAGCACATCGCTTCCATGGCGGAAGAGGCGCCCGATTTCGCCGCTCTGCTCAAGGAGCTGGTGGCGTTGCTGCACCGCTTGGCGCTGCTGCAGGCGGTTCCCGACCTCGGCGACGAGAGCTGGCCGGAGCTGGAGGCGCTGCGCCGGCTGTCAGGGCTGCTCCATCCCGAAGAGACCCAGCTCTTCTACGAGATCGCCTTGCGCGGCCAGCGGGATCTGCCCCTGGCGCCCGATCCCCGCAGCGGCTTTGAGATGGTGCTGCTGCGCATGCTGGCTTTCCGGCCGGAAGAGGAGGGGCCGTCGGCCCTGCCGCCTTCCCCGCCAGAGCGCCGCGATCGGCCCTCTTCTCCTTCATCCGCCTGCACTGCTCCTGTCGCCGCGCCGGCGGAGGAGCGGAAGCAGAGAGCGCCCTCCGCCGCTACTTCCCCGGTCCTGACTCCGGAGAGTTGGCATCAGGTGGTGGAACGGTTGAAGCTGGGAGGCATCTCCGCCCAGCTTGCCAGCCACTGTTCGCTGGAGTCGTGGGACGGCCGTCGGCTGGTGCTCCATTTGGCGCCCGAGGGGCGGGCGTTGCAAGTGGGCGGTCGTGCCGAAGCGACGCTGCGCGAGGCTCTGGAAAAGTGGCTGGACCGGCCGGTGGAGCTGCGCATCGAAGCGAACGACGAGGCGAGGGAGACCCCGGCCCGCAAGAAAGAGGAACGAGCCCGACGAAGGCGCGCCGAAACCTTGGCCTCGATGAAGGCGGATCCGGTGGTGCGCATGCTGGAAGAGGAGTTCGACGGAGAGCTTCGGGAAGAATCGCTGGAATTATCGAATAAACAGCATTAACCAATTTACATAAGGTGATGAAATGAAAGGTGGTTTGGGAAACCTGATGAAGCAGGCCCAGAAGATCCAGGCGGAGATGGCCAAGGCCCAGGAGGAGCTGGCCCGGGCCGAGGTAACCGGTGAGTCGGGTGGTGGCCTGGTGAAGGTGACCATGAACGGCCGTCACGAGGTGCGCCGGGTGGAGATCGACGACTCGCTCATCGGCGACGACAAGGAGATGCTCGAGGACCTGGTGGCCGCCGCCTGCAACGACGCGGTCCACCGCATCGAAGAGATGACCAAGGAGCAGATGAGCGGCCTCACCGCCGGCCTGCCCCTGCCGCCCGGCATGAAGCTGCCTTTCTGAGATGGCCGACGACCTCCTTCGGCAACTCATCGAAGCTTTCCGCTGCCTGCCGGGGGTCGGACCCAAGTCGGCCCAGCGGATGGCTTTCCACCTGCTGGAGCGGGACCGCGAAGGAGGGCGGCGGCTGGGCCGCGTGCTGGAGGAGTCGATGGAGAGGATCGGCCGCTGCCGGCGTTGCCGCACCTTCACCGAAGCCGAGCTTTGCGCCATCTGCGCCAGCGACAAGCGGCACGCCGGCCAGATCTGCGTGGTGGAGACGCCGGCCGACGTGGCGGCCATCGAACAGGCCACCGGCTACCGCGGTCGCTACTTCGTGCTGGGCGGGCGGCTGTCGCCGCTGGACGGCCTGGGGCCGGCCGAGATCGGTCTCGATCTTCTGGCCCGTCAGCTCGATGAAGGGAAAGTGGAAGAGCTGATCCTGGCCACCAACCCCACGGTGGAGGGGGAAGCCACCGCCCAATACATCGCCGACATGGCCGCCCAGCGGCAAATCGCCTGCAGCCGCATCGCCCACGGCGTGCCTTTGGGGGGTGAGTTGGAATATGTGGACGGTGGCACCCTGGCGCACGCCTTTTCCGGCAGGCGCAAGGTCTTTTGACGGCGTTTCCGTTTCGATAAAAGGACGGATGGGCCGGCGTTTGCGGTACGAAAGAAATCGTCATTCCCGCGCAGCCTCTCCTCGCGTAGGCGGGGAGCCGGGAATATCGAGAAGAACCGGTTTTCTGGATTCCGGCTCTCCGCCTTCGGCTCCAGCCGGAATGACGAAAAGGGAGGTAGCTGGGCTCAAACGAGAATCGTCATTCCCGCGCAGGCGGGAATCCAGCTAGAGTGATTCCATGCCCCGGCTCCGACCAAGAGGGCGCAAAAGAGTCGCAAAGAACTGGAGTGAACCGAAAAAACAAAAGGATGACGCCATGAGTGACTGTATATTCTGCAAAATCGCCGAGGGCGGGATTCCGGCGGAGATCGTTTACGAAGACGATCAGGTGGTGGCTTTTCAAGACCTCAACCCCCAGGCGCCGGTGCACATCCTGGTGATTCCCAGAAAACACATTCCCACCACCAACGATCTTCGGGAGGAGGATGCCGAATTGATGGGGCGGCTCCATCTGGTGGCGAAAGAGATCGCCATGAAGGAAGGTATCGCCGAGGCGGGCTACCGCACCGTGCTCAACTGCAACGCCCAGGCGGGGCAGACGGTCTTTCATATCCATCTGCATTTGCTGGGCGGCCGGCCCATGGGGTGGCCGCCAGGATGATGGAACCGGTTCGCCTCCCATTCTTCGATTAAATTGCTTGATCGAAAATTCAAGCATCCTTTATGATTTTGGCCGTTTTGCGGTCACCCGCGCTGCTCAAGGCCGGTTTCGTCGCCGGCTTTTTCTCTGCCGTGCCGTCTAGGTTCCTGGATTGAAGGGCTCGATGGATGGCGGGCACGGGCGGGATGGCATCCGCTTCGCCGCATCAGTGGATACGACCAAAAGATGCTTTCTCTATTGTCTCGATTTTGCATTCGGGCGCCGGAGGGGCAAATAAAAACTGAATTCTGAATCACGGGTTTTAAGGGGGAACACCATATGAGCCTCGGAAAATACGGCGTGCCTTTGATCTTCGCTTTTACCTCGTCCCTGCTTTGCTCCACCCAAGAGGCAGCAGCGCAGGAAAGCTTTCCAGCAAAGGTGGTCGCCACCGTCGAACAAGCCATTCGCGACAACCCGGAGGTCAAGGCGGGTCGTGAACAGTTTTCCCAGCTCCTTCAAGGAAGGTCGGTGGAAAAGGGCCGTTACTATCCGCGACTGGATGCGGAAGCCTATGCGGGTTACCGTTGGTTGAAAGAGAATTATCACGGGGTGCCCTCCAGAGACATCGACTACGATGAACAGCGGGTGCGTCTGTCGCTGCTGCAGAATCTCTATGACGGACTCGGCACCACCAGCTCCGTGGCGAAAACGGGCCACTTGGCCGAAGCACAACGGCTGGACCTTCTCAACACGATGGAAAACGTCGCGTTGGAGACCTTGCGGGCCCATCTCGACGTGGTTCGGTACCGACGCACGCTGGAGCGAGCGCAAGAGAACCTCGAACGTCACGAAAAACTGTGGAAGCTGATTTCGGCCCGCGTCGAACGGGGAGTGAGCCACAAAGTGGATCTGGATCTCGCATCGACGCGGCTGGAACTGGCCCGAATCAACGTACAAACCGAAAAAGCGAACCTTCACGACGTGAGCGCGCGGTACAACCGCATCGTCGGTCATGCGCCCGAACCCGACATGGCGATGTTCAAGGTCGATCGGCGGCTGTTGCCGGGCGGAGTGAAGGAGGGCTTGGATCGGGCCTACGCCACCCATCCGGGGCTGCGGGCGAACGTGGAGCGCATCTATGCCGCCAAATACGGCATCGAGGAGCAAAAAGCGCGCATGCGGCCCACCGTCGATCTGGTCGGCTCGGTGGAGAAGTCCTGGGGAAAGGATGGACGGGACGGTCATGAACGGGATGCCGGAATCGGCCTTCTGGTGCGCTACAACCTTTTTCGCGGTTATTCCGATCAGGCGCGCGAGCAGAAAGCGGTTCATGCTCTGGCGCAAGCCCAAGACCTCCGCCTTTTGGCCTGCCGCAATTTGCAACAACAGTATTTGGTCGCCTGGAACGACACCCGCAGCCTCGAAAACCAACTCAAGTACCTGCGAGAGCGCGTAAAGTTCGCCAAACGTTCCCGCGACAACTATTACCGGCAGTTTCGCATCGGCCGCCGAACGCTGCTGGACCTGCTCGATCAGGAAAACGAATATTACCAAGCGGAACGTACCCTCATCAGCGTGGAGACGGATCTTCAAATCGCCAGAGCGCGCCTGCTGTCGGCCATGGGAGAACTGACCGGTGATCTTGGAATACAAGAGATGGGACCGGCCAGGGTCCAGGATCTGGAACCTCCTCAAGGGCTCGAACTGACCAGTTGTCCACCCGCTCCCGATTATTTCGCTGAACGCTGACCGGGGTTTCGCGGGTGTCGGCGCAACGCCCCTTCGGCTGGGAGAGACCCCACAGTCCCTTGGCGGAGTGCCTCCGTCAGGTGGCCGCCGCTCATGGAATAAAGGTCGATTTGGATCGGTTGCTCCATGGGCTGCCTCTCAAAGGCGGCGAGCTCGACGCCATCGCGTTGCAGAGAAGCGCGGCGCGCGCGGGGCTCGCGTGCCGCCTCGTCGCGGTTCCGCTGGCGCGGTTGGATCCCAGGCTGTTTCCGGTGATCCTTCTCACCAAGCAAAATGGAGCCTGCGTGCTCCATCGCCTGACCCAGGAAGGGGGACAGGTGAGTTACCCGGCCTTGAGCGACGCGGTGGAGGAGGTTCCTCTGGACAAACTGGCGGCCGACTACCGGGGCCGCGCCATCTACCTGCGTCCTCTGGTCAAACTGGACGCCCACTCCGATGAAATTCACAAAAAGCGGCTGGGGCACTGGTTTTGGAGCGTAATCGGCGATTACAAAAAACTTTATCGGGACATCTTCCTGGCCGCCGTCCTCATCAACTTGTTTGCGCTGGCGACGCCTCTTTTCATGCGCATCGTCTACAACAAGGTCATTCCCAACGGGGCCATGGCCACCTTCTGGGTGCTGGCAAGCGGCTTGCTGGTGGTCTTTCTTTTCGACCTGACGGTTCGTCTTCTGCAAGTGGTGTTCATCGACCGCGTCGCGGCCCTGGTGGATACCCGGGTCTCGGCCAGACTCATGGAGCAAGTGCTGGGCATGCGCATGGAGGCGCGGCCAAAATCGACAGGGGCGTTCGCCACCAACCTCTACTCCTTCGAGCAGTTGCGGGCGTTCATCACTTCCGCCAGCCTGGTCTCTCTCATCAATCTGCCGTTCGCCCTGCTGTTTCTGGCGGTCGTCACCCTGATCTCGCCATTGCTGGCGGTGCCCCTCGCGGTCGGCGCCGTTCTCATACTGATTCATGGCTGGCTGTTGCAAGGGAAGTTGCGTCGCTTGACCGAGACCAGCTATCGGGCGGGAGCCCAACGCAACGCCATGCTGGTGGAGTCGCTGCATGGGCTGGAAACCTTGAAATCGCTCGGAGCCGAGGGCCGCGTTCAGGGCGAATGGGAACGCCTGGTCGCCTTTCTGGCGAGAATCGGAACCCAGATCAGGTTCTGGACGGCTTCTCTGAGCAACGGCGCTTTGTGGATGCAGAACATGAGCCTGCTCGTTCTGGTGGCCGTGGGCGTCCACCTCATTCAGTTGCAGGCTGTCACCGTAGGGGGGCTCATTGCCGCCTATATGCTGGGATCGAGGGCGCTGGCGCCCATTTCCCAGGCTGCCGGATTGATGGTCCAGTACCATCATGCGCACACGGCGCTGGCGGCTCTCGAACAGGTGATGAATCTGCCTCAGGAGATCGCCGGCGGCGAAGAGTCCCTCGTTCAGGAGGGGTGCGCCCTGCGCGGTGGGTTGCGACTGGAGGGAGTGTCTTTTCAATATCCCGAAACGGAACGGGACGTGCTGCACCAACTGTTCTTGAAGGCGGAGCCGGGCGAGCGCATCGCCGTCCTGGGGCGCTCCGGATCGGGAAAGACCACGCTGGCTCGTCTGCTTATGGCGCATTACCGGCCCACCTCGGGCCGCATCTTTTTCGATGGAGTGGACCAGGGCGCGCTGCCGCCTCCGCAGCTGCGCCGTCAGATCGGTTATGTGGCGCAGGAGCCCATCCTTTTCCGGGGATCGCTGCACTACAACCTCACTTTGGGCCTGGGAGGGGTGGATCCCGATGCCTTCCAGAGAGCGGTGGAGATCACGGGGCTGGATGAATGGGTCAGCCGGCATCCCCACGGGTATCGGCTGGAAGTGGGCGAAGGCGGAAAAAATCTCTCCGGCGGTCAGCGGCAGGCGGTGGCCTTGACGAGGATCGTGTTGCAGGATCCGAGGATGCTGGTTCTCGACGAACCCACGGGAGCGATGGACCAATCCAGCGAAGCGCGTTTCTTGCGGCGATTTCGCGAGTGGGTGGAGGGCCGCACCCTGGTGCTGATCACCCACCGCAGCGCGCTGCTCGACTTGGTCGAAAGGGTGGTGGTGCTGGAGGGTGGACGAATCGTGGCCGACGGTCCGCGCCTGGAGGTGCTGGACGCGCTCAGAAAAGGGCGCATCGAGCAGATCCCCAGAGGACGTTCCCATGCTTGATTTGCGTCGCGACCGGCATTTCAAGCGTTTGGGATGGCTTCTTGGCTATGAAAAAGAGTTTCAAGCGGGGGAAGCGGACTGGGGCGGCGATACCGACTGGCTGCAACTGCAGGTATTGCCTCGCAGCGGCCGGTTGCTGCTGTATCTCATCGCGCTCCTGGTTGCGGCGGCGCTCGTCTGGGCGCGGCTGGCGGTCGTCGATATCGTCGTTCAGGGCGCCGGCAAGGTGATTCCTTCCAGTCATCTCAAAGTGGTGGAATCACAGGACGGCGGCCGCGTGCGAAGGATATTGGTCCACGAGGGGGAGCGGGTCGAGCAGGGGCAGCTTCTGGTGGAGCTCGACCCGGTACGGGCCGCCGCCACCCTCGATGAGCATCGAAGCTACATTCAATCGTTGGAAGCGCAGGCGGCGAGGCTCAAAGCCTTGATCGACGATGAAGCCTTGGATCTTCCCCAGAAAGGGTCCGAGGTGATGAAGAACGAATACGAGCGCTATCTCCACGAAAAGCAGGAGCTCGAGGAAAAGTTGTCCCTGGCGCGGCAGAAATTGCAGCAGGAGCGCGACAGGCTGCGATCCACGAAAGCGCGCGTCGTCCAGCTCAAGCGTTCTTTACAGCTGACTCGCGAGGAGTTGGGACGCCTTGAGCCTCTGTTGAAGCAGGGCGCGGCATCCGATTTGGAAGTGCTCAAGTTGCGCCGGGAGCTGGCCGAAGTGAAAGGAGACCTGGAAGTGAACAAGGCCGACATGGCGCGTCAGAAGTCCGCGGTCGCCGAAGCGGAACAGCGCGTGACCAGTGTGGCTTCGGAGTACCGCAACCGCTGGCGTCGTGAGCTCAGCGAGACGCTGTTGCAATTGACCTCGCGTAGGCAGGCGTTGCGCGCACTGGAAGACAGGGCGCGGCACACCCGCATCTATGCGCCGGTGAGCGGTCGGGTGCAGAGGTTGGCGGTGAATACGCCGGGAGAAGTGGTGGATCCCGGCGGGTCGGTCGCTGAAATCGTTCCGGGCGACGACGTCTTGGAGATCGAGGCCCGCATCCGCCCTCAGGACATAGCGCCCATACGCCCCGGTCTGCCGGCGCAGGTGAAGATCACCGCGTATCGATATACCGTGCATGGAGGGCTCGACGGCGAGGTGATCGGCGTCAGTCCGGACACGCTGGTGGACCAACAAGGGCGGGCGTTCTATTTGGTGAGAATCAGAACCCGACAAGCGGGCTATGGGCCGGACAAGCCTATCGTGGTGGGCATGATGGCTGAAGTGGGCATCAAGGTGGGAGAGCGCCGCTTGCTCGACTACCTGCTTTATCCCATGGGACAATTGTTCGAAAATGCATTGCGGGAGCCATGAAAATTTTGTGACGGCCGAACCGCCTTCTGCATGCATCGTCGGTCTCTCATTTGGTGATCTAGGGGAACAAAAATGAAATTCGTGATTCTTCGGGTGGAAGGAGAAGTGACGCTCCGCAGCGCAGAAAACGCAGCGAAACCGCTCCATGCCGGCGATGCCGTCGCCGAAGGGGCGGTACTGTCGTTCCAGCCCGGCTCGAGGATTCTCGTGAAGGACGAGGAGGGCCGTACCCGCTGGCTCTCCGGCTTCGGCGAGGATGAATCCGGCGCGCGACCCGGCGCGCAGGAGGATGGAGCCGCCGCCGATTCGTCCGGCGAGGAAGGCGTTTCCAGGGGGGCGCAGCAGGAGAGCCACGGTTTTTATCAGGTTCCCCGCCAGCATGAAGTTTTGAAACCGCTCGACTTCTCCCTCACCCGAAGCATCACTCTCACCCGGGAAGAGGGAGACCATATTCTGGAACGTGGCTCTTACGATCCTCGTATCGAAGAAGGGTCGCGGCCTCTACATTTTCGCATGGACGGACAGAATCCCCCTTCCGACCAACTGAGGGGCGGCGGCGGAGAGAACGAGAGAGAGCCGTTTCCCGTTTTCGCTCCATTGAACGAGCAAGGAAGCGCACCGCGGGTTTTCCCAACCGTCTCCGTGCCTCATGGCGGCATCGCCGGAGGGAGGGAACAGGTGGTGGAGGGAGAGGCGCTCAGCGGCGCGCAGTTCACGGTCGATGCGGCGGACGGGTTGGACCGGATCCGGATCGGGACCACGGAGGTGACGCTGGCGCAGTTGAACGGCTTGAGCGGTGCGCCGGTGTCCATCGCCACGCCGCGGGGTGTGTTGACGCTGACCGGCTATGACGCTGCCACGGGAGTGGTGACCTACGACTACACGCCCACGGCGCAGGACCACAGCGGCGGGGACGTGGTGGAGAGCATTGCGGTGACGGCCATCGACCGGGACGGCGACGCGGCCAGCGCCCAGTTGGAGATTCTCATCGCCGACACGGTGCCGGTGGCCCAAGACGACGCGGTGGGTGGTTTGCAGGAGGACGCGGTCGTTTCGCAGTCGATTGCGTTGTTGGGCAACGATCAGCTCAACGTGGACGGTCCGGTGACGGTGACGGGCGTGGCTGCGGGGGTGGTCGGAAGCGCCGGCGGTCAGGTGGGCGTTGCGGTGGCGGGCGTCTATGGGACGTTGACGGTGGACGCCGGGGGGCATGCGACCTATCAGCTGAACAACGGCAGCGGCGCGGTGCAGGGGCTTTCGGCGGGGCAGGTGGTGACGGACACTTTCACGTACACCATCACCGACGCCGACGGCGATGCCAGCACGGCGCAGGTGACGGTGTCGATCACGGGCGCGAACGACGGCGTCAATCTTCTGATTCCCGACGCCAATGGAGCGGCGGTGGCGGGCCACGAAACCGTCGTCGAGGGAGAGACGCTCAGCGGCGCGCAGTTCACGGTCGATGCGGCGGACGGGTTGGACCGGATCCGGATCGGGACCACGGAGGTGACGCTGGCGCAGTTGAACGGCTTGAGCGGTGCGCCGGTGTCCATCGCCACGCC
>JALSRN010000029.1 GCA_026984735.1 Sedimenticola sp. | reverse complement strand
CGCTCAGCGTGACGCTCTCGGTGACCTGCCATTTAGCGGCCCACGCCGAAAGCGGCCCGACCAATACCGGCAGAACCAAATATGAAAAACCGCGACGCAAGCACCCTTTCATCTCCATGGACCGCGGTTCACCCGGCCTCCTCCGGTTCCACTCTGGAATTCCCATATCCGTAGCCGTAGCCGTAGCCATAGCCGTAGCCATAGCCGTATCCAGCGGAGATTCGACGCCGGCTCTTGTTCAACACCATTCCCACGATCTGCTCCTGCTTGAAAAGGCGGATCGCCTCGAGGACCGCCCCTTGACTGGTCTGCTCCGCCGCCACGATGAAAACCACCTGCCCCATGAGATTGGCCAGCACCACCGCCTCGGTGCTTTGCAGCAAGGGCGGCGAATCGAAAACGATGACGCGGTCGGGGTACCGTCGCGAAAGGTCAATCATCAATTGATGCATGGCCTCGCTGGCGAGCAGTTCGGTGGCCCTGTCGTGCAGCCGTCCCGCCGTGAGAATGCGGAGATTGGGAATGTTGGTGTGAAGCATCACATCCCGCATCTCGATGGAGGGATCCTCCAGAAGATCGATGAGCCCTCGCCGTTTGCTGGAGATGCCCAGAAGCGTCGCCGCTGCCGCCTTGGAGACGTCCGCGTCCACGAAAAGAACGGTCTTGTCCAGCTCCATGGCCATACTGATGGCAAGGTTGACGGCGGAAAAGGTCTTCCCTTCTCCGGCCAGCGCACTGGTGACCATGATGAGATTGATGTTCTCCGGCATCTCCGCCGCGCCCTCACCAGCAAGGTTCTGAAGCAGCGGCCTCTTGATGATGCGAAACTCCTCGGCGATGTGGCTGCGCGGCTTGTCCGGCGTGATCATGCCGCGTTCGGCGAGCTTGTCCAACGGCAGTTCCACATACTCGGGTTCGACCGGGGCGGCAGCCTCCCCTGCTTCCGACGGCTGCGCATGAGCGGTGGCGTCTTCGCCACCCACCGGTCGGTGTTCCTTGGCCTCGTTTCCCTCCGGGCGAGCGCCTTTTTCCCGCTCGAGCTTGCCTACCGCCTTTTCGATGATGCTCATCTCTTCATCCCTCCCAGGGGATTACAGCCTTGATGGATTCCAAGGTCGTTCCTTGCAAAAGATTGACCCCCACGAAAGCGCCGATCCAGACCAAGAACACGATCCCGAAAAGCAGTTGGCGCATGCGTCGCCGACGCCTGTATTCCGGCGTCTCCATGAGGGAGACGATCCCCAACACCGGCACTCCGGTGACCCTGGCGAGAGAACGGGGATCCAAAAACACGGGCCGGAGCAACGCCAGCAGCAAGGCAATGCCCATGCCGCCGCCGAAAGCGCCGACGAACACCGCCCCATTGAGCAGCAACTTATTCGGCTCCGTGGGCTCGAGCGGTACGAAAGGCGGATCGATCACCTTGAATTTCACGTTCTCTGCGCGTTTTTCCACCTCCCCGGAAATGTACGCGGACTCACGGCGCTCGATGAGCTTCCGATAACGCTCGGATACCACTTTGTAATCCCGGTTCAATTGCTTGAGCTGAGCCTGCACCTTCGGAATGCTTTCCAACTTGGCTTCCAGCATCTTCACCTGCTTGGCATAGGCCTCGCTACGAGTCTTCAGCTCGGCGATCCTGGCCTCGGTTTCCGCCAACATGGCGCGTACCTGCTGATAAACCGGATTCTCCTGCAGCTCCGCAGACGGCTTCTTGGCTTTCACCAGCTTTCTCAGCTCTCTCGCCCGCTTCGCCTTCAACTCTTTGAGCATGGATCTAAGCTGCACCACCTCCGGGTGTTTCTCGGTATATTTGAGCAGCAACGTGTCGAGCTTGGTCTGCAACGATTCGATCCGCGAATCCACGCTGGTTGTCAGAGCGGTGCCGGCCGAATCTTCTTCCGCAAGGTCGCCCAGGAGCGAATCGGAATCCCCCTCTTCGTCCTCGAGCTGCCGTTGCAGCTCATCCCGCCGGTTCTCCATCTCTTTCAACTGAAGCTGCGCCAATTTGGCCTGACCCTTGGCTTTCTGCAGCCGGTCATAATAGGTTTCCACATCGCCGGTGAGGTCGTCGATGTGCTTCTGGCGGAATTTCACCAAGCGCATTTCCGCCTCCGTGAGCCGTCGCTCGTACTCGGCGATCTGCTGTTCGAGAAACTCCCGCGCTCCCACCGTCTCTTCACGCTTCTCGCCCAGGGTCCCCTCCACGAAAATGGAAAGCAGCGACTGCACCATCAGCTTTGCGGTTTTTCGGTCGGGATGTTGGAAAGAGATGGTATAGAGAGAGGAGTTACGCCTTTCCGCGGTGATGCGAATATCCTCCTGAAGCTTCTTCAGCAACTCTTCCTTCTGGCGAGGATCGTCGACCTCGAGATCCAAATCGGTCATGCGCATCAGCTTTTCGAGATTCGGACGGCTCAGCATGGTGCGGCTGAGAACGGCGAGGCGCTGCTTGGTGTTGGGCGCCACCGCAAGCCCTCGCAGCAGAGGCTTGAGAACGCGGTTGGTGTCCACGTAAACCCGGGCGCTGGCCAGGTACTCCTCGGGGATCTGAGCCACCCAGAGCCAACCAGCGATGGAAAAAACCCACGCCGAGGCCAACGCCACCCAGCGGTGACGCCAGATTCCCAAGGCATATTCTGTGATCTGGGCGAGCAATTCCTGCATGGCTCAGTCCCCCTCAATGCGTGCAAGGAACGGCGGAGTCCACAGGCCGCCTCAGAACCACGATTCGGGAATGATGATGATGTCGCCCGGCCAAAGCGGAACGTTGGCGGAGATGTCACCTTTACGCACGAGATCGTCCAACCGCACGGAGAAGCTCTTCTGCTTGCCTTTGAAGTTCCGGATGAGGACGGCCTTGTTGCCATCGGCGTAGTCGGTGAG
>JALSRN010000028.1 GCA_026984735.1 Sedimenticola sp. | reverse complement strand
ACGCTGGCGCCGGCTTCTTCGAGTGCCTTCTTGGCCTCTTCGGCCTCTTCTTTGCTCACGCCCTCCTTCAACACGGTGGGAGCGCCTTCCACCGCCTCCTTGGCCTCTTTCAGGCCAAGGCCGGTGAGCGCGCGCACCGCCTTGATGACGCCGACCTTCTTGTCGCCGAAGCCGGTGAGCACCACGTCGAATTCGGTCTTCTCCGCGGCGGCCTCACCACCCCCTTCGCCACCAGCGGCGGGAACGGCGGCAACGGCCGCAGCCGCGGTGACGCCGAATTTCTCTTCCATGGCCTCGATCAGCTCCACCACTTCCATGACGGACATGTTGGCGATGGCTTCGAGAATGTCTTCTTTGGAAACTGCCATTTTCAGGGCTCCTGATTGGTTACAAAGTTGAAAGGATTACCAGAAAGCGGCCGCTCAAGCGGCCTCCTTGGCGTCGCGAATGGCTGCGAGCGTGCGCACCAGCTTGCCCGGCACCTCGTTGAGCGTGGCGGCCAGTTTCTGGATGGGCGCTTTCATGGTTCCCATCAGCATGCTGATCGCCTCCTCGTAGGTGGGCATCTTCGCCAGCGTGGTGATCTCCGACGGTTCCAACAGCTTGCCGTTGAGGGCAACCATCTTCACCACCAGTCGATCGTGCTCCTTGGCGAAATCGCTAATGACGCGCGCGGCCGCGCCCGGATCCTCTTGCGAGAAAGCCAGCATCAGGGGGCCGACGAAGCCCTCCTGCATGCAGGCGAAATCCGTGCCCTCCACCGCCCGCCGCGCCAGCGTGTTCTTGACCACCCGCAGATAGACGCCGGCGTTGCGCGCCTCTTTGCGCAACGCGGTCATCTCCTCCACGGTAAGGCCCCGATACTCGGCGGCGATGGCGGAGTAGGCGCTGCTCGCCACTTCAGCCACTTCGGCGACGATGGCTTTCTTTTGCTCGAGATTGAGTGCCAAAGTCGTCACCTCCCGACAACGATGGGGAACCAGCCGGTTCCCGTTCATTCGGATTGGAAAAGGGAAGTCCCTCTTCCGGTTAGCGGTGCACCGTCATCAGGAACCAGCCCTGAATTCGGAGCTCCGTCTGCGCAGGCCGGTTTAAGCTTCCGGGACGGGCCCGTCGGCACCTGCGGTCTTTGACAGCAGGCGGCTCGCGCCGCCGCTCCAAAGCCTGTCGCGTGGATCAGATGGCGATGGAGCCCTGATCCACGGTGAGCCCCGGCCCCATGGTGGTGGAGACCGAGACCTTCTTCATGTACACGCCCTTGGAAGCGCTCGGCTTGGCCTTCTTCAGGTCGGCCAAGAGGGCTTCCAGATTCTCCTTGAGGGCGGCAGGGTCGAAATCCACCTTGCCGATGGATGCGTGAACGATGCCGTTCTTGTCGGTGCGGTAGCGCACCTGCCCCGCCTTGGCGTTCTTCACCGCCTGGGCCACGTCCGGCGTCACCGTGCCCACCTTGGGGTTGGGCATGAGGCCGCGGGGGCCGAGAATCTGGCCCAGCTGCCCCACCACCCGCATGGCGTCGGGGCTGGCGATCACCACGTCGAAATCGAGGTTGCCGCCTTTGATCTCTTCCGCCAGATCCTCCATGCCCACTTTGTCGGCGCCCGCCTCTCTGGCGGCGTCGGCGGCCGGCCCCTGGGCGAACACCGCGACCCACACCGACTTGCCGGTACCGTGGGGCAGCACGGTGGAGCCGCGCACCACTTGGTCGGATTTTCGCGGATCCACGCCGAGGTTCACCGCCACGTCCACCGATTCGGTGAATTTGACGCTGGAAAGTTCCTTCAGCAGCTTGAAAGCCTCTTCCGCATCGTAGGCGCGGGTAGGATCGATCTTTTCACGAATTGCGCGAAGGCGCTTGCTCAACTTGGCCATGTCACACCCCCTCCACGTCGATGCCCATGCTGCGGGCGGTGCCGGCGATGGTCCGCACCGCCGCGTCCATGTCGGCCGCGGTGAGGTCGGGCTCTTTCAGCTTGGCGATCTCTTCCAACTGCTCGCGGGTCACCTTGCCCACCTTCTCGGTGTTGGGGCGACCGCTGCCCGACTGGATGCCCACCGCCTTCTTCAGCAGAATGGAGGCGGGCGGCGTCTTCATCACGAAGGTGAAGGAACGGTCGTTGTAGACCGTGATCACCACGGGCACGGGCATGCCCTTTTCGATGTTCTGGGTCTGGGCGTTGAACGCCTTGCAGAACTCCATGATGTTCACGCCGTGCTGACCCAGCGCCGGTCCCACCGGCGGACTCGGATTGGCCTCCTGGGCGGGAACCTGGAGCTTGATGTAAGCTTCGATCTTCTTGGCCATGATTCACCTCTAAACCGGGTTCAGACGCCGGAGGCTTTCACTCCGGCTCCCCTTGTATTGATCCGGGAAAGGGCGTCCTGCCCTTTCCTTTTTACGGCTCCGCCTCCGCGCCGCGCCTCCCTGTGCGGACGCTCGGAAAAGCGGCAAAAATCAGCCTTTTTCCACTTGGCTGAATTCGAGATCCACGGGGGTGGAGCGGCCGAAGATGGAGACCGAGACCTTGAGCCGGTTCTTGTCGTAGTCCACCTCTTCCACCACTCCGGTGAAATCGTTGAAAGGGCCGTCGATGACCCGCACCACTTCGCCCGGCTCGAACAGCACCTTGGGCCGCGGCTTCTCGGTTCCTTCGCGAACCCGCTGGAGAATGGCCTCCGCCTCTTTGTCGCTGATGGGCGCCGGCTTCTCCTCGGTACCGCCGATGAAACCGAGCACCTGGGGCACGTCCTTGACCAGATGCCAGGTCTCGTCGGTCATCTCCATGTTCACCAGCACGTAGCCGGGAAAGAACTTGCGCTCGCTGCGGCGCTGCTGGCCGCCGCGCATCTCCACCACCTCTTCGGTGGGCACCAGGATCTCGCCGAAATAGTCCTCCATGCCGTAGCGCTTGATCCGCTCCTCGAGCGAACGCTTCACCTTGCCCTCGTAGCCGGAGAAAGCGTGCACCACATACCAACGCTTTGCCATGTCAGCCTCCCTGGCCGGTGAACAGGCGCACCAGCACGAAAAGAATGGAATCGACGCCCCAGAGAAAGAGCGAAGTGACGAGAACCACGATGAAGATCACCAGGGTGGTCTGCAAGGTCTCCTGGCGCGTGGGCCAGACCACTTTGCGCACCTCCATGTGAGCGGCGCTGAAGAAAGCCTTGACGCGACGCCCCGGCTCGGTGGTCAACGCCAGCAGCACCGCCACGCCGACCACCACCAGAAGCTCCAGCAGGCGCACCCACAACGGCCTCTCCGCAAGCAGGTAGAAGCCCACCACGGCTCCGGCCAGGAGCACTACGGCAATCGCGAGCTTGGCTGTATCGAGGGTGCTGGAGGCACCCGGCTTTTCAGTTTTCGTGTTCATCCCGCCTACTTCAGGATTCGCCGCATCTTCCGGCGAGCCCTGGATGAGTGGCAGGCCAGGAGGGACTTGAACCCCCAACCTGCGGTTTTGGAGACCGCTGCTCTGCCAATTGAGCTACTGGCCTGTAAAAAAACGGACGCCCTTTCCGTGAAAAAGGCAACGGGTGCGGCCGTCGCCGGCCGCACCCCGCCTGGGTTCGACGCCTCGCGCGAGGCTTACTCGATAATCTTGGAAACCACGCCGGCGCCCACGGTGCGGCCGCCTTCGCGGATGGCAAAGCGAAGACCCTCTTCCATCGCAATGGGCGCAATCAGCTTCACCGTCATCTTCACGTTGTCACCCGGCATCACCATCTCCACTCCCTCCGGAAGCTCCACCGCTCCCGTCACGTCCGTGGTCCGAAAATAAAACTGCGGCCGGTAGTTGTTGAAAAACGGCGTGTGACGACCCCCCTCGTCCTTGCTCAGCACGTACACCTCACACTCAAAATGCGTGTGCGGCGTGATCG
>JALSRN010000027.1 GCA_026984735.1 Sedimenticola sp. | reverse complement strand
CGCCCTCGTAGCTCAGCCGGATAGAGCAACCGCCTCCTAAGCGGTAGGTCGGACGTTCGAATCGTCTCGAGGGCGCCATTCCCCCATTCCCGTAAATTTATGTTCGGCCCGGCACGGAAAGCCGCCAAGTCCGCTTTGCGAGTCAAAAAAACGGGGCCCGAAGCCCCGTTCTTTCCCGGTCGCCGGCGGAGGGAGCCTTCACTCGTTCCCTTCCACCGCCTTCATGCTCAGGCGGATACGGCCCTGCTTGTCCACCTCCAGTACTTTGACCTTGACCACGTCGCCCTCGCTGAGCTTGTCGCTCACCTTCTCGACCCGCTCATCGCTGATCTGGGAGATGTGCACCAGGCCGTCTTTGCCGGGAAGGATGTTGACGAATGCGCCAAAGTCCATGATCTTGGACACCCTGCCTTCATAGACCTTGCCCACCTCCACGTCGGCGGTGATCAGCTCCACCCGCTTGCGCGCCAGCTCACCGGCGGCCTTGTCCACCGAAAAGATCTTCACCAGGCCGCTGTCGTCCAGATCGATGGTGGCGCCCGTCTCCTCGGTGATGGAGCGGATGGTGGCGCCTCCCTTGCCGATGACGTCGCGAATCTTGTCGGGGTGGATGCGGAAGGAGATGATGCGCGGCGCGTGCTCCGACATCTCCTCGCGGGGGGCGGCGATGGCCTTGTTCATCTCGCCGAGAATGTGCAGACGCCCCTCCTTGGCTTGATCGAGAGCGATCTGCATGATCTCGCGGGTGATCCCCTGGATCTTGATGTCCATCTGCAGGGCATTGACCCCCTCGGCGGTACCGGCCACCTTGAAGTCCATGTCGCCAAGATGGTCCTCGTCGCCAAGGATGTCGGTGAGCACGGCGAAATCGTCTCCCTCCTTGATGAGTCCCATGGCCACACCGGCCACCGGCGCTTTGATAGGAACCCCCGCGTCCATGAGGGAGAGGCTGGTGCCACACACCGAGGCCATGGAAGAGGAGCCGTTGGATTCGGTGATCTCCGAAACCACGCGAATGGAGTAGGGAAACTCCTCTGGCGTGGGCATCACCGCCAGGACGCCTCGTTTGGCCAGACGGCCGTGGCCGATCTCGCGCCGCTTGGGGCTGCCGACCCGGCCGGTCTCGCCCACGCAGAAGGGCGGGAAGTTGTAATGCAACATGAAGCTTTCGCGATAGGAGCCGTCCAGCGCGTCGACGATCTGGGCGTCGCGCTCGGTGCCCAGGGTGGTCACCACGAGAGCCTGGGTCTCGCCCCGGGTGAACAGCGCCGAGCCGTGGGTGCGGGGCAGCACCCCGGTGCGAATGGTGATGGGCCGTACCGTCTTGGTGTCGCGGCCGTCGATGCGGGGTTCGCCCGCCAGGATGCGGCTGCGCACGATGCGTTTCTTGAGCTTTTCGAACGCCCCCTTGATCTCAGCCTCGCTCCAGCGGGGCTCCTCTCCTCCGCCGAGTTTCTCCACCACCTCCGCCTTGATGGAGTCCAGGCGACCGTAGCGCTCCAGCTTGTCGGCAATCCGGTAGGCCTCGGTGACCGCCGCTTCCGCCTCCTCGGCCACCGCGGCCGCCAACTCCTCGTCCTCCACCGGCGGCTGGAAAGGCCAGGGTTCCTTGCCGGCCTCCGCGGCCAGCTCTTCGATCGCCCGGATGACCACCTGCATCTGCTCGTGGCCGAAGAGCACCGCGCCCAGCATCACCTCTTCGGATAGCTCCCGCGCCTCGGACTCGACCATCAACACCGCGTCGGCGGTGCCGGCCACCACCAGGTCGAGATCGGTGACCTCGCTCAACCCGGTTCCCGGCGGATTGAGCAGATATTCCCCATCCTTGTAGCCCACGCGGGCCGCGCCGATGGGTCCCTGGAAGGGCAAGCCCGAGATGGCCAGCGCCGCCGAGGTGCCGATGAGAGAGGGGATCTCGGGGTCCACATAGGGGTTGTGGGACATGACGGTGCAGATCACCTGCACTTCATGAGTGAAACCTTTGGGAAAGAGCGGGCGGATGGGGCGATCGATGAGGCGGGCCACCAGGATCTCCTTTTCGGAGGGCCGCCCTTCACGACGAAAAAAGCCGCCTGGAATCTTGCCGGCGGCGTAGGTCTTCTCCTGGTAGTCCACGGTGAGCGGGAAGAAATCGCGCCCTTCCATGGCCTCTTTGGAGCCCACCACGGTGCAGAGAACCACGGTATCGCCCATGTTGACCATCACCGCCCCATCGGCCTGACGGGCGATCTCGCCCGTCTCCAGCGTCACCTTGTGATCGCCGAACTGAAACTCTTTCTTGATCGCTGTCACTTGAAAACCCTAGCTTGACTTCGTGAATGATCGACGGCTTCGACTTCTCGAGCCCTCCCGCGCGCGGATTCGATGCCGGTTGGGCCGAAGAAACACGGCCCGACACGACAACGGGACCTCTTCACATCAACGACGCAATCCCAGACGCTTGATGAGATCGCGGTACCGTTCCACATCCTTCCGCTTGAGATAGTCGAGCAGCTTGCGTCGCTGATTGACCATGCGGATCAGCCCCTGGCGGGAGTGGTGATCCTTCTTGTGCTCTTTGAAGTGGGGGGTGAGGTCATTGATACGCCAGGTGAGCAACGCCACCTGAACCTCGGTGGAACCCGTGTCGTTGGGGCCTTTGCCGTACTCTTCGATGATCTGTTTCTTGATCTCCGCGCTCATTGCCATGATCTTTACTCCTCTACCGAAAGGTTCGCCCTCTGTAGCGCCATCCGACAATGAGTTCAGACGGCGCCGGCGCAACAGAAAAGGCCGGGGAGCACCCCAGCCAGAAGACAATTATCCTACATTCACGCTCGTTTCGCCAGAAGACGACGCGGCGCCACGCGGCCGTCGTCGTCGATTTCTCCGACTCCGAGAAAACGTCCGTCCCGGTCGTAGATGCGCACCCACCCCTCGGTGGGCGCGCGCGGCACCATCACCGGCTGACCCTGTTGCAGATAGAAGGCCGAATCGGCGCCAAGCCGCACTTCGGGCCACTGGGCCAGACCCGTGTCCACCGGCAACAGCAGTTCATCCAAAGCGGCCGTTCCTCCCGCTTCCGCCAGGGATTCGACCCGTTCCAGCGTGACCATGCCGCTCTCTTCGTAGGGCCCCACCCGGGTGCGCCGCAGGCCGGCCACATGGGCGCCGACGCCCAGCGCTCTACCGATGTCCTCCGCCAGGGTGCGCACATAGGTTCCCTTGGAGCAGTGGACCCGGATCTCGAACAGCGGGTTGCGGAAATCGAGCAGTTCCAAGGCGTGGATGGTGATGGTGCGCGGCTGGCGTTCCACCTCCACGCCCTCGCGGGCCAGCTTGTAGAGGCGCTCGCCTTTGTGTTTCACCGCGGAATACATGGGCGGAAGCTGTTCGATCTCGCCCCGGAAGCGCGGCAGCACCTCCTCCAGCGCCTCGCGGCTGACGCCAGCGGGATCATGGCGCTCCACCACCTCGCCTTCGGCATCGGCGGTGGTCGTCACCTCGCCCAGCTTGACCCGGACCAGATACTCTTTGTCGGCATCCAGGAGAAAGGCGGAGATGCGCGTCGCCTTGCCGAGGCAGATGGGCAGCATGCCGGTGGCCAGGGGATCCAGGCTGCCGGTATGCCCCGCCTTGCGCGCCCGGAACAGCCGCTTCACCTCCTGCAACGCGGCGTTGGAAGTGATTCCGGCCGGCTTGTCCAGCAGCAGAATGCCGCTGACGTCGCGGCCGCTGTTTCGGCGCCTACGCCTCGCCATCGTCTTCCTCCCGGCGGTCGGCCGCTACGGCGCGTTCGATGAGCGCGGAGAGCCGTTGCCCCTCCTCGATGGACTTGTCGTAGAAGAAGTGCAGCTCCGGCACGCTCCGTACCTTCATCAACTGCCCCAACCGTTTGCGTAGAAAACCAGCCGCATGTTCCAGCATCTCGGTGAACTGTTCCGCCTCCCGGCTGTCGAGCACCGTGAAAAAGACCTTGGCGTGAGAGAGATCGCGGGTCACGCGCACCTCTTGGATGGTGACCTCCGCCAAGCGCGGATTTCTCGCCTCGTCCCGCAACAGCAGAGCCAATTCCCGCTGCATCTGCGCGCCGACCCGATCGGCGCGGCTGAACTCCTTCATCTGCAGCCTCCCTGAATCAGAGCTCCCGCTGCACCTCGGTGCGCTCGTACACCTCGATCTGATCGCCCGGCTTGATGTCGTTGTAGCCCTTCACCGCGATGCCGCACTCGGTGCCCGCCTTCACTTCCTGGACGTCGTCTTTGTGCCGGCGCAGGGACTCGAGCTCGCCTTCGAAGATCACCACGTTGTCGCGCAACACGCGGATGGGGTTGTTGCGCTTGACCACGCCGTCCACCACCATGCAGCCGGCCACCGCGCCGAATTTGGAAGAACGGAACACTTCGCGCACCTCCGCAAGGCCGATGATCTCTTCCCGCACCTCGGGCGAAAGCAGCCCGGCCACCGCCTTCTTCACGTCGTCGATCACCTCGTAGATGATGCTGTAGTAGCGCACGTCGATGCCGTTCTCTTCGATCACCTTGCGCGCGGCCGCGTCGGCGCGCACGTTGAAACCGATGATCACCGCCCCGGAGGTGGCCGCCAGGTTGGCGTCCCCCTCGTTGATGCCGCCCACGCCGGAGGACACGATGCGTACCTTGGCCTCCTCGGTCTCGATCTTCTGGAGCGCCTCCTTGAGCGCTTCCACCGAGCCCTGGACGTCGGCCTTGACGATGAGATTGACGTGGGCGACCTCCCCTTCGCCCATGCGCGAGAAGAGCTGGTCGAGCTTGGCCGCCTTCTGCTCCGCCAAGCGCTTGTGGCGCTGCTGCTCCCGGCGCATCTCCGCCACCTCGCGGGCTTTCTTCTCGTTGGGCAGCGCCACCAAATCGTCACCGGCGGCCGGCACGCCGGAAAGGCCCAGCAGCTGCACCGGCGTGGAAGGTCCCGCTTCTTTCACCGTCTGGCCGTTTTCGTCGAACATGGCCCGCACCCGACCGTACTCGGCGCCAGCCACCACGGCATCGCCCCTCTTGAGCGTGCCCGACTGGACCAGCACCGTCGCCACCGGCCCCCGCCCTTTGTCGAGGCTGGACTCGATGATGGTGCCCTGCGCCGGCCCTTCCACCGGAGCCTTGAGCTCCAGGATCTCGGACTGGAGCAGAATGGCGTCGAGCAGCTCATCGACTCCCTGACCGGTCTTGGCGGAAACCTTGACGAACTGGGTATCGCCGCCCCACTCCTCCGGCACCACCTCTTCGGCGGCCAACTCCTGCATCACCCGGTCGGGGTTGGCATCGGGCTTGTCGATCTTGTTCACCGCGACCACCAGAGGCACCCCCGCGGCCTTGGCATGGTGGATCGCCTCCTTGGTCTGGGGCATCACGCCGTCGTCGGCCGCCACCACCAGAATGATGACGTCGGTGACCTTGGCGCCCCGGGCGCGCATTGCCGAGAAAGCGGCATGGCCCGGCGTGTCGAGGAAAGTGATGTCGCCGTGATCGGTGTGCACCTTGTAGGCGCCGATATGCTGGGTGATGCCGCCGGCCTCGCCCGCGGCCACCTGGGTTTTGCGGATGTAGTCCAGCAGGGAGGTCTTGCCATGGTCCACGTGCCCCATGATGGTGACCACCGGGGCGCGCGGCACCGGCTCGCCCTTGGGCTCTTCCGAGATGGTGGCCATGATCACCTCTTCGACGTCCTCGGGCTTCTCGAAGACGACGCGATGGCCCATCTCTTCCACCACCAGGGCGGCCGTATCCTGGTCCAGCGCTTGGTTGATGGTGACCATCATGCCCAGGTTCATCAGCTCTTTGATCACATCGCTGGCCTTCACCGCCATGCGCTGGGCCAGCTCGGCGACGGTGATGCTTTCGGGCACCTTGACGTCGCGCACCACCGGCGCGGTGGGCTTCTGGAAACCGTGATCCTGGTCTACCGCCACCGCCTCGCGACGCGCCTTCCTTCCCGTCTTGCGGCGGCCGCCCTTGCCCGGCGCCACGTGAAGTTCCTTGCGGCGGCCCGCCTCGGCCCGCCGCTTGGCCTTCTCCTTGCGCTCACGCGCCTCCTGCTGACTCTTGCGCTGCTCCTGAGCGCGTCGCGCCAGCTCCAGATCCCGCTTTCGTTGGGCCTCTTCCGCCTCGGCGCGCAGCCGCGCCTCCTCCTCGGCCTTGCGCTGGGCCTCTTCCTGGCGGCGGCGCTCCTCCTCCTTGCTGCGCAGCAACTGCTCCTGGGCCTCACGGCGCGCGCGCTCGAGCTCCTCGGCCTTGCGCCGCGCCTCCTGTTGCTCTTCAAGCTTGCGCCTGGCCTCTTCCGCCTCGCGCAGCAGCCGCTCCTTCTCTTCCTCGCTCTTGCGGGCGCCGGGAACATAGGTTCGCTTGCGCTTCACCTCCACGTTCACCGTCTTGGCGGTCCGCGCCGCGCGCGCCGCCGCTCCTCCGCTGGAGGTCCGCCTGATGGTGGTGGAGGTCTTGCGCTTCAGCGTGACCTTCTCCGGCTGTTCCGCCTCCTCCGTCACCGTTTTCTTGCCGTGGCGGCGACGCAGGTGGTTCAGCAGCGCGAGCTTCTCCTCGGTGGAGATGAGATCCTCTCCGCCCTGCTTCTCGATGCCCGCCTGGGCCAGCTGCTCCAGCAGGCGCTCCACGGGAATCTTCACGTCCGTGGCCAGTTGGCTGACAGTAATCTCGCTCATGCCGCTACCCTCTCAACCCTTCGACTCGTTTTCGACTTCCTCGAACCAGGGTGCCCGGGCGGTCATGATGAGCTCGGCGGCACGCTGTTCGTCCATGCCCTCGATCTCCATGAGCTCGTCCACCGACTGCTCCGCCAGATCTTCCATGGTGACCACCCCGATGGAAGCGAGCTGACGGGCAGTGGCCTCGTCCATCCCCTCCATGTTGAGCAGATCCTCCGCGGGCTCGGCGTCGGAGAGATTCTCTTCCTGGGAGATGGCGCGGGTGAGCAGGGCGTCGCTCGCCCGGTCGCGCAGCTCGCGAACGATCTCTTCGTCGAACTCCTCGATGGCGAGCAGCTCTTCCTCCGGCACATAGGCGATCTCTTCCACGTTGGTGAAACCCTCCTGCGCCAGGATCTGAGCCACCTCCTCGTCCACGTCGAGCTCCTTCATGAAGTTTTCGACATAAGTCTGGATTTCGGCCTCGGCCTTCTCCGCCAGCTCCTCCTCGCTCATGACGTTGAGGGTCCAGCCGGTGAGTTGGCTGGCCAGCCGCACGTTCTGCCCCCCCGTGCCGATGGCCTGGGAAAGGTTCTCTTCCTTCACGCCAATGTCCATGGCGTGGGCATCTTCGTCGACGACGATGGAGACCACGTCCGCGGGCGACATGGCGCTGACGATGAACTGGGCCGGATCCTCGTTCCAGAGGATGATGTCCACGCGCTCGCCCGCCAGCTCGTTGGAAACCGCCTGCACACGCGAGCCGCGCATGCCCACGCAGGCCCCCACCGGATCGATGCGGGGGTCGTGGCTGAGCACGGCGATCTTGGCGCGCCGGCCGGGATCCCGGGCGGCGCCGACGATCTCGATGAGGCCGTCGCCCACTTCCGGAACCTCCAGCTTGAACAACTCCACCAGCAGTTCGGGCCGCGTGCGAGAGACGAACAGCTGGGGACCGCGCACGTCAGTGCGAATGTCGTAAAGGTAGCCGCGCAGGCGGTCGCCCACCCGCACGGGTTCCCTCGGGATCATCTCGTTGCGGGGAATGATGGCTTCGGCGTTGCCGCCGAGATCGAGGATGGCGGCACCACGATCGAGCCGCTTCACCACGCCCGTGACCAGGGTTCCCACCTTGTCCTTGTACGCCTCCACCACCTTGGCGCGCTCGGCCTCGCGCACCTTCTGCACGATCACCTGCTTGGCCGTTTGCGCCGCGATGCGGCCGAATTCGATGGACTCCATGGGTTCTTCCACATAGTCGCCCGGCTGGATCTCCGGATTGGTCTCGCGCGCGGCGGAGAGCGTGATCTCGGCCTTTGGGTTCTCCAGCACCGGCGTCTCGCTGTCGTCCACCACCAGCCAGCGCCGGAAGGTCTGGTAGTCACCGGTCTCCCGGTCGATCTCGACGCGCACGTCGATGTCTCCACCATGCTTCTTGCGCGTGGCGGACGCCAGCGCGGCCTCGATGGCCTGGAAGATCACTTCCTTGTCGACGTCTTTCTCGTTGGAAACCGCATCAACGACGAGCAGGATCTCTTTGTTCATCGTGTTGAAAGTCCTCGTGAAATCAATATTCGGGAACCAGTCGCGCTTCGCGGATCTCGTCCAGGTTCAGCGTATGGACCTCGCCATCCGCTTCCACCTCGATCTTGCCGCCCTCGATGCCGAGCAGGGTCCCTTTGTAGCGGCGCCGCCCCGGCACCGAGGAATCGAGCCGGATCTTCACTTCCCTGCCCAGAAAACGGCGGTAATGGTCCGGCTCGAACAGGGGACGGTCCAGTCCGGGGGACGACACTTCCAAGGTATAGTTCCCGGGAATCAGATCTTCCACGTCGAGCACCCCGCTGAGCTGGTTGCTCACCGCCGCGCAGTCATCCAGCGTGATGCCCTTTTCGGCGTCGATGTAGACCCGCAGCAGATCGCCACCGGGACGCCCGCGGAGGTATTCCACCCCCACCAGCTCGTATCCCATGGGCTCCACCACCCCGCGCACCAGATCTTCGATTTCCCTGGGACCCTTTCGCATTTCTCGAAAACAAAAAAATGGGCGCAAGGCCCATTTCCGTACCCACCGCAACAAAAAACCCCGCAAGCGGGGCTCCTGGAAACTCGCTTTCCTCTGCCACTGCTCCGACCTTGCCCGAGCACGCGCTCCAGGAAAGCCACCCTGTCGCGCAGCGCGCATCATAGAAGTTTTGCCTGGAACCGTCAAGGGAATGGAGAAAAAGGCCGGTTCTGGCATAATCTTCATTCACTTTTGCTTAAGAAACCAAACGTGGGAGAGAGGCGGATGCTCGGCGGACAACTACTCATCGTAATGGACGAAGCCAGCCGGCGGCGGTTGCGCACCGTGGGCATTCTGCTGGTCGTGTTGGGAGCGGCCGGCGTGATCCTGCCCCAACTGATGGGTCTGGCGCTGTCGCTGCTGATCTCGGCGCTGCTGCTTCTCTCCGGGCTGCTGTCGGCCTATCTCGCCTGGTCCAGTTACGCGCGAACCAGCACGGGGTGGATGAAACCGGCCATCCTCATCGCTCTCGGCCTTCTCATCGCTTTCTATCCCAAGGCCGGCACGGCGGCCATCGGCTTGTTGCTGATCGTTTACTTCCTGATGGACGGCTTCGCCAGCCTCATCTTCGGCCTGGAGCTGCGCCCCATGCGTGGTTGGGGGTGGACGGTGATCAGCGGAGCGGCCTCCCTGTTGCTTGCGCTGCTCTTCATCGGTGGATGGCCGTTTCACTCCGACTGGTTGGTGGGGTTGCTGGTGGGCGTCAGTCTGCTGCTCGACGGCGTCGCCTTGCTGGTTCTCTCCACCGCCGCGGCTCCCCAGTGACCGGACCGGCATGAGCGACAAAGATTCCAAGACCCCTTCCCTGGAAGAGGCGCTGGAGGAACTGGAAGAGCTGGTGAGCGAACTGGAGCGGGGCGATCTTCCCCTCGAGCAGGCGCTCAAGCTCTTCGAGCGCGGCGTGACCCTCACCCGTATCTGCCAACGCTCCCTGGACGAGGCGGAGCAGAAAGTGAAGATCCTCTTGGAAAACAGCCTCGATGGCGAACCGGAACCCTTCGACAGCGATCCCGCCGGCTGAGCAGCCCTTCTCCACGTTCCAGCGCGCCTGCACCGAGCGGGTGAACGGCCAACTGGAGCGGCTGATGCCGGCGGAGCACCTCTTGCCGGCGCGGTTGCACCAGGCCATGCGCTACGCCACTTTCAACGGCGGCAAGCGGGTGCGCCCGCTGCTGGTCTACGCCACTGGCCTCGCTCTGGGAGAGGGGTTCGAACGGCTTGACCGCTCCGCCTGCGCCGTGGAGTTGATCCACAGTTATTCATTGGTTCACGACGACCTCCCCGCCATGGACGACGACGACCTGCGCCGCGGCAAACCCACCTGCCACCGCGCCTACGACGAAGCCACCGCCATTCTGGTGGGAGACGCCCTGCAGTCGCTCGCCTTCGAGCTGTTGTGCGGGGACGAACAGGTGGAATCGGCCCACCGGTTGGAGATGGTGCATCTGCTGGCCCGCGCCAGCGGCTCCCGCGGCATGGCGGGCGGGCAAGTGCTGGACATCGACGCCGTGGGCCGCCGCATGACCCTGCCGGAACTGGAGAACATGCACATCTACAAGACCGGCGCCTTGATTCGCGCCGCCGTCCAGCTCGGGGCCCTGGCGAGCGAGGCCGGCCCGGAGCAACGGCGCGCATTGGACCGCTACGCCAAGGCGGTGGGACTGGCCTTCCAGGTGCAGGACGACATCCTCGACGTGGTGGCCGACACCCATACCCTGGGCAAGACGAGAGGCAAAGACCAGGCGGCCGACAAACCCACCTACCCCAGCCTGCTGGGGCTGGAAGGCGCTCGGGAGAAAGCGGCGGAACTCGTCGAAGAGGCCCTGGCGGCGCTTGCCGGTTTCGGCACCGCGGCGGACCAGCTGCGGGCGTTGGCGCGCTACGTGGTGGCGCGCGGCCATTGAAGAAGATTAGAATATTACGTTTTCATCGCCGACCGGCTTTCCAGTTCCATGACCAGCCACTGCAACACCGAGATCGAGGACGTCCAAGGCAGTCCCGATACCCGCGAGATCGCCATCGACCGGGTGGGGATCAAGGACATCCGCCACCCCGTGCGGGTGAAAGAGCGTGGCGGAGGCGAGCAGCACACCGTCGCCACCTTCAACATGTACGTCTTCCTCCCCCACAACTTCAAGGGAACCCACATGTCCCGCTTCGTGGAGATCCTCAACAACCACGAGCGGGAGATCTGCGTCAACTCCTTCAAAGAGATGCTGGTGGAGATGGTGGAGAGGCTGGAATCCGAAATGGGCCACATCGAGATGACCTTCCCCTTCTTCGTGGAAAAGACGGCGCCGGTCTCCAAGGTCAAGAGCCTGCTCGACTACGAAGTGACCCTCATCGGTGAAGTCAAGAAGGGCACGCCCACCATGCGCACCCGTGTGGTGGTGCCGGTGACCAGCCTCTGCCCCTGTTCCAAGTCCATCTCGGACCGCGGCGCCCACAACCAGCGCTCCCACGTCACGGTCACCATCGGCACCGACGAATTCGTCTGGATCGAAGAGATCATCGACCTGGTGGAAGAGGAGGCGTCCAGCCAGCTCTACGGCCTGCTCAAGCGGCCCGATGAGAAATATGTCACCGAGCACGCCTACGACCATCCCAAATTCGTGGAAGACATGGTCCGCGACGTGGCCCGCCGTTTGAACGAAGACAGCCGCATCCGCGCCTACACGGTGGAGGCGGAGAACTTCGAATCGATCCACAACCACTCCGCCTACGCGCTCATCGAACGCGACGCCGGGTGAAGGTCACCGGCAGCCGCTGCGGGCGGCGGCCCATTGCAGCACCCTGCCCACCCGCTCGCCGAGCAGCGCCTTGGCCTCCTCGTAGGAGACCCAGCGGTATTCGTCATGTTCCGGCTTTCCCAGCTCAGGGTTGACGGGGAGTTCCACCCGCTGTGAAGCGGTCTCCGCCAGATAATAGCGCGCCACCTTGCGCCGCCGGTTGCTGCCGTAGGGTTCGGTTTCGATGAAAATCTCCCCCCAAGGAAACCGGAGTTCGGTGATGCCGGTCTCCTCTTCCACCTCCCGCTTGGCCGCCGCCAGGGGATCCTCCCCCGGCTCCACCTCCCCTTTGGGGAAATCCCAGTAGTTGAAGACCCGAAGCAGGAGGAACCGGCACCTCTTTCCTTCCCGTCGTATGAGGACCGCGCCGGCGGACAGAACCATGATCCAGACCTTGCATGTCAGCCCGAAAGGCCCCAATGTAACCGCCATGGAAAGGAAAGAGAAGCCGATCACCACCCTGCTTTTCGATTACGGCGGCGTGCTCGCGGATGAAGGATTCCGTGAAGGGCTGGCGGCGATCGCCCGGCGCCACGGCCTGGACCCGAATTGGATGCTCCGTCAAGGGATGGAGGCGGTCTACGACAGCGGCTACGTGACCGGAAGAGGCGAGGAGAGGGAGTTCTGGAAGCTGCTCAAGGCCCGGACCGGCATCGGCGGCGACGAAACCCGGCTGCGCGAGGAGATCCTCGGGCGCTTCCGACCGCGTCCGGAGATGCTCGCCCTGGTGGACCAGATGCGCGAGCGGGGCCTTCGGACGGCGATCCTCAGCGACCAGACCGACTGGCTCGACCAGCTGGAGGCGCGGGACCACTTCTTCCACCATTTCGACCGGGTCTTCAACAGTTACCACCTGGGCATGGGCAAGCGCAATCCGCGCACCTTCCGGGTGGTGGCCTGCCGCATGGGAGCGGAACCCGGCGAAGTGCTCTTCATCGACGATTCGGCGGGCAACGTCGAACGGGCCCGGCGGGCCGGCATGAAGGGCCACCGCTTCGAAAGCATCGAGAAGCTGAAGGCGGAATTGGCGGCGAGAGCGCCTTAGCCCGAAAACGCACCGGTTGCGCCCGCCGAAGGCAGGAAAGGGAGGCGCTCTCCAGGCGGCGCCCCTCCTCCACCGTTCACCGCTCCATCGCCCGCAGCAGCTTTGCGATCGGCAGAGTGTTGAGCACGTCGCTCTTCTCCAGCCAGCCGCGCCGCGCCTGGCCGATGCCGTGACGCAGATAGCCGAGCTGCCCCGCGCTGTGGGCGTCGGTGGAGATCACCACCTTCAAGCCCCGCTCCTTGGCCATGCGGCAGTGGAGATCGTTCAAGTCGAGCCGCTGGGGCTGGGCGTTGAGCTCGAGGTGACAGCCCCGCTCCAGAGCGGCGTCCATGATCGCTTCCATGTCCAGGTTGCAGGCCCGGCGCCGTCCGATGAGACGCGCGGTGGGGTGGGCCAAGATGTTGAAATGGGGGTTGTCCATGGCGCGGATCACCCGTTCGGTCTGCTTTTTCCGGGAGAGACCGAAAGCGAAGTGGATGGCGCCCACCACCACGTCCAGGCGGGCCAACACCTCGTCGGGCATGTCCAGGGAGCCGTCCTCCAGAATGTCCACCTCCACCCCCTTGAGCAGGCGAATTCCTTTCAGTTCCTCGTTCAGCCGGTCGATGGCCTCGCAGTGGGCCAACAGCCGGTCGGGGTCGAGCCCCCGGGCCACGCCGAGGTGCCGACTGTGTTCGGTGACCGCCAGATAACGGTGCCCCAGCGCCTTCGCCGCCCGCGCCATCGTCTCCAGGCCGTCTTGGCCGTCGCTCTCGGTGGTGTGGCAGTGCAGATCCCCTTTGAGATCCTTCAGCTCCACCAATCGCGGAAGCCGACCCTTGGCCGCCGCTTCCAGCTCGCCGCGCCGTTCCCGCAGCTCGGGCTCGATCCAGGGAAGATCCACCTGAGCGTACACCTCCGCCTCGGTGCGTCCAGCGACACGCTTTCCGCTCCGGTCGAAGACGCCGTATTCGTTGATCTTCAGACCTCGCTGGACGCCCATGGTGCGTACCGCGATGTTGTGGGCCTTGCTGCCGGTGAAATAGTGCCAAGCGGCGCCGAAACTGGGTTGGGGAACCACCCGAAGGTCCACCTGGAGGCCGCTGCGCAGCACCACCTGGGAACGGGTGGACCCCTTGGAGACCACTCGCTCCACCGCCTCGAACGCGGCGAAGGCGTCCATCACCGCACCTCCCCGCGACGCCACGGCGAGCACGTCGAGATCCCCCACCGTCTCCTTATGGCGACGGTAACTGCCCGCCAGCTCCACCCGCTTCACCCCCTTCACGCCACGCAGGTGAGCCACGAGTTGTTCCGCCACCTCCTCCACCTCAGCCCGCAGCCAGCGACGGGTGCGCCGCTTCAGTTCCGACAGTTCACGCAGCAGATTCTGCTCGCTCTTGAGGCCGAAGCCCGGCAGATTGCGCACCAGTCCTTCGCGGGCCGCCTGTTCCAGATCGGCCACTCCCTGGATGTCGAGATGGTCGCGCAGGGTCTTCAGCCGCTTGGGCCCCAAGCCCGGCACCTGCAACAGCTCCACCAGCTCCGGCGGCACCGCTCCCTCCAGCTCCCTCAGCTTGCGCAGCGAGCCGGTAGTGACGATCTCCCGGATCTTGGCCGCCAGATCCTTGCCGATGCCCGGCAGCGCCTCCAGCGCCTCCCCCGCCTGCACCATCTCCGCCAAGCTGTGGGAGAGTCCCTGGATGGTTCGGGCGGCATTGCGATAGGCGCGGATGCGGAAGGGGTTCTCTTCCTGGATCTCGAGCAGGTCGGCGATGCGGTTGAAGATGGCGGCGATTTCGGCGTTGGTGACAGACATCGCGATCGGGCGGAGTCGCCCCTCCCCCTTTTCAAGCTCTTCGGCTCAGTGGGCGTAGGTTCCCATCAGCACCGCCTCTCCGACGACATGCCCTTTCATGGCCTCGAGCAACCGAGCCTTGGTCGGCGTTCCCAGATCGGGCAGTTCCGTATCGAGGGCGTAGAGCTTGAAGAAATAACGGTGGCGCCCGATGGGTGGACAGGGCCCGCCGTAGCCCGTGCGCTTCCAGTCATTCAGCCCTTCCAAGGTGCCGGAGGGAAGGTGGGCGACCCCTTCGGGCAAGCCGGTGGAGTCGGCCGGCAGGTTGTAGAGCACCCAGTGCACCCACACCATGCGCGGCGCCGCCGGATCGGGCGCGTCGGGATCGTCGACGATGAGCGCCAGGCTGCGCGCGCCTTGGGGCACGCCGCTCCATTGCAGGGGCGGAGAGAGATCCTCTCCGTCGCAGGTGTAGCGGGCCGGAATGGAACCGCCCTCCTCGAATGCGGAAGAGTGTATGGTGAAACCCATGGCGCCAACCTCCGTTGCGACTAGCAGGAACAGAAGAACCGTCGATAGGAAAACGTGAATCTTCATGATGCCACCTCCTGGTATGCTTTCCTACAGTCTAGCAGCCTATGGGAGTCGGGCGTTCGAAGCGAAAAGTCGCGGATTTGCAGCCCGACGGCCTCGAGTCCGAGAGGCTGCCAGCCTGAATGTCGCACCCGGCTTCACGCAGAGAAGGACCTTACGAACGAGTCGTGAAAAGGATGGCAGAGAACATTCCCTGCAAGATCGTCGGCTGGAAAGAGATCGACGAGCTGGTCTCGCGGCTGGTTCGGCAGATGCGTGAAGCGGCCTTCTCTCCCGACCTCATCGTGGCCATCGCCCGTGGCGGTTTCGTGCCCGCCCGTCTGCTGGCGGACCGGCTGGATGTCTTCGACATGGACAGCATGAAGATCGAACACTATCGAGGAGTACGCAAGGGCCCCCGCGCCCGCCTGCGCTATCCGCTGGCCGCCGAGGTGGCGGGCCGCCGCGTTCTGGTGGTGGACGATGTGAGCGATTCGGGAGAGACCTTCGAGCTGGCCCTGGCCCACATCCGCGAGAGAGGCACCCCCGCGGCTCTGCGCACGGCGGCCATGCACCACAAGGAGAGCTCCAGCTACCGTCCCGATTTTCATGCCGGCCGCCTCCAATCCTGGAGCTGGCTGGTCTATCCCTGGGCGATGAGCGAGGATCTTCGCAGCCTCCTGGAAGGAGTGGAGCCGTTTCCCGCCGACCCGGCGAAGGCGGCCCGTCTGCTCGAGAAGCGGCATGGAGCGCGTTTTCCGTTGGAGCGGCTGGAGGAGATTCTCACTTATCCCGCAAGCCGAGGCTAAGGGCCCGCTTCCCGGCGAAAAATCTACACCGCCGCGAGGCGCGCCGCCTCCTCCACGTCCACCGACACCAACCGGGAGACGCCCGGCTCGTTCATGGTGACGCCGAGAAGCTGGTTGGAGATGGCCATGGTCACCTTGTTGTGGGTGATGAAGATGAACTGCACCTTCTCCGACATCTCTTTCACCAGATCGCAGAAACGGCCCACGTTGGCGTCGTCCAGAGGCGCGTCCACCTCGTCGAGCATGCAGAAGGGCGCCGGATTGAGCTGAAAGATGGAGAAGACCAGCGCCACGGCGGAGAGGGCCTTCTCGCCGCCGGAAAGCAGATGGATGCTGCTGTTGCGTTTGCCCGGCGGGCGCGCCATGATGGCCACCCCGGCGTCGAGAAGATCGTCCCCCACCAGCTCGAGATAGGCGTGGCCACCGCCGAAGAGCTTGGGAAACATCTCCTTGAGCCCGGCGTTGACCCGGTCGAAGGTCTCCTTGAAACGGGTGCGGGTCTCCCGGTCGATCTTGTGGATCGCCTCTTCGAGGGTCTCCAGCGACTGGGTCACGTCCGCATGCTGAGCGTCCAGGTACTCCATGCGCTCCTTGGTTTCCCGGAACTCGTCGATGGCCGCCAGGTTGATAGCGCCCAGGCGCTGAATGCGGCGCGCCAGCCGTTCGGAGCGCTCCTGCCACGCAGCCACCTCGGCACCCTCCGGCAGACGCCGTTCCAGCTCTTCGCGGGAAAGGCCGCTCTCCGCGAGCTGCTCTTCCAACGTGCGCCCCCGCACCAGGATCTCCTGGCGGGCGAGCCGCGCGCGCTCCAGCGCCTCGCGTTGCGCCTGCACCTGACGGTCCGCCTGCTGGCGCTCCTGCTCCAGCTCGCGCAGACGGTGGTCGATGGACTCCAGCCGCTTGCGCGCTCCGGCCAGTTCATTCTCCACCTTCACGCGCCGTTGCAACAGCGCCTCCAGCTCCCGCTGTTGCTGGAGCAGGGGCGCCTCTCCCTCCTGCAGCCGGGCTTCCAGGCGGCTCAAGTGCTCCCGCGACTGGGAAAGCTGCTCTTCCAGCCGGTCGATGGCATCTCGCAGCGACTGCTCGGTACTGCGCACCGACTCCACCCGCAGGGCGATCCGGTGGACCTCGCTACGCGCCGCGGTGGCCGCCTCCCGGGCTTCCGCCAACTCGCGCTGCAACCGCTCGCGCCGCGCCGCCAACTGTTCGCGCCGCACGCTGAACTTCTCCACCTCTTCCAGAGCGCGATGCAGCCGCTCGCGGGATCGCTCCATTTCCAAGCGGCCGGCCTCGATCTGTTCGCGGATCTCGGTCAACTCCTGCGCCAAGGCCTCGCGCCGCTGGCGGATGTGCTCGGCGCGCGCGCGCCGTCCTTCGAGGCTCGACTGAATCCGGGCCAGTTCGCGGCCCGCGTGATCCACCTTTTGCCGCTCTTCGCGGCGACGGTGCTCCTGTCGCGCCAACTCCTCCCGACCCGAGGAGAGCGCCTCTTCCAGTCTCTTCACCTGGGGTTCGAGTTGCGCCACCCGTTCGCTCAGCCGGCGGACCTCCTCCTCCCGCGCGAGCACGCCGGCGGTGGCGTCCCCACGTTCCAGCCGCAACCAGCCCGCGCCCAGGCAGACGCCTCGCGGCGTCACCACCATCTCGCCAGGCTGCAGCGCGGCGGCCATGGCCAGCGCCTGCGGGAGATCGTCGGCACGTTTCACCGCGCTCAACAGACGGCGCACCGAAGGGGGGCCGGCCACCACTTCGGCCAGGGTGCCGGCCTCGCTCGCAGGCGCCTCACCCTCCTCCTCCAAGAGATGGAGGTGGCCCGATTCGAGAGTCTCCAACCGTTCGGCCCACTGGGCAATCTCCCGCACCAGCAGGCCCTGAAGCCGCCCGCCCAGGACCGCTTCCACCGCCTCCCGCCAGCGGGGCTCGACTTCGATCCGTTCGAGCAGGCGGGGCGCGGCGCCGAGGCCGTTCTCTTCCAGCCAACGGGCAAAGGCGTCGTCTCCCTCGCCCAGAACCGACTGCTGCAACGTCTGCAGAGAAGCGAGACGGCCGCGGCTGGTCTGCAGCTCCTCCCGCGCCTGGGCCAGCGCCCGCTGCCGCTCCTCCAACACCTCCCGCGCGCCGAGGATAGCCTGGTCGAGCGCCTCCAGAGAGCCGGCCAGGCCGTCCCGCTCCT
>JALSRN010000026.1 GCA_026984735.1 Sedimenticola sp. | reverse complement strand
CTGGACCATCCCGACGGCTTCACGCTGCGCACCCAGGAGGGCGAGGCCTTCCTGGCGGTGAACGGCATCCAGACCCAGTCGGCCCTCACCTGCAACTTGCTGCCGGAAGTGGACGCGGCGCGCGCGGCGGGCGTGGGGCTGCTGCGCATCAGCCCCCAGGCGCACCATACCGGCCGCGTCGTCGCATCCTTCCGTGCCGCTCTGGAGGGCGCGCCGCCGGCGGCATTGGAAAAGCTGATGCCGGTGGGCGGCTGCAGCGGTTATTGGCGTGGGGAGGCGGGCCTCGCCTGACCGGGGTTTTGCGCCGTCGCGCTCAAAGCCAGTTGGGCAGCTCTTCGCGGATCACCTCCGCCAGCCGCTTCTCCGCCAGAACGAGATTCTCCTCCAAGGGGCGCGTTGGATCGGCGAGGGAGCGCGCCGTGTGGAATCCCAGCGCCTCGACCTCGGCCGGCGGCAGCGCCACCTCCCCCGCCAGCGCCACCACCGGCACCTCGTGGCCCGCCGCCACCTTGGCTACTTCCACCGGCACCTTGCCGTGGGCGCTCTGGTGATCCAGGCGCCCTTCGCCGGTGATCACCAGATCCAGCCTCTGGCGGCGGAAATGCGCTTCGAAGCCGGTGAGCCCGGCGATCAGGGCGAAACCGGGCGTGAGCCGGCCTCCCAGGAGCAGCAGCGCCGCGCCCAGGCCGCCGGCGGCTCCGGCACCCGGCGCCTCGGCCACCTCCAGACCCAGATCCCGTGCCGCCACCTCGGCGAACCGCGCCAGCCCCCGTTCCAGCCACTCCACTTCGGCCGGCGAGGCCCCTTTTTGAGGGGCGAAAAGGCGGGCGGCGCCGGTGGGCCCGAGGAGGGGCACGGTGACGTCGGTGGCGCCCAACAGCTCCACCTCCCGCGGCAGCCCCGAATCGGGCGCTTCGATGCGCGCCAGCCTCTCCAGCGCGCCCCCGCCCGGCGGGAGCGGCCTTCCCGCGTCGTCCAGAAACCGGTAGCCCAGGGCTGCGAGGAGACCGGTGCCGGCGTCGGTGGTAGCGCTGCCGCCCAGGGTGACGATGATCCGCCGCGCTCCCAGGTGGAGAGCGTGGCGCAGCAGTTCGCCCGTTCCCCGGGTGGTCGCTTTCAAGGGGCTCCTCGCGGCGGCCGGCAGCCGCTGCAGGCCCGAAGCCTGGGCCATTTCGATCACCGCCGTTCCTTTTGCGGGAAACCACAAGGAATCCGCCCTCACCGGCCGCCCCAAGGGGCCGGGGACGGAATGGGTGATCCGTTCCGCCCCCTCCATGCCGGCCAGCGCCTCCAGGGTGCCTTCGCCCCCGTCGGCCAGCGGATGGGCGATCACGGTGGCGTCGGGGCGGGCGCGGAGAATGGCCTCTTCGGCCACCTCGCAGAAACGGCCGGCGCCGAGGCTGCCCTTGAAGCTGTCGGGCGCCAGGAGGATGGTGGGGCTCAAACCAGGCGCAGCAGCAGCCGCTCCACCGGCTCGGGCAGCAGCCCCTGCTCCAGGGAGTAGAGGAAGTTCTTGATCTCCAGCCCCAGCTCGGTGTCGCCTTCGAGCTGCAGCCGGCGCTGGAAGAAGAGAGTGTCTGGATCCTCCCGCCCCAGCGCCAACACCAGGAACTCGCGGGCGCGGCCGCCGAAGCGGACATCGGGCCGCCGACCGGGGGAGGCGGCGGTGAGGCGCCCCTTCTCCAGAGTCAAGCGGTAGTCCAGGGCCAGGTCGGTCACCTCCACTTGAAGCACCCTCTCCTGGAGGAATTCCAGCTCGCCGCGCGCCAGCGCCTCCCGGAAGATCCGGTTGAGCAGCAGCGCCAATCCGTGGGCGTGGAGCGCCGGCGGCAACAGTCGGCCGGGCAGTTGCAGGAGCGTGCGGGGGGATGGCGGGGTGGGAAGGGAGAGCGGCATGGTCGGTTCGCAAGGATGAATGGTTGGACGGGAATTGTGCCATTATGAACCCGGTTTTCCTTTTGAGGGAAGTCAAGGAGAAACCGGATTTTCGGTATGTAAGATCCCGCCATTCATGAGATTTTCTGGAGAACGGCCATTGTGGCGCAATTTGGCGATCTGCCCTTGAGGCGGCCGACGAGCCGGTTCGCCCTCTTCGCGCTGGGGTTCCGGCCCTTCTTTCTGGCGGCCGGGATCTCGGCGCTGATCCTCATGGGGCTCTGGCTCGCTTTCTGGCAGGGGGTGGTGCCCGGCGGCGGCTATTTCAACCTGGTGGAGTGGCACGCCCACGAGATGCTGTTCGGCTACACGGCGGCGGTGGTGGCCGGCTTTCTGCTCACCGCAGTGCGCAATTGGACCGGCATGGCGGTGCCCACGGGCGGTTGGCTGGCGACCCTGGCGCTGCTCTGGCTTGCGGGGCGCATGCTGGTGGTGACCCCGCAGGCGCCGGGATGGCTGGTGGCCGGCGTGGACCTGGCTTTCCTGCCGGCGCTGGCCTGGTCGCTGTGGCGGCCGCTCTGGTTCGGCCCCAATCCGGTGAACCGCTTCTTTCTGCTCTTTCTGGCGGGAATGACCCTGGCCAACGGGCTGGTGCACCTCGATGCGGCCGGCATCGGCCGGCAGTGGGGGTTGTGGCAGCGGGGGCTCTATCTGATGGTGGACATGGTGCTGCTGGTCTTGCTGCTGGTGGCGGGGCGGGTCATCCCCTTCTTCACCGACAAGGCGGTGCCGGGGGCGTCGGTGCGCCGCCGCCCCTGGGTGGAGCGGGCTGGTTTCGCCACCATGGGGCTGGCGGCGCTCGCGGAATTGCTGCTGCCCCACGGGCCGGCGGCGGGCGTTTTCTGCCTGCTGGCCGGCGGAACGCAGGCGCTCCGCCTGCAGGGGTGGTACGGTTCCAACCATGGCATCTGGCGCCGACCCATCCTCTGGGTGCTCTACCTCGGTTATGGCTGGATCGTGGTGGGGCTGCTGCTGCGGGGAATGGCCGGTTTCGGTCTCTTTCCCTATCCGCTCGTGCTGCACGCCATCACGCTCGGCGGGATCGGGCTGCTCACCCTGGGCATGATGTCACGGGTGGCGCTGGGCCATACCGGACGCGACATCAACGCCATCGGCTGGTGGATGCCCCTCGCTTTCGGGGTGTTGACGGCGGCCGCGGCGGCGAGGGTCTTCCTGCCCATGGTGGACATGGGCCACTATGTGGTCTGGATCGACCTGGCGGGAGGATTGTGGATGCTGGCCTTTCTGGTGTTCGTGCTCTATTACGCGCCCATACTCGTGCGGCCGAGGATCGATGGCAGACCAGGTTGAATGCCTCTATTGCGGCGCCAAGGTGCCGGCGGACCGCGCTCACTGTCCGCATTGCGGCGCGGTCTCCCATTTTCAGCAGAAAGGGTACCGCGCCGGCGCCCGGCGGCGCTTTCTAGTCTGGCTGCTGCTGCTCTCCGCCTTCTGCCTGGCGATGGCGCTGTGGTTGCCCAGCTGGGGGGTGTGACGGTTCAGTAAGGCGGATGTCTCCCCCGAGCTGCTCCAGCAGCGAAGGATGGTCGGAAATCCGCAGCGGAGGCGCTTGCGGCGCGAGCGGAACTTCGAGGGCGCCGCCACTCGTGGGCCAGCCTCCTTTCAGCCGGTTTCGTCCCTCGGCGTCGAACCATAGATAGCCGTATTTGCCGTAATGGGGCAGGCGGCGCGCCAACGACCGCGCCTGTTCGGGACGCCCCAGCACCAGCAGGCCCAAAGGGCGGCGGATGCGCGTGGCGACCACCAGGCTGCCGCCGTCGTCCGGCTGGAAACCCTTCGGCAACCGCATTCGGCCGGCGGAGCCGGCCACCGTCTTCTCCTTCGAGTTCCACAACCGTCCGGCGAAACGGTTCTCTTCCCCGAAGATCCAGACGGCGCCCTGCGGCGGCAATTGCCGCAGCGTGTCGTCGTCGAGGATGCGCGTCCGTGGATTGCGCGCCTGCCACGCTTCGGCGAGGAGCCGGTAGGCGCGCCGCAGGGGCGGGGGCGCCTCCGCGGGCAGCACCACGGCGACGGAGTCGGCCGAGAAGAGGGCGCTCAGGGAAGGGGGCGTCTCCGCCGGATCGAGCCGCCGGAAGAGGTCGTAGAGGGGATCGACCCGCAGCCGCACCGGCCGTTTTTTCAGCTCCAGGACGAAGTCGAGACGGCGCCCCGCCATCTCCAGAGCATGGGATTCCGCCTGGGGTTCGTCGCGAAGCTGCACATAGAGGGGCACCCGCAAGCGAAACGGTGGTTCCTTCTGGGTCTGGATCAGCCTTCCGTGGAGGCGGTAGCCCTTTTTCGTCCGCTCCACCCGCACCTTCTCCAGCTTCAAGGCGGGGGCTCCCGTGCGTTTCGTCCACTGGTCGAAGAATCCTTTCAGCCGCTCTCCCGAAACCGCCTCGAAAGCCGATCGCAGATCGTCGAAATCGGCGATCCGGAACCGGTTGCGGCGATAGAAGCGCCGCAACCCCTGGAGAAAGGGAGCGTCGCCCAGGCGCAGCCGGAGCATGTGCGCCAGCATCAGCATGCGACCGTAGCCCGCCGCCTGGCTCGCTTCGTCGTGGCGCCCGTGGAAACGCACCAGCGGCTGGTCGTCGCTCTCTTTCACCCAGTTGGCGTAGCGCAACAGAACGTCACGGCGATAGTCGGCGCCCAGCCCCTGCCGCTCTTTCAGCAGGTGGTCGGCCAGATAGCTGGTGAGCCCCTCGCTCCAGTTGCCGCTGCGGAGGTCCACATAGACCGAGTTGCCCCACCAGTTGTGGAGGATCTCGTGGGGATAGGAGCTGCGCAGAATGAAAGGGAGGCGCAGGATGGTGGGGCCGAGAAGGGTGAAGGAGGGCATGCCGTAGCCGCTCTCCCAGAAGTTCTCCACCAGGGCGAACTTGGCGTAGGGGTAGGGGCCGATGAGGCGGCTGTAGAGATCGAGATACTTGCCGGTGGCGGCGAGGTAACGCCCCGCCAGTCGCGCATCGGCCTGGTGCAGCCATGCCATGGCCGTCAACTCGCCGAACCGTCGGCGGTAGCGGCGGTAGGGCCCCGCCACCAGGTGGATCCCTTCCTGAGGCCGGTCCTCCCGCCAGGTACGGTCGTCGTCTCCGCTCCGCCCCTGGCTGATTCCGTGCCACCCCCGGGGAAGAGAGAGCCGCATCTGGAAGGTGACCAGACGGTCCGCGATCCAGGGGTACCAGAGGGTCGCGGGAGAGAGCTCCACCCCTTGGGAAGAGAGGGTGCCCGGCGTGGCGTGCAGTTCGCCCTCGCGGGGAGGGTGGCGGATCTCGCCACGATAGCGCAGGCGCAGCGACGCGGCCGTTTCCGGCAGTTCCACGCGCCAGCGGCGCGCCGGCACCGAGGTGCGCAGCCGCTCGCCGCCGCTCAGGCGCGCGCCCGGCGTGAGTAGCCGGGGTCGGAGCCCTTCGTGCAGGAGGAACTCCACGCCTTTTTTGGGGTCCACCGGCCAAAGCTCGTCCGTCACCTCCAGCCGGCCGGCGGAAGGGTCGATGGTCACCTCCAGCCGATGGTGGACCACCGGCGGGCGCCGGGAAGCGAAGGCCGGCATGGCCAGCCAGAGGAGGCCGGCCAGGGCGAGCAGCGCCAGGCATCCGCGTTTGTTTCCGGTCGCCTTCTCCGCGCGCGGGTCGGTAAGATAGACGTTCATGACTTTTCCATACCACTGCCGCCGGTGGCCCGGGGGACCGATGAATCTTCGCACAAGCTGGAAATGGATGCCCGTCCTGCTGCTGTTGCTGGCGGGCTGCATGCAGCAGTCGCTGCGGCACGGCGCGCCGCCTCCCTATACTGTCTTCTCCAGCGACGGCCGGTTGCTGGGCACGTTGGACGACATCCTGCCGGAGCTGGCCCGCAAGCGGGTGATCTACGTGGGCGAGACCCACTCCCGCTACGGCGATCATCTGCTGGAGCTGGAGGTGATCCGCAGGCTCCGACGCAGAGGAGCGGACCTGGCCATCGGCATGGAGTTCTTCCAGAAGCCGTTTCAGAAGTGGCTGGACGCCTATATCGAGGGCCGCGTCTCCGAGACCGAGATGCTGGAGAAGACCCAGTGGTTCGAGCGATGGCGCTTCGACTACCGTCTCTATCGCCCCATTCTCCGCTTCGCGCGCCGCCACCGCATTCCGGTGGTGGCGCTCAACCTCCCCCGCGAGCTCACCGACGAGGTCTCCCGCAAAGGGATCGAAGGCTTGGCTCCGGCCGATCGGGCCCGCCTGCCCAGGCGCATCGACCGCTCGGACCGCGCGTACCGGAAGCGGCTGCATCGCGCCTTCGACCGGCACCCTGGAAAGGACGAAAAGCGGTTCGAACGCTTTCTCGACGTCCAGTACAGCTGGGACGAAGGCATGGCCCAAAGCGTCAGCGACTATCTGCGCGCCCATCCGCGCAAGCAGATGGTGGTGCTCGCCGGCAGCGGCCACATCGCCTGGGGGTCGGGCATTCCCAAGCGGGTGGCGCGGCGCCTCCACGCCGAGCAGGCCATCGTGCTCCCCGCGGACCGGGAGGCCAAGCCCGGCGAAGCCGACTATTTGGTGGTGACCGAAGAGAAGAGGCTCTCCCCCCGCCCCTTGATGGGAGTGCTGGTCGACACCACGGGCGGCGCCATCCGCATCACCGGCATCACTCCCGGCAGCGGCGCGGAGAAGGCGGGGCTGCGCAAGGGAGACCGCATCCTCGCCATCGACGGGCGTCCGGTCTCCAGCTATACGGGGCTGCGCATGGCGCTCATCGACAAGCGACCCGGCGATCGCGTCCAAGTGCGATTCAGCCGGGGGGGCGAGACGCTGGAGAAGAGCCTGGTGCTCGGCGCTTCACCCCACTGAGGGGCGCTCCTGTTCCTTCCACCAGCGGGGTAGGTCGGCCACCGAATCGAGCACCAGCTCCGGCTCGACGCCCAGCTCCAGGTCGGCGGGCCGGAACTTGCCGGTGCGCACCAGCGCGGCGTGCAGCCCCGCGTGTTGGGCCGCCTCCACGTCGCCGCGGATGTCGTCGCCGACCATGAGCGTCTTTTCCGCTGCCGCGCCAATGCGCCCCAGCGCCGCCTGGAAGAAGGGCGCCGCCGGTTTGCCCAGCACCACCGCCTCCTTTCCCGTGGCGTATTCCAGCGCCTTGACGAAAGGACCCACGTCGAGGCGCAATCCCTCTTCGGCCTTCCAGTAGCGGGTGAGCCCCAGCGCCACCAGAAGGGTCTCCGTCCGCGCCATGAGAAGGCGGAAGGCGCGGTTGAGGGTGGCGAAGTCCCAGGCTTCGCCCAGGTCGCCCAACACCACGGCGTCCACCGCCTCTTCTTCGGTGCCGGCCGGGACGAGCCCCTCGAACTCTTCGCGGGTGGCCGGGGGCACGAAGAGGGCGACCTTGCGGCAACCGCGCCGTTCCAACCACTGCCGGGCGGCCACTGGCGGAGTGAAGAGCTGCTCCGGCGTCACCTCGATTCCCATGCGGGCCAGTTTCTCCACCAGCGCGGCGCGGGGCCGCGAGGTGGTGTTGGTGAGGAACAGATGGGGAATCTTGCGCTGCTGGAACCAAGCCACCGCCGCGTCCGCTCCGGGCACCGCCCGCTCCCCCTGGTAGAGAACGCCGTCCAGGTCGAAGAGCACCGCTTCCAGTTTCACGAGCCTTTCTCCTCGGGTGGGGTCATCCTGATTCATTGTAGAACAGCGTTTGCTCCCGCCTCCGTCTCCCCCTATTCTGTGGCGGGGAACCGGCCGAGTCCACAAGATGCCACACCGAATCGAAGAATTGCTGGAGATCATGCGCCGTTTGCGCGATCCGGAGAGGGGTTGCCCGTGGGACCGTGGGCAGACCTTCGCCACCATCGCCCCCTACACCGTCGAGGAGGCCTACGAGGTGGCCGATGCCATCGAGCGGGGGGATCTGGAAGAGCTGAAGGGAGAGCTGGGCGATCTGCTTTTCCAGGTGGTTTTCCACGCCCGCATGGCGGAGGAGCAGGGGGCTTTCGATTTCGGCGAGGTGGTGGACGCCATCGTGGAGAAGATGCTGCGCCGCCACCCCCATGTCTTCGGAGAGGCCGAAGCGGGTGACGAGGAGGCGCTGCGCGAAGCCTGGGAGGCGGAGAAGGAGCGCGAACGGCGCCTGCGGGGCGGCTCTTCCGCGCTGGACGGCGTGGCCCGGGCGCTGCCGGCGCTGGTGCGTTCCGACAAGCTGCAAAGGCGCGCCGCGCGGCTGGGATTCGACTGGCCCGACGCAGCCGCCTGTCTCCCCAAGGTGGAAGAGGAGCTGGAGGAGCTGCGCCAGGCGATGGCGTCGGGCGACCGCAAGGAGCAGGTGCACGAGGCGGGCGACCTGCTTTTCGCCGCGGTGAACCTGGTGCGTCTTCTCGGTTTGGATCCCGAACAGGCGCTGCGCCGCGCCAACGACCGCTTCGAACTGCGCTTCCGCGCCATGGAGCGGCGGTTGCGGGAGGCGGGGATCGATCCCCGCGAGCTGGACCTCGACGCCTGGGAACGCGCCTGGGGCGAGGCCAAGGAAGAGGTGAGGGATCGGGAAGATGAGCGGTAAGACCGGCTATCTGCGCCACATCGAGGCGTGCAATCCGAAGATCGCCGAGCCCTTCCTTCCCTGGTTGATCGAGGGGCGGATCGTGGGCTGGGTGCGGCCGGCGCTGGCGGAAGAGTTGCGGCGGTTTCCCGAGGTTTTCCGGCTCTTTCCGGAGCGGATCGAGCTGGTCGGCGAGCTGGAGGGATTCGATGCGCGCAGCCGCGCCCTGGCGGAGGTGGGCGAACAGCTCGCCGAGCTTGGAGTGGTCACGCCGCCCATGGGCGAGCTCTATCCGGTGACGCCGGGCGGGCGCGAGGAGGCGCTCTGCGTCATGGACCGGGCGGTGGCGGCCTGGTTCGGCACCCGCACCTTCGGGCAGCATCTCAACGGCTATGTGCGAAAGGGGAAGGAGGTGTTCATGTGGGTCGGACGGCGGGCGCGCGACCGGCTCGTGTATCCGGGGCGCCTCGATCAGCTGGTGGCCGGCGGCCTGCCTTGGGGTGTGAGCCTGCGGGAGAACCTGGAGAAGGAGTGCCGGGAAGAGGCGGGCATTCCCCCCGAGTTGGCGCGCCGGGCGGTGGCGGTGGGGCTGGTGAGCTACAATAGAGTGGCCAGGCGGGGGTATCGTCCCGATCTGCTCTACTGCTACGATCTGGAACTTTCCGCTGATTTCGAGCCTCGAAACACGGACGGCGAGGTGGAATCCTTCTCCCTGTTGCCGTTGGAGGAGGTGGCCCGTCTGGTGAGGGAGACCGACGAATTCAAGCTCAACTGCAACCTGGTGGTCGTCGATTTTCTCATCCGGCACGGGTTTCTGCGCCCCGACGAACCGGAATATCTGCAACTCAACCTGGGGCTGAGGCGGCCTCCCGGCCGCGTCCCGACGTGAGGCGAAGAACGAAGATGCAAAGAGTCAACCGCTGGATCCTGTCACTGCTGCTTCTGTTCCTGGGCAGCGCGGCGCTCGCCATGGTCAAGGAGGTGCCGCTCGAGTCGCTCAAGCCGGACAAGCGGCTGCGCCAGACCGCCCTCATCGTCAACGGCGTGTTGCAAAAGTACCATTATCGCAAGGTTAAGCTGGACGACGCTCTCTCGTCCCGGATCTTCGACAAATATCTCGACTCCTGCGATCCCAACCGCAGCTTCTTCACCCAGAAGGAGATCGACCGGTTGGAAAAGTACCGCTACAAGCTCGACGAGGCCATCGCCACGGGCTGGCTGGAACCGGCCTTCGAGATCTTCCGGCTCTTTCGCCGGCAAGTGGACCGGCAGGTGGCCTGGGCGCTGGAACTGCTGGAGAAGAATCAGTTCGACTTCACCCGCAAGGAGCGCTACCGTTTCGACCGCGAAGACGCCCCGTGGGCGAAGGACGAGGCGGCCTTGAAGGATCTGTGGCGCAAGCGGGTCAAGAACGACATCCTCAACCTGCGGCTGGCCGGCAAGGCGGAGAAGGAGATCCGCAAGACCCTGCGCAAACGCTACGAGACGTTGCGGCGGCGCGTTCACCAGTTCGACGCCGACGATGTCTTTCAGACCTTCATCAACGCCTACACCCTGAGCATCGAACCGCACACCGCCTACATGTCGCCCGCGCGCTCGGAGAACTTCGACATCTCCATGCGGCTTTCGCTGCAGGGGATCGGCGCCGTCCTGAGCAGCAAGGACGAATACACCGAGGTGGAGAAGATCGTGCCGGGCGGCCCGGCGGACAAGAGCGGGCAGCTCAAGCCGGGCGACCGCATCATCGGCGTGGCGCAGGGGCGCACCGGAAAGATGGAAGACGTGGTGGGCTGGCCGCTCCAGGACGTGGTGGAGAAGATCCGCGGTCCCAAGGGGACGGTGGTGCGCCTCAACGTCCTTCCCAAATCGGCGGGCGCCCAGGGGGCGGCCCGCGAGATCGCCATCGTGCGCGATCGCATCAAGCTGGAGGACCAGGCGGCCAAGTCCGAGATCATCGAGGTGGACGGCAAACGGTTCGGCATCATCGAACTGCCCGCCTTCTATCGCGACTTCCAGGCTCAGGCGGCTGGGCGCAAGGATTTCCGCAGCACCACCCGCGACGTGCGCAAGCTTCTGCGCAAGCTGAAGAAGCAGAAGGTGGCCGGCGTCATCATGGATCTGCGCGACAACGGCGGAGGCTCGCTCACCGAGGCCATCGAGCTCACCGGACTGTTCATTCCCCATGGCCCCGTGGTGCAGGTTAAGGACTCCCAGGGGCGGGTGGAGGTGGAGCGCGACACCGACCCCGACGAGGTCTACAGCGGTCCTCTGGCGGTGCTGGTGAACCGCAACAGCGCTTCGGCCTCGGAGATCTTCGCCGCCGCCATCCAGGATTACGGGCGCGGCCTCATCATCGGCGAGCCCACCTTCGGCAAGGGCACGGTGCAGACACTGGTGGATCTGGGGCAGTTCACCCGCGACAAGGAAGACATCGGTCGGCTGCGCCTCACCATCGCCCAGTTCTTCCGCGTGCAGGGGGGCAGCACGCAGAACAAGGGCGTGGTGCCCGACGTCGTCTTTCCGGTGGTGGCCGACGACGGCAAGCACGGCGAGCGGGCGCTGGACAACGCCTTGCCGTGGACCCACATCCACGCGGTGGAACACCTGCGGCTGGGCGGGGCGAACTTGGCCCTCCTGCGCACCCGCCACTTGCAGCGGACCAAGCTCGATCCCGGTTTCGCCTATCTGCGCGAAGAGAGGGAAGCGCTGCGCGAGATGGAGCATGAAAAGACGGTCTCCCTGGTGGAGAAGGAGCGGCGCAAGGAGTGGCAGGCGCGTGAGAAGCGGGCGCTCGAGCGCAGGAACCGGCTGCGGCTGGCGCGCGGCCTGAAGCCGCTGGAGAAGCTGGAGGACGAGGAAGAGGAGGCCCACGGCGGCAAGGAGGAGGACCCGGAAGGGATCGGCCGCATCTGGCAGGAGGAGGCGGCGCGCATTCTTGCCGACTACATCCGCCAGCAAGGGCCGGTCACCGCCCAGGCCGAGTGACTCCATGCCCCACGGCGCGCCGCGGGTGGACCGCCTGCTGGACCGGCTCCTCCGGCAGGGGGAACCGCGGCTGCTCTTCAAGGGCCGCGTGGGCCTGGAGAAGGAGAGTCTGCGGGTGGCGCGTCACGGCGGCATCGCCACCACTCCCCATCCGGCGGCGCTGGGCTCGGCGCTGACCCACCCCTGGATCACCACCGACTACTCCGAGGCGCTTCTCGAATTCGTCACTCCCCCTTTCGAGAACTTCGTCGAGACGCTGCACTGTCTGCAGGGACTGCACCGCTACGTCCACGAGCGGCTGGAGGAGGAGATCCTCTGGGCCACCAGCATGCCCTGCATCCTGGCGGGGGAGAAGAGCATCCCCATCGCCCGGTACGGCACCTCCAACGTCGGCCGCATGAAGCACGTCTACCGCATCGGCCTGGGGCACCGATACGGTCGGGTGATGCAGGTGATCGCCGGGGTCCATTTCAATTTTTCTCTCCACGAAGAGTTCTGGCCCATGTACGCCGCCGTGGCGGGAGAAGAGAATTCGCGCGCCTTCCGCGACCGCCACTACATGGGCATGGTGCGCAACCTGCAGCGCTACGGCTGGATCATTCCCTATCTCTTCGGTGCCTCTCCGGCGGTGTGCAAGTCCTTCTTCGCCGACAAGGAGCCGGACCTGCTGGTGTTCGACGACACCACCTATTACGAGCCCTTCGCCACCTCTTTGCGCATGGGCGACATCGGCTACCAGAACCGCAAGGAAGAGGGGATGGGCGTGAAGGCCTGCTACGATTCACTGGGCGACTATGTCCACAGCCTCGCTTGCGCCACCATGAAGCCCTGCCCGGTCTGGGAAGCCATCGGCGTCAAGGTGGATGGCGAATACCGCCAGCTCTCCGCCTGCCAGCTGCAGATCGAGAACGAATACTACAGTTCGGTGCGCCCCAAGGAGATTCCGCAGGGGATGGAAACCCCCAGCCGCGCCCTGCTGGAACGGGGCATCCGCTACGTGGAGCTGCGCTCTCTGGATGTGAACGCCTACCACCCGCTGGGGATTGACGACAGCCAAGTGCGTTTTCTGCACCTGTTCATGCTCTACTGCCTGCTGCGCGACAGCCCTCCCATCGATCCCGAGGAGCGCAAAGAGATCGACCGCAACCTGCTGTGGGTGGCGCACCAGGGAAGGGATCCCGCTCTCAAGTTGCAAAGAGGGGGCAGGGCGGTGCTCTTCCGGGACTGGGCGCGTGAGCTGCTCGCAGCCATGCAGCCCCTGGCCGAGCTGGCCGCGGCGCATACAGGGGATTCGGCCTATCACGAAACGTATCGGGCGCAGTGCGCCAAAGTGGACGATGCCGAACTGACCCCCTCCGGCCGCATGTTGCGAGAGATGCGGGAGCGGGGAGAAGGTTTCTACGAGTTCGCTCATCGCCTTTCGAGGGAGCAGTGGCGCTTCTTCGAACAGACCGTTCTCGACGAGAGCTTTCGCGGAAGGTTGGACGCTTTGGCCAGGGAGTCTCTGGAAGCGCAGTGGCGCATGGAAGCGGAGGAGCAGGAGCCTTTCGATCGCTTCCTGGAACGCTACTTCGCGGGGCAGGTGCGCGGCTGCGAAAGTTGCGGCTCCGGGCGAAGCGCGGGGATCACCGGGCGCCGCCGGTCGCCCTCCACAGCGCCCGGTCGAGGAGGCGGTCGGGGAGCAGGCGCTTGAGCAGCGCAAAGAGGTGGGTAGGGAAGGTCACCGGATAGCGTGTCTTGGGGCGGCGGCTCTCCAGGGCATGGATCACCTTCTTCAACACCGCTTCGGGGCCCAGGGTGAAGGGGGCGGCGTCGCCCTCCTTTTGCAACCGCTCGACGAGGCGAAGATACCGTTCCCGGTGCGGACTCCGTTCCATGTCGATGTGCTCCCGGAACTTGCGGTAGGCGTTCTCGCGAAAGCGGCTGCGGATGGGGCCGGGCTCGATGAGAGAGACGAAAATGCCGGTGTCGGCCAGCTCCAGGCGCAGAGTGTCGGTGAGTCCTTCAAGGGCGAATTTGGAGCAGTTGTAGGCGCCGCGGTAGGGCATGGCGACGAAACCGAGCACCGAGCTGTTCTGGACGATGCGCCCGTATCCCTGGCGGCGCATGGCCGGCAACACCGCGCAGGTCAGTTCGTGGGTGCCGAGCAGGTTGGTTTCGAGTTGGGCACGCAGCACCTCGCGGCTCAGGTCCTCCACCGCTCCCGGCTGGCCGTAGGCGCCGTTGTTGAAGAGGGCGTAGAGGCAGCCTTGGGTGCGTTCGAGAACCCGGTCCACCGTCTCGCGGATGCTGGCGGAGTCGTCCAGGTCGAGCCGCAACGCCTCTTCCAGCCCCTCCGCGCGCAGCCTTTGCACATCTTCGGAGCGGCGCGCCGTGGCGAACACCCGGTAGCCGCGCCGGGCCAGCCCGTGAGCCACGTGGTGGCCGATGCCGCTGGAACAACCGGTAACCAATATGGTGGGGTGGGAAGGAAGTTGCATGGAGGAAGAGTTGCAGGAGAGTCGATCCGCAGTATTCTACAAAACGATTCCGATCCAAACAGGAGACCGTCATGGCGATGAAGAGGCCGGAGCCAGAGACGTTGGAGAGAGCCCGGAAGCTGGCTGAGGCGATGCGTGCGCAAGACAAAGACAAGTACGGCCTGGCCCATGTGCTGCTCTACCTCGATGAGCGCAACCGGATGCTAGAGGAGCTTTATCGTAAGGCAGAATATTATCTTCGCTTCGGCATGGGGGAGCGGGAGCTCACCGAGCTTCGGCTGGCGGTGGAGAGGATTCGCGAGGCGGATGTGGAGGAAGCGGACGATTCGGCGTTCTTCGCCAAAGAGTAGCCTCTCTTTGTATTCGAGGCGGAGTGTTCCTCCCCCCCTCTTGAATTACAGCAAACCTGGAATCATGTTAAACTTTCAAAGTTTTTATCCTAATTCATGGAGGTCGTGAGATGCCTTTCTACGAGTATCGTTGCGACGCCTGCGGCCACGAGCTGGAAGCCCTGCAGAAGATGAGCGACGCTCCGCTGAAGGAATGCCCCGAGTGCGGCGAGTCGGCGCTGGTGAAGTTGGTCTCCGCCGCCGGTTTCCGTCTCAAGGGCGGCGGCTGGTACGAGACCGATTTCAAATCGGGCAAGAAGAAGAACGTTCACGATTCGGGCGAGAGCAAATCCTCGTCCGAGCCAAAGACCGGCGGCTGCGCCGGCGGCGCTTGCGGTTGCGCTTGAAGTCCTTGGGGAAATTGCTGTTGCATGGCCCCGGCGACGCCGGGGCCATGCTGTTCGCAAGGGGATGCTTTCCAAGTCCATGAAAGGGATTTGCCGGCCGCGGAACTGGAATAATGCGGTTTTTTAGGTTCCTTAAATTTCAATGACTTACGGTCATCGAAAAATGGTGGTATACCCCTATGCGGTCTGCGGGCCGTTGTAAGCGAAGCGTTTTTCGACAGCCTGCCGGCGTGGATCGAAATCCCGCTCGGAGGAGCCCGCCGGGCGCGGGGGCGCCGATGTTTTCATCGACAGAGAATCGGGTAGAAATTGCATGCGTACTCACTATTGTGCCGAACCCGGCGTCGCGGAAATCGACGAGACGGTCGAACTGTGCGGCTGGGTCAACCGCCGCCGCGACCATGGCGGGGTCATCTTCATCGATCTCAGAGACCGCACCGGCATCATCCAGGTGGTCTACGACCCCGATCTGCCCGAGGTCTTCGCCATCGCCGAGCGGGTGCGCAACGAGTATGTGCTGCGGGTGAAGGGGCGGGTGCGCCGTCGCCCCGAGGGCACCGTCAATCCCGATATCCCCACCGGCGAGATCGAGGTGCTGGGGCAGGAGCTAGAGATCCTCAACGCGTCGGATCCGCTCCCCTTCATGTTGGACGAGGAGGAGGTCTCCGAAGAGGTGCGCCTGCGCCACCGCTATCTGGACCTGCGCAGGCCGCGGATGCTGGCTAACATGCAGCTTCGCTCGAAGGTCACACGGCTGCTGCGCGAGTATCTGGACGGCCACGGATTCATGGACATGGAGACGCCCATGCTCACCAAGGCCACGCCCGAAGGGGCGCGCGACTATCTGGTGCCCAGCCGCACCCACGCCGGCCGCTTCTTCGCCCTGCCGCAGTCGCCCCAGCTCTTCAAACAGCTGCTGATGATGGCGGGGATGGACGCCTACTACCAGATCGTGCGCTGCTTTCGCGACGAGGATCTGCGCGCCGACCGCCAGCCCGAGTTCACCCAGCTCGACGTGGAGATGTCCTTCATCGACGAGCGCCTGATCACCAATCTCATGGAGGAGATGATCCGCACGGTGTTCAAGGGCGCGCTGGGCGTGGAGCTGCCCGACCCTTTTCCGCGCATGAGCTATGCGGAGGCGATGCGCCGCTTCGGCTCCGACCGTCCCGACCTGCGCTGTCCCTTGGAGCTGGTGGACGTGGCCGACCTGATGGAAGGGGTGGAGTTCAAGGTGTTCGCCGGTCCCGCCGCCGACCCCAAGGGGCGGGTGGCGGCTCTGCGCGTGCCCGGCGGGGGGAAGCTGACCCGCAAGGAGATCGATGACTACACCAAGTTCGTGGGCATCTACGGCGCCAAGGGGCTGGCCTACGTCAAGGTGAACCAATGGACGGAGAAAGGGCGCGAAGGGTTGCAGTCGCCCATTCTCAAGTTCCTGCCCGACGAGGCGGTGGAGGGCATCATGACCCGCACCGAAGCGGAGGATGGCGACCTCATCTTCTTCGGCGCCGACAAGGCCGCGGTGGTGAACGAGGCGCTGGGGGCCTTGCGGGTGAAGCTGGGCGAGGATCTGGATCTCATGGAGGAGGGGTGGGCGCCCCTCTGGGTGGTGGACTTCCCCATGTTCGAGTGGGACGAGAAGGAGAACCGCTGGATCGCTCTGCACCACCCTTTCACGGCGCCGCGGGAGGAGGATCTCGACAAGTTGGAGAGCGATCCCGGCAACTGCCTCTCCCGCGCCTACGACATGGTCATCAACGGCTCCGAAGTGGGCGGCGGCTCCATCCGTATCCATCGCCGCGAAGTGCAGGAGAAGGTGTTCCGCCTCCTCGGCATTTCCAAGGAGGAGGCGCAAGAGAAATTCGGTTTCCTGCTCAAGGCGTTGGGCTACGGTTGTCCTCCCCACGGCGGATTGGCCTTCGGTCTCGACCGGCTGGTGATGCTCATGGCCGGCGCCGACTCCATTCGCGACGTCATCGCCTTCCCCAAGACCCAGACCGCCACCTGCCTGCTCACCGAGGCGCCTTCCGAAGTGTCGCCGGCGCAGCTGCGCGAGCTCCACATCCGGGTGCGGATGCCGCGGAAAGAGTCGGGGGCGGGGCAGTGACCGTCACTTGGGCGGAGGCGGCGGCGTGGGCGAGTTGGGCACGATGCCGATCTCGTCGCCATCCTCCAGCCGGGTGAAGGGTTCGGCGAACTGTCGGTTCACCGTCACCCGCACCGTCTCCGGTGCCAGCAGATAGCCGCGGTCGAGCTTGCGCCGCGCCAGCACCTTGAGGAAGGATTCCACGTCCGGGGCCAGCTTGCGCGGCAGGGTCACCGTCTCCTCCTGCCGCCCCAGCTTGTTCACCAGATAGTTGAAATAGAGCACCTTCAGCGTCATCTCCTCGCCGGCCGAGGGGCCTGGTTCGTCGCTCTCGCGCCGGTAGCCGGCGGCCTTCACCTTCTCCAGATACTCCCGCCAGTACCGCTCCTGGTTGCGGCCCAGGTCGTAGAGGGTCTCCCAGGAGAAGGCGGTGGTGTCGTGGCCGTCGTCGAAGACGATACGGATGGCGTAGTTGCCCTGAGGTTCGATGCGGTCGATGTTGACCTTCTCCTTGCCCACCACGGGGGTGTCGCGGGTCACCTCCTCGGCGGCACGGGAGTGGACGCGTAGATATTCGCAGGGAAAGCGGAATCTGCTGCCGTCGGAGAAGGCCACTTCGAGCAGCCGCGATTTGCGGTGCAGATTGATCTCGGTGGGGATGGGATGCTCTTTCTCGCTCATGGCATTCGATTGGATTTCACCAGTAAAGTCCGAAGGGCGGCAATGCTGGCACGAAGCGGAGCCGGGCGCAACGCAAGGCGACCGTGGGAATAGGGTCTGGAAGCTGCCCGCCTTCTTCCGGGCGCCAGGAGGCGCGGACCGGCCATGGGGTTCACCTGGAACGCGAGGCCGCGCCCCGGGGAAAAACGGCGGCGCCATGGTAGAATTCGAGCATCGTTTTCAACCCCTATTTCACCATCCGATCGAGGTCTGGCAATGGCAGGTCACAGCAAATGGGCCAACATCAAGCACAAAAAGGCGGCAAACGACAAGAAGCGGGGCAAGCTCTGGTCGAAACTGATCCGTGAGGTGACGGTGGCGGCCAAGGAAGGGGGCGGCGACATCGACGCCAATCCGCGGTTGCGCCTGGCGGTGGACAAGGCCAAGGGGGCCAACATGCCGGCCGACACCATCGAGCGTGCCATCAAGCGCGGCGCCGGCGGCATGGAGGGCGAGAACTACGACGAGATCCGCTACGAAGGCTACGGCCCCGGAGGCACCGCCATCATGGTGGACTGCATGACCGACAACCGCAACCGCACCGCCTCCGAGGTGCGGCACGCCTTCACCAAGCACGGCGGCAATCTGGGCACCGACGGTTCCGTTGCCTATCTCTTCGTGAAGAAGGGCATCATCAGCTTCGCGCCGGGCGTGGACGAGGATGCGGTGATGGAGGCGGCCCTGGAGGCCGGCGCCGAGGACGTGGAGAGCAACGACGACGGCAGCATCGACGTCTTCACCACGCCGGAGGAGTTCCAGGCGGTGAAGCAGGCCATGCTCGATGCCGGTCTGGAGCCGGTCAACGCCGAGGTCACCTTCGAGGCCACCACCAAGGCGGAGCTGGACGACGAGACGGCGGAAAAGCTGATGAAGCTCATCGACGCGCTGGAAGATCTCGACGACGTGCAGGAGGTCTACTCCAACGCCGAGATCTCCGACGAAGCGATGGAGAAGTTGGGCGCTTGAGAATCCTTGGCATCGATCCCGGTTCCCGCGTCACCGGCTACGGCGTCATCGACAGCGACGGCCGCAACAGCCGGCATGTCCACTCCGGCGCCATCCGCACGGGATCGAAGGCCTTTCCCGACCGGCTGGGGGAGATCTATCTGGGCATCCGCGCCGTTCTGGACGCCTACGCCCCCGACCAGGTGGCGGTGGAACAGGTGTTCGTGGCTGCCAACGCCGCTGCCGCGCTCAAGCTGGGCCAGGCGCGAGGCGCCGCGGTCACGGCGGCGGTGGTGGCGCGGCTGCCGGTGTTCGAGTACACCCCCCGGGCGGTGAAGCAGGCGCTGGTGGGCAGCGGCGGGGCGGAGAAGGAGCAGGTGCAGCACATGATCCGCCTGCTGCTGGGGGTGCGTGGCTCCATGAGCCTGGACGAATCGGACGCCCTGGCGGTGGCGCTCTGCCACGCCCACACC
>JALSRN010000025.1 GCA_026984735.1 Sedimenticola sp. | reverse complement strand
TTGGTGCGGCCGTCGCAGACGATCAGAATCTCCGAAGGGCCCGCCACCATGTCGATTCCCACCTGGCCGAAGACGGCGCGCTTGGCGGTGGCGACATAGATGTTGCCCGGCCCCACGATCTTGTCCACCGCCGGAATGGTTTCGGTGCCGTAGGCCAGGGCCGCCACCGCCTGGGCGCCGCCCACGGCGAAGACCCTGTCCACGCCGGCGACCCGGGCGGCCGCCAGCACCAGCTCGTTGACCTCGCCACCCGGAGTGGGCACCACCATGATGAGTTCTTCCACGCCGGCCACCTTGGCGGGCACGGCGTTCATCAACACCGAGGAGGGATAGGCCGCCTTGCCGCCGGGAACGTAGAGCCCCACCCGGTCCAGGGGCGTCACTTGCTGTCCCAGCATCGTGCCGTCGGCCTCCTGGTACTCCCAACCGGTCATCTTCTGTTTCTCGGCATAGGCGCGGATGCGGGCGGCGGCGACCTCCAGCGCCTCGCGCTGGTCGGCGGCGACGGCGCTCCAGGCCTGCTCCAGCCGGGCGACGGGAATCTCCAGGTCGGCGGGGCCGGCGGGACGCCAACCGTCGAAACGGCCGGTGAACTCCAGCAGCGCTTCGTCGCCGCGGGCGCGGATCTCGGCGATGATGCCGTTGACGGCGTCGTTCACCGGCTGGTCCGAGACCCCTTCCCAGGCCAACAGTTGATCGAGCCGTTCCCGGAAGCCGGGATCGCCCGTGTCGAGTTTGCGAATATCAGCCATGTTTCTGCCTGCTCTCTCTTTCTGCCCTCGGTCCGCGCGGAATCCGGCGCGAGTCCGGGACTCCACCCTGCCCCAGCCATCTCGAAGCGAGGAGGACGACGCGGACCCTTTCAGGAGGCCTCTCTCTTTTCCACCGCCTCGCCGATGGCTTCCATCAATCCCACGATGGTCCCGTGCTTCATCTTCCAGCTCGCTTTGTTCACCACCAGGCGGGAGCTGACGTCCATGATGTGCTCCAGCGGCACCAGGCCGTTGGCCTTGAGGGTGTTGCCGCTCTCCACCAGATCGACGATGAGATCGGCCAATCCCACCAGCGGCGCCAGCTCCATGGAGCCGTAGAGCTTGATGATCTCCACCTGTTGGCCGCGCTCGGCGAAATGGTTCTTGGTGGCGCGCACGTATTTGGTAGCGATGCGCAGCCGCTGCCCCTCCAGCGAGGCGTCGGGCCGGCCCGCCACCATCAGCCGGCAACGGGCGATTTTCAAATCGAGCGGTTCGTAGAGCCCCTCGCCACCGTGTTCCACCAGGGTGTCCTTGCCCGCCACGCCGAGATCGGCGGCACCCCACTGCACATAGGTGGGCACGTCGGTGGCGCGGATCAGCACCACCTTCACCTTCGGGTGGTTGGTGTCCAGGATCAGCTTGCGGCTGACGGCGGGATCGTCGCGCAACTCGATGCCGGCATGGAGCAGCAGCGGCAGCGTCTCCTTGAGAATGCGGCCCTTGGCCAGGGCGACGGTGATGGGCGTGGAAAACTCCATGGGCGGCTCTCAGTCGGGCAGGCGGCGGATCCGGCCGCCCAAGGCGGCCAACTTTTCTTCGATGTTCTGGTAGCCCCGGTCGATGTGGTAGATGCGGTCCACCACCGTCTCCCCCTCGGCCACCAGGCCGGCGAGCACCAGCGAGGCGGAGGCACGCAGATCGGTGGCCATCACCGGCGCCCCCTTGAGGCGCTCCACCCCCTTGACGATGGCGGTGTTGCCCTCGAGCTTGATGTCGGCCCCCATCCGCTGCATCTCCAATACGTGCATGAAACGGTTCTCGAATACGTTCTCGGTGATGGTGCCCACCCCTTCGGCCACGGCGTTGAGGGCGGTGAACTGGGCCTGCATGTCGGTGGGAAAGGCGGGATAGGGAGCGGTATGGACGTCCACCGCCTGGGGCCGGCGCCCCTCCATGTCCAGCTCGATCCAATCTTCGCCGGCCTCTATCTTCGCCCCAGCCTCGCGCAACTTGGCGAGGACGGCGTCGAGCAGACCGGGGTTGGTGTCGCGTACCTTCACCCGCCCCCGGCTGAGGGCGGCGGCCACCAGGAAAGTGCCCGTCTCGATGCGGTCGGGCATCACCACGTAGTCGCAGCCGCTCAACGAGCGCACCCCCTCGATGGTGATGGTGTCGGTGCCGGCACCCTCGATCTTCGCGCCCATGCGGATGAGGCAGCTTGCCAAATCCACCACTTCCGGCTCGCGGGCAGCATTCTCGATCACCGTCTCGCCCTCGGCCAGAGTGGCGGCCATCATCAGGTTCTCGGTGCCGGTGACGGTGACCAGGTCCATCACCAGGCGGGTGCCCCGCAGCCGGTTGGCGCGGGCCTTAATGTACCCTCCCTCCACGGTGATCTCGGCCCCCATGGCGCGCAGCCCCTCCAGATGCAGGTTCACCGGCCGCGAGCCGATGGCGCACCCGCCCGGCAGGGAGACGTCGGCCCGCCCGTAGCGGGCCAGCAGCGGCCCCAGCACCAGGATGGAGGCGCGCATCACCTTCACCAGTTCATAGGGAGCGGAAAAACTGTCGATGGTGGCCGGATCGATCTCGATGGTCATCCGCTCGTCCACCGTGATCCCCACTCCCATGCGTCCCAACAGGCCGATGGTGGTGGTCACGTCCTGCAGGTGCGGCACATTGCCCAGGCGCAAAGGACCGTCCGCCAGCAACGCTGACGCCAAGATGGGCAGCGCGGCGTTCTTGGCGCCGGAGATGCGCACTTCGCCTTGCAGCGGCGTGCCGCCCGTGATGACCAGCTTGTCCATTCGTCGGACCTGTCAGGAGAACAGGAAGCCTGTCATGATAAAGAATATTGCGGAAGGAAGAAATCACCTGGAAGACAGCGCACTGGAGGCAGCGTCCGCAGCCATTGTGATTTTTTGTAAGCAAAAGAGGGGATAACGGGTACCCCCGATGATGGCTTTCGGACGCCAGGAACCCAGCGCTGGAAACCTGCCATTGCCCCGGCAAACGTCTCCGATTTCGACATGAACACTGAGGGGGGGATGGCCCACCCACAAACTGCAGATATGCGGATAACGAAAACCCGCGTCCAATGAGCTGGTGAATTTCAATGGGCTTGAGGCCGCAGCAACCCAGGATGAATGAAACGAAAAGGTCCCTGCTCGAGCAGGGACCGAAGGGAAAACGCGAAACGGCCGGATCAATCAGGCCACACTCTTCTCCTTGCGCCGTCCGACGGCGGTGGTGACCAGAAGGCCCAGGGCCATCAGCACCAGGGGTGCCGGTTCAGGCACCGAATCGATGTAGGCTAGAGGCTCCAGCGAGGGGGCCGCACCCGGTTCCTGGTACCAGAGAAAGGCGAAATCATGAAACGGCACATGGTCCCCCGCAAGAAAGGCCCAGTCGAAGCTCACGGTGGCGCCGGCAGGAATGTTGACATTGAATTCCAGCCAGGAGCCATTGTAAGCGTCGTAGCCCGGGGGAAGGAGCGCATCAAGCCAGTCGGCGCTCTCGGAGCTCCCGGATGAAAGTTCGGCGAAATAGGTTCCGTCGGTGGGACCATAAACCGTTCCCAAATCAGCAGTGGTCGAGCTGCTCACGCTGCCCGACCCCACGAGATTCCAACCAGAAAAATCACCGGTTTCAAAGCTGGGGTTGGTGAGAGACAGCCCTTGAAAGTTGTCCAGCAACAGCCGCGACGAAACCATGTCATCGCCTTCATTGGCCACCCCAATACGCACAGTACCGTTAAAAGTCGACCCGAGGGTACGGGAGAAGGTTTGCCACCCCGTGTCTCCATAATCGGGCACCACGATCTGCGCGTTGGTGCCACTTGCGGCGGCCAGGCAGGAAGCCAGGGCGAGTGTTTGCAGCAGCTTTTTCATCGATACCTCCAAAATGATTTTACATTTTTCGGAAAAAATCTTAGACATTAAAGATTAATGCAAAATTCGCACCATTTTTTATCTATTTAATTATTAAAAAAACAGAAGCATCCCTTGTCCTCATTTCCCGAACTTGTAAAGTTTTCTTTACATTTTGCTGCCAACAGAAGAGAAAAGCGGGCTGTTCCAGAGGGGGTATATTTGAATGCGATCGACATTCACCCCAAAGACCAATTCCCAAGCGCTCGCACGCCCCGAGCGGGGAGAGGGGGAGGGGCAGAAAGGGATCTACCACCTACCCAGCGGTGAGGATTCGCTCCACGTTGCTCACCCGCGCCAGCTCCAGCAACGGCTCAGGAAGCTCCACGTAGCGCAGCCGGCAGCCACTGCGCGACGCCAGCTCCAACCCTTCGAGCAGCAGAGCCAAGGCCGCGCTGTTGGCCTGCTTCACGCCCGCCAGGGAGACCCGAAGTTCCCGGGAACTGCGAATCCGCTGAGCCAATACCGGCCACAATTGCGGCACCGTGACGAAATCCAGGGTGTCGGAGAGCTCGCCCAGCAAGAAAGCGCCGCTGTCAGCCATCGCCCCGTTCGCGGTTGCCGCTCAATTCGCGGTTATGCTTCTCCAGGGAGGCGATGAGCCCCTCGATTCCCCCTTTGCGCACTTCGCTGGCGAAGGTGCCCCGGTAATTGGAGACCAGGCTCACGCCGTCCACCACCACGTCGTACACCTTCCACTCCCCGTTCTTGCGATGGAGACGGTAGTCGATGGGCACCGGCGGCGCGCCGTCCTGGGTGAACACCTTGGTGCGCACCACCACCCGTTTGTCGCCGGGACGTCCTCGAAAAGGGAGGTATTCGATACGCTCGTCGGAATAGCTGAGCAGCATCACCGCGTAGGTGCGGACCAGCAGCTCGCGGAATTCGCGGGTGAGGCGCCGACGCTGCTCTTCCGTCGCCCTGCGCCAGTAGCGCCCCAGGGCCGAACGGGTCATGCGCCGGAAATCGAAATGAGGAATCACCTTTTCGTAGACCAGCCGATAGATGCCGCTGTTGTCCTTCTCCAGCTCCGCCTTGTGGGCGCGCACCTCCGACAGCACGTATTCGGCGGTGTTGCGCACCAGCTCCTGGGGCTGGTCCGTGTCGTTGGCGCCCACGCAACCCGTCCACAGCGCCAACAGCAGGGAAATCACGACTCCATGGTTCTTCACTGTTTTTTCTCCTTGTCCTGGGCCTTGCCAAAGATGAACTGGCCGATCACATCCTCCAGCACCATGGCCGACTGGGTGATCTCGATCTCGTCACCCTCCTTGAGATAGGTGTCGCTGCCGCCGGGATCGAGCCCTACGTACTGCTCACCGAGCAGGCCGGCGGTGAGAATCTTGGCGAAGGTGTCGTCGGGAATGCGGTCGAACCTCTTGTAGAGCGCCAGCTTCACCACCGCCTGGTAGCGCTCCTGGTCGAAGCCGATATCGCTCACCCGCCCTACTTCCACGCCGGCCATGGTCACCGGCGCTTTTACCTTGAGGCTGCCGATGTTGTCGAAACGGGCGATCACTTGGTAGGTCTCGCTGGTATCCAGGGTGCCGAGGTTGCTCACCTTCATGGCCAGAAAAAAGAGCGCCAGCAGCCCGGCCGCCACGAACGCGCCCACCAGGATTTCAACGGTTTTGCTTGTTTTCATCGTTCCGACCTATTTGAACATCAGTGCCGTGAGAACGAAGTCCAGCCCCAGCACCGCGAGAGAGGAGTGCACCACCGTGCGCGTGGTGGCCCGGCTCACGCCGGCCGAGGTGGGCAGGCTGTTGTATCCCTGGAAGACGGCGATCCAGGTGCAGACGAAGCCGAACACCAGGCTCTTGACCACCCCGTTGTAGAGATCCTCGTGCCAATCGATGCGCGCCTGCATCTGCACCCACCAGGTGCCGTCGTCCACTCCCAGGAGCCCCACGCCGACGAACCAGCCGCCCAACACCCCGAGGGCGCTGAATAGCGCCGCCAACAACGGCATGGCGAGAAAACCAGCCAGGAACCGTGGGGTCAGCACCCGGCGCACCGGATCCACCGCCATCATCTCCAGGCCGGAAAGCTGCTCGGTGGCCTTCATCAGGCCGATCTCGGCGGTGAGGGCCGAGCCGGCCCGGCCGGCGAAGAGCAGCGCCGTCACCACCGGCCCCAACTCGCGCAGCAGCGAAGCCGCCACCATCACGCCCAGCGCCGATTCGGCGTCGAACTGGGAGAGGATGTAGTACCCCTGCAGCGACAGCACCATGCCCACGAACAGCCCGGAGACGCCGATGATGAGCACGGTGAGCACCCCCACCGAGAAGAGCTGTTCCACCAGCAGCCGCGGCCGCCGCACCAGCTCGTCCAGCCCCTCGAGGATGCGCAGCAGGAGCAGAAGGGCGCGACCGAGGTGGCGCACGGCGAGAATCCAGCCCGCCCCCAGCCTGGCCAGCATCTCGGTCACGCCGCCCTCCCGAACAGATCCGACTCGAGATCCGGCGCCGGATAATGGAAAGGCACCGGACCGTCCGGGAGGCCATGCATGAACTGCCGGGTCCATTCCGACCCCGACTCCTGCAGTTGTTGCGGCGGTCCCGACTCGATCACCTTGCCGCCGGAGATGACGTACACCAGATCGGCGATGGCGCAGGTCTCGGCCACGTCGTGGGAAACCAGCACGCTGGTGAGCCGCGCCGCGTCGTTGAGCTGACGCACCAGCTTCACCAGCACCCCCATGGAGATGGGATCCTGGCCGGTGAAGGGTTCGTCGTACATGATCATCATGGGATCCAGCGCCATCGCCCGCGCCAGCGCCACGCGGCGCGCCATGCCGCCCGAAAGCTCCGCCGGCATCAGATGGCGGGCGCCGCGCAGGCCCACCGCCTCAAGCTTGAGCAATACCAGCTTGCGCAGCATGCTCTCGCTCAAGCGGGTGTGTTCCCGCAAGGGATAGGCGACGTTCTCGAACACGTCCAGGTCGGTGAGCAAGGCTCCGCTCTGGAACAGCATGCCCATGCGCATGCGCAAGCGGTAGAGCTCCCGCCGGCTGAGCGCGTGGACGTCGAGTCCATCCACCTCGATGGTGCCGCGATCCGGCCGGAGCTGCCCACCGATGAGCTTGAGCAAGGTGGTCTTGCCGGTGCCCGATGGCCCCATGATCGCCGTCACGCCGCCGCGCGGAATGTCGATGTCCACTCCGTCGAAGATCTTGCGCTCCCCCCGGCTGAAATGGAGATCGCGGATCTTCACCAGCGTTTGCGCCGAAGCGGCCGTGGATGCCCTGACTCTTCGCTCTTCCGTCAAAACCAGCTCCCAACAAAAACTGCAATCTCTAAATTCTCCCGCGCCGCAGCGGGGGGATCAAGAAATGATTCCGGCGACCATCGCCGAACTCCCCATTGAGTTCGGCAATGTTAAGATTCGGTTAAGAAATCTCCACTAAGACGGTTAACCCGATCACCAAAACCGGGCAATGAGCGACGTCATCCCTTTCAAGCGCCCCACTGTCCGCCAGCGGCATCGCGGCAACACTCTCTGCCGCCATGGCCACCACAAATGGAAAATCGACAAGGAGCGGGTCTTCGACACCAAGCAGGGGCGCTTGGTCACCCGCCTGCGGTGCGAACGCTGTGGAGCCACCCGAATCCGGGCTTTGTGACGAGACGCCATGCTATCATCGGCGCCATCCGAGTCCAGCGGAACTTCCGTTTTGAACGCCACGCCCGAGCCGCAACCCGTCGACCACCGCAAGTTGCGGGAGCTGGGTCTTGCCGTGCTCAAGACCGAGGCCGAGGCGGTGCAGGCGCTCACCCAGCGCATCGGCGACGAGTTCGTTCGCGCCTGCGAATACCTGCTCCACTGCCACGGCCGCATCGTGGTCACCGGCATGGGCAAATCGGGCCATGTGGGCAACAAGATCGCCGCCACCCTGGCCAGTACGGGAAGCCCCGCCTTTTTCGTCCATCCCGGCGAGGCCAGCCACGGCGATCTGGGCATGATCACCAGCGGCGACGTGGTGCTGGCGTTGTCGAACTCCGGCGAAACCGTGGAGCTGATCACCATTTTGCCGCTCATCAAGCGCCTGGGAGTGCCTCTGGTCGCCATGACGGGGAACCCGGCCTCCACCTTGGCCAAAGAGGCCGACGTCAATCTCGACGTGAGCGTCGCCAAGGAGGCCTGTCCCCTCGGTCTGGCCCCCACCGCCAGCACCACGGCCACCCTGGCCATGGGCGACGCCCTGGCGGTGGCGCTGCTGGAGGCGCGCGGTTTCACCGAGCAGGACTTCGCCCGTTCCCACCCCGGCGGCAGCCTGGGGCGGCGCCTGCTGCTCCACGTCCGCGACATCATGCACACCGGCGACGAGATTCCCGCCGTGAACCGGCACGCCACCCTCGACCGAGCCCTGGTGGAGATGACCGCCAAGGGACTGGGGATGACGGCGGTGGTGGACGAGGAACGCCGCGTCCTCGGCATCTTCACCGACGGGGATCTGCGCCGGACCCTCGACCGGGGCGTGGATCTGCATCGGACGCCGGTCACCGAAGTGATGACCGAGGGCGGCGTCACCACGGTCCCGGAAAAGCTGGCGGCCGAGGCGCTCAAGCTGATGGAGGAGAAGAAGATCAACGCTCTGCTGGTGGTGGACGAAGAGCGACGGCTCACGGGGGCGCTCAACATGCACGACCTGCTGCGGGCAGGCGTGGTCTGAAGAAAGAAGATGCAGGACATTCTGGAGAAGGCGCGCGACATCCGGCTGGTGATCTTCGACGTGGACGGCGTCCTCACCGACGGCTCCCTCTTTCTCGGGGACGACGGGCAGGAGTACAAGGCCTTCAACTCCCGCGACGGCCACGGCATGGTGATGCTGCGCAACAGCGGCGTGGAGATCGGCATCATCACCGGCCGCACCTCCGAAGTGGTGCGCATCCGCATGGAGAGCCTGGGCATCACCCACCTCTACCAGGGCCGCCGTGACAAACTCCCCGCCTATCTGGAGCTGCGGCGCAAGCTGGAGCTGAACGACGACCATATCGCCTACGTGGGGGACGACGTGGTGGATCTGCCGGTGATGACCCGGGTGGGGCTCGCCATCGCGGTGCGGGACGCCCACCCTTTCACCCGCCAGCACGCCCACTGGACCACCCCTTCGCCCGGCGGCCGGGGCGCCGCGCGGGAAGTGTGCGAGCTCATTTTGGAGGCCCAGGGCAAGCTGACCTCGGCCCTGGAAGCCTATGTCGTGAAAACGCCCGGATGAACCCATGCGCCTGGTGTTGCTGACGGTACTGCTGGCCCTTCTGCTCCTCACCTGGTGGGCCTTGCGGCCTTCCGCCCCCCCTTCCGCCGCCAACGCCGAGGCGCCGGCAAACCGGGTGGACTACTTCGTCTCGGGGCTCGATCTGGTCACCTACGACGAGAGAGGTCTTCCCTTGCGCCGTCTGCGAGCCCGTCGGCTGGACCATTTCGAGGGGAGCGGCGAAACCCAGCTGGAGAAACCGCGCCTGTGGATCTACCAGGATGCGCGCCTCTTGTGGAAGGTCACTGCCGATTCGGGCACCCTGTCGAAAGACCGCCGCCGGCTGCAACTCCACGATGCGGTAACGCTCCATCGCGCCCTCACCGAGCGCCTGCCCGCCATGCAGCTGCAGACCCGCGACGTGTTGGTGAAGCCCGAGAAGGAGTACGCCGAGACCGATGCGCCCGTCACCATCACCAGCCGGTCGGACTGGATCAAGGCCGTGGGCATGCGCGCCTGGCTGCGCCCGCCCGGAAAGATCCACTTCCAGGCCCACACCAGAGCCTACTATGTTGCGGAATAAACGATTTTTCCCTTCGCTTTTCCTGCTGTCGGCGGTGATCGCCGGAAGCGCCGCCCTGGCGTTGCCGGAAGACCGCGACGCCCCCATGGAGATCGAGTCGGACCAGGCCGACATCGACCAGAAGAGCCAACGGACCCTCTTCACCGGCCATGTCCAGGTGATTCAGGGCACCTTCACCCTCTGGGCTGACAAGGTGGTGGTGCAATACCGCCACCGCAAGCCCTATGAGATCACCGCCACGGGCGAACCGGCCCGCTTCCGACAGCTGCCGGAGAAGGGCAAGCCCTGGGTGAAGGGAAGCGGCCGGCGCATCGTCTATCGCATCCACGCCGACGACGTGATTCTGTCGGGAAAGGCGGAGCTCCTGCAGAAAGGGGACAGCTTCCGCAGCGACCGCATCGTCTACGACCGCAAGAAGGCGCGCCTCAAGGCCGGCACCGCGGCCGGCGGCAAGAAGCGCGTCAAGGTGATCCTCCAGCCCGACGGCAAACCATGAGCTACCTCACCGTCGAGGGGCTGAGGAAGCACTACCACCGCAAGCCGGTGGTGGACGGCGTCTCGCTGCACGTGGACGAAGGCGAGGTGGTGGGCCTGCTGGGCCCCAACGGCGCCGGCAAGACCACCTGCTTCTACATGATCATGGGGCTGATTCCCGCCGACGCCGGAAGCATCGTCCTGGGAGGGCGCGACCTCACCCGCCGGCCAATGCACGTGCGGGCGCGGCACGGCCTGGGGTACCTCGCCCAGGAGCCCTCCGTTTTCCGCCATCTCGACGTTGAGGAGAACCTTCTCGCGGTGCTGGAGATCCGTGGCGGCCTGAACCGTCCAGCCCGGCGGGAACGGTGCGACGCCCTGCTGCGCGAGTTCGGCATCGAACATCTGCGCAAGAAGCCCGCCATCAGCCTCTCCGGCGGCGAGAGGCGCCGGCTGGAGATCGCCCGCTCCCTGGCCACCGACCCCCGAATCATCCTTCTGGACGAACCCTTCGCCGGCGTGGATCCCATCTCCGTGGCGGAGATCCAGCAGGCGGTGGCCCGCCTCGCCGCCTGCGGCATCGCGGTGCTCATCACCGACCACAACGTCCGGGAGACCCTCGGCATCTGCGAGCGCGCCTACATCCTCGCCGACGGCGCCGTGCTCGCCCAAGGGACGCCGGAGGCCATCCTCGCCGATGGAGAGGTGCGCAAGCGCTATCTGGGCGACCATTTCCGCTTGTGAACGGCGCCGAACCCCGCTGAAAAGCGGACCTCCGTCAACTTTCAGGCGTACCCTGATCCAGATCAACCTCTTCCATTTCAGTTGGCCGCCCCCGATGGGCTAAACTATTCTCAACGACCGTCGGTCAGTGAAGGACAACCAACGCCCCGATGAAACCTTCCATTCAGCTCCGCCTGGGTCAGCATCTGACGATGACCCCGCAGCTGCAGCAGGCCATCCGTCTGTTGCAGCTCTCCACCCTGGAGCTTTCGCAAGAGATTCAGCAGGCGCTGGAATCCAACTTCATGCTGGAGCTGGAGGAGGGGCAGGAGCAGCTGCCGGTCAACGGCGAAGAGTCTCTGGAAACCCTCGAAAAGGAGTCTTCCGACGCCGGATCCGACGCTGCGGAACCGGAGCTCCAGGTGGAGCAGGAGACCATTCCCGAGGAGCTCCCCGTGGACGCGCAGTGGGAAGACCAGTACGACATTCCCCTGGTGCAGAGCCGGGCCGACGGCAACGACGAACAGCCGGACTTCCTCGCCCGCGAGAGCCGCGAAGAGACCCTCCAGGACTACCTCTACTGGCAACTCAACCTCACCCCTTTCAGCGAGCGGGACCGTGAGATCGCCACCATCATCATCGATGCGGTGAACCCCGACGGCTATCTGGAGCTCACCCTGGAAGAGATCGTCGCCAGCCTGGACGACGAGGAGATCGGCGAGGAGGAGGTGGCCACCGTCCTGCACCGGGTGCAACGGTTCGACCCGCCCGGGGTGGCGGCCCGCTCTCCCCAGGAGTGCCTGCTGCTGCAGGTGGAGCAGCTTCCTCCCGACACCCCCTTGCGGGAAGAAGCGATGGAGCTGCTGCGCAGCCATTTCGAGCTGCTCACCGCCGGCAACAAGACCAAGTTGAAACGCGCGCTCAAGCTGGACGACGAGCGGTTGGACGCGCTGCTGGCGCTGGTGAAGTCGCTCAACCCAAGGCCCGGCGCCACCATTTCGCCCCCCCAGGCGGGCTACGTCCAGCCCGACGTCTTCGTGCAGAAGCGCAACGGCCGCTGGGTGGTGTCGCTCAATCCCGACTGCATGCCCCGGCTGCGGGTGAACCCGATGTACGCCGCCCTGGTCCGCCGCGCCGACAGCAGCAGCGACAACGCCACCTTGAAGGAGCACCTGCAGGAGGCACGCTGGTTCCTCAAGAGCCTGCAGAGCCGCAACGAAACCCTGCTGCGGGTGGCCACCAAGATCGTGGAGATCCAGCAGGAGTTCTTCGAGCGGGGGGAGGAAGCGATGAAGCCCCTCATCCTCAAAGACATCGCCGAAGCGCTCGACCTGCACGAGTCCACCATCTCCCGGGTCACCTCGAACAAATACATGCACACGCCGCGAGGCGTGCTGGAGTTCAAATATTTCTTCTCCAGTCACCTCGCCACCAGCAGCGGCAACGACGCCTCGGCCACCGCCATCCGGGCGCGCATCAAGAAGTTGATCCTGGCGGAAGATCCACGCAAGCCTCTCTCCGACAACAAGATCGCCGCCCTCCTTTCGCAGGAGGGGGTGAAGGTCGCCAGACGCACGGTCGCCAAGTATCGCGAAGCGATGGCGATTCCACCGTCCAACGAACGCAAACGTCTCATCTGACAAAAGGAGAACATCATGCAACTGAGCGTAACCGGTCATCACATCGAACTCACCGACGCCCTCCGTCAATACGTGGAAGAGAAGATCAAGCGCATCGAACGCCATTTCGACCATGTCACCAACGTCCATGTCATCCTGAGCGTGGAACGGCATCAACAGAAGGCGGAAGCGACGGTGCATGTGAGCGGCGCCGATGTGTTCGCCGACGCGGTGGAAGACGACATGTACGCCGCCATCGACGCCCTGGCCGACAAGCTCGACCGGCAGATCATCAAGCACAAGGAGAAGGTCCAGAAGCGGGCCCGCAACAATGGCGCCAAGGCCGCGGTGGCGGGCGTCTCCGAATAGGGCCAGCGGCCATGGATTGCATCACATATTCCACCGAAACGGTCGTTCATTCCGCTTCAGAACCGACTGTTTCCCCCGATTGGAAAGGTAGAAACCGTTCGAGGTGACGCCGCGGGAGCCGCCCGGAGGCGGCTCCCTTCCTTTTCACCCCTCCTGGTCCGGCCATCATGCTTCCAGAAGAACTCATCAAAGAAGAGCAGATCAGCCTGGACGATCCGGCGGCGAGCAAGAAAAAGGTGTTGGAACACCTGGCCCGTCTGCTCTCCCGGGAAGGCAAGCCCCCTTCCAGCGAACAGATCTACGAAAAGCTGCTGGAGCGCGAGCGCTTGGGCAGCACCGGCATGGGCCACGGTGTGGCCTTGCCGCACGCCCGCGTCGCCGGCCTCAAACAGCCCAGAGGCGCCTTCCTCCGCCTGGCGGAACCGGTGGAGTTCGACGCCCTGGACGAAGGGCCGGTGGACTTGGTCTTCGGCCTCCTCGTGCCGGACGACGAAGTGGAAGAACACCTGGCCCTGCTGGGCGAATTGGCCCGCCTCTTCGGCGATTCAGGCACCTTGGAGCGCATCCGGCAGGCCCGCACGGCGGCGGAAGTGCTCTACATTCTCTATCCCCATCCCCTGCCCGATGCGGCGACGAGTCACAGTTGACGACTTGCTGGACGCCCTCGGCGACCGGCTGAAGCTGCATCTGGTCGCCGGCGAGGATGGGCTCGATCGCACCCTGTTCGATCCCGCCCGCGCCAAGGCCGGCCACATCATCGCCGGGCCCCTCAACTACATCCATCCGCCCCCCATCCAGATCATCGGGCCGCTGGAGAAGAAATACCTCACTTCGCTTTCCGGCGAGAAGCAGCGGCAGGCGGTGGAGAAGCTGTTCGAGTCCTCTCCGGCCGCCCTCCTTTTCACCAACCGGCGGCGTCCTTTTCCCCTCATCCTGGAGAAGGCGAAGGAGGACGGCATCCCCCTCCTCACCACCAGCCTCTCCGACAGTGTGGTTCTCGACAATCTGCAGTACTATGCAGCCCGCTTCCTCACCTCCCGATCGATCCTGCACGGCGTCTTTCTTGAGGTGCTCGGCACCGGCGTGCTGCTCACCGGCCATTCGGCCGTGGGCAAGAGCGAACTGGCCCTGGAGCTGATCACCCGGGGACACCGGCTGATCGCCGACGACGCCCCGGAGTTCAGCCGCATCGCTCCCGACGTGGTCTCCGGACGCTGCCCCCCTCTTTTGCGCGACTTCCTCGAGGTGCGGGGGCTGGGCATCCTCGACATCCGCGCCATGTTCGGCGACAGCGCCATTACCAACAGCATGTACCTGCAGCTGATCGTCCATCTCAAGCGCATGAAGCTGCACGAGATCGCCGACATGGAACGGCTGCAAGCCGCTTCCCAGACACGCACGGTGCTGGGAGTGGAGATCCCCCAGATCACCGTGCCGGTGGCGCCGGGGCGCAACCTGGCGATCCTGGTGGAGACCGCGGTGCGCAACCACATGTTGCGCCTGAAAGGGTATGATGCTTCCGAGGCCTTCATCGAACGGCAGAAACGGGCCATCGAGGAGCGCTCCAAATGAGCATCGGACTGCTACTCATCACCCACCCCGGCATTGGGCCGGCGCTGCTCGCCACGGCCCGCGCCATCCTGAGCGGCTGCCCGCTGCGGGCCCGCTGCATCGAAGTGCCGCCCGATGCGGACACGGA
>JALSRN010000024.1 GCA_026984735.1 Sedimenticola sp. | reverse complement strand
CGCCGCCAGATTCCCGAGGACACCCCGCCGGACATCCTCGAGTTCATCGATGCCCATCTGCTGATGTTGGAGGACAAGGCGCTTTCGGAAGCACCGGTGCAGTTGATCCGCGACGAAGGCTGCACCGCCGAATGGGCGCTCCAACTGCGTCGCAACCAGTTGATGCGGGTGTTCGAGGAGATGGAGGATCCCTACCTTCGCACCCGTCGGGACGACCTCGACCATGTGGTGAACCGCATCATGGAAGTGCTGTCGGGACGAGACCGGGGGGGCACCCAGGAGATCCACGGCAAGGTGGTGATCGCCGAAGACCTCACGCCGGCGGACACCATCCTGCTCCATCACCGCGGCGCCGCCGGTCTGGTGAGCGAATTCGGCAGCCCCATGTCCCACACCGCCATCCTGGCCCGCAGCCTCGGCCTGCCCGCCGTGGTCGGCGCCCATGGCGCCACCTCCATCATCGAACCGGGAGAGCTGCTGGTTCTGGACGCCGCGCACGGAGCCATCCTGGCGGAGTGCGACGACAAGACCCTCGACTTCTTCCGTCATCGCATCGAACTGGAACGGGCCCACCGCCACACCCTGCAGGCGCTCAAACGCGCGCCTGCCGTCACCCGCGACGGCGTCAAGATCCGGCTCCAGGCCAACATCGAGCTGCCCGAGGACGTGGGCAACGTGCGTGAGACCGGCGCGGAGGGCATCGGCCTCTACCGCACCGAATTTCTCTACATGAACCGCGACACCCTCCCCGACGAAGAGGAGCACTTCCAGGCCTACCTGGAGGTGGTGGAAGGGATGGAGGGGGAGCCCGTCACCATCCGCACCCTGGATCTGGGCGCCGACAAGCAGTGCGAGCACCAGCCGGAACCACCCGCCTGCACCAACCCCGCCCTGGGATTGCGCGCCATCCGGCTCTGCCTGAAGGAGAGCGCCATCTTCCGCACCCAGATCCGCGCCATTCTGCGCGCTTCCGCCCACGGGCCGGTGCAGCTGATGCTGCCCATGCTGACCAACATTCATGAAGCGCGCCACGCCCGCGCCCTCATCGACGACGAGATCCACAACCTGCGAAAGGAGAGGGTGCCCATCGACCCCCGCATGCCGGTGGGCGCCATGATCGAAACGCCGGCGGCGGCCATCACCGCCGACCACTTCGCCAGGGTGTTCGATTTCATTTCCATCGGCACCAACGACCTGATCCAGTACACCCTCGCCGTGGACCGCGCCGACGACAGCGTGGCGCACCTCTACGATCCGCTGCACCCCGCCGTGCTGCAGCTCATCAAATCCATCGTCGACGCCTGCGAACGTCACCGCAAGCCGGTCTCCATCTGCGGCGAGATGGCGGGCGACCCCCGCTATCTTCCGTTGATGCTGGGGATGGGGCTGACCACCCTCAGCATGCACCCCGCCTCCCTTCTGGAAGCCCGGCAGCAGGTTCGCCACCTCGAATGGGGGAGACTGCGGCAACAGACCGACCGGCTGCTGCAGACGCTCGACCCCGACCAGCTCGAGCGGCAGGTGGAACAGCTGCGCACCTGAAGCGGCCTTTTTCCGAAGTCCCGCTCTCTTTCACCCCCCTCCGAACGACGCGGCTCGGCACACCAGGGCGATCACCCAATTTCGGCACGCCCCGAGTCTGAAACCTCGCCGTCAAGCTGCTAAAATAGATTGGTTTTACCTTCATCCCTCGAAAAAAGGCGACATCGCATGACCACCAGCGCGACGGAGACCGGCGCCAAACCCGAAATCTCGCACCTGGCGCGCGTCCAGGAACTTCTGGAAGAGGACGCATGGCGGGAAGCGGCCGACCTGCTGCGCAAGCTGCCTCCGGCGGAGGTCGCCCACGTGCTGGAGGCTCTGCCGCTCACCCAGCGCCAGATCCTCTGGGATCTGCTGGACACCGACCAGGACGGCGAGACCCTCATGGAGCTCACCGAGGGGGTGCGCAACGAGCTGGTTCAGAACATGGACCAGGAAGAGATCGTCGCCGCCACCGAAAACATGGACGTGGACGACCTGGCGGACTTCATCCAGGAGCTGCCGGTGGACGTCACCCGAGAGATCCTGGCTTCCCTCGACGAGCAGGATCGCCACCGGCTGGAGACGGTGCTCTCCTACCCCGAGGACACCGCCGGCGGCTTGATGAACACCGACACGGTGACGGTGCGGCCCGAAGTCACCCTGGACGTGGTGCTCCGCTATCTGCGCCAGCTGGGCGACCGCGTGCCCCGCAACACCGACCAGCTCTTCGTCACCAACCGCCAAGACAAATATCTGGGCGCTCTGCGTCTGGCCGACCTGGTCACCCACCCCCCCAACCAGACGGTGGCCGAGGTGATGAATCTGGACGTGAAGCCCTTCAAGGCTCACGCCGACGCTTCCCAGGTGGCCCGCCGCTTCGAGCAGTACGACCTCATCTCCGCCCCCGTGGTGGACGACGAGGGCAAACTGGTGGGACGCATCACGGTGGACGACGTGGTGGATCTCATCCGCGAAGAGGGAGAGCACCAGTTCATGGGGAGCGCCGGTCTGTCGGAAGACGAAGACATGTTCGCTCCCGTGCTGGTGAGCAGCCGGCGGCGCGCCGTCTGGCTGGGCGTCAACCTCGTGACCGCCTTCCTCGCCTCTTGGGTCATCGGCCAGTTCCAGGAGACCCTACACAAGATCGTGGCGCTGGCCGTGCTCATGCCCATCGTCGCCAGCATGGGCGGCGTGGGAGGGACCCAGACCCTCACCCTGGCCATCCGCGGCATCGCCCTGGGACAGCTATCCGGTCGCAACGCCCTCTATCTGCTGTTGAAAGAGCTGGGAGTGGCGGCCATCAACGGCCTGCTGTGGGCCGTGGTGGTGGGCGCCGTAGCCGGCTATTGGTTCCACAACACCGAGATCGCCCTGGTGATCGGCGCCGCCATGATCATCAACCTTCTCGCCGCCGCCATCACCGGCGCGGTGCTGCCCCTGCTGCTGCGGCGGCTGGGCATCGACCCGGCCCTGGCGGGAGGAGTGCTGCTCACCACGGTGACCGACGTGGTGGGATTCCTCTCCTTCCTGGGGCTGGCGACCCTCTTTCTGCTCTGATCCGGACATTTCACGCCAGCCAAGTGATTTATCATAGTCCCCGCATCGTTCGGAGCCGCCCTCGGCCACCAGCAGGGCAATGGCATGAATCGGGGCTTGAGCGCCGCCGAACCCGGTTCGAAGGTCTGGAAGGGAGATGGCGGGGCGTCCGAGGCCTGGACGCCGAGGCCAAGCCCACGGGGATGTGTTCGCGGCGTCCCCGACAGCCTTCTTCCACACCTTCGAACCGAGCGGCGATCGCCCAGCGGCCACCAGAAAAATGACCACCCAGCGGAAAAGGCTCATCGGGCGCGCGGCGTTCTTCCTCCTCTTCGTGCTGGCCCCGCCTCTGGACCTGCTGCGATTCGACCTCACCCGGAACCAGCTCATCCTCTTCGGCCAGCCCTGGATCCTGGGCGTCGCGGACTATCGGGCCGGACGCATGACCGACCTGGAGCTGTTGTGGAGCGTGGTCTGGCACATCTTTCTACCCATCGGCGCGGTGGTTGGAGCGGGCATCTACGTCTCCTGGAAATGGGGCCGCCTCTATTGCGGCTGGCTCTGTCCCCATTTTTCGGTGGTGGAACTGATCAACTCGCTCATGCGGCGCGCCTCAGGCAAGCTTTCGGTCTGGGACCGGCGGCCGCTCCCCAGCCGCCAGCTAGACGGAACCCGCATCGAGCCGAGCCCCCGCTGGTGGCCGGTGACGGTGGCCGGCATTCTCTTCTTCGCCCTTTTGTGGGCGGTGGTCCTGCTCACCTATCTACTGCCCCCCACCGAGATCTATCACAACCTGATGCACGGCAATCTCACCCGCAACCAATCCCTTTTCATCGCCGTGGCCACAGGAGCGCTCGCCTTCGAATTCGCTTTCGCGCGCCATCTCTTCTGCCGCTACGGCTGCGCCATTGGGCTCTTTCAGAGTCTGGCGTGGATGGGCAATCCAAAAGCGATGGTGGTCGCCTTCGACCGCAAACGGGCCGGCGAATGCGTCTCTTGCGACGCCTCCTGCGAACACGCCTGCCCCATGCGGCTGAAGCCGCGCAGCAGCAAATTGCGCATGTTCACCTGCACCCAGTGCCTGCAATGCGTGCAGGCCTGCGAACGGGTGCGGGAGCGGCGTGACGGCCTGCCGCTACTCAAACCATTGGAGGGGATCTGCGCGCTGGACGCCTCCAGCCGCGTCTTCGGCCACCGGCC
>JALSRN010000023.1 GCA_026984735.1 Sedimenticola sp. | reverse complement strand
GATGACGCTCAACGAACTCAAATATATCGTCGCCGTGGCCCGCGCCCGCCATTTCGGTCGTGCCGCCGAGGCCTGTTACATCAGCCAGCCAACGCTCAGCGTGGCGGTGAAGAAGCTGGAGCGGGAGTTGGGCGTGGAGCTCTTCGAACGGCGCCAGGGGGAAGTGACTCTCACCCCCGTGGGCGAACAGGTGGTGGCCCAGGCTCAGCGAGTGCTGGAAGAGGCAGGGCGGATCCGGGAGATCGTCCAGCAAGGCAAGGATCCGCTGGCGGCGCCCCTGCGGGTGGGAGCCATCTACACCATCGGTCCCTATCTCTTCCCTTCGCTGGTCGGTCGTCTGGCGGAGATGGCGCCCCAGATGCCGCTCATCATTGAAGAGAACTACACTCATGTGCTGGCGGAGAAGCTCAAGCAGGGCGAGGTGGACGCCATCATCATCTCGCTGCCGTTCGAGGAGCATGGGGTGCTCACCGTTTCTCTCTACGAAGAGCCCTTCGTGGCGCTGGTGCCCTCCTCGCATCCCCTCAACGAAGTGGACGCCGTGAGCATCGACGAGCTGGCGCGCGAGAATGTGCTGCTGCTGGGCTCCGGACACTGTTTTCGCGACCAGGTGCTGGAAGTGTGCCCCGACTGTCTGCGCAAGCGCAGCACCGCCGAGGCGGGGCCGCTGGCCGATTTCGAGGGCAGCTCGTTGGAGACCATCCGCTACATGGTGGCCAGCGGCATGGGGGTCACCATCCTGCCCTGCACCGCCGCCGGAGCGGATCGCTTTTCCCAGCGGCTGGTGAGCATCAAGCGGTTCCAGGGGCGGCAACCGAGCCGGGTGGTGGCCTTGGCCTGGCGAAAAAGCTTCCCTCGGCCCCAGGCCATCGACACCCTGCGCGACGCCATTCGGGCCACCGGCCTGAGCTGTGTCCATCCGTTGAATTGATCGCTTCCCGGCACCATTTCCTCTCCGCAACGGAGGGTATTCGATAGTCAATATCTATCGAATATATAGAGACAAACAATTTCTATTATTCCTCCCTCGTCACTATAGTTGCTTTCGAGGACGGCGAAAGTCGTTCCTCCACGAGGAGGGCGACAGCCCTCTCATTCACTGGTTGACCACACAGAGAAGGAGAAAGTTGACATGTCACTGAAAGGTTCCAAGACCGAGCAAAACCTGAAAGACGCCTTCGCGGGCGAGTCTCAGGCCAACCGCCGTTACCTCTACTTCGCCGCCAAGGCCGACGTGGAAGGCTACAACGACGTGGCTGCGGTGTTCCGCTCCACCGCCGAAGGGGAGACGGGCCACGCCCATGGCCATCTGGAGTACCTGGAAGAGGTGGGCGATCCGGCCACCGGCCTGCCCATTGGCGGCACTGCCGACAACCTGAAGGCCGCCATCGCCGGCGAGACCCATGAGTACACCGACATGTACCCGGGCATGGCCAAGACCGCCCGCGAAGAGGGCTTCGACGAGATCGCCGACTGGTTCGAGACCCTTGCCAAGGCGGAGCGTTCCCACGCCAACCGCTTCCAGAAGGCGCTGGACCAGCTCGACGCTTGATCGAGACCCTTGCGGACCGGGCGACGGCCCGGTCCGTTTTTCACCCGAACCGCTGTACCAGAGGAGTCATGACAATGGCCGATATGCGAGAAGGTTCCCTCGAAGCACCCACCCGGCATCCCCTCGACTGGAAGAACCCCGGCTTCTATGACGAGGAGAAGCTGCTGGGCGAGATGGAGCGTGTGTTCGAGATCTGTCACGGGTGCCGGCGCTGTGTCAGTCTCTGTCATGCCTTCCCCACGCTCTTCGATCTGGTGGACGAATCCGAGACCATGGAGATCGACGGGGTGAAGAAGGAGGACTATTGGAAAGTGGTGGAGCACTGCTATCTCTGCGACCTGTGCTTCCTCACCAAATGCCCCTATGTGCCGCCGCACGAGTGGAACGTCGATTTCCCCCATCTGATGTTGCAGGCCAAGGCGGTCCATTTCAAGAACCACGGCGCCCGTTTCCGCGACAGGCTGCTCTCGGCCACCGATCAGGTGCCCCGGTTGGCGGGCATTCCCATCGTCGCCGGCGTGGTCAACGCCATGAACCACAATGGCGGATTCCGCAAAGTGCTGGAAAAGACGTTGGGGGTGGACCACGATGCGGTGTTGCCCGATTACACCAGCAGGCCGTTGCGCAAGCGCTTGAAGCCCAAGCCCGAAGCCGAGGGCGAACCGGCGGGGCCCACCACCGGCAAGGTGGCCCTCTTCGCCACCTGCTACGGCAACCACAACCAGCCCGACATGGGCGAGGATCTGGTGGCTGTGTTCGAGCACAACGGCATTCCGGTCACCATCGCCGAGAAGGAGCGCTGCTGCGGCATGCCCAAGCTGGAGCTGGGCGACCTGGAAGCGGTGGCCGAGGCGAAAGAGGCCAACATTCCGGTGCTGGCGAAACTGGTGGACCAAGGCTGGGACATCGTCGCGCCCATCCCCTCGTGCGTGCTCATGTTCAAGCAAGAGCTGCCGCTCATGTTCCCCGACGACGAGCAGGTGGCCAAGGTGCGGGATCACATCTACGACCCCTTCGAATATCTGATGCTGCGCCACAAGCACGGCAAGTTGAAGACCGATTTCAAGCATCCGCTGGGCAAGGTGGCCTACCACGTGGCCTGTCACCAGCGGGTGCAGCGAATCGGCCACAAGACCCGCGAGGCCCTGAGCCTGGTGCCGGATACCGAGATCGAAACCATCGAACGCTGCTCCGGCCATGACGGCACGTACGCAGTGAAGAAGGAGTACCACGGGATCTCCATGAAGCTGGTGCGTCCGGTGGCCAACCGCGTGAAGAAAGCGAAGCCGGATCACTACACCAGCGACTGCATCATGGCCGGACACCACATCGCCCACGCCATCGGCGACGGCAGCGACGTGGAACATCCCGTCACCTTGTTGCGCAAGGCGTACGGCATTTGAACAGGAGAAGCAAGATGAGCAAGTTGAAACACGAGGACCTCATGAGCCTCGAGGAGTACCACGAGGCGCGGGACGAATTCCGCAAAAAGGCGATCGAGCACAAGAAGATCCGCCAGGTGCCGCTGGATGCCCACGCCACTCTCTATTTCGAGGACCGCCTCACCATGCAGTACCAGATCCAGGAGATGCTGCGCATCGAACGGATCTTCGAAAAGGAGGCGATTCAGGAGGAGTTGGACGCCTACAATCCGCTCATTCCCGACGGCACCAACTGGAAGGCCACCTTCATGCTGGAGTTCCCCGACGTGGAGGAGCGCCGCAGGCGGCTGGCTGAGCTGGTGGGCATCGAGCACAAGGTGTACGTGAAGGTGGACGGCCATGAGCCGGTCTACGCCATCGCCAACGAGGACCTCGACCGCTCCACCGAGGACAAGACCTCGAGCGTGCACTTCCTCCGCTTCGAGCTGACGTCGGAGATGATCCAGAGCGTCAAGGAGGGCGAACCCATCTATGCGGGCATCGACTACCCCGGTTACCAGGTGGAGGTGGGCCCCATTCCGGCGGTGACCGCCCGGGCGCTGGCCGAAGATCTGGATTGAGCCCGCCGTGGCCCGTCGTTTCTCTGCTATGATTTGGCGAAAGAAAAAGAGAGGCGGAGAGAACGATGGCTCAGGAAGAACAGCAAAAAGGGGCGCCGCCGGACGGTGATGCCTCCGCCCTCAGGGCCGAGCGCATGCGCTGGCGGCGGCTGGTGGATCTGCTGGCCAGCCTGCTGGTTCTCGCCATCTTTGCGGGACTGACGGTGGGTGTAATCATGTATTTTCGCGCGGTGATGCATCCCGATCTTCGCGCCGAAAGCTCCCGTCCCGCGAGACCGCCGGTGACGCGCGCGAAGCGTGCCGGATCCGAGGGCGCCAAGAGGCTCGGGCCGCTTACTCGCGATGAACAGGGGGCACCGCTTCCCAGCGGCGAGAAAGGGCCCGCAGCGGCGGAGGCCGGGGCCGCCGCCGTTGCCGGCGCCCTCTCCAACGAGAAGCGCTCCTCCCCGGCCGCTGGAAGCGCCCTCGAAGCGCCGGCCTCCGCCGGAAAGGAGGACGCCTCGGGTCCCGCTACCCAAGGGGGGCAGAGCCCCCGGCGGGCTCCGGCGTCTCCCACACCGCCGCAGCCTGCCTACGGATATCCCGGCGCCGCGCCGCGCTGGCCCGCCGCTCCGTATGCTCCTTACTACCCCGGGTATCCGCCCTATCCAGGGCGATAGGGAGCCGGTTTTTCCGCCGAACGGTTCGTCACGACGC
>JALSRN010000022.1 GCA_026984735.1 Sedimenticola sp. | reverse complement strand
CGACATTCCACCGTGTCGGTGGACGTGGACGGCGTGGTGATTGGCGGCGGCGCGCCGGTGGTGGTGCAGTCCATGACCAACACCGACACCGCCGACGTGGAGGCCACCGTGGATCAGGTGGAGGAGCTGGCGCGGGCGGGCTCCGAGCTGGTGCGCGTCACCGTGAACAACGAGGCGGCGGCCGCGGCGGTGGTGGAGATTCGCCGGCGGCTGGACGCCCGGGGGGTGAAGGTGCCCCTGGTGGGAGACTTCCATTTCAACGGCGCCCGTCTGCTGGAGAAGTACGGCGACTGCGCCCGGGCGCTGGCCAAATACCGCATCAATCCCGGCAACGTGGGGAGCGGCGAGACTCGTGACGCCCAGTTCGCCGCCATGGTCGAAAAGGCCGTCGAGCACGGCAAGGCGGTACGCATCGGCGTCAATTGGGGCTCGCTGGACAAGCAGCTGGTGGCGCGCATGATGGACGAGAACGCCCGCGCCGCCGAGCCCTTGGAGGCGCGTGTTCTTACCCGCGAGATCATGGTGGCCTCGGCCCTGGAGAGCGCCGCCCGTGCCGAAGAGCTGGGGCTGGGCAGGAACCGCATCGTCCTTTCGTGCAAGATGAGCGGAGTGCAGGACCTCATCGCCGTCTATCGTCTTCTGGCCGAGCGCAGCGACTACGCCCTCCACCTGGGGCTCACCGAGGCGGGCATGGGCACCAAGGGAATCGTCGCTTCCACGGCGGCGCTGGCGGTGCTGCTGCAACAGGGGATCGGCGACACCATCCGCGTCTCCCTCACGCCCGAGCCGGGCGCGGGCCGCACCACCGAGGTCAAGGTGGCGCAGCAGATTCTCCAGTCCCTGGAGCTGAGGGATTTCGCTCCCCAGGTGGTCGCCTGTCCCGGCTGCGGCCGCACCACCAGCACCTATTTCCAGCAACTGGCGCGCGACATTCAGGACTTTCTCGACGCCCGCATGCCCCAATGGCGCCGGCGCTACCCCGGCGTGGAGCGCATGAGCGTGGCGGTGATGGGCTGCGTGGTGAACGGCCCCGGCGAGAGCAAACAGGCCGACATCGGCATCAGCCTTCCCGGCAGCGGCGAACAGCCGGCGGCGCCGGTCTATGTGGAAGGGGTGAAGCGGGTCACCCTGAAGGGGGAAGGAATCGCCGCCGAGTTCCAGAAGATCGTGGAGGAGTACGTGGAGGAGCGCTTCGGCGGGAGAGGGGAATAGAGAAGTGCTTGGGTAACTCTGGATTCCGGCCCTCCGCTACGCTCCGGCCGGAATGACGAAGGGGTGAAGCTTCGGTTGGAATGACGAAGTGGGGGAGCTCCGGCTGGAATGACGAATTTTCTCTCGTCATTCCCGCGTAGGCGGGAATCTCGTGCCAGTTCGGTGCTTCCTGGATTCCGGCCCTCCGCTACGCTCCGGCCGGAATGACGAAGGGGTGAAGCTTCGGTTGGAATGACGAAGTGGGGGAGCTTCGGCCGGAATAACGAATTTCCTCTCGTCATTCCCGCGTAGGCGGGAATCTCGTGCCAGTTCGGTGCTTCCTGGATTCCGGCCCTCCGCTACGCTCCGGCCGGAATGGCGAAGTGGGGAAGCTCCGGCCGGAATGGCGAGTGGGGGAAGCTTCGGCCGGAATGACGAATTTCCTCTCGTCATTCCCGCGTAGGCGGGAATCTCGTGCCAGTTCGGTGCTTCCTGGATTCCGGCCCTCCGCTGCGCTCCGGCCGGAATGACGAAGGGGGAAGCTCCGGTCGGGGGGTCACTCCACTTCCAGTACCCTCACCCAAAAGATCACGTTGCGCCCCGCCAGGGGGTGATTGAAGTCCACCTCCACCTGGGCGTCGTCCAGCGCCACGATGGCGCCGGCCATCTCCTCGCCGTCGCGGCTTTCGAAGGCGACGATCTGTCCCGGCTCCAACTCCATCTCCTTCGGGAAACGGTTTCGGGGCAGGTTGTGGACGAGCTCGGGATCGCGCGGTCCCCACCCCTGCTCGGGGGTGAGGGTCACCTGGTCCTCCTCTCCGGCCTTCATGCCGTAGAGGGCCATCTCCATTCCTTCGCGCAGCGTGCCGTCGCCCAGCACGCACTCCAGCGGCTCCTCGCCGAGGGTGGAGAGCGCCTCGGTGCCGTCCTCCAGGCGGAGACGGAAATGGATCTTCACCCGGCTTCCCGGTCCGATCTCGCCGCTCATGGCCGCGCCTCCGCGGCGATGCGGTCGAGGGTGGGCAGCTCCAGCCCCAGCCGCCGTCCTTGCTCCAACGCCCGCCGCAGACGGGCGGGGGCGCTTCGCCCCATGCACTGGTGCTCGGGATCGCCCTCGAAAGCGGCCACCATGGCGTCGATGAGCGCCTGGCGATGGAAGCGGCGGCCGGTGAGGCTCTCCTGCAAGAGAATCACCTCCTCCGCCACGGCGCGGGCCAGCTCGCGATGCTCGCGCCACAGCGCTCCCACGGTGCCGCCCACCTTCAGGCCGGCGATATTGGTGGTGAGGATGTAGAGGTTCTTCAGCACCAGCTCGAACAGCAGCGCCTCCGCGTCCGCCAGCGGCTTCACCGCGATGCCGAGCGTGCCCAGCGCCTCCTGCAGCAGCCGCGCCCGCGGACCGAAGGCGGGAGAGGGGAGAATCTCCTTGAACTCCCTGCCGGGCTTCTTCTCGAACCAGACCGAGATGACGGTGACGCCGGGCAGATGGGCGAAGTCGGCCGGTAGCAGCTCGTTCTGCAGCAGCACCAGCCGCTCCCTCCAGGAGGCGGGAAGAGCCTCCAGCACCGGCGCCAGATCCTTTTCGCCCACCGCCACGATCACCGCTTCGGGGTCGGGCACCGCGGCCGCCACCTCGTCCATGGGGGTTTCCCGGGTGACGGGATGGAGCGGATGGCCCAGGCGCAACAGGCCGCGGGCGAAGACGCCGCCCATCTCGCCGATGCCGATGAGGATCACGGGCTTCTTCATGTCGCGGGTCTCCAGGGCGTCTCCTCGGCGGCCGCGCTTCGCGCCAGCACGAAGAGCAGGTCGGAGAGCCGGTTGAGATACTTCAGGGCCGAGGGGTTCACCGCCTCTTTCTCGGCCAGCCGCCACAGAGCGCGCTCGGCGCGGCGGCAGACCGCCCGGGCCAGATGGAGTTGGGCCGCCGGAACTCCGCCGCCGGGAAGAAGGAAGTGGCGCAGCGGCTCCAGCGCCGCCTGCCGATGGTCGATGGCCCGCTCCACCGCTTCCACCATGGAGTCGTCGATGCGGGTGCGGCCGGAGCCGGCCAGCTCCGCGCCCAGCTCGAAGAGGCGGCGCTGCAGCTCCAGGAGCAGAGCGTTCGCCGACTCCTCTTCGACCCAGGCACGCGCCAGGCCGAGATGGGCGTTGAGCTCGTCCAGCTCTCCAAGCGCCGCCACCCGGCGGCCGCTCTTGGCCACCCGGCGGCCGTCGGCCAGGCCGGTCCGCCCCCCATCCCCGCTGCGGGTGTAGATGCGGGTCAGGCCGGCCATGGCGGATCAGCGGTAGCGGAGGCCGATATAGCCGGTACGGTCCGCGGTGTCGTAGCCGGAGGCGAGCTGGTACTCCTCATCGAAGGCGTTCTCCAACTTGGCGAACAGGGTCCAGTCGTCGGCCAGCTCCACGCTGGCGTCCAGGTTCACCAGAGTATACGGGTCCAGCACGATCCCGCCAAAATCGATCCGGTCGCCGCTGTGCAGCACGCTGGCGCCCAGGCGCCAGCGACTCCAGCGGTAGCCGACGCGGGCGTTGAGGCTGTAGCGGGCGCGCCGCAGCAGCCGCTGATCGGTGTCGCGGTCCAGCGGATTCTGCCAGTTGCCGCCCAGGTGCAGATCGAGGGCGTCGCCGTGGAAATCGTAGTCGAGCTCCAGTCCTTCGATGCGCGCCCGCGCCACGTTCTGGTTGTAGCCGGTGAAGCCGGGGCCCGTCATCACCCACTGGATCAGATTCTTCAACTCGGTGCGGTAGAGCGAGGCGCGCAGCGTCTCTCCTTTACCGAAGGTGTGGCGCAGTCCCAGCTCGTAGCCGGTGGACTCCTCCGGCTTCAGGCGGGGGTTGCCGCCGAAGCCGTAGCGCTCGTTGGCGCTGGGTACCCGGAAGGCGGTGGCCACGCTGGCGAAGAGGCGGGTGGCTTGCGAGAGCCGGTAACCGTAGTTGAGGCTCCAGGTGGGGCGGCTGCCGGCATCCTCGTGGTCCAGGTAACGGGCGCCGGCGATGAGATGGTGGGCGCCGCGCCGCAGGTCGTACTGCGCCCAGGCCTCGTCGATGTCGCTGACGATGTCGTAGGGGTTCCAGCCTCCCTTGGCGCGCACTTTCTCGCGGCCGTGCTGGTAACCGAGCAGCAGGCGGTCGCTCCGCGCCAGGCGGATCTCGTTCTCCCACTTCACCTC
>JALSRN010000021.1 GCA_026984735.1 Sedimenticola sp. | reverse complement strand
TCCGTGGTCTGCGAAAACTCTTCGAAGTTGGCCACCTTCAGCGCATGGTTCCTCGGGTCGCACCACTTTTTCAAGAAGGCGTTGAAGATGCGCTTGATCTCCTTGGAGCCGCCCATGAAGCGGTTGGCCACGGTGCTCATGTGGCTGTCGCCGCTGCTGAGCAGCTGGCTGTAGAGCTTGCGGTCGGTGGTTTCGAGGTGTTTCTTCACCTCGTCCACGTATTGGTAGAAAAGATCGCAGGTGATGCTCGAGTCGCACAGTTCGCGATCGGAGAGCAATTTGGAGAGTACGTTGGTCAGTTCCGTGATCCTGTGGTTTTGGGCATTGAGTTGGTCGAAAGTCAACATGGTTGCATCCTCCATCTTCCCGCGGGCTGCTCTTTCCCTGAAAGGCTTCCCGGGTTTGCAAATGTGGTCGATAGCGGCCGTTGTGGTTGTTGTTGGGGCCTCGAACGACGATGCGTTCTGCATTGATGATAGTCAATGCGGTTTGCGGGGTATTTGATGGCGATCAATATTTTTTATGGCCATAGGGTGATGGAGGCCGCCCGCGGTTGGCGGCGGGATCAGCTCGGACGGGAACGGTTGTGAAAGAGGAGACGGTCGGCTCCCTTCTCGTGCCGGAATCGGGTGATGCCCGCGTTGTCCACCTGCACCCGGTACCAGCACGAGGGGGGCGCTTGCAGAACGTGGCCCAAGGCGGCGCGGATCACGCCGGCGTGGGCGACCACCAGAACACGCTCTCCCCTCCCGTGACGGGCGATGCGGTCGTAGGCGTCGGCCACGCGGTGGCCGAAAAGGATAAGGTCCTCCGCTCCCGGGGGGCGGCACTCCACCGGGTCGCGGTAGAAAGCGGCATAGCCCTCCGGATCTCTTGCCTTCACCTCTTCGGGAGAGAGTCCTTCCCACTCGCCGAAACCCACCTCGCGAAGATCGGTCTCCGCCGCCAGCGGCAGCCGATCCCTTTGCGCCAGCGCCTCCGCGAAGGCCAGGCAGCGTTGCAACGGCGAGCTGACGATGCGGTCCCAGCGGCGGGTTTCGCCCACCGCCGCCCACATCTGGGACCAGCCCTTTTCGCTGAGCGGGTCGTCCACGGCGGCTCCCCGGTAGAGGCGCCCGCCCTGGGGTTCGCCGTGGCGGATGAAGTCGATGGTCACCATGGTGGTCAGGTGCTCAGCCAGCGCGCCAGGTAGAAGATCCGCGTCCCCTCGGAGGAGGTGGAGGGGCCGTAGACCACCGCGGCGTAGCGGTGCCGCTCCGGCTCCGCCGATTGGAGGGCGGCACTTTCCGATTCCACCAAGGTCACGCAGCCTTCGGCGAAGCGTTCGCGCGAGCGCCGCCGGGTGTGGACCACGGCGAAGTGGTAGTCGAGGGAGGCGGAGGCGGGATCGACGGTGACCTTGGGCATGGCGTGATCATACTCCACGCTTGCGGGCCAGGAACAGTACCGGTCCGGGCGATTCGAGAACCTCGATGGCGAGGCCCGGCAGGGACGAAAGGCGCTCGCCCACCGCTTCCGCCTCTTCCCGGCCTCCCGGATGGCCGCGGTAGGCGAGAACGCTGAGAAGGCCGCCGGGCGCCAACAGCCGGACGGCCTGTTCCAACGCCTGGAGAGTGGTCGAAGCGGTGGTCACCCGCTGCTTGTCGCTTCCCGGGAGATAACCCAGGTTGAACATCACCGCCGCCAGGTGGCCGCGCACCTCGGCGGGCAGTCGTCGCTCCATCTCTTCATGGCCGGCCTGGAGCAGCGTCACCCGCGAAGCCATGCCCGCTTCCTGCAATCGCCTGCCAGTCTCTTCCAGGGCCTGGGGCTGGATGTCGAAAGCGTAGACGTGGCCCTCGACGCCCACCCGCCGCGCCAGGAAAAGGGTATCGTGGCCGTTGCCGGCGGTGGCGTCCACCGCCAGGTCGCCTTCGTGGAGGCGGGGAAGGAGCCGCTGGTGGGCGGTGTGGGTGAGCGGGCGGTCGTTCACTCGGCGGAGCGCAGCTGTTCGCGCACGAAAGAGAGGGTGAGCCGCCGGCCGCTGGCCAGCGACAGGGTGTCGAGACGGCTCAGCAACTCCAGCAGATGCCGCGGGTCGCGGCTGCAGTGGCTCACCATCCAGGCGGCGGCCCGGGGGTGCATCCGCAAGCCGCGGGCGCGCGCCTGGCGCAGCAGCAGGGCTTCGCGGCCGGCGTCGTCCAGCGGCTCCAGCCGGTAGCTCTCTCCCCAGGCGAGGCGGGAGCGCAGGTCGGGCAGGGCGAGCTGGAGAGCGGCGGGCCCGCAGGGCGCCGCCAGCAGCAGCGAGGTTCCCTCTGCCCGCGCCTGCTCGTAGAGGAGGAAGACGGCCCGTTCCCACTCTCCCTTTCCGGCGATGCAGTGGATGTCGTCCAGAGCGAGGAGGGCGGATCCGGCCAGCCCTTCGATCGCCTCGGGGGACAGCCCCGTCAGTTCGGCGAGGGGGAGATAGACGCTGCGCAATCCCCGCTCCGCCGCCTCGGCGGTCGCTGCCATCAGCAGGTGGCTCTTGCCGCTGGCGGGCGGCCCCGAGAGAAACAGCTGACCCGGGCGGTCGCCCCGGGCCAGCTCTTGCAGTGCCTGCAACGCCTGGCCGTTGGCGCCTGCCACGAATTCGGCCAGCGTGGCCCGGGGCGGCAGGCGCATGTCGAGGGGCAGCTGGAGGCTCATGCAAGGCGTTTGGCCGTCTCCGCCAGCCGCCGACCCAGCGCCATGCACAGTGCCTTCTCCTCAGCCGACACCGGCAGGTCGCTCTCCCGCCCGGCGTGGTGGGAAGGACCGTAAGGGGTGCCGCCGCTACGGGTGGTGAGCAGTTCGGTCTCGGAATAGGGAAGGCCGGCGATCAGCATGCCGTGGTGGAGCAGGGGCAGCATCATGGAGAGCAGCGTGCTCTCCTGGCCGCCATGCAGGCTGCTGGTGGAGGTGAAGACGCCGGCCGGCTTGCCGATGAGGGCGCCGCTCATCCAGAGAGCGCTGGTGGTGTCGAGAAAGTGCTTGAGGGGGGCGGCCATGTTGCCGAAGCGGGTGGGGCTCCCCAGGGCCAGGCCGGCGCAGTGACGCAGGTCGTCCAGCTCGGCGTAGGGCGCGCCCGATTCTGGCACGCAGGGCTCCACCGCTTCGCAGGTGGGGGAGACCTCGGGCACGGTGCGCAGCCTCGCTTCGAGCCCCCCCTCTTCCACGCCGCGGGCCACCAGACGGGCCATCTCCGCGGTGGCGCCGTGGCGGCTGTAGTAGAGAACCAGGATGTGGCTCACAGCAGCTCCAACACCTTTTCCGGCGGGCGGCCTATGACGGCTCGACCGTCCTTGACGACGATGGGGCGCTCGATGAGCCGGGGGTGTTCCACCATGGCCTCGATGAGTTGGTCGCGGCTCAGCTCGGGGTCGTCCAGTCCCAGCTCTTTGTACTCCTTTTCGCGGCGGCGCATCAGCTCGCGCGGTTCCAGCCCGAGCAGGTCGAGAATCCGTTCCAGCTCCTCGCGGTCGGGCGGACTCTCCAGGTATTTCACCACCTCGGGTTCGATGTTGTTATCCTTGAGCAGCTGCAGCGCCTGACGGGACTTGCTGCAGCGGGGGTTGTGATAGATCTTCACCGGCACGGGGACCTCCTGACGATATCGGCGTCATGAAGATTCTAAACGGGAAGAAGAGGGCGAACAACGCGCTGCGGCGGCCGGCCGGGATTTTGCACCGGAACCGGAGATCTTTCCGGAGAAGTTTTGAACCCGAGGCCTCGGATTCCCTTTGCCGCGCACGGCGCGGCTGTGGATGAATGACGACAAGCCGTTGAACAAACCTGCAAAACAACGGAAATTGGAGTGGTCCGGCATGATCTTCGGACTGAGCGCCGGCTGGCGTTTCGTGCGCCTGATCTTTACCCGCTTCCTTGCGCTGGGAGGGTTGGAGCGCGCCGGTTCTCTGGCCTACACCACCCTGCTCTCCCTGGTTCCGCTGATGACGGTGGTGTTTGCCATCCTCACTGCTTTTCCGGTGGGCGAGAAGGTCAACGAGGTGGTGCAGGACTTCATCTTCAGCAATTTCATCCCGGCGGCGGGGGAGGTGGTGCAGCGCTATCTGCTGGAGTTCAGCGACAAGGCCTCCCACCTCAGCGGGGTGGGGTTCATGGTGTTGTTGGTGGTGGCGATTCTTCTGGTGCACAGCATCGACCGGATCTTCAACGCCATCTGGGACGTGCGCCGCAAGCGTCGTCCGCTCAACCAGTTCCTGGTCTACTGGGCGGTCATCTCTCTGGGGCCCCTGCTGGTGGGTGCCAGCTTGCTGGCCACTTCGTATCTGGTCTCCCTGCCCGCAGTGAGCGAAGTGACCTCGGAAGGGTTGGGAAAACATCTGCTCGGATGGCTGCCGGTGGCGATGTCGGCGCTGGCTTTCACGCTGATCTACTGGCTGGTGCCCAACCGGCCGGTGAAAGGATGGCATGCGCTTGCCGGCGGGGTGTTCGCCGCCATCCTGTTCGAGTGGAGCAAGCAGGCTTTCGCCTGGTATCTCACCACCTTCCCCACCTACGAGGTGGTCTACGGCGCCTTGGCCGCCATCCCCATCTTTCTGGTGTGGCTCTATCTCTCCTGGCTGGTGGTGTTGCTCGGGGCCGAGGTCACCTATGGCCTGGGCGCTTACCGCCACCTCTTCCAGGGGCGGCCGGGGGGCATGGGGGAGCTCGAGGCTTTGGTCCGCCTGTTGCTGCAGCTCGCTGCTGCTCAGAAGCGGGGCGAGGCCCTTTCGGACCGGGAACTGCTCTTCTGTTGCGGCGACGCGGAGAAGCTGCTCTCCGAGCTTCAGGCGATGAAGCTGGTGGACCGCAACGACCGGGGGCAGTGGCTGCTCACGCGCGCCATCGGCGAGGTGACGCTCCACGATCTCTACCGGGTGACAGGGAAGCGGCTGCCGCTGCCCGGCGAGCCTTCCTGGCCCCACGATGCCCGCCTCGCCGAGATCGTCACCCGCGCCGACCGATGCCTGTCGGAGGCGCTCGATGTTTCGCTCGAAGGGCTGAAGGGCGATTGATTCCGGGCCTTTGCCTTTACTTGGCTTGGTGCCGCTTCTCCACCATCTCGCGGATGGTCTTCCACTGCTCCCGCTGCTTGGCGGTGAGCCCAGTGGCGTCGAGATAGGGCACGACCCCCTGTTCGCGGATGATCTTGCGTCCCTCCACCGAATGGGCGAAGGAGATGAAGCGCTTGATCTCTTTCAGTTTGGGGTTGTGCCGCGGCAGATAGGTGATGTAGAGGGGGCGATAGAGCAGATAGTCGCCGTTCTTGATATTTTCGTAGGTGGGCGCTTTCCCTTCCAGCGAGAGCACCTTCACGCGGCGCTTGCGCGCGCTGGAGATGCCGGTCACGGCGATGGCGTTGGGGTTCTGTTCCACCGCCTTCTCCAACGGACCCGAGGAGGGGTATTCGGCGCTCCCTTTGAACGTCTTGTCGGGATCGGCCCAGAGCAGCAGCCGGAGGGTGCGGCCCACTCCGGAGATCTTGCCTTTTCTCACCAGCAGCTCCAGAGGCGCGTCTTTGCCGCCGAGCGCCTTCCAGTTGCGGATCTTGCCTTCGTAGACCGCCTTGAGCTTATCCAGCGTGATGTTGGAGACCGGATTGTCGGGATGGACGATCACCACCAGGGCGTCCCAGGCCACCGGGCTCATGCGCACGCCGTGCTCCTCCGGCACGCTGGAGATTTTGTTGCGGCAGGAGCCGCCGATGTCCACCTCGCGGTTGTGCACCCGGCGGATTCCTTTGGTGGCGCCCCCGCCCTCCAGCTCGAAATGGACGCCGTAGATCTTTTCGTAGGCGGCGGCCAGTTCCTTCATGAAAGCCTTTTTGGTGATTCCGCAGCCAGCCCAGTGAAGAGTCTCTTTCGGCTGCGGGGCCGAAGCGGCGGGCGCGGCCAGCGCCTGGCCTGCAAAAAGCATCACGAGAACGATGAGGGTCTTCAAGATTTCACTCCTTGCTGTTTCAGCTTTCGGGCCCCGAAAATCTTTCTCTTCCTCTTCCTCTTCCGTCGGGTCGGGTTGCGTCCCGCCTGCACAGCTACGGCTGGCCATGATTTAAGAAAGAGACTCTGGTTGCCACGGCGGAGAGTCGGGAAGAGTCCATCAGACGCGGGGGTCCCTTTCCCCGGCAACGTCGACTATTCTAACCAAAAGTCCCTTTCTTGTCGGTGAAGGAGGAAGAAGGGGTTCACATTTTCGAGACGGTACGGTAAGGATTTGGCCCGATCGTCATCTTCCGCTGGTGGAGGGGAGGGAGGGGTCGAGGGGGAAGAGTTCCATGGTGACCTGTGTACGATGCGTCGTGCGAGGCCGGGTGCAGGGGGTTTGGTATCGCGAATCCACCCGACGTACCGCGGTGCGACTGGGCGTGGCCGGTTCGGCGGTGAACCTGCCCGATGGCACTGTGGAGGTGATCGCCTGCGGGGAGGAGGCGGCGGTGGAGCGACTCCATGCCTGGCTCTGGGAGGGCCCCCCGGCCGCCCGCGTGGAAGAGGTGAGTTGTCGGCCCTTGGAGGGGATGCCGCCTCTTTCCGGTTTCACCACCGGTTGACGCGCCCCTTCTCCTCGCCCGCCGCCCATTTCCCTGTTCGCTTCAAGGCGTTCCTTTCAGCTCCGGTGGGCGGAAACGGGGATCGTTGCGCCCGGACGGCACCACCGATCGGAGCGGAAAAGCGCTTCCCGATGCTTCGGGGTCGGCGAACGGCCGGGGCGAGGGCGGCGGGGGCGGCGACTTGATCTTCTCTTTCCGGAGCGTCGGCGCGGGAGCCGGCTTGGCCACTTCAGGGGGTTGCGCCGGAGCCGTTTGATCCATGGGAGGCACCTGGGGCGCGGGCTGGGGGATCGGTGGATTGTACACCGGCGCCACAGGAGCCGCCAAGGGCGGAGTGGGTGGCGGCAGGTAGGTGGAGGGCAGCTCGTTGCGCCGCCCGAAGAGGTCGTTCATGAAGCCGTTTGGACTGGGAGGGGTGAATCCCGGGTTGCGGTTACCCTGGTAGTTCGGCGGTGGCGGCGTCAGGCCGTAGCCAGGGGGCGCGTAGCCGCCGTAGCCCGCCGGCGCCTGGCCCGAGTAAGCGTTGTACGGATATCCGTAGTACCATCCTTGCCGGCTGGCGGGGGTGCTGGGGAGCCTTGGACTCGGCAACGGTTGACTGGCCGACCAGCGGCGGTTGCCGCGGTTCTCCACCGGAGGAAACTGCCCCTGGGGCGCGGATCTGCCGTGTCCCCGCTCCACGGGGCGATAGACTCCTTGAGCCAGGGCTGCGCTTCCAGCCGTGCAGGAGAGGAGCAGCGTCAGCGCCAACAGCGACACTTCCATGCTCGTCCGAATCTTGCGCCAAAGTCCGGGAAAAACCGGATCACGTAGCCAGCACAGGGCGTGACTGCAGGTGAATGACGAGAACAAGCGTACAAAACCACGACAATTGAATGGCCCAGGTGCAACGCGCGGCCGGGGGGGCAGGACGCCGAAAAGGGCGGTTGCCTTTCTCCTGCGGCGGAGATGGTGGGGCGTGTTTTTCTCGTCGGTGTTCATCTCTCCTCCTGCGGGCTTCCCGCACCCTCCCCGGTGCGGCGTGTCGGTTGGAATTTTCTGTCTTGCGAATTTTTCCGCTTGCTGCGGCACCTTTCCGGTCAATCCTGCTATAAATGCGCCTTTTTTTGAAGCCCCTGCGTCACGGCGGGATCTTTGACTCCATGCGGCTGCCCCCTCTGGTCAATGGCTGGATCTTGAGACGCTACCAGCGGTTTCTGGCCGATGTGGAGCTGGCCGACGGCCGGAGGGTGGTGGCCCATGTTCCCAATACGGGGCGCATGACCGGCTGCTGGGCGCCGGGTGCGCCGGTGCAGCTCAGCCACAGCGACGATCCCCGCCGCAAACTCGCCTGGACCCTCGAGCGGGTGGACATGGGGGGCGGTTGGATCGGCGTGAACACTCACCGCGTCAACGGCGTGGTTGAGGAGGGGGTGCGACAGGGAAGGGTGCCTGGGTTGAAGGGGTATCGCCATACAAGGCGGGAGGTGATGGCCGACGTCGTTTCCGCCGCCAGCCGGCTGGATCTGCTGCTCGAAGAGGGGCCGGCGCCGCCGGCCTGGGTGGAGATCAAGAACACCACCCTTTTGGTGGAGAATGCGCTCTGTTTCCCCGATGCGGTGACCACGCGGGGCCGCAAGCACCTGGAGACCTTGGAGAGGTTGCGCCATGCCGGTTTCCGGGCGGTGATTCTGTTTGCGCTCAACCGGCCCGAAGGCGAACTCTTTCGCCCCGCGGACGAGGTGGATCCGGAATACGGCAGGGCGTTGCGGCGAGTGGTGGCGGAGGGCGTGGAAGCGATCGCTGTGCGCTTGCGCCATGGGGTGGACTCCATCGAGATGGATGGATCGGTGCCCGTGGCGTTGTAGCGGCGCTGCGATTCAGTAGCCGGAGGAGTCCACCGCCAGTCCAAGAGGCAGGTCGTGGAGGCGTTTCACGCGGGTACCGAAAGCGCCGTCGGCTGCGAGCCGGATCTGTCTCCAGGCCGGAGGCTCCAGCGCCACCGAGAACCGATCGGCGCGGGGCGCGAATTGGATGCAGGTGGAAGGGGTCCCCAGAAGGCGCGCCTGCCGCAGCCGTCCCTGCCATTCCTGGTGCACATGTCCCCAGACAACGCCCTTCACCTGCGGATGCTCTTCCACCCGGCGCAGCAGGGCGTCGCCGTTGCGGAGGGCGATGCGGTCCAGCCAGGGGCATTCCACCGGGAGAGGATGATGGTGCAGAAAGATCAGCACGTGCCGGCTGTCCTCCGCCAGCAGGCCGTCCAGCCGGTTCAGCTCCTCCTCGCGCAGGAAACCGCCATCCTCGCCCGGCTGGTGACTGTCGAGCAGCACCAGGCGCCAGTTTCCCAGGTCCAGGTGGCCGCACACCTGAACGCCCTTTTTCGGCAGCACCCGCCGCATCGCCGTCGGGTCGTCATGGTTGCCGGGCAGCACCGCAAGGGGAGCGTCTAGTTTGGCCACCACCTGCGCCAGGCGCATATAGCCCTCTTCCGAGCCGTCATGCACCAGATCGCCGGTGGCGACCACCAGGTCCGGCCTCTCCTCCGTCTCGAGGATGGAAGCCACCACCTCCTCAAGGCTTTGCTGGGTGTCGATGCCCAGGAGGCGCTTCGCCGGGTTCTGATAGAGATGGCAGTCGGTAAGCTGAAGGACGCTCAGTTCGCCGGTGACAGGTTGATCCATGGGTGCAGTGGGCAGATTCGCTCTGTCCCTAACCCTACCCTCTGAAATCGACTTTGATAAGTCCCGGCAAGCGCGAATGTGAACCGGCGCTCAGAACCCTTCGGTGGATTTGAACAGTCCCACCCGAAGGTCCCGGGCGGTGTAGATCTTGCGGCCGTCCACCTCGAGGCAGCCGTCGGCGATACCCAGGATCAGCTTCCGGTTGATCACCCGCTTGATGTCGATGGTGTATTTCACCAAGCGAGCTTCCGGCAGCACCTGGCCGGTGAACTTCACTTCGCCCACCCCCAGCGCGCGACCGTGGCCCGGGTGGCCCAACCAGCCCAGGTAGAAGCCCACCATCTGCCACATGGCGTCCAGCCCCAGGCAGCCGGGCATCACCGGGTCGCCGGGAAAGTGGCACTGAAAGAACCAGAGTTGGGGATCGATGTCGAGCTCGGCGACGATCTGCCCTTTGCCGTGGGCGCCACCCTCGTCGCTGATGTGGGTGATGCGATCCATCATCAACATGTTGTCGGTGGGCAACTGGGCGTTGCCCGGGCCGAACAGCTCGCCGTGGCCGCACTTGATGAGATCTTCTTTGTCGTAGGCGTTCTTGCGTTCCATTTATTCTTCCAATAGGGATTTCAGATGGGCCACGATGCGGTCGAGGGGGATCATTTCATTCTTCTCGGCGCTGCGGGCACGGAGCTCGACCATGCCCGCCTTCAGGCTGCGTTCGCCCACCACCAGGCGCCAGGGGATGCCGATGAGCTCGCAGTCGGCGAACATGACGCCGGGGCGCAGGTCGCGATCGTCCAGCAGCACCTCGATGCCGGCGGCCTCCAACTCGTCGTGGAGCTTGTCCGCCGTCTGGCGAACCGCTGCCGATTTCTTCATCTGCATGGGGAGGATGGCCACCTGAAAAGGGGCGATGGCGGCGGGCCAGAGGATGCCCTTGTCGTCGTGGTGCTGCTCGATGGCGGCGCCCACCACCCGCGAGACGCCGATGCCGTAGCAGCCCATGATCGTGGTCGCCTCCTTGCCGTTTTCGTCCAGCACGGCGGCTCCCATCGCTTCGGAGTATTTGGTTCCGAGCTGGAAGATGTGACCCACCTCGATGCCGCGGGCGATGGTGAGCACCCCCTTGCCGTCGGGGCTGGGGTCTCCTTCCACCACGTTGCGCAGGTCGGCCACCTCGGGAAGGGCCACGTCTCTTTCCCAGTTGATGCCGAAATAGTGCTTGCCGTCGATGTTGGCGCCGGCGGCGAAGTCGGCCAGCAGCGCCACCGAACGATCCACCACCATGGGGATGGGCAGCTTTACGGGCCCCAACGATCCGGGGCCGGCGCCGATGGCGGCGCGGATCTTCTCTTCGGAAGCGAAGCGCAGCGGGCTGGCCACCTGGGGTAGTTTCTCTGCCTTCACCTCGTTGAGCTCGTGGTCGCCACGCACCAGCAGGGCCACCAGGCCGCCATCGGCGCCTTCCACCACCAGGGTCTTTGCCGTCTGCTCGATGGGCACGTCGAACTGCTCCACCAGCTCGGCGATGGTTTTGGCATGGGGAGTGTCCACCAGCTCCAGCTCCCGGGAGGGGATGGGGCGCTCGTCGCGGTCGGGAAGCGCCTCGGCCAGCTCCACGTTGGCGGCGTAGTCGCTCTCGGTGGAGAAGGCGATGGCATCCTCTCCGGTGTCGGCCAGCACGTGGAACTCGTGGGAGGCGCTGCCGCCGATGGCGCCGGTGTCGGCGGCCACGGCGCGGAAGTCGAGTCCGCAACGTTCGAAGATGCGGCTGTAGGCAGCATGCATCGCCCAGTAGGTCTCCTCCAGGGAGGTCTGGTCCAGATGGAAGGAGTAGGCGTCCTTCATGACGAACTCGCGGGCCCGCATCACCCCGAAGCGGGGGCGGATCTCGTCGCGGAACTTGGTTTGAATCTGATAGAAATTGACCGGCAGTTGGCGATAGCTCTTGAGCAGGTGGCGCGCCAGGTCGGTGATGATCTCTTCGTGGGTGGGGCCGAGGCAGAAATCGCGGCCGTGGCGGTCCTGAAAACGCAGCAGCTCGGGGCCGTACTGGTCCCAGCGGCCCGACTCCTGCCACAGTTCCGCAGGCTGCACCACCGGCATCAGCAGCTCCAGCGCGCCGGCGCGGTCCATCTCTTCGCGCACGATGCGCTCGACCTTGCGCAGCACCCGCAGCCCCAGCGGCAGCCAGGTGTAGAGGCCCGACGCGAGCTTGCGGATCATGCCGGCGCGCAGCATCAGCCGGTGGCTGGGGATCTCGGCGTCGGCGGGGGTCTCTTTCAGAGTGTGCAGCGGAAACTGGGAGGTTCTCATCTTCGTCGTTTCGGGGTTCGCCACCCGGGAACGGTCTGGAAAAGGAGGCAATTTTAGCGCGAAACCGCATCCGAACGGTATAATTCATGGCTTCGTGCCCAGGATTCGGCGGGCAACGCCGGTCGAGCCTGGCTTTTCGATACTAGGTTCATCCGATTCGGAGCGCGTCCAAAAAGATGTCCAAAGGCAAGGTCAACAAAGTGGTGCTCGCCTACTCCGGCGGGCTGGATACTTCGGTCATTCTCAAATGGTTGGAGGAGGAGTACGGCTGCGAGGTGGTCACCTTCACGGCCGACATCGGCCAGGGCGAGGAGGTGGAGCCGGCCCGCGCCAAGGCCGAGGCCCTGGGGGTGAAGGAGATCTACATCGAGGATCTGCGCGAGGAGTTCGCGCGCGACTACGTCTTCCCCATGTTCCGCGCCAACGCCATCTACGAGGGCGAGTACCTGCTGGGCACCTCCATCGCCCGGCCGCTCATCGCCAAACGGCTGGTGGAGATCGCCCGGGAAACGGGCGCCGACGCCATCGCCCACGGCGCCACCGGCAAGGGCAACGACCAAGTGCGTTTCGAGCTGGGGGCTTACGCGCTCATGCCCGACGTCAAAATCATCGCGCCGTGGCGGGAGTGGGACCTGCTTTCGCGCGAGAAGCTGATGAAATACGCGGAGGCGCACGGCATTCCCGTGGACTTCGCCAAGGCGGGGAAGAAATCGCCTTATTCCATGGACGCCAACCTGCTGCACATCTCCTACGAGGGGGGCATTCTGGAGGATCCCTGGGCCGAGCCGGAGGAGGAGATGTGGCGCTGGACGGTTTCGCCCGAGAGGGCGCCGGACGAACCTACCTACATCGAGCTCACCTACGAGAAGGGGGACATCGTCGCCGTGGATGGCCAGGCCATGAATCCCGCGCAGGTGATGGAACGTCTCAACGAACTGGGCGGGGCCAACGGCATCGGCCGCGACGACATCGTGGAAAACCGCTTCGTGGGGATGAAGTCTCGCGGTTGCTACGAGACGCCGGCCGGCACCATCATGCTGAAGGCGCACCGCGCCATGGAATCGCTCACCCTGGACCGCGAGGCGGCCCATCTCAAGGATGAGTTGATGCCGCGCTACGCCACTCTGATCTACAACGGCTTTTGGTTCTCGCCCGAGCGCGAGGCGCTGCAGGCGCTCATCGACCGCACGCAGGAGGTGGTCAACGGCGTGGTGCGGCTCAAGCTCTACAAGGGCAACGTCGTCGTGGTGGGGCGCCGCTCGGAGCGTGACAGTCTCTTCGACGAGGCCATCGCCACCTTCGACGACGACGCCGGCGCCTATGACCAGAAGGACGCCGAGGGTTTCATCAAGCTCAACGCCCTGCGTCTGCGGGTGGCGGCGCGCAAGCGGGGCCGGTAGGACGCCTTCTCCTGGGTCGTTGGGGCTGGCGGCGAAGACGAAGGGCCGGAAGCCGGTTGGTTTTTGGATTCCCGCTTTCGCGGGAATGACGAGAGGAGTGCTTTTGGCGGAATGACGAACCCTCTTCGCCAGCCCGAATTACTTCCTCTTCTTCGTCGTCCCGGATGGAGCGTAGCGGAAGTCCGGGACCCAGGGATTGTGAAGCTGCCATTGGATTCCCGCCTGCGCGGGAATGACGAGGGGGGCTGCGCGGGAATGACGGGTGCACGAAGAGGAGGGGCCAACAAGCTGGTGTGGGTTTCCCCCTCTGCGGGAATTACGAGGGGACGGAGGCCTCATGAGAACCGGGCCTGAGGGGCGGCCAGGCCGCTGTCGATCTTTGTAAAGAGCCTCAAACGGAGGTGCCCGCCACCAAGCGCGTCATTCGCACGATCTGGGGCCAGTCGCCGGTGGTGATGGGCTGGCTGTGGGCCAGATTGTTGCGCAGCGATTCGAGATTGCGGATCGCCGCCTTGCCCTCCGCCTTGGTGCGCAGCTCCAGCGCCCGGAAGTAGTCGGGGTCGCGGATCACCAGCAGCCCCTTGTCGGAGAGCTGGAGGCAGTCGAGCAGCGAGACCCGCTGGCCCCGCCGGCTGCGCTCTTTCTGGAGCTTCTTCGCTTTTTCCACGCGGCCCCGACTCAGCAGTTCCTGCCAGCCGTCGTCGGGCCAGCGTTCGGCCACCATTTCGGTGAGCCGCATCTCCAGCATGGTGATCATGCCGAAGAGCCACATGCGCACCAGCGGCTTCTCCATCTCCGAGCGGGTGATGACGCCGTTCACCGAGCCGAGCACGGTGACGAAGCAGTGGTGGTGGCGGGTGAGCACCTCCACCACCGCCGGCAGGCCGGCATCGCCCGCCACCACCTGGTCGGGACTGAAAGGCCGCGCCTGCCGGGGCGTGATGCCGGCGGCCAAGTCTTCGCGCCGCAGATAGGCGTGCACCAGTCCCTGGCGACGGATGCCGGCCACCGACACCCGCCGGGCTTCCATGGTTTCCAACACTTGGCCGGCCTCTTGTTCTTCGTCGAAGGAGAAGAGCGGTTCGGCGATGTCCCGCGCGGTGAAAGCATCGTTGAAGAGGCGTTGGATGCGGCGGCGGGTGAGCCCCAGGGTCTTGCGGTTGAGGCGTTCCTTTTCCTCCAGCCAGGCCGGGCCGGAGAGACTGCGCAGCTTCTCTTCACATTGGGACAGCAGCTTGCGCGCGCGCCGCAGCAGCTCGGGGTGGCCGCGGTTGAGCACGTCCAGCAGGGCGGCCATCTCCTGGAGGTAGGTGCGGGCGAAGCGCTGATCGTGGCGGCAGATGTCACGGGCGTTGTCGATGAGATCGGCCAGCTTGATGGTCTGTGCCCGATCGGAAGCCTGGGCCAGGTGGTCGCGGTCCATGGCCTTGCGCACCGCCCGGTTGCCGTCGCCCGGTTTGCTGATGTCGGTGAGCTCCCACACCAGCCGCGCCACAGCCGGGCCGAAAAGGTCTTCGATGTCGTGGTGGGTGGCGGGAGTGTCCTCCACCGTGTCATGAAGCCAGGCGGCGGCCACCATCTCCTCGTCGCCGCCCACTTCGGCCACCAGCGCCGCCACCGCTTTTAGGTGCACTTCGTAGGGCTGGGCGCTGTATTTGCGTTGCTGGCCGATGCGTTCGTGCGCCTGGGTGGCGAACTGCTTGGCGCGCTGGACGAGGTCGCTCATGGCGGTTTCCAGATGGAGAATGGAAATCAATTATACTGCCGGTCCGGAAAGGAGGAGTTTCCATGAGACGAATGACAGTGACGATGCTGGGGCTGCTGTTCCTGGTGGCCCAGTGCCGGGCGGAGAAGGCGCCGCCATTGCGCGAGAGTTATCCGCCACGGCAGGTGGCCGAGGGAGTCTGGGTGATCCATGGCCCCTTGGGCGTGCCCAGTCCGCGGAACCAGGGCTTCATGAACAACCCGGCCTTCGTTCTCACCGACGCCGGGGTGGTGGTGATCGACCCCGGTTCCAGCGTGCAGGTGGGCGAGACGGTGCTGGGGGAGATCCGCAAGGTCACCAGCAAGCCGGTGGTGGCGGTGTTCGACACCCATGTGCACGGCGACCACTGGCTGGGCAATCAGGCCATCGCCGACGCCTTCCCGGACGCCAGGATCTATGCCCATCCGAAGATGATCGAGCGGGTGGCCCGGGGGGCGGGGGAAGAGTGGCTGGAGGTGATGCGCAAGCTCACCAAGGGGGCCACCGACGGCACCCGGGTGGTGCCCCCCACGGTGGCGGTGCGGGATGGAGACGAGATCGACATCGGCGGCGTCCGCTTCCGGATACTGCACGACGGCAAGGCCCATACCGATACCGACATCATGCTGCTGCTGCCGCGGAAGTCGGTGATCTTTCTCGGCGACAATGCCGGCAACGGCCGCATGCTGCGCATGAACGACGGCAGTTTCCGGGGCAACATCCGCGCTCTGGATCGGGCGCTGGCCAGCGGCGCCAAGGTGTTCGTTCCGGGGCACGGCCTCAGCGGCGGCGCCGAGGTGGCGGCCGGCTACCGCGATTACCTGCGAACGCTCTACGAAGGAGTGAAGGCGCTCTACGACGAGGATCTGAGCGATTTCGAGATGAAACCGAAACTGCTGCCGAAGTTGGCGCACTGGAAGAAGTGGGTCGATTTCGACAGCTTGGTGGGCAGCCACGTCAGCCTGGCCTACCTGGAGGTGGAGGCGGAGGCGTTTTGAAGCCGCGGGTGGGCGTGAGCGCCTGCCTGCTGGGCCGGGCGGTGCGCTACGACGGCAGCTCCAAGCCCCATGCCTGGATCATGGAAGAGCTGGCGCGGCGGGCGGAGCTGGTGCCCCTCTGCCCCGAACTGGAAGCCGGTCTGGGCGTGCCGCGCCCTCCGGTGCGGCTGGTCAGAGTGGGCCGCGCCGTTCGGGCGCGAGGCGTGGAGGAGCCGGAGCTGGACGTGACCGAGCGGCTGAACGCCTGGAACCGCGAGACGGAGCCGCTGCTCGATTCCCTGGAAGCGCTCGTTCTCAAGTCCCGCTCACCCAGTTGCGGGGCGGGTTCCGTGCCGCTCTTCTCCAATGCTGGCGAAAAGGTGGAGCGGACCTCCGGCCTCTTCGCCGCGTTTGCGCAACAGCGTTTCCCCAACTTGTGGGTGGTGGAGGAGAGCGCCTTGGAGCGGGAGGCGGAGCGACAGGCATTGTTGCGCCGCCTCGGTTTGCAATAGGCTCACATCTTGCGGAGCATCTCGTCCACGAAACGTTCCGCCTCGATCCAATCCTCCAGCTCGTGACCGGGCTCGAAATTGCGCGCCTCCGCCAGGAAGTAGGCGTGGCGCTGGATCATCTCGTAGCGCTCCTGGTCGCCGACCTTGCGCGCAACCGCTTTTTTCACGGTGCGCTTTTTGGCGGCCTTCTTCTTGCTGGCGGCCTTCTTCACCACCTTCTTCTTCACTGCCGCCTTCTTCTTGGCGGCCGTCTTCGCAGCGGGCTTCTTTTTGACGGTTTTCCTCTTCATTACAGCTCCTTTAAAAAAACAGAGTTTTCATCATAGCAGGGTTGAAGCTGCCCCGTGTTGAGTGGAGTATACTTTTTCACACCGTTCTGCACCGTTCTGAAAAAAAACGACTCGCAGGGCGGTCTAGGGAAGTGCGGCCGCGTCGTCGCGGCTGCCGAACCAACTCCGAACCAAAACCATCCAGGAGGATGATGCGATGAAATCGACAGCAGAAAAGATCCAAGGGCTGGCGCTCGCCGCCGCGGCCGCCGCCATGCTCGCCGGAGCGCCGGTGGCCACCATGGCGGGCGATGCTCCCGGAAAATGTATGGGCGCCAACGCCTGCAAGGGTCAGAGCGCCTGCGCCACCGCCACAAACGCCTGCCAAGGCATGAACTCTTGCAAGGGTAAAGGGTTCCTGATGATGACCAAGTCCGAGTGCGACAAGGTGGGCGGTACCTTCAAGCCGGTCAAGCACAAGAAGTGACAGCCTGCGTGCGGTACCGGGAAATCGCATTTTCCGGTACCGTGTTGAAAAGGTCCACCGAAGGGCTTTTTCAACATTCTTTCGATGCCGGCTATTGATGTCGGCGGACCCGGCAAACCGGCCGGCCCCGGCATCCCGGGGCCGGCCTTTTTCATTTTCGGAGATGCGTAATGAGCGATCAAAGGCCCTACCTCGGTTTTGGACTGGGGCTGCGCAAAGAGCACTATCACCAGATCGCGGAGAGGCGTCCCCGGGTCGATTGGTTCGAAATCCTCACCGAGAACTACATGGTCGCCGGCGGCAAGCCGCTCCATTGGCTGGAGCGGGTGCGGGAAGAGTATCCGCTGGTGATGCACGGCGTCTCTCTCTCCATCGGCAGCAGCGATCCCCTGGACCTGGAGTATCTGCGCGATCTCAAGACGTTGGCGGAGCGGGTGGAGCCCGAATGGATCTCCGACCATCTCTGCTGGACCAGTCTGGGGGGGCACAATTTTCACGACCTGCTGCCGCTGCCCTACACCGAAGAGGCGGTCGGCCATGTGGCGGCGCGGGTGCGGCAGGTGCAGGACTTCCTTGGACGCCGCATTCTGTTGGAGAACCTCTCCAGCTACGTCACTTTCCGCGATTCGCAGATGAGCGAGTGGGAGTTCCTCAGCGCCGTCTGCGAGGCGGCCGACTGCCTCATTCTGCTGGACGTGAACAACATCTACGTGAGCGCGGTGAACCACGGCTTCGATCCGCTCGAGTATCTGGAAGGGGTGCCGGCAGAGCGGGTTTGGCAGTTCCACCTGGCGGGCCACACCACCAACGAATCGGGCCGCATCCTCATCGACACCCACGATCAGCCGGTGCGGGACGAGGTGTGGGATCTCTACGCCGAGGCGGCCCGGCGCTTCGGCCCCGTCTCCACCATGATCGAGCGGGACGACAACATTCCTCCACTGGACGAACTGCTCTCCGAGTTGGAGCAGGCGCGGCGCGTGGCCCGGCCGATTTGGGAGGAGGCGGCGGCATGAACCGTCCCTTGCCCGAGGTGCAGTCGGCCTTCGCCCGTTATCTCACGGAACGGCGAGGCGAGGCGCCTTCGCTGATCGTGGGAGACGAAAAGGCGGACGCCGAAGAGCGCATGGATCTCTATGCCGGCGCCTATGTCACCCGTCTCATCGAGGCGCTGGAGAACCACTACGCCGGCCTCTGGGGACTGGTGGGGGACGAACAGTTCTGGGAGCTGTGCCACCGTTACATCGCCCGCCACCCTTCCACCTTCCGCTCCATCCGCTGGTTCGGAGACCGCATGGCCCGGTTTCTGGCGGAGGAGGAGCCCTACCGCGAATATCCCTTCCTGGCGGAGATGGCCGCCTTCGAATGGGCGCAGGGGCTGGTCTTCGATGCCGCGGACACGGATCGGGTGACCGAGGCGGAGCTCCAGCAACTCTCCCCCGAGCGGTGGGGCTTTCTCCGTTTCCGCTTCGCGCCGGCCATGCAACTGCTCGACCTGCGCTGGAACGTGCCGGCGCTTTGGCAGGCGCTGGACCGGGAGGAGACGCCGCCCGATCCCGAGCGCAACGAGGTGCCGGTGGTGTGGCTGATCTGGCGGCAGGCGCTCGATCCGCGCTGGCGTCCGCTGGAGGTGGACGAGGCGTGGGCGCTGGAGCAGGCCCGCCAAGGGGCGGAGTTCGCCACCCTCTGCGAAGGGTTGCTGGAGTGGGTGGACGCGGCCAACGCCCCATTGCGCGCAGCCTCTTTCCTGCGCACCTGGCTGCAGCACGGGTTGGTGGCCGGAGTGGAAGTGGGCGCTGAGGGGCGCTGAGGCCGCATTCCGCGCATTTGACTCTTCGGTCGTCGGCAAGCGCTCTTTATTTCAGCCCACGCGCGCCAGTTCGTTGGAATCCTTGTGCTCGAACAGGCGGTCGTAGATGTCCACCCAAGTGGTCTCGCTGTAGCTCAGGCGGCCGTTTCCCACGCGCAGGTGGTGGGTGAATTCGCCGGTGCGGGCGTTGTCGCGCATGAAAGGGGACTGGATCACGCCCCACTCCTCGTCGCCCAGGCGGGCGATCACCTCGATCTTCACCCGCCCTTCCTCGTCGCGCTCGCCTTCCCAGCGGCCTCCGGCCAGGACGCAGACGCCACGGGGAATGGTGAGCGATTGCATCACCGTGCGGCCGGCGGCGTCCCACATCCAGTAGCCGGTCTGGTGGTGGAACACCTCGTCGTTGGACTTGCGCTGCACCACCTGAAGATAGTGCAGGGCGACCAGCGTCTGGGATTCGGCGTTGGTCACCTCTCCCACCGGCGTAAAGGTGATGGTTTCGTAGAAAGGGTTCTCTTCGGCACCTTCGGGTTCCGGCGCGATGTCCATCCCCTTGTCGCCGCGCCAAGTGCCGATCAGTTCCGCCAAGGGGCCGTAGTCGAGGTTGTCGCTCATGGCCGGTCGCTCCTCTCAATGTGGGCATTCTCCATTGCGAAGAGTACCGGGTTTTTCCAATGGGGAACAGAAGCAGAAGGGGCGACGTCCGGGACGCGAGCCGCCAGGTTGCATCCGCTTGGCGTTTTCTCTTAACGTCGGCAACGTGGACGGCGACCCGAACCGGATGCGCGGGCGCGCGAAAATGGGTGCGGTGGGATCCAGACCGACCACAAACCATTTTCGCCGCTCAAAAAAACTCCCGGCATGGGCCGGGAGAAGCCGAGATCATTTGGTCGAATCATGCTTCAACTTTCAGCATCGCGCTATCGAATGACGATCGGCTGCACTGTATTT
>JALSRN010000020.1 GCA_026984735.1 Sedimenticola sp. | reverse complement strand
GCTTCGCAACGGACGAACCGCTCCTCGTGGGGCAACCGCCGCTGGTCCAGGAGCAGCAGAAGACCCTCCTCCCAGAGGATGGCCTGGTCGGCGGTGGCGGGTTGGGAACGCTCGATGCTCTGCAAGGTCATGACGGAAGGACAAGCGGTTGGAATTGGGCTATTTTACGCCCATGGAAGCCGACCTTCTCATCCATGCCCGCTGGATCGTGCCGGTGGAACCGGCCGGCCGCCTCCTGGAACACCACGCCCTGGCGGTGGCCGACGGGCGCATCCTCGCCCTGCTTCCCTCCCACGAGGCCCGCGAGCAGATCCGCGCCGAAGAGGTGGTGGAGCTGCCCGACCACGCCCTGCTGCCGGGGTTGGTCAACGCCCACACCCACACCCCCATGACCCTCTTCCGCGGGCTGGCCGACGACCTGCCGTTGATGGAGTGGCTGCGGAAGCACATCTGGCCCGCCGAGCAGAAGTGGGTGGGCGCCGACTTCGTGGCCGCCGGCAGCCGCCTGGCCATGGCCGAGATGATCCGCGGGGGCACCACCTGCTTCAACGACATGTATTTCTTTCCCGAGGTCACCGCCGAAGTGGCGCGAGAGGCGGGCCTGCGCGCCGTGGTGGGCATGATCCTCATCGATTTTCCCTCCGCCTGGGCGGGGGACGCCGCCGACTATCTGCAGCGCGGCCTGGAGCTTCACGACCGCCTCAAGGGCGATCCCCTGGTTCGAACCATCTTTTCGCCCCACGCCCCCTATTCGGTCTCCGACGAGCCCCTGCGCCGCGTCCGCACCCTGGCGGCGGAACTGGAGCTGCCGGTACACATGCACGTTCACGAAACGGCTCAGGAGGTGGAACAGGGGCTGGCCGAGCAGGGCAAGCGCCCCCTGGAACGGCTGGACGAACTGGGGTTGCTGGCGCCCGACCTGATCGCGGTGCACATGACCCAGCTCACCGACGAAGAGATCGAGCGGGTGGCCCGCGCCGGCGTGCAGGTGGTCCACTGTCCCCAATCCAACCTCAAGCTCGCCTCCGGCTTCTGCCCGGTGGCACGGCTGCTGGAAGGGGGCGTCAACGTGGCGCTGGGCACTGACGGCGCCGCCAGCAACAACGACCTGGACCTGCTCGCCGAAATGCAGAGCGCGGCGCTGCTGGCCAAGGGGGTGGCGGGCGATCCCGCCGTGCTGCCCGCCTTCCAGGCGCTGGAGATGGCCACTCTCCACGGCGCCCGCGCCCTGGGCCTGGAGGCGGAGACCGGATCCCTGGTCCCCGGCAAGTGGGCCGACATGATCGCGGTGGACCTGAGCCGCCTCGAAACCCGCCCCATCTACGACCCCGTCTCCCAGATCGTCTATGCCGCCGGTCGCGAACAGGTGACCCATCTCTGGGTGGCGGGGCGCGCGCTGATGCGGGAGAGAGCGCTCACCACCCTGGAGGAAGCGGCGGTGGCCAGCGAAGCCCTGGAGTGGCAGGCCAGGCTGGCCGAAAAGCTCTGATAGAATCGAAACCCATCACCCCAGGAGAGGCGCCATGCCCCACCGCAACGTCGACCACGCCGAGATCAGCAAATTCGAAGAGCTCGCCGCGCGCTGGTGGGATCCCAACAGCGAGTTCCGTCCGCTCCACGAGATCAACCCCCTGCGCCTGGAATACGTCGAGCGCCAGGCCGGCGGACTGGCGGGCAAGCGGGTGGTGGACGTGGGCTGCGGCGGCGGCCTGCTGGCCGAGGGGATGGCGGCGCGGGGCGCCGAGGTGACCGGCATCGACATGGGGGGCAGCAACCTGGAGGTGGCCCGTCTGCACCTTCTGGAGAGCGGCTTGGAGGTGGAGTATCGGCAGATCTCGGCCGAGCGGCTGGCCGAGGAGCAGGCCGGCGAATACGACCTGGTCACCTGCATGGAGATGCTGGAGCACGTCCCCGATCCCGCCTCGGTGGTGCGCGCCTGCGCCGAGCTGGCCCGTCCCGGCGCCACCGTCGTCTTCTCCACCATCAACCGCAACCCCAAAGCCTATCTCTTCGCCATCGTCGGCGCCGAGTATCTGCTGCGTCTTCTGCCCAAGGGCACCCACGACTACAGCCGCTTCATCCGCCCCTCGGAGCTGGACCGCTGGATTCGCGCCGCCGGCCTGCGGACGCGCGACCTCACCGGCATGACCTACAATCCCCTCACCCGCACCTACCGCCTCGACCCCGGGGACGTGGACGTCAACTATCTGATCGCCGCGGAAAAGCCGGACGCATGACCGCCCCGGCGCTCCTTTTCGACCTGGACGGAACCCTGGCCGACACCGCGCCGGACTTGGCGGACGCGCTCAACGCCACCCTCGAGGCCTTCGGCCGCCCTCCGCTGCCGTTCGAGGCGATCCGTCCCATGGTCTCCCACGGCGGCATCGCCCTGGTGCGCCTCGGCTTCGGCCTGGAACCGGATAGGCCCGGTTTCGAGGAGCGGCGCCGCCATCTGCTGGGGGTGTACAAAAAGAACATCTGCCGCCGCACCCGGCTCTTTCCGGGCATGGAAACCGTGCTCGCCGCGCTGGCTCGGCGCGGCATTCCCTGGGGCGTGGTCACCAACAAGCCCTCCTGGCTCACCGATCCCCTCATGGAGCGGCTGCCCCTCCCCGCGCCGCCGGCATGCGTGGTGAGCGGCGACACCTGTCGGGAACGCAAGCCCCACCCCCTACCCCTGCTCCACGCCTGCGAACTGCTGGGCAGGAGTCCCGCCCACTGCCTCTACGTGGGGGATGCCGCGCGGGACATGGAGGCGGGCCGCGCCGCCGGCATGACCACGGTGTGCGCCCGCTTCGGCTATCTCTCCGAGCAAGATGCTCCCGAGGAGTGGTCGGCCGACCACTACGTGGACACGCCGCTGGAGCTGCTGGAGCTGCCGCAACTGAAACCGGAAGTGCGCCATGCCTCCTGAGCGCTCTTTCTCCCGGCATCGGCATCCGCGGCGCCTCTGGCTGGCGCTGGCGCTGCTGCTGGCGCTCTCCGGTCTGCTGCTCCACCCGCTGGCCCACCACCAGCCGCAGAGCGACTGCGTGTTGTGCCTGATCGGCAGCGGCGGCTCGCCCCTTCCCTCCTCGACTCCCCCGCCGCCGGTGCCGCCGGTGGCGCTGCAGGCGCCACTGCCCCTGCCGGCGGCGCCCGCGCTCTTCCAACCTTCTCTGCGTACGCGACCGCCCACGCGCGCGCCCCCCTCCTCCACTCCTGCGTATTGACCCATCGCCCCTCCCGCCGGGCGGGAGAGGCGCTTCGTCCCACGATCGTTCAGGAATGCGAGGAGTCTTTCCATGCGTACCCATTTTTTGCTTCGCAGCACGCTGCTGCTCACCCTGCTGGCGCCCGCCGTCGAGGCGCGGGCCGCCGATCCCCAGGCGGAGATCGTCCAGATCCGCAAGACCCTGGAAGCGATGAAACGGGACTACACCCGCCGCATCGCCGAGCTGGAGAAACGGCTGGCCGCCGTGGAAAAACGCGCCCAGGCGGCCGAACGGCAGGCGGCCCGGGCCGAAGAGAGCGCCCGCGCCGCCGCCACCGCTCCCGAGCAGACGGAATCGGCCAACGCCATGAACCCCGGCATCGGCCTGGTGATGAACGGCCGCTACCAGAGCTTCTCCCGCCCCGCTTCGGAGGACGCCATTCCCGGCTTCGCCATCGGCCCCGGGGCCACCAAGGGGGAAGAGGGCTTCTCTCTGGGCGAATCGGAGCTCGGCATCAGCGCCGACATCGACGACCGCTTCTACGGCCAGTTCACCGCCAGCTATGTGAACGACGCCGGAGAGAACAGCGTGGAAGTGGAAGAGGCCTTCATCCAGACGCTGGCGCTGCCGGCCGGACTGGGGCTGAAAGCGGGCCGGTTCCTCCCCGGTATCGGCTATCTCAACAGCTTCCACACCCATGCCGACGACTTCGCCGACCGGCCGCTGCCCTACCGGGCCATGCTCAACGACGCCGACAAGGACGACGGCGTGGAGCTGCGCTGGCTGGCGCCCACCGACCTCTTCCTGGAGTTGGGAGCGGATCTGCTGGCGGGGGATCAATACCCGGGCGGGGGCGGCGCCCACGACGGCGTCGGCGCCTGGGCGTTCTTCTTTCACTTGGGCGGAGACTGGGACGAGAGCAACGCCTGGCAGGCCGGCCTCTCCTATCTGGACGCCGAGGCGCGCGACCGCGTATCGGCGGCCGGCGACAGCTTCAGCGGCCACGACCGCCTGTGGATCGTCGACGCGGTGTGGAAATGGGCGCCCCAGGGCAACCCCTATCAGCACAATTTCAAGCTGCAAGGGGAGTTCTTCCGGCGGCGGGAGAGCGGCGATTTCACCCCCGCCGGCACCGCGCTGGATTCCCAGGGGCACGACCCGCGCCACTACAGCGCCATGATCGACTGGTCCAACAGCGAGTTCAGCCGCCTGCGGTTGCAATACAACAACGACCGATCCCGCCCCCGGGCCGACGACCAGTTCACTCTGCA
>JALSRN010000019.1 GCA_026984735.1 Sedimenticola sp. | reverse complement strand
CCGCGCGTCTCGCGGCGCACTCTGTGGAGCATCCGCTCGCACAAATCGAGAAAATCGCTGCGCAGCAGCAGGTCTTCCGGCGGATAGCCGGTGAGCACCAGTTCCGGGAAGACCGCCAGGTCGGCGCCCAACTCATCGCGCGCCCGCCGCGCCCACGAGAGGATCCGCTCCGCGTTCCCCGCGATGTCCCCCACCACCGGGTTGACCTGCGCAACAGCAATCTTCATGTGACCTCATCCCCGACAAGGGTCGGTGCGACAAACCAGAGCCGCATGGTGCAACGCCTCGCCGGAACCGGCAAAGCGGATACGGCGGGCTTCCCGCAACCCTTCCGCCCTCTCCAGCGGCTGCTCGAAGAGTGATAAAGTAGCACAAAGGCCCACCATTCGTTACCACATGAAATTCCTTCTTCTGGTCGCCGCCGTTCTGCTCACCTGGAGCGCGCTGCGGGCGTTGCGCGGCACCGCGACGCCCCGCCGCGGAGAGCGGAAAAAACCGGTTGCGGAGAATATGGTGCCCTGCCACCGGTGCGGCCTCCACGTGCCCGAGAAGGAGGCGGTGGCCCGCAACGGAAAACGGTACTGCAGCGAAGAGCACGCCCGCGAGGAACCGCAGTGAAGAGACCGCGCGCCATTGCCGACACGCTGGTGATCTTCCCCGATGACGACGGCCAGAAGCGGCAGATGCGACTCTACTTCTTCTACCGCTTCGTTTTGGCCCTGGCGTTGCTGATCTCCTTCTACGCCGGTCTCGGGCCGGTCTATCTGGGCAATGAAGATCCCCGACTGCACTCGCTGACGCTGGTGGTCTATCTCATCCTCACCCTCGCCTCGCTGCTGCTGAGCCTGCTCGACATCGGGTCGGCGACGGCGGAATACCTGTTCGCCATCACGGTGGACAGCCTGGCCGTGGCCACATTCATCTACACTTCGGGCGGCCCCGGTTCCGGCCTCGGCATCCTGTTGGGCATCTCCATCGCCTTCGCCGCCCAGGGCCTTTCAGGCACCACCGCGATGCTCGCCGCCGCCATCGCCGCCCTCTCCCTTTTTCTGGAAGAGCGCATCGCCGCCGCCACCAGCATCCGGGAGCCCGCTTATTTCTCCACGGTTCTGATGGGACTCTCCTACTTCGCTCTGGCGTTTCTGTCCCTGGAGCTGGCGAACCGCGCCCGCATCAGCGAAAAGCTGATCAGGCAGCAGGGACGCGACATCACCAACCTCACGGAGCTCAACGAGCAGGTGATCCAGCAGATGCACACCGGGGTGGTGATCCTCGACCACCAACAAAAGATCAAAATGTTGAACGACGCGGCCTGGACCTTCCTGGGAAGGCCGGTATCCGCCATCGGCCATCCTTTAGAGGAAATTCATCCCCATCTCGCCAACGCATTGGAAAGCTGGTTGCTTCAACCGACGTCCCAGCAGCGCCACATTCATACCCAGGCGGAGGGAAACGACCTGTTGGTGACCTTCCAGCAACTGGGCAAGCGAACCAACGGGGCGCTGCTGATCTTCATCGACGACGCCTCTCTCGCCGCCGCCCAGGCGCAGCAGCTCAAGCTGGCCTCGCTGGGAAAACTGGTGGCCAGCATCGCCCACGAGATCCGCAATCCCCTCGGCGCCATCGGCCATGCGAACCAGCTTTTGCGGGAATCGCCTGACCTTCAGGGCACCGACCGACGCATGATCGAGATCATCGACCGCAACACCGCCCGTCTCAACGAAGTGATCGAAAACATTCTTTCCCTTTCCCGCCAACGGGAGCCGGAACCCCAGGAGATCTTTCTGCAACCCTGGTTGAACCGCTTGGCGGCGGAGATGAGAGAAAACTTGAGGCTGCGCAAAGAACAGATACAAGTGCGGGTCTCGCCGGCCGACGCACGACTCCACTTCGATCCCCAGCAGATCAGGCAGGTGCTCGAAATCCTGGTGGAAAATGCGGTCAAACACCACGAGGGCCCCACCGGCCACCTGACGATCACTCTCGCCGGCGGCATTGACGAGATGACGAAAGAGGGACATCTCCAGGTGATGGACAACGGCAGGCAGATCCCTCGAGACATCGTGGACAAGATTTTCGACCCCTTCTTCACCACCAGCAACGTCGGCACCGGGCTTGGGCTCTATCTGGCGAAGGAGTTGTGCGACGCCAACAATGTGCGCATCAGTTATCTGCCCATCTCCACCGGTGGAAACAGTTTCCGCCTGAGGTTCAAATCGGAGCACACGGGTCACTTGGAATGAAAGGAAAAAGCAAGAGACGTCCTCTCGCGTTGATCGTCGACGACGAGGCGGACATCCGCGAGCTGCTCGAAATCACGCTCATGCGCATGGAGCTGGAAACCGTCAGCGCGGCCACTCTTGCGGAAGCGAGAACGGCGCTGGAAGAGCATATTTTCGACCTCTGCCTCCTCGACATGCGCCTGCCCGATGGCGACGGCATCGAACTGGTGGGGGAGATCGTGCGGGCTCATCCACGAACCCCGGTGGCGATGATCACCGCTCACGGGAGCATGGAGACGGCTGTGGAAGCGTTGAAAGCGGGCGCTTTCGATTTCGTCTCCAAGCCGGTGGACCTGCCGGTGTTGCGCAAATTGGTTCACACGGCGCTCAAGCTGGGCGGGCCCACGGCTGCCGACAATGCGTCAAAAACGGAACGGCAAGAGAGTCCCCTCCATGGCCGATCGGCCGCCATGGAAGAGGTGCGCAACCTGATCGCCAAACTGGCGCGCAGTCAGGCGCCGGTGCACATCAGCGGTGAATCGGGCACGGGAAAAGAGCTGGCTGCCCGCCTCATCCACCAGCTCGGGCCGCGGCGGGAAGGCCCTTTCGTGGCGGTGAACTGCGGCGCCATTCCGCACGAACTGATGGAAAGCGAGCTCTTCGGCCACCGGAAAGGCGCCTTCACCGGTGCCGTCTCGGACAACAAGGGCCTCTTTCTGGAAGCGGACGGAGGAACGCTCTTTCTCGACGAGGTGGCCGACCTGCCGCTCTCCATGCAGGTGAAACTGCTCCGGGTCATCCAGGAGAAAAGAGTGCGCCCCGTGGGCTCCACCCGCGAACTGCCCGTGGACGTGCGCATCATCAGCGCCACCCACCAGAATTTGGCCAGCCGGGTGGAAGAAGGACTGTTCCGCCAGGATCTCTACTACCGGCTCAACGTCATCGAGCTCACCATGCCGCCCTTGCGAGAGCGCCCGGAAGATGTCCCGGAACTGGTCGAGCATCTCCTCGCTTCCATCGCGCGCAGCTACCAACAGCCAAAGCCCCGTATCGAAAGCGACGCGCTCGAAGCCCTGCAAAATCACTCTTTTCCAGGCAATGTTCGGGAACTGGAAAACATTCTCGAACGCGCCTTTGCCCTCTGCGAAGGGGGAATGATCCGGCGGCAAGATCTGGGCCCCCTTTCACGCTCCACGACCGCGCCGAACACGGCTTCGGGCGCGTACCGGCCGAAGCCTGGCGAGAACCTGGACGATTTTCTTGCCCGCATCGAGCGGGAGGTGCTCGAAGAGACGCTCATCGAATGCCGATGGAACAAGACCGCCGCCGCCAAGCGGCTCGGCATCGGCTTCCGATCATTGCGTTACCGGCTTTCCAAGTTGAATCTTGACCATTCCGAAGAGTGAAAGGCCGCCCCTTCAACCGCGAGGCGTGTACGAGAACTTCTGGCCGCTCACGCTGATCTCGTACATCAATCCACCCTTGGGGATGATGAAAGTAGCCATTCCCTTGTTGTAGCGGTTGCCCATGGTGTTGGCATTGTTCGGCCCGCCGCTCACGGTCGCCGAAGCCCCCGCCGTGCTGGCCTGGGCTTCGGCGGAAGCGGTGATCACCACCACGCCAGCCCCGGCTGCGAATTCGAAACTGCCGCTGGTGAACTCCCGAAAAGCGCGCTCGTCCTCGAAAAAGACGATCTCGCTGAAGGCTTGTCCCCCGAGCTGATACCCCAGCGAAACTTGAATCATCGAGGTGTCGCCCACATAACGTCCTTGTGCATAGACCCTGCCCTTGCCGTAGGCGCCGCCTATGCCGATGCCCCCCTTGCCCACCGTGGGAAAGACGGCGTAGCCGTAACTGGTATTGAAAAACTTCGCGCTGGCGTCGGCCTCCTTGAACATGCGGATGGCATCTTGGTACTCGTCCGCCCAAACGCCCGCGGAAACCAAGAGAAATGCAATCAACATCAACGACTTGCAAAGCACTTTCCAACCCGACCGGTACATTTTTTCCACTCCTGAGAAATCAACGCGTCTCAATGGCTCGCATTGGAACAGAGCCACCGTCCGTTTGCAATCACCCCGGAGGAATTTCGGGTATAATCCCCTTCCCGCCGCCCCTAGCTCAGCTGGATAGAGCGCAGCCCTCCGGAGGCTGAGGTCAGAGGTTCGAATCCTCTGGGGCGGGCCATTTTTCAATAAAGCCTCTCCCCTCATCGCTCCCGTATTCCTCTCGATCCTAGCCTCCGCGCTCCAGAGGTGAGAACCTCTGCAAG
>JALSRN010000018.1 GCA_026984735.1 Sedimenticola sp. | reverse complement strand
CCTCTGTCGCCCACGATGGCGATGCGGCGGAAAGCGTCCAGATGGTGGCGCGCGAACTGATAGTCGTCCCTGACCGCCTCCAGCTCCCACCCGTGGAAGTTTTCGAGTTCGAGAAGCAAAGAGAGTTGCCCTTCCTGCTCGATGAGTTTCTCCAGGGTGGGCAGAAACTTCTGATAGTCGTCATGAGTGAGCTTGCCGACCGCCTTGAATGCGGCGACGCCTTTCACGTTCACAGGGATGGGTTTGAACATCGAGGTCTCCCGTTCGTTGGATAGGTTTGCAAGCCGTTCGGGTAAAGAATCTGCCACGGCGTCCACTCGGGAATCATACCTCTACATGGGGCCGATAGGGTTGATATCAAGCAAAGGGAGGTGCCGCCGGGATGCGCTTCGAAGCCGGCGGACAGCGCAGGGCGAAACGTTCAGGGGGAGAAGTAGGTGCCCTTCGTCCGATCCAGGATCTGCAGTTCGCCGGTGGCCAGGTCGTAATACCAGCCATGCAGCGCCAGGGAGCCGGCGCGCACCTTGGCGGCGATCCACGGAAAGGTCATGAGGTTTTCCAGCGAGATTCGGATGCTCTCTTTCTCGCACAGCCGAAGACGTCGTTCGCGATCGAGCGGCAGTTGGGAGGAAGCCGCCACTTGCCGCGCGCGGTCGGCGATTCGCATCCAGTTGTGGATGAACCGCTGGCCGTCACCTTCCTGCTCCGCTTCCTCCATGAGGGCGCGGATCCCTCCGCATCGGGCGTGGCCCAGGATGACGATATGGTCAACCTCCAGCTCCTGGACCGCGAACTCGAGGGCCGCGCTGGTGCCGTGCCAGACGCCTTCTCCCTCGCAAGGGGGAACCAGGTTGGCCACGTTGCGAATCACGAAGAGGGTTCCAGGCGCGCTGTCGGTGATCACCGCCGGATCCACCCGCGAATCGCAGCAGCCGACGACGGCGGCCACCGGCGTTTGACCCTGCTGGGCGAGAGCCGTCAATCGCTCCCGGTTCTTCTCGTAGTAGCCGCTTCGAAACCGGTGGTAACCGGCGATCAATTCATCGATGGTCATCACGGCTCCTCCGCTACAGGCATGAAAAAAGGCCACACTTTGGAGTGTGACCTTTGGATGTTGGTGCCGAGGAGAGGACTTGAACCTCCACGGGGTTTCCCCCACTAGCACCTGAAGCTAGCGTGTCTACCAATTTCACCACCTCGGCAGTCGCCGCAGCCTTGGCCGCGCAACCTTGAGCCGCGAATTTTGCCGCGCGCCCCTGCCGATGTCAACCCGGCCACCCAGCCTTCTATTTCACCAAAATGGTGATCTTTCGAGACATCAGGGGCGGATCCGTGGGCTCGTGGTCTTCGTCGCCCAGCAGCAGTTGCAAGGTGTGCCGGCCGGGTGGCAGATGGAGAACGGCTTCGGTCTCGCCCGCGTCGAAATGGAGGCAGTGGGCGTTGCGGGGCAAAGGCTCGTCGAGGTCGGGGGTTCCGGGGTAGTCGATGAGCAGATGATGATGGCCGGCGGTATGGCGTCTTTTGTCTCGTGTGCCGGCCGGTACGATGCCGTAACCCTCGATGCCGAACTTTACCTTGAAAGGCATGGAGATCTGGTCGCCGTCCTCGAGATTCTTGAAATAGACGCGGGCGTGCTCGCCGGGAGAGTGGGCCAGCGCGGCGGGCGCCGAGAAGAGCGGCAGAAGAAGAAAAAGAGAGAGCAGCCCTTTGAAATTCATGTCATCACTCCTTTTGGTCGCATTGTCATAGCTCATGTTTTCTCACAGCGGTCGGAAAGGGAATCCGGCTCCGCTTTTTTTTGGAATTTCGCTTGCGCGCGCACGACGATTCCAATCTTCACGCTGAGGCGTTCATCGGTCCGCCGGCCAGGCCTCCTTGGGAGGACGGGCCAAAAAGGGCTTCAGCCCGCCCGTTTCCCGGTTCCTCATGGATCTTGTTGTTCTTTAGGGCGAGGATTTCCGAGGGGGCGGGACTGGAAGCCCAACTCCAGGAGGATCGCAACCGCGTCACCGGCGCCTCCTTCCTCCGGTACTCGAGGGGGATGGAACGAGGAGAAAGGAAGAGGGCGTCGGCGCGGGTCGTCATTGTTTTTGTTTCTGCATAGCCACCAGCTCTTTCAGAAGGGCCTCAATGTTGGCCATGTGTCGTTCCATCGTCGCCATGTGTTGCTGCATCATGGCCTGCCTCTGTTTCATCGTCTCGGGGTTCATCATGCCCATCATCCCCATGCCTCCGCCGTGCATCATCTGAGCCTGTCGGCCTTGCATCTGGCCGGGCTGCATCGGCATCTTGCCACCCTGCATCATCATGCCCTGATTCATGGGCATGCCGCCCGCCGGCATGGAGTCGGCGGCAAAGGCGGTGAGCGAAAGGCTGGCGATAAGGGCGGCGGCCAAAAGGTTGGTCGGTTTTTTCATGAGTGGTCTCCATCGGTGAATGTCCAGAAGACCATTGCAATCACCATGCCAGTCTTGCGATGAGGATGTCATCGCAAGGAAGTCCAGGGTGGCGGAAGGTGGTTACCAAACGGTCGTGGATGCGGGTAAGCCCTCTTTTTATTCGCGGAGACAGGGAGTTGCACCGTTGAAGAAAGGCAAGGTTCCGCGTTCGTTCCTTCCGGGGACGTTGCCGCTCGGCCGCAAGCGGACAGGGTGTTGCAGTGGCACATTCCCGCAGAAGGGGCCATGGTCCATTGGCGGGTTCGTTCAACTTTTCGATGAACGGTCGAATCCGTAGCGTTTGATGCGCCGCTCCAGCGCCGGGCGCGAGATGCCCAGGATTTCGCACGTTTTCCCTTTGTGCCACCGCGTGTATTCCAGGATGCGGCCCACATGGCGTTTCTCCAGTTCGTCCAGCGAGATCAGCTCCGGTTCATCCATCTCCGGCACGGTCTTCTTGTCGCGGCCGATGGGCTTCTGCTCCAGGCCGAGCAGTTCCGGCGTGATGGTGTCGTCGCGGCAGAGGACGACGGCGCGGGTGAGAACGTTTTCCAGCTCGCGGACGTTGCCCGGCCAGTTGTATCCTTCGAGCCGTTTCCAGGCGGCTTCCGAGATCTTCTCCACCCGGGTGTGAAGACGCTGGTTGATCTTTCGAAGCAGGTGCTCGATGAGCAGCGGCAGGTCTTCCATGCGCTCCCGAAGAGGGGGCAGCGTAATGTTGACCACGTTGAGCCTGTAGAAAAGGTCTTCCCGGAAGCGTCCTTCCCCCACCATGGATTCCAGATCCCGGTTGGTGGCGGCGATGATGCGGGCCGTGGTGGTGAGCGTCTGGGTGCCGCCCACCCGCTCGAAAGTGCCCTCCTGGAGTACCCGCAGCAGCTTGGCCTGAAGCCCCAGGGGCAGTTCTCCCAGCTCGTCGAGGAAGAGGGTGCCGTCCGCTGCCAGTTCGAACTTGCCCGGCTTGCGCCGTTCCGCGCCGGTGAAACTTCCTTTTTCGTGGCCAAACAACTCGCTTTCCAGGAGGTTTTCCACGATGGCGGAGCAGTTCACCGGCAGAAAGAGCCCCCGGCGCTCCGAATGGTGGTGAATGGCGCGCGCCACGATCTCTTTGCCGGTGCCGCTCTCGCCGGTGATGAGCACGCTGGCGTCGCTGGCCGCCACGCTGCCGACGGTCTTCAGCAAACGGGTGATCTGCGGACTGCGGCCGACGACCTGGTCCAGGGTCACGGCCTCTTCGCCGGCGCCGGCGATGGCGTGGACTTTGCGTGAAAGGCGGTGGTTGCGCAGCGCGTTGGCCAGGGTGGTGTCCAGCTCCAGTTCGTCCATGGGCTTGCGCACGAAGTCGTACGCGCCGGCCTTCATTGCTTCGATGACCAGAGTGTTGTCCGAGATCCCGGTGATCATGATGACGGGCGGCGCATCCTTCTCCGAGCGGATCTGTTGCAGCAGCTCCATGCCGAATCCGTCGGGGAGCTGCTGGTCCAGCAACACCGCCTCTGGCGCGATCCGATCGAGCAGCGCACGGGCGCCGGCGAGATCGTGAGCGACGTGCACCTGGTGGCCCAGATCTTCCAGGTGCATGACGAGAAGACGGGAAAAGACCGGGTCGTCTTCGATTACCAGAATGTCGGCCATGGAGATCTCCGTGATTGAAATCGTGAGCGAGGAGAAGCCGCTTGGAGGAAAGGTTCCCGGCAAGGGGTGCGAAAACCATCCCAAGACCGAAACTTACTTAACCTGGATCAATCCATGTCACCCTCAGCCGCCAGAGCGCGTTTGCGGCAGCGATCTCCACGGGAGCGCTCGTGGTGGCCGAACCGATTGAAAGGATCGACATGTCGGACAGAAGCCATCACTTCGTTGCGCTTCTTGCCGATGGAATCACCCTTGCCTGTGAAGCGCGCCGCGTTCCGACTTCTGTCTGACGCCCTGAGGATGGCATAGGCTGGTGCTCGGTTAATAGTATAGTGATCCGCATGGCCTTGAAAGAGTTCCTTCGTCGTCAGAAACCGCTCACGGTCTCTCTGGTCAGTTTCTTGTTGATGCTGGCGGTGGCCATCACCATCGGCCTGGCGGGGGGCAATCACATCGTCCGCTACCTGCAGATCCAGCT
>JALSRN010000017.1 GCA_026984735.1 Sedimenticola sp. | reverse complement strand
CCGCGCGCGCCGCGTCCACTTCCGGCAGCAAGTTGCAGGTGAGGGCCGACTGGGTCTGGATGCCGTTCACCGCCAGGAAGGCCTCGCCCTCCTGGGTGCGCAGCGTGAAGCCGTCGGGATGGTCCAGGCAGCGGTATCGGCAGTCGTCCTTGGGGAGGTCGTAGGCGCGCGCGGTGTAGCAGCGGGCGGAGAAGGCCAGGGGCATGCGCCCCCAGGCGAAGAGTTCGGTCTCCACTCCTTCCGGCGCCTCGGCCACGATGGCGGCGAGGGTGTCCCGGTCCAGCTCCATGGGCGGCACCCACCGCTTCAGCCCCCGCCGGACCAGCACCTCCAGGGCGCGGGAATTGTAGAGATTGACAGTGGGGCCGGCAACGAAGGGCTGGCCGCTGGAGGCGAGCAGCTGTACCGCCGCCATGTCGTTGGCCTCTACCCGGAACTCGCCGTTGCCGCAGATGCGCCGCAACGTCTTGAGTTCGGACTCGGCCTCCAGCAGCGCCAGAGTGGAGAGCACCACCTCCTTGCCGGCGTCGGCCAGACGGCGGGCCACCGCCATCCAGTCGTCGAAGCGGAAGCTGCGCCGCTTGGAGCAGACGGTTTCGCCCAGATAGACCACCTCCACCGGCCAGTTGGCCGCCTCTTCGTAAAAAGCGTGGAGACTTTCCGACGGCCAGTAGTAGAGCACGGGACCCAGGGTGAGCTTCACGGCGTTCTCCTTACTGCCAGGTCCGGTGGTAGGCGCCCAGGGTGGTCTGCTGCCCTTCGGAGACCTGCCCCAGCGTCTGCATCCACTCCGGCTTCGGGCGGAACCGCTCCGGCGCCTCCAGACAGGCGTCGATGGCCTGGCGCCAGACGCGGGTCACCTGTCGCACATAGGCGGGGCTGCGCTGGCGGCCTTCGATCTTGATGGCCGCCACACCGGCGGCGTGGAGCCGCGGCAGCAGATCGAGGGTATTGAGGCTGGTGGGCTCCTCCAGAGCGTAATAGGTCTTGCCGAAGGCCTGGTAGCGCCCTTTGCAGATGGTGGGGTAGCCCGCCTTCTCGCCCTTGCCCACCCGGTCCACCAGCACTCCGCCCAGGCGCGTCTCCAGACCGCGGGCCGTCTCCTGGTAGCGCACCTCTCCCGCCGGCGAGCAGCAGCCATGGGTGTTGGGCGACTGGCCGGCAGCGTAGGAAGAGAGCAGGCAGCGCCCCTCCACCATGATGCAGAGGCTGCCGAATCCGAACACCTCGATCTCCACCGGAGCATGCTCCAGGAGATGCTCCACCTGGCTCATGGAGAGCACTCGTGGCAACACCGCGCGGGTGATCCCGAACTGCTCGTGGTAGAAGCGCAGCGCTTCGTAACTGGTGGCCGACCCCTGCACCGAGAGGTGCAGCCTGAGCCGTGGATGGCGGCGGGCGGCATAGTCGAGAACGCCCAGGTCGGCGGCGATGAGCGCGTCCACCTCCAGATCCGCGGCCCGGTCCACTGCCTGGCGCCACTGCTCCCAACCCTGGGGACGGGGATAGGTGTTGAGGGCCAGATAGACCTGCCGGCCATGGCGCCGCACGTATGCCAGCCCTTCGGCCAGCCGGCGTTCGTCGAAATTGAGGCCGGCGAAGTTGCGCGCGTTGGTCTGGTCCTTGAAGCCGAGATAGACCACGTCGGCGCCTTCGTCGATGGCCGCTTTCAGGGAAGGAAGATTGCCCGCGGGAGAGACCAGCTGCATGATCGTCGGAGCCTGTAAATCAACGGGAGTTGGCCGCGGCCGCCACCGGCGGCGGCCACCGATCCCCCTGCCGGGCGTCCAGCGCCTCCAGCCGGCGGGTGACGGCGTTGAGCACCCGCCACTTCCAGGCGCACCACCGGGGCGCCAAAAGGATCTTTTCGGAAGCGGTGCCGGTGAGGCGGTGGAACACCACCTCGGGCGGCGTGCGGCGCACCATCTCCACCACCGTCTCCACATAGTGATCGAACTCCAGGGGCTGGTATTCGCCACAACGCCACTGGTTCGCCAGCCGGGTTCCTTTCACCACGTGCAGCGGATGGATCTTGAGCCCCTCCACCCCCAGTTCCAGAACCCGATCCAGGCTGAGCAGGCTGTGGTCCGGCGTCTCGCCGGGCAGCCCCACGATCAGATGGGTGCACACCGACAGTCCCCGCTCATGGGCGCGTCTCGCCGCGTCCCGATACTCGGCGAAGCCGTGCCCCCGGTTGACCCTTTCCAGGGTGCGGTCGAAGGCCGACTGCAAGCCCAGCTCCAGCCACACTTCCCGTCCCTGGCGGCGGTAGCCGGCCAGCAGGTCCAGCACCTCGTCGGGCACGCAGTCGGGGCGGGTGCCCACCGACAATCCCACCACCCCGGGTTGAGAGAGCGCCTTGTCATAGAGCCGGCGCAGAGCGGCCGGATCGCCGTAGGTGTTGGTATAGGACTGGAAATAGGCAAGAAAGAGGCGCGCGCCGGTGCGACGCGCCAACACCTTGCGTCCCGCCTCCATCTGGGCGGCGATATCGGGTTCTTCCCGCGCGTTGGGGCTGAAGGAGACGTTGTTGCAGAAGGTGCAGCCTCCCCGCCCCTTGCGGCCGTCGCGGTTGGGGCAGGTGAAGCCCGCGTGGATGGCGAGCTTGTGCACCCGCTCGCCGTAGCGGGAGCGCAAAAAGGTTCCCAAGGTATGGACGCGGTCGGCGAGCACCGACCGACGCCTTGCGCTGCTCGAAGCCATGCGGCTTTATGTCACAAAACCGCTGCGGCTTTTTTGACCTCGATCAAACGGGCTGGCCGAAGCCTCCAAAGACCCCCGCTCAGCGGTCGATGCGCAGATCGGGCAGATCCGCGCGCCCCATCACGTGGAGCACCACCCCCCCGCCGATGAAGAAGACCACCGAAGCGAGGAAGGCGCCCGTGGCCGGCGCCATGCCACCGCGGGTCCAGCCGAACCAGGCCGCCGCGGCGACGCTGGCCACCGCCGCCAGATAGAAGAGGTAGGCGAAGAACACCGAAACACGCTGATATTTGTTGGGACGGGACATTTGAAAGCCGGATGCAGATTGCGGGTGATTGCATTCTCACACGAAAAAAGCGCGGGATCCAAATGGGTGGACCCCGCGCCTCTCAACGCTCAATAAGAAGCGTACGCTCAAGCCGTTCAGATGTCCTTGTGCCGACGGAGGAACTCGGCATGGCGAGCCTCCATCTCGGCGCGGCGGGCTTTCATCTCCTTCTCCATTTTTGCGCGCTCGGCTTCCATCCGCTTCTCGAAAGCGGCACGTTGGGCGTCCATCTCTTTTTCGATCTGGGCGTGCCGGGCCTCCATCTCCTTCATCACCTCATCGGGGCTCTTGAAGCCGGGAAACTCGGGCTCCTGAAAGGCGGGGAACTCGGGCTCCTGGAAAGCGGGGAACGGAGGCTCCTCAAAAGCGGAGAACTCCGGCTCCTCGAAGGCGGGGAACGGCGGCTCCGCGAAAGCGGTGGGCATGGCCTGGGGAGCGGGAGGCTGGAACTGCTTATAGAATTCAGCCTGTTGCTTGGCGAAAGCCTCGGCCGCCTTGCGCTGCGCTTCGATGGCTTTGGCGTACTGCTCCTGGGCCGCCTTGCGCTGCTCCTCGCTCATGGCGGGAGCGGGAGCCACCGGCGCGTAGTAGTAGGGAGCGTAACCGTAAGGGCCATAGTAGTCGTAGTAGCGGCCGTAGCCATAGCCATGGCCGTGGCCGCTGCCACGAGCGTGCATGTTCATGTCGAAATCGAAATCTCCGAACATGTCGTCGAAGAAATCACCGATGCCGTCGTTGTTCCAGCCGTCGCCCCACCAGGCGGAGGCGGAAGCGGAAGCGACGAAGAGAGCTGCGACTGCGCTGATTTTCACGATCTTTTTCATCTCTACACACTCCTTGGGGAAACAAGCATGACCTCAATCGGAAAAACACGGGACATGCCCCGAGGCATGTCCCGTTCCCTCACATCCTTACTTGGCGGGCGCTGCCGGAGCCTTGGGGGCCTGAGGGGCGGCAGGAGCACCGTAGGGAGCGCCATAAGGAGCGGCATAGGGCGCCACCGGCGGATAGGGAGCGTAGGGATAGCCGTAAGGGCCGTAGTAGTCGTAGTACCGGTTGTAGCCGTAACCCCGGCCATAACCACGACCGTGACCGGACATGTTCATGCCGAAGTCGAAATCACCGGTACCGTCGCCCCAGCCGTCCCAGGCGTCGTTCCAGTTGCGATGGCCCCAGCCGTCGTCGTCCCAGGGACCCCACCAGGCGGAAGCGGAAGCAGAAGCGGCGATCAGTGCTGCCACGGCAGCGACTTTCATCATTTTTTTCATTGGTTTCTCCATGTATAGTGGAACTTGAGTTGGATGCACGACGATGGGGCCAGCCCGTCATCTGCGAATAAGTATTTCAGTTTTTACTTATATTGTGAAATTGTAAATAACTATCACGTGTCGAATGATGATTTGATTATGATTTCCCTCATCTCTCCCGTGGTTTCCCCCCGACGAGCATGCGACCCCGTGCCCCTTCTAGCGTGCGACAATCGGCCGCGGGAGCTTTCGACACGCGAAGCGGTCCAACCAACGCCATGAGCCTCATCGCCTACCCCATTCGCGACAGCCTCTATCTGAACATCACCGACCGCTGCACGCTGGTGTGCCGCTTCTGCCCCAAGAACACCGAGCGAGGTCCCCGGGTGCACGACTACGACCTCGCCCTGGATCACCGACCGGAGGTGGAAGAGATCACCGCCGCCATCGGCGACCCCCGCCGCTACGACGAAATCGTCTTTTGCGGCTTCGGCGAGCCCACGCTGCGGCTCAAGGCGCTGAAGGCGGTGGCGGCTTGGATCAAGGAGCGGGGCGGCCGGGTTCGGCTCAACACCGACGGACTGGGCAACCTGGTGAACAAACGCAACATCCTGCCTGAGCTGCAAGGGCTGGTGGATCGCGTCTCGGTCTCGCTCAACGCCCAGAACGCGGAGGTGTACGACCGCCATTGCCAGCCCCGGTTGCGCGGCTCCTGGGAAGCGGTGTTGGATTTCCTGGCGCAAGCACCTCGTTATATTCCCGAGGTCACCGCCACCGCCATCGACGGCCTGGAGGGAGTGGACATCGAAGCCTGCGAACGGCTGGCGGGCGAACTGGGCGTCGGCTTCCGGCGCCGTCAACTGGACAAAGTGGGATGAACGGCAACCCTTTCGATCTGAACGATAACGACGCCTATCGGCGCTGGCGCGACGCCAAGTTGAAGGACTATCCCGCCTCCCTCGAGGAGCTGGTGGTGGAGGTGAAGGATCCGCGCGCCCTCACGGCATCGGAACGCCAAGCCCTAGCGGAACGCATCGCCAAGACCAACATGGCCATCTATGCCGGCGCCACGGGCGAGGAGCCGGACAAGGAGATCGTGCGCCGCCTGGGCCAGAAGTTCGGTCTCGTGCGACTGGATCGCAACATGTGTGCCGACGACGACGCCATCACTTCGCTGGAGACCGCAGACACCGAGCCGCGCACCGGCTACATCCCCTACACCAACCGCCCCATCGCCTGGCACACCGACGGCTACTACAACGAGCTCCACCGGCAGATCCACGGTCTGATCCTTCACTGCGTGCGCCCCGCCGCCGAGGGCGGGGGCAACCGGTTGCTCGACCACGAGATCGCCTACCTCCTGCTGCGCGACGAGAACCCCGACTACATCCGCGCTTTTCAACACCCCGAGGCGATGAGCATCCCTCCCAACGTGGTGAACGGCGAGGAGCTGCGCGGCTGGGCCACGGGCCCCGTCTTCATGAGCGCCCCCGACGGCAGCCTGCACATGCGCTACACCCACCGCAAACGCAACATCCGTTGGCGGGACGACGAAACCACCCGCGAGGCGGTGGCCTTCCTGGGCTCCGTGATGACGCCCGAGAACCCCTACTGTTTCGAAGGCACCCTGGAAGCCGGCCAGGGTCTGATCTGCAACAACGTGCTCCACACCCGCAGCGGCTTCGAAAAGAACAGCCGCCGCCTGCTCTACCGCGGCCGCTATTTCGACCGTATCCGGTTGCACGCCTGAGTGCTCCACCCCGCATAAAAACCCTCTTTTTTGCAGGTTGTTATAAGATCTTTCTTATATTCGATCTTTCTGCACCACTCTTGACCAACGTCAAAGCCCACGTTTTTTGCCTGTGATTTAGTAAGCCCATTCTCAGGCTGCCAGGACAGTGCATCCGGAACCATGTTTCGGGCCAGCACCACTCTCACCGACCCTCAGCGCCGGCAGTTTCTGCGCGGTGATCTGCGCGGCAAGAACCTGCCCCACCGCCCTCCCTGGGCCGTGCCCGAAGCGGAGTTCACCGTCCGCTGCACCCGCTGCGACGACTGCATTCGCGCCTGCGAACCAGGCATTCTCCATCGCGGTTCCGGCGGCTTTCCCGAAGTGCGCTTCGAGGAGTCGGGCTGCGATTTCTGCGGCGACTGCCTGGCCGCCTGCGAGCCGGGAGCGTTGTCGGCTCCGGTTCCCGCTCCCTCGCTGGCGTGGCGTTGGAAGGCGCGAATCGAAGCGAACTGTCTCAGCCAGCGAGGGATCGTCTGCCGCAGCTGCGGCGATGCCTGTGCCGAAGAAGCCATCCGCTTTCAACTCGAGGTGGGCGGTCGCGCCACCCCTTTGCTGGACGCAAAAGCGTGCAACGGCTGTGGCGAATGCCTGGCGGTCTGCCCCGAAGGAGCCGTCCGCCTGACCATTCCGAACCCGGAAACCGGCAGCTACGAGGAGCATCCATGAACCTGTGCAGTCTCATCGTCCACACCCTGCCCGATAAAGGCTCCGAGGTGGAACGCGCCCTCAACGGGATCCCGGGCGTGGAGGTGCATGGCGGGGTGGCCGAAGGGAAATTGATCGTGACCGTAGAGGACACCGAGACCTCTCCGGCCAGTGACACCATGATGACCTTCAACGACATCGAAGGAGTCATCAACGCAACCCTGATTTACCACTACGGTGGGGATGATCTGAACGAGGAGGTAATCCGTGAGCTTAACTAGACGAGACTTCATCAAGAGCAACGCCATCGCGGCGGCCGCGGCCACCGCCGGCGTCACCCTTCCGGCCAGCAAGACCGCCCTGGCCGGCGACGACCCCGACGTGCGTTGGGACAAAGCGCCCTGCCGGTTCTGCGGCACCGGCTGCAGCGTTCTGGTGGGCGTGAAGAACGGCCGCATCGTGGCCAGCCAAGGAGACCCCGACGCGCCGGTGAACAAGGGGCTGAACTGCATCAAAGGCTATTTCCTGCCGAAGATCATGTACGGTAAGGACCGCCTCACCAAGCCGCTGCTGCGCAAGAAGAACGGCAAGTACGACAAGAACGGCGATTTCGAGGAGGTCTCTTGGGACGAGGCCTTCGACATCATGGCCCAGAAGTGGAAAGAGTCCTTGAAGAAGAGCTGGGAGGAGAACAAGGGCAAGCCGGTGACCAAGATCACCTCTCGGGTGGCCATGTTCGGCTCCGGCCAGTGGACGGTATGGGAAGGGTATGCCGCCGCCAAACTCTTCAAGGCCGGCTTCCGCTCCAACAACATCGACCCCAACGCCCGTCACTGCATGGCCTCCGCGGTGGGTGCCTTCATCCGCGGCTTCGGCATCGACGAGCCCATGGGTTGCTACGACGACCTGGAGCACGCCGACGTCTTCGTGCTCTGGGGTTCCAACATGGCGGAGATGCACCCCATCCTTTGGTCCCGGCTCACCGACACCCGTCTGACCAAGCCGGGCTGCGAGGTGCACGTGCTCTCCACCTACAAGAACCGCTGCTTCGAGCTGGCCGACAACGGCATGGTGTTCAAACCGCAAACCGATTTGGCGATCCTCAACTACATCGCCAATTACATCGTCCAGAACAAGGCCTACAACAAGGAGTTCATCGAAAAGCACGTCCAGTTCAACAAGACGCCCACCGACATCGGCTACGGCCTGCGCCCCGAGGATCCGCGGGAAAAACGGGCCAAGAACCGCATGAAGGGCAAGCTGACCAAGATCAGCTTCGAGGAGTACGCCAAGTCGCTGGAGCCCTACACGCTGGAATATGTCTCCAAACTCTCCGGAGTGCCCAAGCAGCAGTTGTTGCGGCTGGCCAAGGTCTATGCCGATCCCAACAAGAAGGTTTCGTCCTACTGGACCATGGGCTTCAACCAGCACACCCGCGGCGTTTGGGTGAACGGCCTGCTCTACAACGTGCACCTGCTGATGGGCAAGATCTCCGAGCCCGGCAACAGCCCCTTCTCGCTCACCGGCCAGCCCTCCGCCTGCGGTACCGCCCGCGAGGTGGGTACCTTCTCGCACCGCCTGCCGGCCGACCTGGTGGTGAAGAAGAAGGCGCACCGCGATATCGCCGAGAAGATCTGGAAGCTGCCCGAGGGCACCATTCCCGGCAAACCGGGCTACCACGCCGTGCTGATGATGCGCAAACTGCACGACGGCGCCATCGACTGCTACTGGCAGATGTGCAACAACCAACTGCAGGCCGGGGCCAACATGAACAACGAGTCCTACCCCGGCTACCGCAACCCCAACGCCTTCGTCGTGGTCTCCGACCCCTATCCCACGGTTTCGGCCCAGGCGGCCGACCTGGTATTGCCCACCGCCATGTGGACGGAGAAAGAAGGGGCCTACGGCAACGCCGAGCGGCGCACCCAGTTCTGGCGCCAGCAGGTGAAGGCGCCGGGTGAAGCCAAGTCCGATCTGTGGCAGATCATGGAGTTCTCCAAGCGCTTCAAGATGGAGGAGGTGTGGCCGCCCGAACTGATGGCCAAGGCGCCCGAGTATCAGGGCAAGACCCTCTACGAGGTGCTCTTCGAGAACGGCCAGGTCAACCAGTTCCCCTTCGAGGGCAAGATCAAGGACGACCGCGGCAACGAGTACGACAACGACGAGTCGGCCCACTTCGGCTACTACGTGCAGAAGGGCCTGTTCGAAGAGTACGCCTCCTTCGGCCGCGGCCACGGGCACGATCTGGCGCCCTTCGACATGTACCACAAGGCGCGCGGCCTGCGCTGGCCCGTGGTGGACGGCAAGGAGACGCTCTTCCGTTTCCGCGAAGGCTACGACCCCTACGTGGCCAAGTTCAACCCCAACGGAGCCAAGGGCGACGTCTTCTTCTACGGCAACGCCAAGAAGAACGGTGGGCGCGCCAACATCATCACGGCGCCCTATGAGCCGCCGGCCGAGAGCCCGGACGAGGAATATCCGCTGTGGCTCTGCACCGGCCGCGTGCTGGAGCATTGGCACTCGGGTTCCATGACCCGCCGGGTGCCGGAGCTCTATCGCGCCTTCCCGGACGCTGTGGTGTTCATGAACAAGAAGGACGCCCGCAAGTACCGGTTGCGCAACGGCCGCCTGGCCAAGATCCAGTCCCGCCGAGGCGAGATCATCTGCAAGGTGGAGACGCGCGGCCGCAACCAACCGCCGGAAGGGTTGGTGTTCATCCCCTGGTTCGACGCGGGCCGGCTGGTGAACAAACTGACCCTGGACGCCACCGATCCGCTCTCCAAGGAGACGGACTACAAGAAGTGCGCGGTGAAGATCACCCGCGCATGACCCGCACGGGACCCGCTCCCCAGGGGGCGGGTCCCCTCACGAACCGCGGACTTTGAACCATGGCGGAGACGCACGACGACAAGAAAGGCATCAGCCGCAGGCAATTTCTCAGCACCACGCTGAAGACCGCCTGCAGCGTGACCCTCATGGGGGTGGGGCTGGGTTTCTACGCCCAGCGCGCCAACGCTCTGCCGCCCCTGGCCATCCGCCCCCCCGGAGCACTGCCTGAGAACGACTTTCTCGGCGCCTGCATCCGGTGCGGGCTCTGCGTGCGCGACTGTCCGCCACAGATTCTGTCATTGGGCCAGCTCGGGGATGACATACCCACTGGCACCCCCTATTTCATCGCTCGCACAGGCCCCTGTGTCATGTGCGAGGACATCCCCTGCGTGAAGGCCTGCCCCACCAATGCTCTGGACCATTCGCTCACCGACATCGAGAAGGCGCGCATGGGCCTGGCCGTGGTGGTGGATCAGGAGAATTGCATCGCCTTCCAGGGGCTGCGCTGCGAAGTCTGTTTCAACATCTGCCCGTTGCGGGGCGACGCCATCACCTTGGAATACCGTCACAACCCGCGCTCCGGCAAACACGCATTCTTCATTCCGGTGGTGCACTCCGATGCCTGCACCGGCTGCGGCCTCTGCGAAAAGGCCTGCATTCTGGAAAAGGCGGCCATCAAGGTCTATCCCATCGAGATGGCCAAGGGCGAACTGGGTCACCACTACCGCTTCGGCTGGAAAGAGAAGGCCAAGGCGGGACACGCTCTGGTGACGCCCGACGTGAAACACCATTACAACCTGCCGGAAGGGGTCCGCTACGAACTGCAAGGCAAGGGGCTCATCTTCGAAAACCAGAAGGCGCAGCCATCTTCCGGTGAGGTTCCCTTCCCCAGCAATCCGTTGCAAAGCCTCAACCGCAAGCGCAAGGAGTCCGAGTGATGGCCAACCTGCCCCAACATGCCGGCCGCGAAGCCGTTCGCACCAAGGGGTGGCTGCGGGCCCACAAATGGTTGATCCTGCGCCGCATCAGCCAGCTCGGCATTCTGGCCGCATTCATGGCCGGTCCCTGGCTGGGCCTATGGATCGTCAAGGGCAATCTCGCCTCCAGTCTCACGCTGGATGTGCTGCCGCTGACCGACCCTTACATTCTGCTGCAGGCCCTGGTTTCCGGGGTTTCTCCCGAAACCACGGCCTTCGTGGGCGCGGCCATCGTGCTGGTGTTCTACAGCCTGGTGGGGGGGCGCGTCTACTGTTCCTGGGTCTGTCCCGTGAACCTCGTCACCGACACCGCCGGCTGGCTGCGCCGCAAGCTCGGCATTCGCGGCGGCAGCCAGACTTCCCGTTCCACGCGCTACTGGATCCTGGCCATGACCCTGGTGCTTTCGGCCATCACCGGCACCATCGTCTGGGAGCTGGTCAATCCGGTCACTATCACCTTGCGCGCTCTGCTGTTCGGCACCGCTTTGGCCTGGATGCTCGTTCTCGGCGTCTTTCTGTTCGACCTTTTCGTGACGCACGACGGCTGGTGCGGCCACTACTGCCCGGTGGGCGCCTTCTACAGTCTTCTCAACACCTGGGCGCCGCTTCGCGTCACCGCCGCCAAGCGGGAAGCCTGCGACGACTGCATGGACTGCTTCAACGTCTGCCCCGAGCCCCAGGTGATCCGTCCCGCCCTCAAAGGAGCGGACAAAGGCGTGGGCCCCGTGATTCTCGCCAACCAGTGCACCAACTGCGGCCGTTGCATCGACGTCTGCGCCAAAGAGGTGTTCCGGTTCGGCAGCCGGTTTTCCAATGATCCGAAGACCGGCGTCGACAACGTCAAACAGATCCAAGCCATTGGATCCTGATGTTCCAACCCCAAATCATTATGAGTTGATGGAGAGGAAGATGAAAAAACCGTTCACCGCAGCCATCGTTGCCACCAGTCTGCTGTTCGCCATGGGCACCATGGCCACCGCCGCCGAAAAGCTCGCTTCGTTGCGAGGCACGCACGACATCGAGGGGAGCTCCCTGAAGGTTTCCAAGAAGAAACTCATCTCCCAGGAGGGCGGCTTCGAGCGCTCCTACAAAAAGCAGCCGCCGTTGATTCCCCACAAGATCGAAAAATACCGGATCACCCTGAAAAACAACGGCTGCCTGAAGTGTCACAGCAAGAAGAACCACAAGAAAGAGAAGGCGCCCATGGTGGGCGAAAGCCATTTCCTCACCCGTGACGGCAAGAAGCTCGATCACGTCTCCACCCGCCGCTGGTTCTGCAACCAGTGCCATGCGCCTCAGCTGAACGCCAAGCCGCTGGTGGAAAACGAGTTCGTGGGCCTCAAGTAGACGTGTAAAATTCCCTCTCGTCGCTTCTTCTTCGGAAGAAGCGGCCTTTTTCGTGCCCATTTTTTGAACAATCAACAACGAATCTGGAATTTCAGTCATGACCAGCACCCAAAAGAAAAGCACATTCACCATCCTCCTCGTCGGAATCGTTCTGGGCATTCTGCTCTGGGGCGGCTTCAACTGGACCCTGGAACTGACCAATACCGAACAGTTCTGTATCTCCTGCCACGAGATGCGGGACACGCCCTACCAGGAGTTGCAGGAGACCATCCATTTCACCAACCGTACCGGCGTCCGCGCTACCTGTCCCGATTGCCATGTGCCGCGCGAATGGATCTACAAGATCATCCGTAAGATCAAGGCGACCAACGAGCTCTATCACCACTTCATCGCCAAGGACGTGGATACTCCAGAGAAGTTCGAGGCGCACCGTCTGGAACTGGCCAAGCATGTCTGGAAGACCATGAAGGAGACCGACTCCCGCGAGTGCCGCAACTGCCATGACTTCAACTCCATGGATTTCGACCGGCAGGAGACCCGCGCGGCGGATCGTCATGACGAAGCCATCGACAAAGGCTACACCTGCATCGACTGTCACAAAGGCATCTCCCACCATCTGCCGGAAGGTTATGATCCGGGCGCGGATGCTCCGGGTGGAGATGATGACGAGGGGGATGACGCGGAATGAGTCATGAAGACGATGGACAAAGTCCGATGAAGCCTTCGGCGGTAGCAGCCGCCCACCGCCACTGTTTCCCGGCACTCATGATTCTCATCAAGGAACGAGGAAGCCAGAACCGCTAGGCTTCAGACTCCGTCTTTTCCGGTGGATTGAGCGGTGCCCTCAGGGGCGCCGTTTTTTTTGGTTCAGGAAAAATTGCGGCTCGACTCGAGGAGCTGCCTCATGCCAACCGCCCGCCGGCGGCGGCGCCTCCTGATTGCCCCTCAACCCGCCGTCATGAACGATGGTCAAGGAAACCTCGAATCTCAGCCGGCACAGGCCATGAAAAAACCCACTGCGGTGAGTCAAGAACATGCCAGACCCGAGCGCCATGCCGGACGATATCCCACCCCTTGGAAAACGCGGTTCCCGCTCGCTTCCAGACGTTCGACGCCACCTGTGGAAAACGGGCGGCGTTCGTCAATGCGAAAGTGTCTGGTGATCGACCAGATTCAAACAGATGCGAGACGTGGAAGACATGAAGAAATTGAACCAGGACACAGTGCTGAAAACAGGCTCGCTTTCCTGATAAACTCGAGCCCGAAAATTCCGAGCGTTCCGCATGAAACTAGAAGATTACTACGAACTTCGCCAGGACCGGGTTCTGGTCTCTCGGCAACAAGCGAGCAATTTCGCCAAGCAGGTCGCCAACGATTTCAATCCCATCCACGATGTGGATTCCAAGCGCTTCTGCGTTCCCGGCGACCTGCTGTTCAGCCTGGTACTGAACCATTATGGGCTGAGTCAGCACATGCGTTTCCTCTTTTCCGGAATGGTCAACGACACCATCCCGCTGATTTTTCCGCGGTCGGACGATGACGAGTTGACCATCAAAGGGGAGAACGGCAAGGAGTACCTGCACCTGGAACGCCGCGGGGAAACCACCCGGCAACCGGAAGTGATCGAAAAATTGGTCCGGATCTACGTCGCCTTTTCGGGGCGGGCCTTTCCCCATATCCTGGTGCCTCTCATGGAAGAGAACGAGGTGATGATCAACCCGGAGCGTCCATTGATCATCTACGAAAGCATGGAGATCCATCTGCGGAAGCTCGACCTGCGGACCCCCAGTCTGGAGCTGGACGGCACCTCGCTCGATGTTCGCGGCAAACGTGGCAAGGTCGCGCTGACCTTCACCCTGAATGATGGCGAAGAGCGGGTGGGACATGGCGTCAAGAACATGGTGCTCTCGGGGCTCCGCCCTTTCGACTCGGAACGAATGCAGGAAGTGGTGGCCGACTACCACCGCCGCATGCAACAGGGCGCCTGAAAGGGAACCAACGCTTCTGCCCAACGAACTGAAGCGGTCCGTTTCCTTCAGCGCTTCTTCTTCATTTCCCGGTAGCGCACCACCAAGGTGGTGACACCCAACGCGATTCCCGTGGACAGCGTCATGCGCGCCAGCCACTCCGGCCAGGCGGGATGGGGAGTGAGCAACGCGAACAGGCCAATGACGACGAGCCAGAAAGAGACTTTGACGAGAAGGGAAGTTTTCATCATCAGCGGCTGGCGCTCACCGTCGCCGAGACCGAATCCGAGAATCGCAGCGCATGGGGTTTGTCCACCTCCACTTCGGCGAAGCGGATCTGGGGAGTGGACATCACCAGCTCCAGCACTTCCGCCGCCAAGCGCTCCAACAGGAGGAAGCGCCCCTCTTCCACCTTGCGGATGATCTCTTTGGTGATGGTGCGATAGTTCACCGCGTAGCGGACGTCATCGGTCTCCGCCGCATCGTCCGCTTCGTAACCGAAGCGCACATTGATCACTACGTCCTGCCGCTTTTGCCGTTCGTCGTCGTTGAAACCGATATAGGTGCGGAGCCTCAGATTCTTGATCTTGATCGTGATCATCGCAGCTTGACGAGAGTGAGGAACTCTTCCCTGGTGCTTTGATTCTCTCGAAAGGAGCCCAACATCATGGAAGTGGTGGTCACCGAATTCTGCTTCTGCACGCCGCGCATCATCATGCACAGATGGGCTGCCTCGATGATGACCCCTACCCCTTTCGCCCCGATCACCTGCTCAATGGCCAGTGCAATCTGAGTGGTGAGCTGCTCCTGGATCTGCAGCCGACGAGCAAACATATCGACGATGCGGGCCACCTTCGACAATCCGATCACCTTGCCATCGGGAAGATAGGCGACATGGGCCTTGCCGATGAACGGCAGCATGTGATGCTCACACAGGGAATAGAGCTCGATATCCTTGACGATCACCATCTCATCGTTGTCCGAAGGAAAGACAGCGTCATTCACGATCTCTTCGAGCGACTGGTCGTAGCCCTGGGTCAGAAATTCCATGGCTTTGGCCGCCCTTTCCGGAGTCTTCAACAACCCTTCGCGAGAAATGTCCTCCCCCACATGGGTGAGAACTTCGCGGTAGCAGCGGGCCAACCTTTCGATTTTTTCTTCGCTCATGCCGAACCTGATTCTTTGCGCAGGGATCGATCCGAGTATAACGAGAAAAAAACCTTGGTTCCCGCAAGAATGGCAGAGGATTTTGGGTAAAAAAAGCCCACCCTTCGGTGAGCTTTTCCAACTTCTGGCGCGCCCGGAAGGATTACTCGCGCTTCGCGCTCGTTCTGCGCGCCTGCGGCGCTTGTCGAACCGGCCTTTTCGATTTCGTCGGAGGTTCGAATCTCCTTCGTGGCCAAGCAACAAAAAAGCCCACCCTTCGGTGAGCTTTTCCAACTTCTGGCGCGCCCGGAAGGATTCGAACCTCCGACCACCTGGTTCGTAGCCAGGTACTCTATCCAGCTGAGCTACGGGCGCGTGGGGTGCAGATTTTGCGGCCTTGAGCAGAGATTGTCAATGGAACCGATTTTCAAAAACGCCTCTCAGTAGAGAGCATTTGGCAGAGAGCGAAGGATTGGTTCCTTTCGGTCGCCACTGCTTCGCACTCTCGCGTTACGCGATCGAACCCAAACCTAGTTTTGAGTCGAGGGTTCGAATCGCCCGACCTTCAAACTTCGGAGGACTCAATGAACACCATACCGATTTTGAGGTTAGTGGCGGAGAGCGAGGGATTCGAACCCTCGATGGGCGTTAACCCATACACCCTTAGCAGGGGTGCGCCTTCAGCCACTCGGCCAGCTCTCCAGAAGGGATTTTTCATCCGCAAACGAATCAGGGGCGCAATTCTAGCCGCCCCTGCTCGATTTTGCCAGCCTCTTAGGCCCTATTCGCTCTCTTCGTCGGCCTGTTCGCCTGCGCGCTCCAGCTGTTCCGCCTTGATGCGTTCGTAGATCTCTTCCCGATGTACGGAAATATCCCGCGGAGCGTTCACTCCAATGCGCACTTGGTTGCCTTTCACTCCAAGCACTGTAACGGTCACATCGTCGCCGATCATCAAGGTCTCTCCGACCCTTCGCGTCAATATCAACATGAATCGTAACTCCTCGTATTCTAGTTCCTTTGGGCTTCCGACCACCTTCCCGGTCACCGGAAAGCCGTTCCAGCCAAGCCTGGCAGTTTGATTATAATCATTGACAGCGCATTATTCTACTTATCTCTTGAATAAGAGATATTGAGTTGTTCAATCACGCCGCCTGGTCGAGATGGAAAGCTTCGTGCAAGGTGCGCACCGCCAGTTCCAGATACTTCTCCTCCACGATCACCGACACCTTGATTTCCGAGGTGGAGATCATCTGAATGTTGATCCGCTCATCGGCGAGCGCCTTGAACATGGTGCTGGCGATGCCGGCGTGGGAACGCATGCCCACCCCCACCAGAGCGATCTTGACGATCTTGTCGTCGGCTTCCACTTCTCGTGCCCCCAGTTCGTCCGCCGTTTTTCGCAAAATCTCGAGGGCGCGGTTCAGCTCGTTACGGTGCACGGTGAAGGTGAAATCGGTGGTGCCGTCCTTGCCGATGTTCTGGACGATCATGTCCACTTCGATGTTGGCCTCGCCGATGGGCCCCAGGATCTGGTAGGCCACGCCCGGATGGTCGGGCACGCCGCGGATGGTAAGTTTCGCTTCGTCGCGACTGAACGCGATGCCTGAGATCTTCGCCTGTTCCACGTTCTCCTCCTCTTCCAGGGTGATGAGCGTCCCCTCGCCCTCTTCGAAACTGGAGAGAACGCGGAGGGGGACGTTGTATTTGCCGGCAAACTCCACCGACCGGATCTGCAGCACTTTGGAGCCGGAGCTGGCCATCTCCAGCATCTCCTCGAAGGTGATGCGGTCAAGGCGGCGCGCCTTCGGCTCCACGCGCGGATCGGTGGTGTACACGCCGTCCACGTCGGTGTAGATCTGGCATTCGTCCGCCTTCAGCGCCGCCGCCATGGCCACCGCCGTGGTGTCGGAGCCACCGCGCCCCAGGGTGGTGATGGCGCCGCTTTCGTCCACGCCCTGGAAACCGGCCACCACCACCACGCGTCCGGCGTCCAGATCGGCCCGCACCCGGGTGCCGTCGATGTCCATGATCCGCGCTTTGCTGTGGGCGCTGTCGGTGCGGATGTGCACCTGGCCGCCGGTATAGGAGCGGGCATCCACGCCCAGGCGGTGCAGGGCCATGGCCAACAGGGCGATGGTCACCTGCTCGCCGGTGGAGAGCAGCACGTCCATCTCCCGGGGGCTGGGGTCGGGGTTGACCTCTTTCGCCAGTCCGATGAGCCGGTTGGTCTCGCCCGACATGGCGGAGACCACCACCACCACCTGATGACCGCGGTCGTGCCACGATTTCACCTTTTCGGCCACGGCGTGAATGCGCTCCACGCTGCCCACCGAGGTACCGCCGTATTTCTGTACGATGAGTGCCATTTCAGGATTCCAGTGACGAAACGGCCCGGCGATGCCGGGCCGGAGCGCGGAAGAGGCTCCGGCTCACTTCAGTTTCTCTTTCACCCAGGGCTCGACCGATGCGAGCGCCGCCGGCAGGGCGGCGGGATCCTTGCCTCCCGCCTGGGCCATGTCGGGACGGCCGCCTCCGCCTCCGCCCACCTGGGCGGCGACCATCTTCACCAGATCGCCCGCCTTCACCCGGTCGGTGAGATCCTTGGTGACGCCGGCCACCAGGTTCACCTTGCCGCCGTTCACCGCCGCCAGCACCACCACGGCGCTCCCCAGCTTGTTCTTGAGCTGGTCGAGGGTTTCGCGCAGAGATTTGGCATCGGCCCCCTCCAGCGTGGCGGCCAGCACCTTGGCGCCCTCAATCTCCACGGCGCGGCCGGCCAGGTCGGAACCCGCCGCCGAGGCCAGCTTGGCTTTGAGCCGCTCGATCTCTTTCTCCTGCCCGCGGGCCTTCTCTAACAGCCCACGCACCTTCTCCTCCACGTCGTCCAACCCCGACTTCACCAACCCGGCGACGGTCTGCAGGCGCTCTTCGAGCCGCTGGACCCATTCGACGGCACGCGCGCCGGTGACCGCCTCGATACGGCGCACGCCGGAGGCGATTCCGCTCTCGGCGACGATCTTGAACAGGCCGATGTCGCCGGTGGCGCGCACATGGGTGCCGCCGCACAGCTCGATGGAAAAATCGCCCATGCGCAACACCCGCACCTGTTCTTCGTATTTCTCGCCGAAGAGCGCCATGGCCCCGGCAGCCTTGGCGTCCTCCAGCGCCATGATGCGGGTCTCCACCACCAGGTTCTCGCGGATCTGCTCATTGACCAGCCGTTCCACGGCATGGAGCTGCTCGCGGCTCAACGGTTCGAAATGGGAGAAGTCGAAACGCAACCGCTCCGCTTCCACCAACGACCCTTTCTGCTGCACGTGTTCGCCCAGAATCCGGCGCAGCGCGGCATGGAGCAGATGGGTGGCCGAATGGTTGAGAGCGATGGCGCGACGGTTTTCGCCGTCCACCTGGGCCACCACCTGGTCTCCCACGCGAAATCCGCCCCGAATCGCCCGGCCGATGTGCCCGAATACGGAGCTGCTCTGTTTTCGAGTGTCTTCCACCTGGAACTCCGCTCCCTCTTCCGTGCGCAACCAGCCGCGATCGCCCACTTGTCCGCCCGACTCCGCGTAGAAAGGAGTCTTGTCCAGGACCACCAGGCCGCTTTCGCCCTCGGCGAGCTCTTCCACCGACCGACCGTCCCGAAAGAGGCCGATGACGGTGGCCCGGTCTTCCAACCGTTCGTAGCCGGTGAAATCGGTGGCGCCTTCCACCTCCACCTGCGCCTGCTGTTCCACGCCGAACTGGCTGGCGGCGCGGGCGCGCTCACGCTGGGCGTTCATCTCCCGTTCGAAGCCCACCTCGTCGATGTGCAGCCCCCGCTCGCGGGCGATGTCGGCGGTGAGGTCGGCGGGAAAGCCGTAGGTGTCGTAGAGGCGGAAGACCAGCTCTCCGGGAATGGTATCGCCCTCCAAATCCTCAATGGCCTCCTCCAGGATCTTCATCCCCTGTTCGATGGTCTCGGCGAAGCGCTCCTCCTCCAGGCGCAACACCTTCACCACGGTGTCGCGCCTCTTAGGCAATTCGGGGTAGGCATCTCCCATCTGTTCGACGAGCGGATCCACCAGGCGATGGAAAAAGGGCTCCCGGCAGCCGAGCTGGTAGCCGTGGCGGATGGCGCGACGGATGATGCGCCGCAACACATACCCCCGACCTTCGTTGCCGGGAGTGACGCCGTCCACCACCAGGAAGGCGCAGGAGCGGATGTGGTCGGCGATCACCCGCAACGACTTGCTCTCCAGGTCGGAGGTGCCGGTCACCTCCGCCGCCGCGCGGATGAGGGCGCGGAAAAGATCGATCTCATAGTTGGAGTGGACCCCCTGCATCACCGCCGCCAACCGTTCCAGCCCCATGCCGGTATCCACCGACGGTTTGGGCAAAGGGGTCATCTTCCCTTCGCTGTCGCGGTTGTACTGCATGAAGACCAGGTTCCAGATCTCGATGTAGCGGTCGCCGTCCTCCTCGGGAGTGCCGGGAGGGCCGCCCTCCACTTCGGGGCCGTGGTCGTAGAAGATCTCGGAACAAGGGCCGCAGGGCCCCGTGTCGCCCATGGACCAGAAATTGTCGCTCTCGTAGCGCCTGCCGCCGGGCTTGTCGCCGATGCGGCTGAAGCGGGCGGGATCGACGCCGATCTCTTCCAGCCAGACGCGCGCCGCCTCGTCGTCCTCCTCGTAGACCGTCACCCAGAGCCGTTCCGGTGGCAGCCCCATCACCTTGGTGAGGAACTCCCAGGCGTACTCGATGGCCTCCTTCTTGAAGTAGTCGCCGAAGCTGAAGTTGCCCAGCATCTCGAAGAAGGTGTGGTGACGGGCGGTGTAGCCCACATTCTCCAGGTCGTTGTGCTTGCCGCCGGCGCGCACGCACCGCTGCACCGACGCGGCCCGGGTATAAGGGCGGGTCTCCCGGCCGAGAAAGACGTCTTTGAACTGGACCATGCCCGCGTTGGTGAAGAGCAGTGTGGGGTCGTCGGCGGGGACGAGGGAGCTGGAAGGGACGATGGTGTGCCCCTTGCTCTCAAAGTAGTCGAGAAAGGCCTGGCGAATCTCGGCGCTGGTTTTCATCCGGGTGCTTTTTCGGCAAACGCAAGGAGCTAAATGGTATGCAGTCCTGAGAAAAAAGTCATCCCCGTTTGCCTTGCGGGTAGGGCCTACGCCGCTTCGAAGCGGCGTCAAGTAAGAAGACTCCCCAGAGGCAAGAGGTCTCCGCATGGAAAAGGAGGCGATGGAGAAGTCGCCAACGCGGAAAAGGGACGAAATCTCAGGAAAAAAGGTAGTCGCGGATCAGATGCTCTGGAAACCCCCGGCCGGCGAGGAAGCGGAATCGGCGGCCCATCTCCCGGCGGTCGCCGGGCGGATCGTCGCCGAATTTGCGACGGGCCACCCGAAGCAGCCTCTCTTTCCACTGCTCCTCCACTGCTTCCAGCGCCAACCGGATCCGCGCCTCGTCGATCCCCCGCTCTTGCAACTCGGCGCGGATGCGCAGTGGACCGAATCCTCTCTCCATGCGGGAGTGGAGATAGCTTTCGACGAAACGGTCGTCGCTCTGCAGCCCCTCGGCGGCGAGTTCATCCAGAAGGGCTTCCACCGCCTCGACCGAGAGCTGGCGCTCGAGTTTGCGCTTGAGCTCGGCGCGACTGTGCTCCCGCGCGGCCAACAGGCGTACCGCCGCCCGGTACGCCTGTCGGCGCTCGCCATCGTCGTCAACCATCCGTCTCGTCGGCCGTCTCCTCCTTGCCCACGGTGTCGGGCAGCAGCTCGGTGCGGATTCGCTGCTCGATCTCGGCGGCGAGATCGGGATTCTCCTTGAGGAACTGGCGCACGTTCTCCTTGCCCTGGCCGATGCGGTCGCCGTTGTAGGCGTACCAAGCGCCCGATTTTTCGATGATG
>JALSRN010000016.1 GCA_026984735.1 Sedimenticola sp. | reverse complement strand
AAGCGGCTGAATATCATCGACACGCCGGGCCACGTGGATTTCACCATCGAGGTGGAGCGCTCCCTGCGCGTGCTGGACGGCGCCGTCACCGTGCTGGACGCCAACGCCGGCGTCGAGCCGCAGACCGAGACGGTGTGGCGCCAGGGCGACAAGTACCAGGTCCCGCGCATCGTCTTCGTCAACAAGATGGACAAGATCGGCGCCGATTTCTTCGCCTCCGTCGAATCCATCAAGGAGCGCCTGGGCGCGCGGCCCGTGCCGCTGCAGATCCCCATCGGCGCGGAGGATGACTTCAAGGGTGTCGTCGATCTCATCCGCATGGTTGCCATCGTCTGGGACGAGGAGACCCTGGGCGCGAAGTTCCACGAGGAGGAGATTCCGGCGGAGCTGAAGGACAAGGCCGAGGAACTGCGCACGGAGATGATCGAGACCATCGTCGAGATGGACGAGGAGGCGATGGAAGCCTACCTCTCCGGCGAGGAGATCTCCGAGGACAAGATCCGCGAGCTGCTGCGCGCCGGCACCCTGTCCAACGAGTTCTTCCCCGTGCTGTGCGGCTCTGCCTTCAAGAACAAGGGCGTGCAGCCGCTGCTCGACGCGGTGGTCGATTATCTGCCGTCGCCGGTGGACCTGCCGCCGGTGAAGGGCACCGACCCGAAGACCGGCGAGGAGGCCGAGCGCAAGCCCTCCGACGACGAGCCGCTGTCCATGCTGGCCTTCAAGATCATGGAAGACCCGTATGGCACGCTGACCTTCGTGCGGGTGTATTCCGGCAAGGTGAAGAAGGGCACCACGGTGCTCAACTCCACCACCGGCAAGACCGAGCGCGTGGGCCGCATGGTGCTGATGCACGCCAATGACCGCGAGGAGATCGACGAGGCCTTCGCCGGCGACATCATGGCGCTGGTGGGGCTGAAGGATACGCGCACGGGCGATACCCTGTGCGATGTGTCGAAGCCGATCGTGCTGGAAAAGATGGAGTTCCCCGAGCCGGTCATCGAGAAGGCCATCGAGCCGGCCTCGAAGGCCGACCAGGAAAAGCTCACCATGGCGCTGCAGAAGCTGGCCAAGGAGGACCCGTCCTTCCGCGTCTATACCAACGAGGAATCGGGCCAGACCATCATCGCCGGCATGGGCGAGCTGCATCTCGACATCAAGGTCGATATCCTGAAGCGCTCGCACGGGCTGGAGGTGCAGGTGGGCGCGCCGCAGGTGGCCTATCGCGAGACCATCACGAAGAAGGCGGAAGTGGACTACACCCACAAGAAGCAGACCGGCGGCGCCGGCCAGTTCGCCCGCGTCATCATGGAGGTGGAACCGAACGAGCAGGGCGCCGGTTACGCGTTCGAGAGCGTCGTGGTCGGCGGCAACGTGCCGAAGGAATACATCCCGGCGGTGGACAAGGGCATCCAGTCGGTGATGTCTTCCGGCGTGGTGGCCGGCTTCCCCGTCGTGGACGTGAAGGCGACGCTGAAGGACGGCGCCTACCACGAGGTGGACTCCTCGGCGGTGGCCTTCGAGATCGCCGGGCGGCAGGCCATGCGCGAGGCGCTGGCCAAGGCCGGGGCGCAACTGCTGGAGCCGATCATGAAGGTGGAGGTGACCACCCCGGAGGACTACCAGGGCTCCATCATGGGCGACCTCAACTCCCGCCGCGGCCAGATCGTCGGCACCGACCGGCGCGGCAACGCGGTGGTCATCACCGCCATGGTGCCGCTGGCCAACATGTTCGGCTATGTGGACACGTTGCGCTCCATGTCGCAGGGGCGCGCCAACTTCACCATGATCTTCGACCACTACGCACCGGTGCCGAAGAACGTGGCCGAGGAAATCATCGCCAAGGTGGCCTGAGCAGGGTAATCGGAACAACGCAAGCAAGACGGAGACGGAGCAATGTCCAAGGAGAAGTTCGAACGCACGAAGCCGCACGTGAACATCGGCACGATCGGCCACGTTGACCACGGCAAGACGACGCTGACGGCGGCGATCACGAAGGTTCTGGCCGACGAGGGCAAGGCGGAGGCGACGGCGTTTGACGAGATCGACAAGGCGCCGGAGGAGAAGGAGCGCGGCATCACCATTTCGACCGCGCACGTGGAATACGAGACGGACAACCGGCACTACGCGCACGTGGACTGTCCGGGCCATGCCGACTACGTGAAGAACATGATCACCGGCGCGGCGCAGATGGACGGCGCCATCCTGGTGGTCTCCGCTGCCGATGGCCCGATGCCGCAGACGCGCGAGCACATCCTGCTGGCGCGGCAGGTGGGCGTGCCGGCGCTGGTGGTCTACATGAACAAGGTGGACCAGGTGGACGACGAGGAGCTGCTGGAGCTGGTGGAGATGGAGATCCGCGAGCTTCTGTCCTCGTATGACTTCCCCGGCGACGACATTCCCATCATCAAGGGTTCGGCGCTGGCCGCGCTGGAGGGCCGCGACGAGGAGATCGGCAAGAACTCCATCCTGGAGCTGATGGCGGCGGTGGACGAGTATATCCCGACGCCGGATCGCCCGATTGACCAGCCGTTCCTGATGCCGATCGAGGACGTGTTCTCGATCTCCGGTCGCGGCACGGTGGTGACGGGCCGCGTGGAGCGCGGCAAGGTGCACGTGGGCGACGAGGTGGAGATCGTCGGCATCCGCGAGACGCAGAAGACGGTGGTGACGGGCGTTGAGATGTTCCGCAAGCTGCTGGACGAGGGCGTTGCGGGCGACAACATCGGCGCGCTGCTGCGCGGCATCGAGCGCACGGGGGTGGAGCGCGGCCAGGTTCTGGCGGAGCCGGGCAGCGTTACGCCGCACAAGAAGTTCAAGGCGGAGGCCTACATCCTGACGAAGGAGGAGGGTGGCCGGCACACGCCGTTCTTCACCAACTACCGCCCGCAGTTCTACTTCCGCACGACGGACGTGACCGGCGTGGTGACGTTGCCGGAGGGCGTGGAGATGGTGATGCCGGGCGACAACGTGACGTTCGAGGTTGAGCTGATCACGCCGATCGCCATGGAGGAGCGCCTGCGCTTCGCCATCCGCGAGGGTGGCCGCACCGTCGGCGCCGGCGTGGTGAGCGAGATCATCGAGTAAGGCGCAATCCTGCCGCCCCGCTCCTTCGCGGGAGCGGGTCGGCCCTCTCCCCCGGCCCAGCCACTTGCACACCATATCGGGTGGTTGGGCCGGGGGAGAGGGCCGGCCAGGCACGGAAATCGCGGTGTGCTCAGCACGCCTTGCGATTTCCAGATGAAGAAACGGGGCGGTGGGTGGTCAATATCAGGAAGGTGAGCGAGATCATCGAGTAAGGGTAACCATGCAAGGGCAAGCCCATTGCAAATGGGCTTGCCCTCCACTAATAAAGTTGTCGCGCCAGCGCCGGGCCGCCCCAGGCTGGCGCGTAAGCGGCGAGACGATGTTCGGCCCTCTCCCCCTCCCGACCATCTCCCTCACAATCTGGGTGGTCGGGAGGGGGAGAGGGCCGGTGCGACGCGAAAATGCCGTGGGCATTTTTGCCCTGCATGAAGGGGTGTAGCTCAGTTGGTAGAGCAGCGGTCTCCAAAACCGCAGGTCGGGGGTTCGAGTCCCTCCGCCCCTGCCATTTCCGGCCAGGGCCGCGCCGCCGCAAGCCGGCCATGCATTTTCTGGCATGCTTATTGCTGATTCCGCACCGGGCAGGGCTTGCGCGGGGTGGTTTTTTCGTCTAGGTATCGCCGCCATGAAGGGAACCGGAAGGCAAGTGTCCGGGGCTGGAGCACTGCGCATGTCTTCAGCGCCCGGCTTTCGCGTTCCCGCAGGGCAAGGGTGGCGATTCGCGTTCCGGAGGGCGCCAGATGGCCGGTGTCAACGTCATGCAGTTCATCCGCGAGGTGCGGCAGGAGGCGGCGAAGGTCACCTGGCCCAGCCGTCAGGAGGTGTTGATCACCACCACCATGGTGCTCGTCATGGTGGCGCTCACGGCGCTGTTCTTCCTGATGGTGGACACCGTGCTGAAATGGCTGGTGGACACGTTCATCTACAACATCTGACTCCGGCAGGGGCATGACACCGCGCGGCGCGCCTGAAGGGGCGCTGACGCGCAACGCAGCAGGACGGACCGTTCATGGCAAAGCGCTGGTATATCGTGCACGCCTACTCCAACTTCGAGGACAAGGTGGCCGAGGAGATCCGCCATCAGGCGGAGCTGCAGGGGCTTTCCGACTTCTTCGAGGACGTGCTCGTGCCCACCGAGGAGGTGGTGGAGGTGAAGCCCGGTGGCCGCAAGGTGGTGAAGAAGCGCCACCTGTTTCCCGGCTACGTGCTGGTGAAGATGGAGATGAACGACGCCACCTTCCACCTCATCAAGAACACCCCGAAGGTCACGGGCTTCCTGGGGGCGGACAAGGGCAACAGGCCGCTGCCCATCTCCGAGGAGGAGGCAGCGCGCATCCTCGGCGTGGTGCAGGAGGGCGCAAGGCCGGTGGAGAGCGGCATCACCTTCAGCATCGGCGAGATGGTGCGCATCATCGACGGCCCGTTCGCCAGCTTCGAGGGCGTGGTGGAGGACGTTGACGAGACGCACCAGCGCCTGAAGGTCTCGGTGTCCATCTTCGGGCGCGAGACGCCGGTGGATCTGGAATACGGCCAGGTGGAGAAGGGTTCCGCCTGAGCCGTGCAAAGCGCCGCGGGAGGTGGC
>JALSRN010000015.1 GCA_026984735.1 Sedimenticola sp. | reverse complement strand
GCCCAGTCCATCGGCGAGCCGGGCACCCAGCTCACCATGCGCACCTTCCACATCGGCGGCGCGGCCTCGCGTTCCGCCGCGGTGAGCAGCATCGAAGTGAAGAACAGCGGCGTGGTGCACCTGCACAACATCAAGACGGTGGAGAACTCCGCCGGCAAGCTGGTGGCGGTCTCCCGTTCCGGCGAAGTGGTGGTGCAGGACGAGCGGGGCTCCGAGCGCGAACGCTACAAGCTTCCCTACGGCGCCATCCTCCAGGTGCGCGACGGCGACAAAGTGGAGGCGGGCCAGATGGTGGCCAACTGGGATCCCCACACCCACCCGGTGATCACCGAGGTGGAGGGTATTCTCAAGTTCGTCGATTTCGTCGACGGCGTCACCGTGGAGAGCCGCACCGACGAAGTGACCGGCCTCAGTTCGCTGGAGGTGATCGATCCCAAGCAGCGCCCCGCCAGCGGCAAGGATCTGCGCCCCATGCTCAAGCTGGTGGACGAAAAGGGCAACGACGTCAACATCGCCGGCACCTCCCTGCCCGCCAACTACGTGCTGCCGCCAGGCGCCGTGGTGAGCGTGGAGGACGGCGCCCGGGTGCAGGTGGGCGACGTGCTGGCGCGGATTCCGCAAGAGTCCTCCAAGACCCGCGACATCACCGGGGGTCTGCCGCGGGTGGCCGACCTGTTCGAGGCGCGCAAGCCCAAAGAACCGGCCATTCTGGCCGAGGCCACGGGGACGGTCGGCTTCGGCAAGGAGACCAAGGGCAAGCAGCGCCTGGTGATCACCACCCCCGAGGGCGAGCAGATCGAGTCGCTCATTCCGAAGTGGCGCCATGTGGACGTCTTCGAGGGCGAGCAGGTGGAGAAAGGGGAGGTGATCGCCGAAGGCGAGCTCAACCCCCACGACATCCTGCGGCTCCGCGGCGTCACCGCCCTGGCCGAATACCTGGTGCAGGAGATCCAGGACGTCTACCGTCTGCAGGGGGTGAAGATCAACGACAAGCACATCGAGGTGATCATCCGGCAGATGCTGCGCAAGGTGGAGATCACCGAGCCGGGCGACACCCGTTTCCTGCGCGGCGAGCAGGTCTCCCGCTCCCAGGTGCTGGAAGAGAACGAGAAGATGGAGAAGGAGGAGAAGGTGCCGGCCAAGTGGGAGCCGCTGCTTCTCGGCATCACCAAGGCTTCGCTGGCCACCGAGTCCTTCATCTCCGCCGCCTCCTTCCAGGAGACCACCCGGGTGCTCACCGAGGCTTCCGTCCGGGGCGCACGCGACCGCCTCGTGGGGCTCAAGGAGAACGTCATCGTGGGGCGGCTGATTCCGGCGGGCACCGGCTTGGCCTACCACGAGGAGCGCAAGCGGCGCCGTCACGAAAGCCTGCTGGCGGGCGAGGGTGGCGGCGTGGAGATGGCCGCCGAAGAGGTGGAAGCCGTCATCAAGGAGGCGCTCGAGAAGGAGGCTTCCGAGAGCGCTCCCGCCGAGGAGTGACCGGGTGCGGGAGCGCCGTCGCCCCCGTCGAGCGCCGACGCTCCCGCCCACCGGCGAATCTCCCGGTTTTTTTCGCCAGAGTGCTTGACAGAGAGGCGGCGCGCCCCTAGAATTCGCAGCCTTCGCATCGGGCCGGCCCGCGCCGGTCCCTCTTTTTCTGCGGCGCAGGCCGCATGGCGATAAACCGATTCGGCAAGATGTGCGTCGCCCCGGCGGCCATACATCCTCTGCACGAATTTTTTGGCGCTTCGGCAGGACTGAAGCGTTTGGAGACGTTTTTTATGTCAACGATCAACCAACTGGTACGCAAACCGCGCAAGCGCAAGGTCGAAAAGAGCAAGGTGCCGGCCCTGGAGGCCTGCCCTCAGAAGCGGGGTGTCTGCACCCGTGTCTATACCACCACTCCGAAGAAGCCGAACTCGGCGCTGCGGAAGGTGGCGAGGGTGCGGCTGACCAACGGCTACGAAGTGACTTCCTACATCGGCGGCGAGGGACACAACCTCCAGGAGCACTCGGTGGTGCTCATTCGCGGCGGCCGGGTGAAAGACCTGCCGGGTGTCCGCTACCACGTGATCCGCGGCGCTCTGGACACCTCCGGCGTGGAGGCGCGTCGTCAAGGGCGTTCCAAGTACGGCGCCAAGCGTCCCAAGAAGTGATCGATCGTCAACAGGATTCAGAGTAGACCGTCATGGCAAGAAGAAGAGTTGCAGCCCGCCGCGAGATCCTGCCCGACCCCAAGTTCGGCAGCCAGACGCTGGCCAAGTTCATCAACATGGTGATGAAGGACGGCAAGAAGTCGGTGGCCGAGCGCGTCCTCTACGGCGCGCTGGACCAGATCGCCGAAAAGAAGGGGGGCGACCCTCTCGAGGTTCTCGAGAACGCGCTGGAGAACGTGCGTCCGCTGGTGGAGGTGAAGTCGCGGCGCGTGGGCGGCGCCACCTACCAGGTGCCGGTGGAGGTGCGTCCGGTGCGCCGCAACGCCTTGGCCATGCGCTGGCTCATCGAGGCGGCGCGCAAGCGCAGCGAGAAGTCCATGGCGGCGCGCCTGGCGGGCGAGCTGATGGACGCTTCGGAGGCACGCGGCGCCGCGGTGAAGAAGAAGGAGGACACCCACCGCATGGCCGAGGCCAACAAGGCATTCTCGCACTACCGCTGGTGAGCGCACTCTTCGTACGACAGGCTCTTTAACAGATTTCATCATTCGGGACGGAAGCAACCGTGGCACGTACGACACCCATCGAACGCTATCGCAACGTCGGCATCATGGCCCACATCGACGCGGGCAAGACGACGACCACCGAGCGCATCCTCTACTACACCGGCGTCTCCCACAAGATCGGTGAGGTGCACGACGGCGCGGCCACCATGGACTGGATGGAGCAGGAGCAGGAGCGGGGCATCACCATTACCTCCGCCGCCACCACCTGCTTCTGGAGCGGCATGGCCCGCAACTATCCCGAGCACCGCATCAACATCATCGACACCCCGGGCCACGTGGACTTCACCATCGAGGTGGAGCGTTCCCTGCGGGTGCTCGACGGCGCCGTCTTCGTGCTCTGCGCCGTGGGCGGGGTGGAGCCCCAGTCCGAGACCGTCTGGCGCCAGGCCAACCGGTACGAGGTGCCGCGCATGGCCTTCGTCAACAAGATGGACCGCATGGGCGCCAACTTCTACCGGGTGGTGGAGCAGCTCAAGGAGCGTCTCGGCGCCAACGCCGTGCCGGTGCAGATTCCGGTGGGGGCCGAAGAGGGCTTCAGCGGGGTCATCGACCTGATCAAGATGAAGTCCATCATCTGGGCCGAGGAGAACATGGGGGTCGAGTTCCATTACGAGGAGATCCCCGACGACCTCAAGGCGCAGGCCGAAGAGTGGCGGTCGCATATGGTGGAGGCCGCGGCCGAAGCCAACGAAGAGCTGATGGAGAAGTATCTGGAGAGAGAGGAGCTCACCGAGGAGGAGATCCTCGACGGGCTGCGCATCCGTACCCTCAACCTCGAGATCACTCCGGTCACCTGCGGCTCCGCCTTCAAGAACAAAGGCGTGCAGGCGATGCTCGACAAGATCATCGAGCTGCTGCCCTCTCCTGTGGACATTCCGCCCATCAAGGGCGAACTGGAAGACGGCAGTGAAGGGGTCCGGCACGCTTCCGACGACGAGCCTTTCGCCGCTCTGGCTTTCAAGATCGCCACCGATCCCTTCGTGGGCACGCTCACCTTCTTCCGCGTCTATTCGGGCGTGGTGAACGCCGGCGACACCGTCTTCAACCCGGTGAAGAACAAGAAGGAGCGCATGGGGCGCATCTTGCAGATGCACGCCAACCACCGCGACGAGATCAAGGAGGTGCGCGCCGGCGACATCGCCGCCGCCGTGGGCCTGAAGGACGTCACCACCGGCGACACGCTGTGCGATCCCAAGAACGTCATCGTGCTGGAGCGCATGGAGTTTCCCGAGCCGGTGATCTCGGTGGCGGTGGAGCCCAAGACCAAGGCCGACCAGGAGAAGATGGGCATCGCCCTGCAGAAGCTGGCCCAGGAGGATCCCTCCTTCCGCGTCCACACCGACGAGGAGTCGGGGCAGACCATCATCTCCGGCATGGGCGAGCTGCACCTCGACATCATCGTCGACCGCATGAAGCGGGAATTCAAGGTGGAGGCCAACGTGGGCGCGCCCCAGGTGGCCTATCGCGAGACCATCCGCAAGAAGGTGGAGGCGGAAGGCAAGTTCGTGCGCCAGTCGGGCGGCCGCGGTCAGTACGGCCATGTCTGGCTTCGGCTCGAGCCGCTCACCGACAGCGAGGAGACCTACGAGTTCGTCAACGAGATCGTCGGCGGCGTGGTCCCGCGCGAGTACATCCCCGCGGTGGACAAAGGCGTGCAGGACGCCATGGAGAGCGGCGTGCTGGCCGGCTATCCGGTGGTGGACGTGAAGGTGACCCTGTTCGACGGCTCCTACCACGAGGTGGACTCCTCCGAGCAGGCCTTCCGCATCGCCGGCTCCATCGGCTTCAAGAACGGCGCCCAGCAGGCCGATCCAGTGTTGCTCGAGCCCATCATGAAAGTGGAGGTGGTGACTCCGGAGGAGTACATGGGCGACGTCATCGGCGACCTCAACAGCCGCCGGGGCATGGTGCAGGGCATGGAGGACGCGCCCACCGGAAAGATCATCCGGGCCGAAGTGCCGCTGGCCTCCATGTTCGGCTACGCCACCGATCTGCGCGGCGCCACCCAGGGGCGGGCCAACTACAGCATGGAGTTCTCCAAGTATGCCGAGGTGCCGCAGAACATCGCGGAAGGCATCATCAACAAGTGACAACCCGATTCGCTAGAGAAAGGTAAACGACAGTGTCCAAGGAAAAATTTGAAAGAACGAAACCCCATGTGAACGTGGGCACCATTGGTCACGTTGACCACGGTAAGACCACCTTGACGGCGGCGATCACGACGGTTCAGGCGGCGAAGTTTGGAGGAGAGACGA
>JALSRN010000014.1 GCA_026984735.1 Sedimenticola sp. | reverse complement strand
ACTCGGGGCTGTTTCTCTCGCCCCTGTGGTTTGCTCCGGCCATGGAGGGGGCGTCGGTCTCCAGCACCAGATGCTCCAGGGGCAGTTCCCGCGCCAGGCGGTGCAGCCGGTGCGCCTTGGAGTAGGTGAGGGCGCCGCCGAAGCCGAAGAGAAAACCCAGCGCCATGTAGCGCTCGGCCTGCTGCAGACTGCCGTTGAAGGCGTGGCAGATCCCCCCCCGGACCCGCACCCGGCGCAGGCACTTCAACATGGCGTCGTGCGCCCTGCGCACATGGAGGATCACCGGCAGGTCCAGATCGGCGGCGAGTTCGAGTTGGGCTTCCAGCAGCTCTTTCTGCGCCGTGGCATCGTACTTCTTGAGCTGAAAATCGAGACCGATCTCGCCGATGGCCACCGGCCGGTGTCGGCGGGCGAGGCGCCGCAGCTCGACGAGGTGGTGGGGGCGGTGCACTTCCATGAACCAGGGGTGCAGTCCCAGCGCGGGATGGAGATCGGCTTCGCCGGCGGCGATTTCCAGCAGTCTCTCCCACCCGTCGCGGGTGGTGCCGGGCACCACGAAGCCCCGCACTCCGGCCGCGCGCGCCCGGCGCAGCACTTGCTGCCGGTCCGGATCGAACTCGGGGAAATCGAGATGGCAGTGGCTGTCGATGATCTCCGGCGGGCCCATGGGACTATTCTAGCGCCGGTATTTGCCGTTACCATGCCTTCTCTTCCACCGACGAGCGTGTTCCAAATGAGAATCGGCCACGGTTTCGACGCCCACCGCTTCGGCCCCGGCGATCATGTGACGATCGGCGGAGTGGCAATCCCCCATGACCAGGGGCTGGTGGCCCACTCCGACGGCGACGTGCTGATCCACGCCATCTGCGACGCCATTCTCGGCGCGGCGGCGCTGGGGGACATTGGCCGCCATTTTCCCGACAGCGACGCGGCCTGGAAAGACATCGACAGCCGGGTGCTGCTGCGCAAGGTGGTGGAGTCGGTGCGGGCGCGGGGTTGGCGCCTGGGCAACCTCGACAGCACGGTGGTGGCCCAGTCGCCCCGCCTGGGACCGCACGTCGCCGCCATGCGCGCCAACCTGGCGGACGATCTGCAGCTGGAACCCGACGCGGTGAACGTCAAGGCCACCACCACCGAGGGCATGGGCTTCACCGGGCGGGGAGAGGGCATCGCCGCCCACGCCGTGGTCTTGCTCCTCCATGCCTGATCCGGTGTCGGCGCTGCCCTTCGCCTGGGGCGGCCCCGCCGGCCGCGGCCGCATCCGGATTCATCCGGAGGATTTCGTCGTCATCGAGGAGACGGGCCTGGAAGCGGCCGGGAGGGGCGGTTATCTGCTCGTCCGGCTGGAAAAGCGGGGGCTCGATACCCATGACGTGGCGGCGCGCATTGCGAAAATCGCCGGGGTGAAGCCCCAGTCGGTGAACTGGGCCGGCCGCAAGGACCGCCACGCGGTGACGGTGCAGATCTTTTCTCTTCCCCTTCGCGGCCGCGAGCCCGATCTTTCCGTACTCGACGGCGGGCGGATCCGTGTGCTGGAGCAGACGCGGCACGACCGGCCGTTGCGGCCGGGCGACCTGGAGGGGAACCATTTTCGCCTGCGGGTCCGGAAATTCCAGGGAGATGCCTGCAAACTGGCTGAGCTTTTGCAACGGATCGCCGCAGGAGGGGTTCCCAACTATTTTGGCCCCCAGCGTTTCGGCCGCGATGGCGGCAACCTGGAACGGGCGGCGGCACTGTTCCGGGGCGAGGCGGGGCGGGTGGGCCGGCAAGAGAGGGGGATGTGGCTCTCCGCCGCCCGCGCCCTGCTCTTCAACCGGGTGCTGGCGGCGCGGGTGGAAGGGAGTAGCTGGAACTCGGTGCTTCCGGGGGAGATGCTGCAGCTGACCCGCGGCGGCGCCCTGACTCCTGTCTTCGATCCGGCGGCTGCCCGCGCGGAGGTGGCCGGAGGGCGGGCCTGGCCCACCGGGCCGCTGTGGGGGCGGAGCGGCCCGGTGCCCGAGCCGCGGGGAGAAGCGGCGGCGTTGGAGCGGGAGGCGCTGGCCCACGACTCCTTCTGGAAAGAGGGGTTGGAGCGGTTCGGGCTGAAGCGGGATCGGCGCGCCCTCGGCTGCGCGGTGGAGGGGCTGGAATGGTCGCTGGAGAAGAACGAGCTGCTGCTTCGGTTCCGGCTGGGGGCGGGGAGCTATGCCACCTCGGTGCTGCGGGAGCTGGTGGAGACAGGGTAGCGGCAATGTCTTTCCCGCCGGGAGCCGCCTTGTCGTAACCCCCCAGGGGAAATCCACCCTTCGTCATTCCCGCGCAAGCGGGAATCCAGGGAACGAGGGCACTGGATTCCGGATCTTCGCTGCGCTGCGTCCGGAATGACGAAAGAAGAGCGCCGGGTCCGGAATGACGAAATTAAGAGCGCTGCAGTTGCGCGGTGGAGGGGCTGGAATGGTCGCTGGAGAGGAACGAGCTGCTGCTCCGGTTCCGGCTGGGGGCGGGGAGCTATGCCACCTCGGTGCTGCGGGAGCTGGTGGAGACAGGGTAGCGGCAATGTCTTTCCCGCCGGGAGCCGCCTTGTCGTAACCCCCCCAGGGGAGATCCACCCTTCGTCATTCCCGCGCAAGCGGGAATCCAGGGAACGAGGGCACTGGATTCCGGATCTCCTTTGCGCTGCGTCCGGAATGACGAAAGAAGAGCGCTGTGTCCGGAATGACGAAAGAAGAGCGTCGGGTCCGGAATGACGAAAGAAGAGCGCTGCGTCCGGAATGACGAAAAAAGAGCGCTGCAGCCGGAATGACGGTGCCTTGTGTGAAAAGGTGGGGCCGGGGGATTCGGGCTCAGCGGGTATCCGGTGAGTTTCCGGCTCCCACGTCCCCCACGGGCGCCGCAAAAGCATCCGCCACCAGCAGATCCACGTTGCCGCCCGTGAGGCTTTTCAGGAAGGCCACCAAGTCTTTCTGTTCCGCCGCGCTCAGCTCCAGGGGGTGGATGAGGGGGTCGAGCTCGGGATTGGGGACGCCGCCAGCGTTGTAGAAAGCGACCACGGCTTCCAGAGTGGGGAGGCTGCCGTTGTGCATGTAGGGAGCGGTGAGGGCGACGTTGCGCAGGCTCGGCACCCGGTACTTCCATCGGTCCGCGGGATCCTGCGTCACCTCGTAGCGTCCCAGATCCGGCGGTGGCGCTTCCCCCACGCTTTCGATGATCTTCCGATCCACTTCGGCGAAGACGCCGGGAGCCAGCTGCACCCGCTGCCGTTCGGGCGTTCCGCCCATGCTTTCCCGGTAGCCGACGCCGGTGTTGCGCAGGCTGTGGTCGGTGAAGAGCGCCCACCGTTCCCCGATGACGTGGCAGCCGCTGCATCCCGCCTTGCCGGTGAAGAGACGGTAGCCGCGCTTGGCCGCCTCGCTCAGCGCCTTTTCGTCGCCGCCGAAGCGCCAGCGGTCGAAAGGAGAGTCCCCCGACACCAGGGTGCGTTCGTAGCTTGCAATGGCCATGCCCAGGGTGTCCATGGTCAGTCCCCGCTCCCCGAACACTTTCCGGAAACGGGCGGCGTAGTCGCCGGTAGAACGGATCTTCGAGAGCACCGCCCCCACGGAGGGGTTGCCCATCTCGTTTTTGGCCAGCAACGGCCCCCAGATCTGCTGTTCCAGGTTCTCCTCGCGGCCGTCGTGGAACAGTAGGGACGAATAGGCGCTGTTGTAGAGGGTGGGGGCGTTGCGACGCACGCTGCGCCCTTCGATGCCCACGGCGGTGGCCAGCTCGTTGGAGGTGAACCCCTGCTCGGGGATGTGGCACATGGCGCAGGAGAAGGTGTTGTTGAGGGAGAGGCGACGGTCGTAGAAAAGCGCCCTTCCCAGCGCCACCTTTTCTTCGGTGATCGGATTCAGCGGCGGCACGGGCACGGGAGGAAGGCCCAGCGGCGGGTGGCGAACCAGGGAGACCAGGTCCGCGGCTTTCCCCTTGCGCGAGGCGAGGGCGCGGGCGTGGGTCCGGTAGTCGACGCGCTCGTAGCCGTGGCGGTCGTCGCCGGGGCCGGAGAGCGCCGATGGGCTTTCCCGCTCCGCGGCTTCTCCCTTCGCATGCCGCTTCTCTTCCGCCATCAGGGTCTTGACGTCGTTCACCAGCAGATCGGGGTGGAGAAAGGCCACGCTGTAGATGTTGCGGATTCTCTTTTTCCGGTCGATGAGGAAGACCCGGAGGATGTGGGAAAAGGCGGTGGCCTTGCCGTCGGCGGTGAGCTTGCGCTGGATGTCCTGGCCGTACGCCTCGAGGAGGGGCTGGAGCCGTTGCGGCGAGGCGGTGGTGAGGAAGCGCCATTCTCCCTTGGGACCGGCGTTGGAGAAATTTTCCGCGTAGCGGGCCATGGCGGCGGGCGTGTCCCTTTCGGGATCGAAGCTGACGTTGACGAGGCGCAGGTTCTCCGCCAGCGTCCGATCCTTTTGCATCTTGCGCTTGATGCGGTGGAAGACGAAGGCGTTCAGCGGGCAGCCGTTCGCATCGTTGCAATGGGTGTAGATGAAGGTAAGAAGGACGTACTTGTCGCCGAAGAGCTCATGGAGCCGCAGGCGGCTTCCGTCCATGTCGAGCACTTCGCCGTCTCCCGCCTCTCCCAATGGGGGCAGCTCGTAGCTCCCCGGCTCCGGCAGCCGGTAGGCGAGGCCGGCATAGGCGGGCGGCAGCGGCGCGGGCGGCTCGCTCTCTTCCGCCGCCGGGGCCATTCCCGGCAGCAGAAGAAGGAGCAGGAGGGCGAAACGCCGCATCAGCCCCGACGGCTCATCTGGCCGCCACTTGGGTGCCACCGGCGGTCGGTTCGGTCTCGGCATAGAGCGAATAGGCGCCGAAGCGCATCTGATGGGGACGCCCCAGCTTCTCGGCATGGAAGTCGATGGCGAACTTGGGCACCAGCTCCTTGCCGTTCCACTCGAAGGCCTTGAAGAACTGCTCGTTGTCCTTGCCCTTCTTGTCCCAGTTGGCCAGCAGCGACGAAGTGTAATAGATCCGCTTGCCGTCCCAGCTTTCCGAGGCCATGTTCACCTGCCTGCCGATGGTGCGTTCGTAGATCTGTTTCGGATGGAACGGATCGCTCAGGTCGAACAGCCGGGTCTTGCCGTCCATGAAGGTGTTGACCCAGAGCACGCTGTCGTCCGATGCGATGGAGATGTCCACCGGCAGGGGCACTTTCGAGGGGTCGCCGATGTCGGCCACCGCCTTGGCCTGCCACTCGCCCCGCTCGTCTTCGTAGATCAGCCAGATCTTGGAGGTGAGCGCGGTGGTGGTCACGCACCAGTTGTGGTTGGGCTGCCAGGCGCAGCGGATCTCCAGGGGAGCGCCGGGGACGTCGAGCACCTTCTTCGGCTGCCGGGTGTGAAGGTTCCACACCACCACCGTGTTGCCGAAGCGCTTCATGGCTTCCGGATCCTTCAGCATCTTGCCGAAATCCATCATGTAGTTGGACCAGCCGGTGAAGGACGAGGTGATCATCACGTTGCGCCGCGGCAGCACGCGCACGTCGTAGTCGTAGCCGTCGGCGTACTTGCCGCTCTTTTGGGCGCCGCGCAGGTTTTCGTCGGTGGGCATCCAGTGCGTGGCGACGTACTTTCCGTCGTTGGTGTACTCCACCAGGGCCGAGCGTCCGCCGTGATCCTTGTTGTTGGACAGCCCGGTGATCATCATGCGCCCCGGCAGAGCGTAGGTGGTGTGGGGGCCGACCACGCCGCCGCTCTCGGCCACGAAGCGATCGATGGTCTTCACCAGTTTGGGGTGGGCGGGGTCGGAGTGGACGTCGAAGATGAAGATCTTGCTGGTGTCGAGTCCGCCGGCCCAGAGGTATTTGCGGTCATCGGTGAAGCCGGAGTGGTGGGCCTCGTTGCGCCCGCCCACCGACAGGGTATGGACCACCTTTCCGTAGCGGGGGGAAGCGGGGTTCACGTCGATGGTCACCAGCTTGTCCTGACCGTCGCCCAAACCCTCCACGCCCAGAGTCCAGACATAGACGAAATCCTCCTGGCCGGTGATCTTCGCCATGTAAGGGGATTGGCAGGTCTCGTCCGCCCAGCCGGCGGCAGGGAAAACGGTGGAAAAGGCCGTCAGGAAAGCGCTCAGGGTGCGAAGCCGGGAAAGCCCCAGGCCATGGAACTTGCGGTTCATGAAAACTCCTCCTCAGTGGTCGGGAGGCGGCATGCCGCCTCGCATGGAATCGGTATGGGGTCCTTTTTTGGTAGCGCTTCTTCTTGATCCCTGCCACAAGAAGTAGAATGAATGTTCATTTCTGTCAAGGCCTGGGGTAAGATTTTTCCGCCGCCCTCGTTTCATGGAACATCCAATGCCCTGTCTGAGGCACCGTCATTCCGGGCCGGAGCCCGTCGATTGCCGAATCCTCGCCGCGGCCCTCGAGCTGTTCGTGCGCCGCGGCTATCACAACGTCTCCGTGCATGATCTCCAGCGGAGGGCGGGAGTGAGCATCGGCTCCATCTACAACCATTTCGGTGGAAAAGAAGGAGTCGCCAAGGCGCTCTACGCGCACCTGCTCGACGAACTCAGCGAACTGGTGGCGGAGGTGGCGCGGTCCCACGAGGAGCTGGCCGAGCGGAGCCGGACGCTGATCCGGCTGCTTTTCGAACTCACGGAGACCCGCCGCGACCTCATCGGCTTCGTGTTCCATGCCAAACACCGCGAATTCCTGCCGGACGAGCCGCCCATCTGCAGCGCCGAACCCTTCCGGCGCATCCGCGAGATGGTGGAAGAGGGAATGGCCAGGGGCGAGATCAGGCGCGGCAACACCTGGGTGGCCGCCGCCACCCTGTTCGGCGGCGCCATCCGTCTCATTCAGTTGCGGCTGGACGGCGTGGTGGAGGAGCCGCTTCCAGGTTTGGCGCAAGAGGTGTGGACGTCGGCGTGGGAAGGGCTGGGAGCGGACAAGGAGAACGCCTTGGACGGGCGGTCCGCCGCCCACGGTTGATTCGCCGCCCTACACGCCGCTCCACTTGCGTGACAGCAGCACATAGGCCGCGCCGGTGCCGCCGTCCCAGCGGGGGGCGGAGCAGAAAGCGAGCACTTCCTTGCGCTGGGGCAGCCACTGGTTGACCCGCTGCTTGATGATGGGCTGGCCGCCGGAGCCTTTGCCCTTGCCATGGATGATGCGCACGCAGCGGCGCCGGGAGCGCAGGCTCTGGTCGAGAAAGCGGCCGAGGGCGCGGCGGGCGTCCTCCACCCGCATGCCGTGCAGATCCAGGGTCGCCTCGGGCTCCAGCACGCCCCGCTGCAGGTCCCGGAACAGACGGTTCTGGATGCCGGGACGCCGGAATTCGAGGAACTCGGGCGCCTCTTCGGCGGTGTCGCCCAGCTCGTCGCCGGGCCGCTCGTCGCCGGGGCGTTCCAAGGGTACAGGCTTGGGTTTCCGGCGCCAGGGCTCGGCGCGGTCGTGGTCCAGGGGACGCACCCCGCCCATGGCCTGGCGGAACAGATTCAGATCCCCGTCCTTTTTCTCGTCGCCGGAATCCATTCGCAGATTTTAGCCGATGCGCGTGTGGGCGGCGGTGCTTTTCAGTAGAATCCGGCGCATGGCTTTCCGCATCCTCATCAGCAACGACGACGGCTACCGGGCGGCCGGCCTGCGAATCTTGGCCGAGGCGCTGGGCGAGCTGGCGGAGGTGGTGGTGGTGGCGCCGGACCGCGACCGCAGCGGCGCCAGCAACTCGCTCACCCTGGACATGCCCTTGCGCGCCCAAGAGGTGGAGGAGGGGGTCGTCCGCGTGGAGGGAACCCCCACCGACTGCGTCCACCTGGCCATCACCGGACTGTTGGAGGAGGAACCCCACATGGTGGTGGCCGGCATCAACGCCGGCGCCAACATGGGGGACGACGTGATCTATTCCGGCACCGTGGCGGCGGCCACCGAAGGGCGTTTCCTCGGCTATCCCGCCATGGCCGTCTCCATGGATTCCCACGCGCCGCGCCATCTGGAGACGGGGGCTCGGGTGGCGCGGGAACTGGTGGAACGGCTGCGGCGCGAGCCGCTGGCGGCCGACTCCATTCTCAACGTCAACGTACCCGATCTGCCTTGGGAGGAGCTGCAAGGATTCCGGGCCACGCGGCTGGGCCACCGTCACAAGGCCGAGCCGGTGGTGAAGGCGCTCGATCCCAGGGGGCGCCCCATCTACTGGGTGGGGCCGGCGGGGCCGGAGCAGGATGCGGGCGAGGGCACCGACTTTCACGCGGTGCGCAACGGCTTCGTCTCCGTCACCCCCATTCAGGTGGATCTCACTCGTCACGGCGCCGTTCCCGTGGTGGCGCGCTGGCTGGAGGCGACGCGGTGAACCTGGATCTGCTACGGAGCGGCATCGGCATGACCTCCGAGCGCACCCGCGATCGGCTCATCGAGGCTCTGCGCCGCGAAGGGATCCGCGACGAGCGGGTGCTGGAGACCATGCGAGCCATTCCCCGCCACCTGTTCGTGGAGGAGGCACTGGCCAGCCGCGCCTACGAAAATACGGCGCTGCCCATCGGCATGGGGCAGACCATCTCCCAGCCCTACATCGTGGCGCGCATGACCGAGGCGCTCCTCGACGGAGGAGTGCTGGACCGGGTCCTGGAGGTGGGGACCGGCTCGGGTTACCAGACCGCCGTGCTGGCGCCGTTGGTGCGGCGGGTCTACACCGTGGAGCGCATCGGCGTGCTGCTGGAACAGGCGCGGGCGCGCTTCCGCCTGCTGCGGTTGCGCAACATCCATCCGCGCCATGCCGACGGCAGCATCGGGTTGCCCGAATGCGGCCCTTATGACGGCATCGTCGTCACCGCCGCGCCCGAGGGCATTCCCCGGCAGTTGGTGGAACAGTTGCGCCCGGGAGCGCGCATGGTGCTGCCCGTGGGCGGACGCGATGGACAGGCGCTGGCGCGGGTGACGCGCACTGCCCGCGGCTACGAGACCGAGCTGCTGGAGCCGGTGAATTTCGTTCCCCTGTTGAGTGGAGTGGACCGTTGAAGATCTTTTCCTCCCTGTACCGGCGCGCCATGTCCTGGTCCCGCCATCCCCATGCGCCCTGGTACCTCGGCGCCCTCAGCTTCGCCGAGGCGGCCTTCTTTCCGGTGCCGCCGGACGTGATGCTGGCTCCCATGAGCATGGCCCAGCCGGGGCGCGCCTGGCGCTTCGCCCTGCTCGCCACCCTGGCCTCGGTGGCGGGCGGGGTGTTGGGCTACCTCATTGGCACCTTCGCCTTCGACTTGGTCTCGGGGTGGCTCCACCAGGCCGGTTACTACGACAAGTATCTGCTCGCCCGGGAGTGGTTCGACCGCTGGGGTTTCTGGGCGATCTTTCTGGCCGGCTTCTCGCCCATCCCCTACAAGGTGTTCACCATCACGGCCGGGGTGATCTCCATGAACTTTCCCCTCTTTCTCGTCGCCTCTTTCATCGGCCGGGCCAGCCGCTTCTTTCTGGTGGCGGTGCTCATGGCCTGGGGCGGAGCGGCGATGGAGGAGCGGCTGCACCGCTACATGGACTGGATCGGCTGGGGAGTGGTGGCCCTGGTGGCGCTGGGGCTCCTGGTGTACGCGAGCGGCTCGCCCTAGGGAGGAGGAGTGCGAAAGGAGGATCACATCGCTGCCTGGAAACGGCTTTGGCCGGTGCTCCTGTCTCTGCTGCTGGCCGCTTGCGGCGCGCCCTCGCGGGCGCCAGCGCCCTTCCATCACGCCACCCACAGGGCTCACCAGACGCGTTTGACGGGAACCTGGTACCGCGTGAAAAAGGGCGACACCCTGTGGGCGGTCTCCTGGCGTGCCGGGGTCGATTACCGCACCCTGGCGCGCTGGAACCGCCTGAAGCCTCCCTACACCATCTTCGCGGGGCAGCTCCTGCGACTCCGACCGCCTCCGCCGCCGAAGCGCACGGCAAGCAGCACCGCCAAAGGGCAGAGTTCGACGGCGCGGCGGGGAACGGCGAGCACCAAGAAACGGAGCCGCACCACCGCGCGGCATTCCAAACAAACGGGAAGGAAACTGCACTGGCGCTGGCCCATTCACGGTACCGTGATCTCCCGCTTCTCCTACAGCGATCCCGATCGGGACGGCATCAAGATCGCCGGGGCGCGGGGACAGAAGGTGCTGGCCGCCGAGTCGGGCACCGTGGTCTACAGCGGCAGTGGACTCATCGGATACGGCCAGCTTATCATCATCAAGCACAACAACGAGTTTCTGAGCGCCTACGGCCACAACAGCCGGCTGCTGGTCAAAGAGGGGGAGAAGGTCAAGCGCGGTCAGCACATATCGGATCTGGGCGTGGACAGCGCCGGCAAGGCACTGCTCCATTTCGAGATCCGCCGGTACGGCAAGCCGGTGGATCCGCTGATCTACCTGCCAAGAGGTTGACTTTCCGCCTCGCCGGCGGCGCTGGAGAGGAGCGATGGACAAAGAAGAGGACGAAGAGGTCATCGGTGCGGTCTCCTCCCTGACGGCCAGGGGTGAGCAGATGGACGCCACACGCCTCTACCTCCGGGAGATCGGCGCGGCGCGACTGCTGACCGCGGAAGAGGAGATCGAGTTGGCGCGCCGAATCCGGCAAGGGGACGAGCAGGCCCGCGCGCGCATGATCGAGAGCAACCTGCGCTTGGTGGTGAAGATCGCCCGCCGTTACCTCAACCGTGGCCTGGCGCTGCTCGACCTCATCGAGGAGGGCAACCTGGGGCTCATCCGGGCGGTGGAAAAGTTCGATCCCGACAAGGGCTTCCGTTTCTCCACCTACGCCACCTGGTGGATCCGCCAGACCATCGAGCGGGCGTTGATGAACCAGACCCGCACCATCCGCCTGCCGATCCACGTGGTCAAGGAGATCAACGTCTACCTGCGCGCTGCCCGCAAGCTGAGCCAGGAGCTCGACCACGAGCCCACCGCCGAGGAGATCGCCGAGTTGCTGGACCGCCCTTTGAAAGAGGTGGAGCGCATGCTGGGCTTCAACGAGCGGGTGGTCTCGGCGGATCTGCCCCAGGGGCGCGAGGGGGACCGGCCCCGGCTGGACAGCATCGCCGACGAAAAGACCCAGGAGCCCACCGACCTTCTCCAGGAGGTGGACATCCGGGCGCACCTGGAAGCCTGGCTGGAGAAGCTTTCGGAAAAACAGCGCGAAGTGGTGGTGCGCCGGTTCGGCCTGCAAGGATATGAGAACTCCACCCTGGAACAGGTGGCCCGCGAACTGGGCGTGACCCGGGAGCGGGTGCGCCAGATCCAGATCGACGCGCTGCGGCGGTTGCGCGTCATTCTGGAACAGCAGGGGTTTTCCATGGACACCCTGTTCGACTGACCAGGAGCCGCCGCTCCTGCGCCTACCCCGTGGAAATCAGGGGAAGCGTTCGGGTATGCTCGGAGTCATCCCCACTTTCCAAGAGCAGCGAAATGAGCGACGAGAGCAGAAAAGAGCGCGAGATCCTGATGGTGATGCGCAAGGTGCTGGCGCAGATCGTCAAGGACACCACCCCTGAGTTCAAGACCATGAGGCATCCGCTCTCTCCGAGCACCATCGAGGACATCAAGCAGTGCTTCGCCCTCATCGCGGCGCGTGAGCGGGAGCTGGCCGACGCCGCCGGGGCGGTGCGCGAGAGGCCCTACTACGCCGACGAGAAGCCGGAGGCGGAAGTGGTGCCCCTCCACGCCATCGAGCGCGGCAAGAAAGAGGAGTAGGGACGCAACGAGGGGAGCCCGCGGGTCATCCTCCTTGCCGAAGCGTGCCTAATTGCCCTTTTTCGCTTCCGCCTTGCGGCCCGGCACTTCGATCTTCGCCTGCTTGCGCAGGCCGGTGATGTACTCCGCGAGCTTCTTCTTGCGCAGTTCGTTGGTGAGTTGCGCCTTCACCTCTTTCATCGGAGGCACCGGCTGCTTGCGGATGTCGTCCACCTGGATCACATGCCAACCGAAGGGGCTCTTCACCGGCGCCTTGCTGTATTCCCCCTTTTTCAGCTTCACCATGGCGTCGCCGAAGGGTTCCACCACCTGCTGACGGCCGATCCAGCCCAGTTCGCCGCCGTTCTCCTTGCTGGGGTCCAGAGAGCGGGCCTTCGCCAGTTCGGCGAACGTCTTCTTGCCCTGGTTCAGCAGCTTGATGATCTCTTCGGCCTCTTCCTTCTTCTGCACCAGGATGTGGCGCACCTTGTATTCATTGAGATTGACGCCGCTGTAGCGCTTTTTGTAGGCCGCCTGCAGCTCTTCGTCGCTGACCGGATGGGACTTGAGATAATCGCTCATCTTGGCCTCGGCCAGAACCTGCATCCGCGCCATGTCGAGCGCGGCTTTGACGTTGGGGTGCCGGTCGAGCCCCTCCTTTTCGGCCTGCTGGGCGATGAGCAGGGTGTTGACCAGCTGGTTCACCAGTTTGATCTGAGCCTGCCGGGTGGTGGCCGGTCGCTGACCCTGGAGGGCGTTGAAGGCCGCCACCTCCAGATTGTCGATGGGCTGGCCGTTGATGATCACCAGTGGCTGGGGCTTTGCGGATGCGGGTCCGGCGTCGGCGGCTTCGGCCGACGACAGGGCGAGCAGGGCCAGGCCGGCGCAGGCGGCGACGAGAGCGTTGTTGCGAATTTTCATTATGGCAGTACTTTCCTGAAGGGTTGAATGGAAACTTCCTTATAGACTCCGGCGGAGACGTAAGGGTCGGAATTCGCCCAGGCGCGAGCCTCCTCCAGGCTCTCGAATTCGGCGACGATGAGGCTGCCGGTGAAACCGGCGCTGCCCGGATCTTCCGCGTCCACCGCCGGAAAAGGTCCGGCGAGCACCAGGCGCCCCTCTTCCTGGAGCCGTTTCAGTCGTTCCAGATGGGCGGGACGGGCGGCGAGGCGTTGTTCCAGACTGTCGGCGCCATCGGTGCCAAGGATGCAGTAGAGCATTCAGTGTTCCTCTTCCAACTCCATGTGGCGGGCCAGGTAGAACCCCTGGGCGACGAGAAAGACGATGGTGAGGCCCATCATGCCGAAGAGTTTGAAGTTGACCCAGGTCTCTTCCGGAAAATGGAACGCCACATAGAGATTGGCGGCGCCCAGGAAGAGAAAGAATCCCACCCAGGCCAGATTGAGGCGTCTCCAGGCGCTGTCGGGCAGACTCACGGCCTGGTCCATGAGACGCTGCAGAAAAGAGCGTTCCATGAACAGCGCGGAGCCGAGAAAGGCCGCGGCGAAGAGCCAGTTGACCACCGTGGGCTTCCATTTGATGAAGACGGGGTCGTGCAGCAGCAGGGTGAGTCCGCCGAAGAGGAGGATGAGCCCCAGTGTGGCCCACTGCAGGGTTTCCACCTTGCCGTGCCGCCAGCGGTTCCAGGCCACTTGGACGACCGAAGCGCCGATGGCCGCCGCGGTGGCGGTGTAGATCCCCGCGAACTTGTAGGCCGCGAAGAAGAGGATGACCGGAAAGAGGTCGGCAAGGATTTTCATGGAAAAATAAAGACGATGGCTTTGTGGTTACGGACTCCAATGGTAGCAAAAAGTTGCCGTTCCCATAGAATGGAACGGCGTTCCGCTCTCCAAGCGGGGAAAGGACGGGGGAACGGCGGCCTATGAAATCGGGGATTGCGGCGCTGGAGGGGTTTGGGTGATCCGCCTTGAAAGATTCGACGATTTTCGCGCCTTGGCCGCGCGCGCCCGTCGCGAGCGGCGGGTGCTGGTGGTGCTGATCTCCCAGCGGGAGTGCGCCTACTGCCACAAGATCAAAGAGGAGGTGCTCCATCCCATGGTGAAGGCCGGCGATTTCGCCAATGAGATTCTGCTGGGGGAAGTTCTCATCGACGCCGGCGAGACGGTCGCCGATTTTTCGGGGCGACGGGTCTCCGCCGCCCATTTCGCCCACCGTTACGGCGTCTACGTGACGCCCACGCTCCTCTTCCTGGACCCCGACGGCCACCAGTTGGTCAAGAAGATGGTGGGCATCAACACCCTGGAGATGTATTTCTACTATCTGTCCGAGGCGGTCCGCGAGGCGGTGGCGAAATTGCGGGGGAGGCGGTCGTGAAGTTCGGACTGGTGGTCGTCGGCGACGAAATCCTGGACGGGCGCCGGCGCGACCGCCATTTCGATTTTTTTCGCGGGTTGCTGGCGGAACACGGCCATTCGCTCCATTGGATGGAGATTCTGCCTGACGATCCCATCCTCCTCACCGCCCGACTGCGCCAGACCATGGAGGAAGGCAGGCCCGTCTTCTGTTGCGGCGGCATCGGCGCCACGCCCGACGACCACACCCGAGGGTGCGCCGCCGAGGCGGCCGGCGTGCCTTTGGTGCGTCATCCCCAGGCGGAGGCGCTCATCGTCGAGCGTTTCGGCGAGTCGGCCCGGCCCCATCGGCTGCGCATGGCCGACCTGCCGGAAGGGGCGGAGCTGATCCCCAATCCGGTGAACCAAGTGCCGGGCTTTTCCCTCCGTCGGCACCACTTCCTTCCGGGCTTTCCCGAAATGGCCCACCCCATGGCCGCCTGGGTGCTCGAATGCCGCTATGGCGACGAAGAGGGAGAGACGGTGCGGTCGCTGCGCGTGCCCGATGTGACGGAGAACGCCCTCATGCCCCTGTTGCAGGAGCTGGACGCCGCCTGGCCGGGAGTGAAGCTCTTCAGTTTGCCGCGGCGGGGCGAGGCTCCTTTCGTGGAGCTTGGCTTCCGCGGCCCTTTGAAGGAGGTGGCGGCGGCTTTCGAAGCGTTGCGGAAAGGGCTGGAGAAGGGAGGGTTTCGTTATCGCTCGTCTTGAGACTTCCTCCGGTGCCCCCTCTCCCTCGCGCCATGGCCATGGCTAAGAGGATTCGTCCCGCCCCTTCCACGAGGGGGGCTTGCGCTCGTGTCCCGCCTGTTGCAGCCGGTCGAGATAGCGGGTCCAGTAGAGCGCCTGCTTGCGCCCCAGGTCGTAGAGGTAGCCCCAGTCGAAGAGGCCCGAGTCGTGGCCGTCGTCGAAGACGATCTTGATGGCGTACTGGCCCACCGGCCGGATGTCGGCGATGTTCACGTCCTGCTTGTCCAACTGCAGGGTGGCGCCCTGACCCCAATGGCCGCGCACCTCGGCCGAGGGGGAGTAGACGCGCAGCAGCTCGGCGGGGTAGGTGAAGCGGCTGCCGTCGTCGAAGGCGATCTCCAGCTCGTGGGATTTCCGATGGAGGATGATGTCGGTGGGGCGTGGAACGTCACTCATTGAGCCAGCCTCCCAAATGGCGGCGGGCGATGGCCGCCAGCGCGTCGATGTGGTCGGAACGGTCGTTCAGGCAGGGGATGTAGCGGTAGTGGGTCCCTCCCGCGGCCAGAAAGCGATCGCGGTTCTCCATGGCGATCTCCTCCAGCGTCTCCAGGCAGTCGGCGGCGAAGCCGGGGCAGAGCACCTCCACCCGCTTCACCCCTTCCCGGGGCAGCCGCTCCAGGATTGCGCTGGTGGCCGGCTCCAGCCAGGGCTCCCGGCCCATGCGGGACTGATAGCTCAACCGCCACCGCTCGGGCGGCAGCTCCAGGCGCGCGGCCAGCCGTTCGGCGGTCCGCCGGCATTGGGAGGGATAGGGGTCGCCCTGATCGGCGTAGCGGCGGGGGATGCCGTGAAAGGAGAAGAGCGTCGCTTCCGCCTTGCCTTCTTGCGCGTGAAAATCCCGCACGCTGGCGGCCAGGGCATCCAGGTAGCCGTCGTCCTCGTAATACTGGTTCACCAGTCGCAGCTCGGGGATCCAGCGCCAGTTGCGCAGCTCTTTCGTCACCGCGTCGAACGCCGAGGCGGTGGTGGTGGCCGAATACTGGGGGTAGAGCGGAAACACCAACAGCCGCTCGCAGCCCGCTTTTCGCAGCTCCGCCAGGCCGGCGGCGATGGAGGGGTTGCCGTAGCGCATGGCGGGCACCACCTTCACCGCCCCGCCCAGCCGCGAGGCGAGCGCCCGCGCCTGCCGCCGGGTGTGGAGCAGCAGGGGCGAGCCCTCCTCGGTCCAGATCTTGCGATAGGCCGCGGCGGAGCGGCGGGGCCGCACGTTGAGCACCACGCCGTGCAGGATGGGCAGCCAGCGCCAGCGCGGCATCTCCACCACCCGTGGGTCCTGGAGAAACTCCGCCAGGTAGCGGCGCACGTCGGCGGGCTCGGGCGAGTCGGGGGAGCCCAGATTCACCAGCAGCAGACCGATGGGGGAGGGGCCGGAAGAGGGGTCCATTAAAGGTTGCAGCTTTCCAGTGGCCGGAGAAGGGTGTTAGTTTACACGCAATGCGGAACGGAAAGCCGGAAGAGCGGATGAACTATTGCAGCAGCTGCGGCGGGCGCCTGGAGCTTCGGGTGCCGCCCGGCGACAGCCGCGAGCGCCATGTCTGCACGCGTTGCGGCGAGATCCACTATCAAAACCCCAAGCTGGTCACCGGCTGCATTCCCGAGTACGAGGATGGTCGTCTCCTTCTCTGCCGGCGCGCCATTGAGCCCCGCTACGGCCTCTGGACCCTGCCCGCCGGCTTCATGGAGAACGGCGAGAGCTGCCAGGAGGGGGCCGCGCGGGAAACCTGGGAGGAGGCCAAGGCCCGGGTGGAGATTCTGCAGCTCTACACCACCTTCAACCTGCCGCACATCGACCAGGTCTATCTGCTGTTCCGGGGGCGGCTCGCCGACGCCCGTTTCGCGCCGGGCGAAGAGTCGCTGGAGGTGGCGCTCTTCCGGGAAGAGGAGATTCCCTGGGACGAGCTCGCCTTCGCCGTGGTGCGGGAGACGTTGCGTCTCTACTTCGAGGATCGCCGTCAGGGGCGCTTCGTTCCACGGGTGGGCGACATATTGCGCGACCCCCACAGCCCCGGCCGTTTCTACATGAACCTGATGGATGACAAGGGGCGTGGATTCAACTAAGCTTTTGCGAAAACGACCATAACGCTGTCGCGCGAAGCTTCCAACCCCTCGTCTCCGCATTTTTTGCGTATAAGGAAGGGGCCGGCACTCGAAAAAAAATAAGACCGTTAAAGGTCGAGGGATGGAGTGATGGAAACCTCTCGTTTGTGGCGTACGCTGCTGGCGCCGTTGCTGCTACTGTTCTTTTTCGGGCCTTCCTTCGGCTCGCTCTCTTCCTCCTCCCAAGGACTCGCGCTCGAAGCGCCGGAAAAAGGGTGGCGTGGAGGGCGGGACGCCATCCGCATCCGGATTCCCCGCGACTGGCCGGCAAGTCTGTTGGCGCGTCTTGCGCTGGAACTCGATGGCGTGGACGTGACGGGGATGGTGGCGCGGGAAACGGATCACGTGGTCTATCGGCCCGTGGAACCGTTGTCACCGGGGAGGCACGAACTGAGAGTGGTGGAGTACGCGCTGGATGGAAGCGTGGAAGAACGGGGCGTTTGGCAGTTGGAGGTTCGGTATTCGCGGTTGTTTCGGGAGGCGAGGGGACATGTGGCGGCGGAGCTTACCGCCGCGCGCAGGCTGGATGCCACCGACGCCTGGAAAGAGCAGGGAAAAGAGTGGAGCGGGAATGGGAGTTTGCGCCTGGAGGGCGCCGCCGGTGGCGGCGAGTGGCGTGCGGACGCGCACATGGATCTGGGCTACAGCAGCGGAGGAAACGGTTCGGCGGCACGGCGGCGCTTGGAGCTGAGCAATTATCTGCTCAACCTCGAGCGCGGAACCATCGGCGCCAAGGTGGGCCATTTCTCTCCCCTCGCCGGGAGCCTGCTCAGCGCCGGCTCCAGTTACCGCGGAATTCAGGTCGATCTGGGCGTTCGGGATCGCCGGCGTTACCGTTTCTCCGCCTTCATGAGTCGACCGGATAGCGAAAGTGGCTTTCAGCATGGTCTCGGGGTGACCGATCCGAAAAACCGTCTTGCAGGGGGGGCGTTCACTCTTTTCCCGTTGGAGGAACATCCCGAACGGCTGGTGCTGCAAGCCATGGCTTACGGTGGAGAGGGCACTCTGGGCGGAGAAGGGAGCTACGGAGCGGAATATCGGCAAAAGGGGCGGGGAATCGTGTTCTCCGGCTCGAGCCAGCTTTTCGAAGGTAAGCTGAAGCTGCATGGAGAATATGCGCGAACGCGCTGGAATGGCGATGCTTCCGGCACCTTGATGGACGATGTGAATGACGACGCCTGGCTGTTGGGGATGGCGCTGGATGGACAGCTGAATTCCTCTTCGGCCACTCCCTTGCTCTGGACCTTCAAAGTTTCTGTCGGCCGCATCGGCACTTATTACTACAGCCTGATGAACCCGGCCCAGCAGAGCGATCAAAAGGCGGCGCAATTCAGTCTCGGCATCGCTCGGGGAGGGCTGCAAGCCGGCGCCTCGTTCAGAAGGGTTGAAAACAATGTGGACGAGGTGGAGTCGTTTCCCACCTCGCGCCTCGACGATCTGCGCCTGGATCTCTCCTATGGATTCGATCGGCCGCTGGCGGGCTTCGTTACCTCGGTAGGCTTGGATGGAAGTCGTGTGCGTGGGCGCCCGGTGACCCGTCCGCTGGGCTATCCCTACCCGCTCGCGAACGACTCCACGCGCACTCTGGGAGGGCGCCTCTCCTTCGCCCTGTTCGGAGGCACGGGCGATCTTCGCCTCACCACGGCGCGGAACGAGGATTTCACCGGCGTGCACGCGGATAGCCGCACCAACGGCTGGTCGCTCGGTTATGCGTTGGGGTTCTTGGAAAACCGCCTCATATTCCAGCCGCAGTTGTCCAGGGATGTGACGCGATACGACGGCGGCGGCGATCGAACCATAACCGAAAACTACCAGTTGCCCGTTACGTTGTCGGGAATCATGGACGGTAGATTGTCCATGGGCGTCACGCCCATGTTGAACCGTAACCGGCGTGAGGCCGACTCTCTGGATGAAAAAAGCGTGATCGTTTCGGGATGGATTTCCTGGACGCTGTTCTCGCCGAAGGAAGGGCGCCCCGACGTTGCGCTGAGCCTCAGCGGCGTGCATCAGCGATGGGAAAGCGGTGCAGGAAACGAGAACGATTGGCAACTCTACATGGGTGTGAGGGTCGGTTATGGCATGGGCGAGTGAAAGAGCTTCGAAAAAGGCGAGAATTGCATGGCTCTTGTCGGTTCTGGCCGTGTCGTGGTTTGCGACCGCGGAGGCCGACATCGACGTGGCGGTCGGTACGTCCGATCCAGCGCTGGTGTTTCAGAACAGGGTGAACGATGTGCGGTTGCGGTGGAGTGTGAACGTCTCTTTCAAAGCGCCTCCGAATCTTCGCGTCGATCGGGTTTTTTCGAATCAGCTGGTGATCGGCATCCCTTCGGGCAATGGTTGCGCTCCTTTGCAAGCCTTTCCCACCACGGTTTCCGGCACTTTTCAGTTGAACGGCGCCCCCCCGTATGGGGGCGCCGCCACTTTGAGCGAAAAGGTGGCCATTCCTCCGGCCTTGGTGGTGGCCGCCCGCCGGAGGGGTGCCAATGTCGTCGCCTTGTGTCGAATCTTCGGAGAATCGTTGTCTCCTTCCCGATTCCAGGCCCGGCTGGAGCTGCCCATCCAGAGCGGCGGCATCGGCAGCAATGAATTTGCGCTCTCTTTCATCCGCATGCGTTTCGACGATGGTGCCGTCAACCGCGTGGTGGCGGCGGGAACGCAACTGGGGATCCATGCGGAAGTCCAGTACGATGGACGTGGGTTGCTGCGAGCCCGCTGGGAAGTGGCCGAGCCGGGCAGCACCCAGGGCACGCCGGTTTATCGTCCTTTGCTGACCGTACATCGATATCTCGACGGAAATGGGCGTGCTGTTTTGAACGGCCCTCTTTTGCCCACGCATGTTTCCGGTCTTTATCTTGTGCGGCTCCGCGTGCTCGAGCCCGCGATCGATGGCGAAGGGCTGATTTTGCGCTACTTCGTTCAAGGGGATGGTAACCGCCTTCCGATTCCCCAGCGCATCGTCATCAAGACGCCGGGGCCGGGCGCTCGTTTGGGGAAAGGGGATTCCCTCGAATGGAGCGCGGTGGAAGGGGCGGCGGCCTATCGCATCGAGTACCGCGGCGCGGAGGAGGGTGCGTTCGGAACGGTGGTCAACCGCTCCGCTGACGAATCCCCCATTCAGGCGGGTCAGTTGGTGGCGGGTGGACAATCCAAAGCCGTTTTCTCGCCGTTGGTCATGGAGCGCATGAAGGACGGCCTGGGATGGTGGCGGGTGGTCGCCTTCGACGCGGAAGGAAGAACCATCGCGGCGAGCGAATGGAGGCGGTTCTGGCGTGGCGGCGGGACCGGAGGTGGGGGCAATGGCGGAGGACCCTGAACGGGTATTGCTTCGGAGAATCAGCGCGGGCGACGAGCAGGCGCTCCAGCGGTTTTATGAACGGTTCTCCGCCCGCGTCTACCGTTTTGCCTTGTCCAGATTGGGGGTGGAAGCCGATGCGGCGGATGTGGTCAACGAGGTTTTCTTCGAGGTGTGGCGGGGAAGCGCCGCGCGTTATCAGGGTAAATCGGCGGTGGCCACATGGCTGCTGGGGATCACCCACCACAAGATTCTGGATAAATTGCGCCGTCGCCGGTGGTGCGAAGAGGGAGGGGATGCCGGCGAAGACGCTTTGGATTCGATAACGGCCGATGAAGCCTCCTCCCTCTCTTCGATGACGGAGAAGGCGGTTGAGGCGAGCCAGGACCTGGACCGGGTCGAGGCTTGCATCGAAAGGCTCCCTTCCCCCATGCGACAGGTGGTCTACCTGGCTTTCTTCGAGGACCTCCCCTATGGAGAGATCGCGGCGATCCTGGATTGTCCCGAAGGTACGGTCAAGACCCGGATCCACCATGCCAGACGCAAGATCAAAGCTTGCCTGCAACTCGACGGCCTCCCTCGTCAATGAACCCTTTTGTCTTTTCGCTCGACTGAAGGGTGGATACCGAATCTCGGCCGTTAGGGCCATTGCGGGGCATTGGAATGACGAATCGATCGAATCGGCAAATGAACGGGGGAACGCATCCGGACGATTTGTTGCCCTTGCTGGCGAATGGCTCTTTGAAAGAACCTGAACTACGCCGGGTGCTCGTCCACATCGAGAACTGCGAGCGATGCCGGCTCGAGTACCGTTTTCTCCAGGCGGTGTGTCGGGGAGCGAAGGAGAAATGGAGGGACCGGAAGCCGGACGAGAAGGTGTGGGAGGAATTGCAAAATCGCATACGGCGCGAGCGGATCGAAGAAGAAGGAAGGGCGGGCGTGAAGCGGAATCCGGTTTGGTGGCGGCGGCTGGCCATGGCGGCGAGCTTGGCGGTGGTCGTCGAAGGGGCGATTCTGGGCGTGCTTTTCCACCAACGCTCCTCTTCGCCGGCGCTCTATCGGCCTTTGGGAGAGGAAGGAGGAAGAGGGGAGGTCGTGTTCCAGGTTCGTTTCCGCCAAGACGCGACGGAAGGTCGGATCCGCCGTCTGTTGCAGCAGGCGGGTCTTGAGTTTGCCGGAGGGCCGGGCGCCTTGGGCGTATACCGCCTGCGGATCGTCTCCGCCAAAAGAGGGGCGGTCGCCCGCGTCCGAAACCGGCTCGTGTCGTCGGATATCGTGAAAGAGGTGAGAGGGCCATGAAAGTGGCGGTCGGATCGTTAGCGCTGGTGCTCCTGGCCGCTTCGCTGGCGGCCGCGGAAGGAGGTGGCCGAGTTTCCTCCGATGCCCGTGGAGATCGAGGGCAATGGATGGTCGCGGTTGGAAACAGGGAAACGGTGTTCGACGCCTCCTCCCGTTGGAAATCCGCGCATGCGCGATTTTACGTTGCGGATCAGGAGGAGGGTGGCCAGTCCTCTTCCGATGCGCCGGCGGCCGACGGTTCCAGCGGCGGGGAGACGTCTGGAGAATGGAAGGCGCCCGAGCCTGGAGCGAGCGGACAGCCTGTTTTTCGGCGGAATGCTTTGTCGCGGGGGGATTTTCTCGATCGGTCTCTACCGTCCCTGCCTCCTTTGCCGTCGTCGTTGGCGGCGACCGTGGACCGGGGAATCGAACCGGGCGAGATCCTCATTGCGAGCGGGGAGCTCGAGGTGGCCAAAGCCGTGGCGCAAGCCATGAGACAAAGCGGTTATCGTCTGCGCCGTCGCAAGGTGTTGCACGGGCTGGGAATGATATTGAGCGTTTTTCGGGTGCCGGAGGGCCATGAAAAAGCGTTACTGGTGGCGCTGAGGCAAACCTCTCCCGACGTGTGGATGGACGTGAACCACCGTTACCGACCCATGGGAGGGAAAGCCTTGATCTACGGGCAGCGCTTGATCGGCTGGAACAGCACTTCAGACTGTGGCCGGGACGCCCGTATCGGCTTGGTGGATGGACCCGTCGAAAGAGCCCATCCTGCTTTGCGGGGGGCTGCCATCGAATCGTTCTCTTTTCTTGGAGCGGCCGAACGACCGGCGCCCGCGGATCACGCCACGGCGATAGCGGGTCTGTTGGTCGGGCGCGGCGATTCGGGCTTCGGCGGCTTGCTTCCCGGCGCGGAACTGCATCTTGCCGTGGTGCTGCGCAACCGTGAGGCCGACATTGTGGACGCCACCGCCGAAAAAATGGTGGCCGCATTGGATTGGTTGGTACGCCGGAACGTGCGACTGGGGGTGATGAGCATCGGCGGGCCGCCGAACCGGCTGCTGGAACTCGCGTTGTTGTTGGCCCGGCGCAAGGGATTGCAGATCGTGGCGGCTGCGGGAAACGATGGAAAGATGGAACCGGTCTATCCGGCGGCCTATGACGGAGTGGTGGGCGTCACGGCGGTGGATGCCGAAGGGCGGGCATGGCGGTTGGCGAACCGGGGCTCCCATGTGACCCTCGCCGCTCCGGGCGTGGATCTTTGGCTGCCGACGGGTCGGCGAGGTGGTCGTTATCTCAGCGGAACCTCGTACGCCGCTCCTTTCGTCGCCGCCGCCCTGGCGCTGGAGGAGAGCCGGGGAACCGTTTCAGCGTTGGAGGAATTGCTGGAAAGCGCGTCGGATGCGGGAAAACCGGGCGTGGATCCGGTGTACGGCCATGGGATTCTCCGTCACCCAGGTTGCGGCGACGGATCGTAAACGGACAAAAATCGAAGAACCGGAGAACGGAAGATGAGGAGAGCGATGATTCAGTGGTTCAAATTGACGATGACGGCGTTGTTGGTGGCGGCTTTCGCGTCGGCGGTGGCAGCGCCCAAGCCGCCGCGTAAGGATGTGGCCGGAAGCGCCGACCACCCTCGATTGGGGAGGGTTCCCGGATCGATCATCGGAAAATATGTGCACAAAAGAGCCGGTTCGATCACTTTTCCCGTGTCGGAAAGAAAAGGGCTCGTGGGGAAGACGGAGCGGATGTCCGGCGAGATCTGGAAGATCGACTATTGGCTGCCCAAGGACGTGGGCGCCGAAGGAGCGGCGATGATATATCGGAGAAATCTGGAAGAAAAAGGCTTTCAGGTGTTGTTCGAATATGAAGACGACAAAGGTTTTTTCGGAGTGTCGAAAAGCGAGGCCAAGCTTCACGAAGAGTTTCCGCCCTTGAGCCGCCCCATCTACGTTCTCGTGGCCAAAGGCGCTCTGCGAGGCAAGGAGGCGGTGGTGGCGCTTTACAGTTTCATCCATCACACCACCTGGGGCGACCGGTACTGGGCCTATCTGCGCGTGGTGGAATCGCGTCCGTTGGACGCGCGACTGGATGTGGTGGGCGCTGAAAAGATGGCTTCGGAGATCGGTGCCAAAGGCCATGTGGCTCTCTATGGAATCACCTTCGATCTCGATAGCGACCATCTCAAGCCCGAATCGAATGCCACTTTGTCGGAGATCGCCAAATACCTCAAGGCCCATCCTCGCGTCCGGCTCTACGTCGTGGGGCACACGGACAATACCGGGGAGTACGACTACAACCTGGCGCTCTCCAAAAGAAGGGCGGCCGCCGTGACTCGGGCGCTCGTGGGAAGGCACGGCATTCCGGCCAGGCGGCTGAAGCCGGTGGGCGTGGGGCCGGTGGCGCCAGTGGCGAGCAACGCCACGGAAGAGGGGCGCGCCAAAAACCGGCGGGTGGAATTGGTCGAACAGTGACGGCAGACCGGCCCCGTTCCCCGCTTCGAGGATTCGTCGATACCTGGCGCTCTTTTCGGCGATGACGGGTTGCCGGAGCTGAGGAAGGGTTGGATGGCCGCCGATGCGGGAAAACCGATGGAGGCGTGAACCCCGGCCGGAGAATCGACGACCCATCCCCTGAATGAAGACCGCAACCGGGATCGGACGGCGTGTCGGGAGGGAATAAGGGATGAAGAGAACTCTGTATTTCGCTTTGACGGTCGCATGGGGGTTGGCTTCGGGAGGGGACGATCCCGTGGTGATGAAGGACGAAGCCATGAAAGTGCCCCCATTTTTCTCCGTGCGTCCGGTCGTCGAGAAAAGCGGCCCATCCGGCGGGGAGGCTCGGCCTTCCGCTCCGATGACGCTCACGCATGGAATGAATATGGGGGAAAGGAGGCAAACGCAGGCCCCGACCGCCGGTGCGGCGGACCGGAATCGGAAGGGAGCGGGGCCGCTCGGCGGGGAAGCGGGGCGAGGTTCGGGAAAAACGGTGACGCTCCCCCGCCCGGAAACGGACGAAAAAGAAGGACGACCGGCGGGGGCAACCTCCGTTCCGAAAAGTGTCGATGGGCGGGAAAAGCCCGCGCATCGAGTGCGACGGACACCCTATTTGCCCCCTCCTTTCGGAAAATCTGGAAGGGAGGCGGTGCCCGCGGGCGTGGATGCAAGCGCTTTGACGTCGCTTTCATCGTTGGCCGACCTGCCTCTTTCCAGAGACCAGTTGCTCCGATTGGGAAAGGGCGAGCGGCGACCCTACCAGCTGCTGGAGATCGACGGTTCGGGCGGAATGCGGCGGCGGGGGCGGGTGTACGCTCTGCTGCTGGTGCGGAAACCGCTGCCCACGGACCGCAAGGTTCGGCGGGAGGACCGATGGTTGTACAAAAGCGGCGATGAAGAGTGGCTGCCTTTGATCGTGGACGGCCGGCTCGTCGGTACTCTGGTCACCAGGCCTGCCGTTGCGGTCAATTACGACCCGGATGGCGACGGCGTGGTGGAGGCGCGGGTGATTGAAAAAGGAAACAGCATCACTTGGTGGATCGAGGACACCCCTTCCGCCTGGAGGTTCCTGGAAGATTTGTGGGAAGGCCGCAGCGCATGCGGGGCCTTGAGGGGCGCCTTCGGACGAAACGAAGGCGCAAAGGCGGAGAGCGGAGTCGGCGGCTTTTTCATGAAGGTCGAAGGCTTCGATCCGTGCTCGGGCAAGTCGGGCGGCGGAAGGGAAAATGGGGGCATTGGATCCGGTCGGCGGCATCCGCTGCAGGTGAGCCCCAGATGCCGGCGTGTTCTGGAAGAGAAAGCCTGCCGCAGCCGCAGCATTCCCGGCGGGTGGGCCGAGGACGGCATGTCGGACCTGTTGGCATGGTTGGTTGGAGAGGGGGCGGCACGTTTGTTGGGGGCCGCCAAAACCGCCAAGGATATCGGCGATTTCTTGGTCGGAGAAGCCATGAATTACTACAGAGACCATTATGTCAACGAGGCGGACCAGGCGCTGCACGATTTCGAGAAATATTTGCGAAGCCAGGGACACCGCACGGTGGAGAGCGCGCGAAGGAGCGGATTGCGGCCGAGTGAAAGCCTCGTGAGGGCCGCATGCGCCGCCGGATCCCAGTCTGCTTTTTGCAACGGTCCCGATCCCCTGGGCGAGCGCAGCAAGCTGCCAGATTCCAAAAAACGGTCCCCCGAATATTGGAAAAGAGTGAAAGGCGACCTGGTGATCGATGGCAGTCGAAAAGGCCAGGGGCCAGGTGAAAATCCTCTTCGAGGACCGGATGTCCTGGGCGGAGGGCGCAGCGTCGCGCAACTGCAATGCGACGCTTGTCTGGCGCAAGCGCTCTATGCAGGGCAGGCGGATCGCCTTCTGGAAGAGGCCCGTTCCCGTTGTGAAAATCCCGCCTCGCAGCCCTCGCCCGCGGCTGAGGCGGGCGGCATGACGGAAGAAACCCCCGGTGGCGAGAACGCGCCTTCCAACCCCGCGACCTCCTGGTTCGGGGGCGCGGGAAAGGCGGGAAAGGAGGTGGAATGCGCGGCCCACGGCGCGCATGAGCGCACCGAACCCCCTACGATCGAGGAACTCACCGCGATGGCCAGCGGCTGTGGTTCTCCGACCGCTCGTCCGATGCCCGGCACGGATGGCGCTGGAAACGGGGGGGCGGGCTGCAAGTTCAGGCAAGGCGTCAACGCCAACGAACCCACCATCGGCATCGCGTTCGGAACCGTTTTCGGCCTGGGACCGTGCGCGGAAGAGGTGTGTCAACCGGATCCGTCCCGGTAGCGCCGCCGGAGCCGCGATCTGGCTCGGAGGGCCAGGGATGGAAATCTTGAAAAGGCGCAAACGGCGCGTTTTCTGAATCTCCACACGATTGCATTTTCGAGAAAACAAGGATGGGGGAGGAAGTGATCATGTCCATGCTGAAAGCGTTTGGCGCGGGCGTTCTCGTGGTCTTCCTTTCGGTGTCCGCGACCACGCCGGTTTTCGCGGCCCGCCTGGATCTGGTCTTGTCGGTGCAGAATGACCGTTTCCGCGCCCGGCCCGGCGAGCGGCTGGGGGTGCGGGTGAAGGTGTCGAACCGCGGCTTTCGAAGCTCCGCGAAGGAAAATTCGAATTCCCGTCGTATGAGGTCCGTCATGGTCGCGCTGGTCATCTCCCGAGACAGGCGGGTGCCCATTCCCCTTTCCATGCGCTCCTCCTCCCATTTTCGGGAAGATGGCGTGTTGCGAAACGGGGTGTTCCGCGCCGGATCGAAGCTGGCGTCGTCGGGGAGATGGCAGACCCATCGGATGGTCAAGATACCGCGGGATATCCCCCCCGGGCGTTGGTGGATGTGCGGCGTGGTGGATCCGCTGGATCACCATAAGGAGCGGAACGAACGAAACAACGTGGCCTGCAAAGAGCTGCTGGTGGCGGCAGCGGATAAAAAGAGGACGGCGCGCCGAGACTCTCAAGATGCGGCAAGCTCCTCCCGGCGGTCGTCGAGGCGAAGAGTGGTGGAGGATCTGCTGGGCCGGATCTTTCGCGATCCCCAGTCCGGCACGGCTGGCGCCGCCTCCAAACCCCGGAAAAAGCCGGCGACGAGAGGGCGGGTGGGGAACCGGGCGCCCGAGCTTTCCTCTTGCCCGGGGAACGGACGGGCTGACCTCGAGGCGGCGGCGGTCAAAGCGCCCACGCGCTTGAGAAAAGGCGAACCTCACCGCTTCAATATCTTGGTGCTGAACGAAGGGACCGGGCCCGCGCCAGGTTACGACGGCCGCTGCGGATATCGAGTCCATGTGCTGCTTTCGAAAACCAACGGAGTGGAACTGCCCCGACGGGGACGTTATGCCCCCGGGGTTTACGTGGTGCGGCAGATCGACCGCACGCCGCCGCTGGCCGCCGACGAGCGCATGAGGATCCCGCGGGAGCAACGGAACTTGCGGGTTGGAGGCGTGCCGCCGGGACGTTACTGGCTCTGCCTGACGGTGGACCCCTACAACGGCGTGCCGGAAAGCGATGAAACCAACAACGCCCGTTGCGAGTACCAAGTCACCGTCGAGTGAGCCGGTTTGTGAGTCGCCGTTCTCGTCGTTGAACCGGAAGGAGCGATGGGCCGACACAAAGAAAAAAGATGAAGAGGAGGTGAAGAATCATGAACGCATCGGGCTTGAAACTGGCGCTGCCGGCGTTTGCTTGGGCGGTCATCTTCTCCATGGCGGCCGTTTCGGCCGATCAAGGAGGGTTTCCGGTTCTGCCGAACAAATCCATCATCGACAAGGCCGGCTCTTTCGCGGTGCCGCCCACGAAAAGGAAGGAAGACGCCGTCGGGAAGACGCCGCCCGAGCGGCCCGCCGGTTTTCCCCTTTCCGGTTTCGAAAAAGGAAGTTCGCTTCCGTCCGCGGCGCAAAAGCCGGTAACGGGGGCATCGGCGACGGCGGCGCCGCGAGCCGCCTTTCCGAAGCCCGGTAAAGTTCCGGCGGTCGCCCCCCGGCCGAACGCCTTCCCGTCGCCGTCCACGGTCAAAGCGCCCACGGCCGCCGGCATGATTCCGAAAGTGCCGGCCGTGCCCAATTTTCCGTCGCCTTCCGTTTCGCCGAAAACGAAGGAAAAGACCTTGATGAAGGTTCCGAAACTGCCGGCGGCGGGCGTCGGCGGCGCGGCGCCTTCCTTCTCGTCTTCCGTCGCCGGTTCCGGCAAGAAAGGGGAAGCGCCGGCCAAAAAGCGTCATGTTTTTCCCGCCGTGCCGAAGCTGCCGTCGGATCTGGGCCTTCCCGGTCGGCGCGGGACGAAAAAACGGGCCGAAACGGCGGTGGTTCCCAAGGGCGGCCTGCCTTCCTTGTCGTCCGATTTGGGAATCAAAAGCGGCACCAAGCCGCGCATCCCCGTCGAAAAGATGACGGAGGCGCCCAGAGGGGTTCCCAAGGGAGCTCGGTTCATTCGGGAGGGAGATATCCTTTTCGAGACGCTGCGGATCGAAAACGACGCGCCCCCCGTCGTGGTCGTCCGCTTGCGAAACGCCAGCGACCGGTTGGCCGACTTGCTGCAGGTGCGATTGAACAAAGAGGGAACGGCAAGCGCTTATGCCATGGATTTTTCCGGCCTGCCTGCCCACGGGGTCAGCGAGGAGCGACGCGTGGCCTTGGGCGAGGCCGGCGATGAGGGAGGTGACTACTGGATGGGGGTTCATCTGGCCGAAGGAGAGTGCCTCGCCGTGGAGGTCGAATGGCATCTCCAAGGCGATGATTCCGGTCTTTCCGCGATGGACCGCTCGCTTTGCCGGACGGGGCATCCTGGCATCGTGAGCGCCGCGTCGGAGGCGATGGGCATCCGGGAGCGGGTCGCCAAGAGCGCGCAGGCGGCGATCACCGGCTTCGCTTCGGATTCGGAAGAGTCCGTCAACACTCCTTGGACCGGCTCCTGCGTCAATCTGGACGCGGCGCGCCATTCCCCTTTGGTCGTGAAAGGGCGCAATTTCGGGGGAGTACGCTTTGTACGGGTGCGCGCCGGCACCGCCGGCGAGGTGCTGGCGGGCGGGGGAACCTCGCTGTCGCCCGCAGGCTTGCAGATTTCCGATTCCGAAATTCGGTTCACGTTGCCGAACGACGTTCCCGGGAATCTGGCTTCCGATCCACTCAAGACCATGCGCGACAAGAAAATCGCGGTGGAACTGCTCAATGAGAGAGGAGAGGTTTTGGCGGCGGGAATGCGTTCCGTCTGCCCAGCTCGATTCGTGCTGGACTTCGAGGTGCTCAAGCGGGCCGACGATCGCCGCTGTCCCGCCGACGACTGGTCGGCGATCCGGGTTCTCCAGTACCCCACCGCCGATCGCAGCGGAGCGCCGGCTGCGGTCCATGGATTTTCCGCTGCCGGTGGCATGGCGGCGATTGGCAGAGAGCGTCGGGTCTCCGGCGGAGAAGTCGCCTATCGCGGCAGGGTCGTGTTGCCGCGGCGGTGGCCGCACGCCTATCTGGAATACGACTGCGGAGGGGAGCGTGGGACCAATAGGGTCCACGTGGAATTCGACGACCTCTCCTATCGGCGCTTCGTTCGCTTGGATCTGGCTGGCGGCGCCACGGGTGTGCGCGACGCCAGAGGGGACTCTCCCACGCTGTCGTTTGCGAATCCGAGGATTTCGCATATTGGTTCCTTTACCCGGGAAGAATACGTCTTGTACATCGAGGCATCCGCTCCCGCCGGGGCAGAATGGCGCGAGCGTTTGCGCCGCGTCGAGGCGCGCGCGATCGTTTCCGGGAGAGTGGTGGCCAGGGCGACGCCCTTTTCCATTCGGCAAAGATCGTCGGGCGAGTATTGGGCGAAATTCGCGCTGCCTTATCGGAAAGAGGGCGCCCAGGGCGTTCCCTGGGGAGCCGACGTTGTGGTGCAGTTGGCCCGCCTCAATGGAACGATCTATGACGAGAGGGTCTATCGTACGAAACCGGTGGCGGGTTACAACGTCGCGCTTCACCTTTACGAGCCCATCGAGGCCGTGGAATCCGGGGACGACGACCTCACCGGTGGAGGGGGAGAGATCTCGTGGCTAGGGTTCAGCCTGGTCGATGGGCCGTCCCGTGGCGATTTCGACGCGATGAGACGGATGACGTGTTCCGCCAACGGGCCGGTGAATTACTATGTGGAAGACGGAGGTTACATTCCCGTCGGCCCGCCTTCCCCCGGCTGCAACCTGAAAATGCACGCGGGCGAGGCGGTGAGCGTGGCGTTGATGGTGGAAGAGAGGGACGACTTCGGCGGCTTGGATCGGTGGACGTACCGTCTCTACGTGCAAATGGATGTCGAAAATTCGGTTCCCCGCGTGCTCGTGACCCCCGAGAACGGGCAACCGACGTTCGATCTTCTCAAAGAAGGAGGACGTTATATAACCTTCGACAAGGTTCAGGACGGGCTCCATTTGCGAGGGAGGTTCTTGATCGGAGCGGGCGATCCGGTTATTCCCGACCAGTGATTCCGGCGAGGAGGCGAGTCCATGCGGGCACCGGCGCTCATGGAACCCAGGGAAACGGGCGTCCCTCCTCGTCGGGCCGTTCACGCCTCTTGCCGGCCGTAGAGATTGGCGTAGAGCCCTCCCTCCTCGATGAGCTGCTCGTGGCGCCCCTCCTCCACGATGCGGCCGTCCTCGAAGACCAGCACCCGGTCGGCCTGCTTCACGGCGCTGAGCCGGTGAGCGATGATAAGGGTGGTGCGGTTCTTCAGGAAACCGGAGAGGGCGCGGTGCAGGCGCGCCTCGGTGTCGGTGTCCAGCGCGGAAGTGGCCTCGTCGAGGATCACCACGCTGGGGTTGCGTAGCACCATCCGCGCCACCGCCAGCCGCTGGCGCTGGCCGCCGGAGAGGCGCACGCCGTTGCGGCCGATGCGGGTCTCCAGGCCGCGTGGCAGGCGCTTGACCACCTCCTTCAGCTGGGCGATCTCCAGCGCCTGCCAGAGCCGTTCCTCCGGCACCTCGTCGCCGAAGGTGAGGTTCACCCTTACCGTGTCGTTGAGCAGGGCCGGATGTTGCAGCACCGTGGCCACATGGTCGCGCACCACGTCCAGGCCGATGCGTTCCACCGGCACGCCGTCGAAACAGACCCGCCCCGACCGCGGCAGATAGAGGCCCAGCAGAATCTTCACCAGGGTGCTCTTGCCGCCGCCGCTGGCGCCCACGAGCGCCACCTTCTCGCCGGCGGCGATCTCCAGGCTCACATCCTTGAGGATGAGCGGCCCGTCGCCGTAGGCGAAGCAGATCTTCTCCATCTGGATGGAGACCGTCTCCTTCCCTTCGAAGGGGTTCACCTCGTGGGGAAAGTGCGGTTCGAGCCGCACGTCCACCAGGGCGTTGATGCGGTTCAGGGCGGCGCGCGCGGCATGGTAGGCGTACTGGATGTTGAGCAGCTCCTGCACCGGTCCCATCATGAACCAGAGATAGGCGAATACCGCCAGCATCTCGCCGATGGTGAGGCTGGAGTAGAGCACCATGAGCATGCTCACCGCGCGGAAGACGTCGAAGCCGAAGAGGAACACCATGAAGGAGAGGCGGTTGGCGGCGTCGCTTTTCCAGGTGAAATTGGCCGAGCGGTGGCGAATGCGGTCGGCCTTCTCCACGATGCGGCGGATGTAGTGCTTCTCGCGGTTGGCGGCGCGCACCTGCTCGATGGCGTCCAGGGTCTCGGCCAGCGCCTCCTGGAAGGCCTGCCAGGCGCGGTTCTCCACGGCCTTGAGCTGCTTCACCTTGCGTCCGAAGAGGGTGGTGACGTAGATCACCGCCGGATTGAGCAGCAGAATGAAGAGCGCCAGCTGCCAGTGCATCCACAGCAGCACCCCGGCGGTGCCCACCACCGTCAGCAGGGCGACGATGAACTTGGAGGTGGAGGTGCTCACGAATTGGTCCACCGCGTCCAGGTCGGTGACCAGATGGGAGGCCACGGTGCTGGGGCCCAGCACTTCGTACTCGGCCATGGAGAAGTACTGAAGTCGGTTCAGCAGGTCGCGGCGGATGCGGAAGATGACGTCCTTGGAGATGCGGGTGAAGGCGCGCACCTGCCAGACGTTGAACGCCAGGGAGACGAACCGCAGCAGCAGGGTGAGCAGCAGCACGGCGAAGATGTAGAGCACCGGCCCGTGCCAGCTCTCGGGAAAGAGGCGATTGGACCAGGCCACCAGGGTGCCGGGCTTGTGGAGCAGCACCTCGTCCACCAGCAGCGGGATGAGCAGCGGCACCGGCACCGCGGCGGCGGTGCCCAGCACGGCGATGACGTTGGCCGCCACCAGTTCGCGGCGGTAGGCGAGCACCATGCGGATCACCTCCGGCCAGGTGTAGGGCTCGGAGCGAACCTGGGGGGTCGCGGGGCGGGGGGTCATCGGGCGATTCTATCAACTTTTGCCGGCCCGAATATCGCGCCAGGCCGTTCCGACAGGGCCATTGCATGAATTCGGGTCTCGGCTCGTCGCGGAGTCCGGTCCAAGGGGCTGGAAGGGGGCCGTCGGGGACGCCGTGAACCCATCCCCGTGGGCTCGGCCTCGGCATCCATGCCCCGGACGCCCCGCCATTCCCCTTCCAGACCCACGAACGGGGGATCGCCCCGGCCACTGCGATTCAGGCCGTTGTGCGCGCTCGTTCGACGATCCATCCACATGCGTCCGCGACGGGCCGCGTTCGTCGGATTTTTCCAAGATGCCTTTCGCCCGGTGTTGCTCTCCGACCGGCCGCAAGCCGATGAGCGGCATCGAAATTCGCCGGCGTGAACCCCGCCGCTTGAAAAATTCGCCGGGAGCGAATTTTCGCGCAAGCCCCGTAAGGGGTGAGGCGCAGGGAAGCGCCGAACAAAAATTCGCCGGGAAAATCCCGGATTCCATCGTGATATTCGGGCTAAAATACCCAGCCATCCATGGTTGGAGCGACCGCCTGGGTCCCATGTCCTTTCCGTTGCGTTTTCTCGTTTTGTCGATGGTCGCCTTGGCGTTGCTGGCCGGGGCGGAAGAGGCTCCGCTGACCCTTCGCGGACCGCTGGAACAGGGAGCCGTGGTCTTCGGCAAGACGGTTCCCGGCGCCCGCGTGCGCCAGGACGGCGAAGCGGTGCCGGTCTCGCCCGAAGGGGATTTCGTCATCGGCTTCTCCCGCGAGGCGCCTTCCCGTTCCATCCTGGAAGTGGTGCTGCCCGACGGCACCCGCCTGGTGCGCAAGCTGAGCATCGCCAAACGCAACTACCGCATCCAGCGCATCGACGGCCTGCCGCCCGCCAAGGTGACACCGCGCAAGAAGAGAGATCTGGAGAGGATCCGCCGCGACGTGGCCATGGTCCGCAAGGCGCGGTCCCGGCTCGACGCGCGCACCGACTACGTCAAAGGGTTCCGCTGGCCCGCCAAGGGACCCATCACCGGCGTCTACGGCAGCCAGCGCATTCTCAACGGCAAACCCCGCCGCCCCCATTACGGGGTGGACATCGCCGGGCCCGTGGGCACCCCGGTGCGGGCGCCGGCCGACGGCATCGTCACCCTGGCGGTTCCCGACATGTTCTATTCCGGCGGCACCTTGATCATGGATCACGGCCATGGGTTATCATCCACTTTCCTGCATCTGAGCCGAATTCTCGTCAAGGTGGGGGAGCGGGTGAAGCAGGGCCAGGTGGTTGCCGAGATGGGCGCCACCGGCCGGGTCACCGGTTCTCACCTGGACTGGCGCATGAACCTGCGGGGCAAGCGGGTCGATCCGCAAACGGTGGTGGGCCCCATGGAATTCGACAAGACGGAGAAGAACCGATGAAAAGAACCCTGATCGCCTCCTTGTTGCTGGCGCTCTCCCAAGGAAGCCCGGCGGAGGATCTGTTGCAGGTCTACAAGCTGGCGTTGGAGCACGACCCGGTGTTGCGTGAGGCGGCGGCCAAGAGGGAGGCGCAGCGCGAGGCCAAGCCGCTGGCGCTTTCGCAACTTCTGCCGCAGGTCTCGGTGAGCGGTTCGGCCAGCTACAACCGGTTCGACCCCAGGGGCGCCTCGGCCGACAATTACGGCGCCGACGATCTCTCCATCGGCGTCAACCAAGCCATCTACCGGCGTGACCGGTTGGTGAAGCTGGAGCAGTCGGAATGGCAGGTGGAGCTGGCCGACGCCCGGTACCACGCCCAGCAGCAGGATCTGATGCTGCGCGTGGCCAACGCCTACTTCAACGTTCTCACCGCGCAGGAGACGCTCAATTTCGTGCGGGCCGACAAGAAGGCCACCGCCCGTCAATTGGAGCAGGCCAAGCAGCGCTTCAAGGTGGGGCTCATCGCCATCACCGGCGTGCACGAAGCGCAGGCGCGCTACGACCAGGCGGCCACCAACGAGATCCTGGCGGTCAACGAGCTGGACAACGCCTGGGAGGCGCTGCGCCAGATCCTCGGCGTTCGCCCGGAAAAGCTGGCCGATCTGAAAAAGAAGATTCCCCTGGAGCCGCCCATGCCGGCCGACATTGAGGAGTGGTCGGCCATGGCCTTGCAGAACAACCCCGACGTGAAGGCCGCTTCCGACGCCACCCAGATCGCCCAGCGCGAAGTGGAGGTGCAGCGTTCGGGCCACTATCCAACTCTGGATCTTTTCGGCCGCTATGGGGTGAGCGACACCGACCAGCGGTACGCCGCCTTCGACCACAACGAGAACGGCGCCATCGGTCTGCAGTTGAAGGTGCCCATCTATCAAGGCGGCGGGGTGGAGGCCGCCACCCGCAAGGCGCGGGCGGAGCTGATCGCCGCCCAGGAGCGGCTCGATCAGGCGCGGCGCGAGGTGGACAAGAAGGTGCGTGACGCCTACCGCGCCCTGCAGGCGAGCATCAGCGCGGTGAAATCGCTCAAGGCGGCCACCGTCTCCACCAAGAGCGCGCTGGACGCCACCCAGGCCGGCTTCGACGTGGGCACCCGCACCATGGTGGACGTGCTCAACGCCCAGCGCGACTACTACCGTGCCCTGCGGGATCACGCCAAGGCCCGCTACACCTACATCACCAGCATTCTCGCGCTGAAGCGCGCCGCCGGCATGCTCACCGAGAAGGACATGGCGCGCATCAACGCGCTGCTGGCGGAGCACTGATGTCGGGCAACACCATCGGCCGGCTCTTCACCGTCACCAGCTTCGGAGAGAGCCACGGGCCGGCCATCGGCTGCATCGTGGACGGCTGCCCGCCCGGAATGGCGCTCAGCGAGGCCGACATCCAGCCGGAGCTGGACAGGCGCCGGCCCGGCAAGAGCCGCCACACCACGCAGCGGCGGGAGCCCGACCGGGTGGAGATCCTCTCCGGCGTTTTCGAGGGTAAGACCACGGGCACGCCCATCGGTCTGCTCATCCGTAACCAGGACCAGCGATCCCAAGACTATTCCGACATCGCCTCCCGCTTCCGGCCGGGCCACGCCGACTACACCTACCTGCAGAAGTACGGCATTCGCGACTACCGCGGCGGTGGGCGCTCCTCGGCCCGCGAGACCGCCATGCGGGTGGCCGCCGGCGCCGTGGCGAAGAAGTATCTGCGCGAGCGCTACGGCGTGGAGATTCGCGGCTGGCTCTCCGCCCTCGGCGAGAACCGCCCCCGCGCCTTCTCGTGGGAGCCGGTGGAGAAGAACCCCTTCTTCTGGCCCGACGCGGATCAGGTGCCGGAGCTGGAGGCCTACATGGACGCGCTGCGAAAAGAAGGGAATTCAGTGGGCGCCGAGGTGAGCGTGGTGGCCACCGGCGTTCCGCCGGGGTGGGGCGAGCCGGTGTTCGACCGCCTCGACGCCGACATCGCCCACGCCCTCATGGGCATCAACGCCGCCAAGGGAGTGGAGATCGGCGCCGGTTTCGAGTCGGTGCGCCAGAAAGGCACCGAGCACCGCGACGAGATGACCCCCGAGGGCTTTCTCGGCAACAACGCCGGCGGCATTCTGGGGGGCATCTCTTCGGGGCAGGAGGTGGTCGCCCGGGTCGCCTTCAAACCCACCTCCAGCATCCGTCTGGGCGGCCGCACGGTGGACGTGGAGGGCCGTTCCGCCGAAGTGGTCACCAAGGGGCGCCACGACCCCTGCGTGGGCATCCGCGCGGTGCCCATCGTCGAGGCGATGCTGGCCATCGTCCTCATGGACCACGCCCTGCGCCACCGCGCGCAGAACGCCGACGTGGTGCCGCCCCTGCCGGTTGTTCCGGCCCATCCCTAGGCCGGATATTGCACCGCACCGCTCCAGTCGGCGCGCGAGCCGCGAAGGGGCGAGGCGCAGGGATTCCCCGAACGAAACCTCTCCGGGAAGTTTTCGGATTCGGGTGCGATATCCGGGCTGGCCGAAAAGATTCAGCGAAGAATCCGCGCCAGCAACAGGCCGTCGGCGGGCGTCAGCTGGTGTCCCTGGGGAGTGACATAGACCTTGGAACGGCCCCTCAGCGCCGGCACGCGGTTCATGTCCTGGCTGAAGGGTGGCACCAGCAGGTCTCCCGCGATGAAGAAGCCGGCGCTGCGGATCACCGACACATATTCGATCTTGGGGTGGGGCTGGCCGTTGAGCCACCACAGCAGAGTGCCGGGCGCTGGCGGCACCAGGTCGAAGAGGATGCCGCGGGAGAGCTTCAGAGTCCGGTAGAGGCCGCTGCCGATCTCGTTGCGCACGATCCACTCCTTGATGGGGCCGAAGAGGCCGCCGTCGTCCACTGCGTCCAGCGCCTGCACCGCCCTGTGGGTTCCGAGATGGGGAGCGGCGATGGTGACGAGGCGGTGCACCTTGCCCTTGCCGTAGCGCACGAGCAGGAGGCGGGCCACCACTCCGCCCGCCGAGTGCCCCACCAGCGTCAGCTTCTCCCGGGGGTGCCGTGCCTGGATCCGTTGCACCGCCGCTTCCAGCCAGGCCGCCTGCACCAGGGCGGGGGCCAGGGAGGGGAGATCGACGGTGTAGAAGAGCTTGTGGCTCTTTTCCGCCCCCGGGAAGGGGCGTTCCACCAGGCCGTTGGGCGAGTAGGCGAAGTTGCCGGCCAGCCGCCAGCCGTCCGCGCGCAGCGCGGCGTTGACTCCGCTCAGCTCCCAGGTGGCGGCACTGCTCAGATAGCCGTGGATCAGCAGCGCCACCTCGGCCCGGGCACCAAGGGGGAGGATCAGCAGCAGGGACAGGAGCAGCGCTCTTTTCATGGGCCGTTTTCCTCCGGCTGGATTTCAATATAAGAAAAATAGAATGTTCTTATTGATGATGCAACGCTTTTTTGCGGGGTGGAGGATTTCGGCCCCGCTCCACCGCTCCTCATGGGGCCGGGCGAAGCGAGCCGGGGTCCCGTAGGTTCCGCGCACCCGGCCCGCCGCATGGCGCAAGGGGACCGGGTCCAGCCGGCACGGCGGTCTCTCAATCGAGGTATTTTTCCTGCCATTCGAGAAACTTTTCATAGACCCGTGCGCAGTAGCTCTCTTCGTCTTGGAAGTCCGCCGGGTCGAAGGCGTCGTAACGGTAGTAGTTCGCCTGGTTGTTGCGGCTTCGCATGATGGAGAGCAACCTTCGGGGCAGAGGCTCGTCGCCCCAGTGGAAGTCGTCCTGCGCCTCGTAGTGGAGATAGACCGGCAGAATGGGAACCCCCGTGCGCAGGGAAAGATCGAAGGCTCCATAATGGAAAGGGTGGTGCAATCGTTTGTCGTGGATGCCCCCTTCCGGATAGATCGCCACGTTGTCTCCCCGCTCCAAGGCGCGCTTCAACCCCTCCTTCGCCGCTCTCCTCGAGGAGCCGGAATTCCGCTTGACGAAGAGAGTGCCGGCGGCCGCGGCGATCCGGCCCATCACCGGCCAGCGTCGTACCCCGGCCTTGGCCAGGCTGACCACAGGGAGGAGAGCGGGAATGCCGACATCCTCCAAGACCGAGGGGTGGTTGGCGACGAGAATGTAGTGGTTCGGCACGGGGTGGCGGTTCTTTTGGTGCAAGCGCAACTCCACTCCCAAGGCGTCGATCCAAGCGCGGCACCGCAACCGAAACAGGCCCCGGTACCAGCGGTATCCGCCGGGTGGATGGGGCAGGAAGGAGAGGGGATAGAGCAGAAGGGTGAGAAGGAGCAGTTCGAACCAGCCGGCCAGCATCCAGAACCAGCGCAGCAGGTCGTGGATCACGCGGGAAGTTCCAAGAGTTGCCGCAGGCGGGTGGGCGGTTGGCTGCCCACCAGCACCTCGCGCACTTCGCCGGCCGCCACCACCAGGATGGTGGGGGTGGCGCGGATGCCGATCTTCTGGGCGGTCTCCATCTCCTGGCTCACGTCGAACTTGAAGACGCGGCCCGTCTCCGCCGCGAGGCGTTCCATCACCGGGGTGAGGGAGCGGCAGGGACGGCAGTTGGGACTGTAGCAATAGACCAACAGAGGCCCCGGCTCTTCCAGCTCGGGAATCCGCTCGCGCAACAGGGTCACCGACCGGCCCACGGCGGCCTTGGCCGCATGTTTCAGGTAGAAAATCCAGCCCAGCACGGCAAGCACGAAAACGATGGTGAAGATGGCGGTCATGTCCATTCTTGTCTCCTCCCGATGGCGATCGGCGCCGCTCCTCGTGGCGTCCGACACCCCTAAGGTTAGAAGGAGCTTCCGGGCCCCGCAAGGAGATGATCGCCCGTGGAAGGCGTCAGCCGAGAGGAAGTTCGACGCGCAGCAAGTGGGCGCCGCAGCGGTGACGGCAGTCGCTGGCGCCGAAACCGGGGATCACCACCTCGCCCTCTACGGAGCGGTTCCAGCGGCACTCCTCGATAGCGGAGGTGGATACCCCCACCACCACCACCCGGGGATGGGACAACAGATAGTCGATGTGCCAGCGCAGCCGCTTTTCCCGGCGCAGATGGCGGCGGACGCGCGCCTCCAGGTGACGCCGCGCACTGCCCGTGTAGAGGTAGTGGCCGGCGGCCAGGTGCTGCATGCCCAGGGCGCCGATCTTTACGTGAATAGGCTCGCAAATGTGGATAAGCAGCTGGTAACTGATGTGATCTTCAGGAAAGGGGGCGTTCAGGGAAAGTTTCATGGAAATTGTGAAAGCGGTCACGCCTTCCATTTCGGGCAGCGGCCGCTTCCCTTATTTTAATTCGCTCTTAATTTCGCCTTGCCATCATCTGCGCTGAATCGAACAGCACGAGGGCGATTTCCATGAATCCATTATACCGCTACCTGTTGGCAGGCTTGCTGTTGCTACCCGCGGGCTCCCGGGCCGACGATCACGAGCATCATCGGCATCATCGAGACTCCAAGAGCCGGCCGGTTCAGATCGAGAAGGCCAAATGGAAGCAGGAAGAGTCCCGCTTGATCGTCAAGGGGAAGGGCAGCAAGGGGGCCACGGTGGTGTTGACCGGCTCGGGCGGTCAGCAACTGGGCAGCCTGAAGGTCAAGGACAAGGATTGGAAATTCAAGATGCGGCTGGCCGGCTCGGTGCCGTGCGAAGTCTTCGCCGAACAGTCCGACGGCAGCCGCGACCACCAGCGCGTTGCCGAAGCCCCCTCCGACTGTGACGGCGGCGGCACCCAACCGCCCACCCAGCCGCCGACGCAGCCGCCGACCCAGCCTCCCACGGTGAGCGGCGATTTCACGGTGTTGGCCGCCAACGATCTGGGCATGCATTGCGCCGACCAGGACTACCGGATCTTCAGCATTTTGCCCCCTTACAACGTGCTCAACGCCCAGGTTCTTCGCAAGGGGAGCGAGCCCCGTCACATGTCGAGCGCCGACGGTATCCAACTCACCTACCGGGCGGTGACGGGCAACATCATCGACCCCAACGACCCTTCCAAAGGAGCGTTGGCCACCGACTCCATCAACACCACCAGCGAGAACGATCTCGCCAACGGCGTCTACAAATCCAATTTTTGGAGCCCCGGCAACTCCGCCGGCAACCTGTTGGGCTTTCTCAGCTACGACAACCTCTATCCGCCCGGCGTGCTGTCGGCTTTCCCGTTGCGCCACACCACCATGGGGTATCTGCTGGGATTGCCCGCGCCCGATATCGAACGGCTCTATCTCGGCGACGGCGTGCTGTCGGCGGAGCAGTCCACCATGCCGGGGAAGCTGGACCCTTACAACGCCAACGATCCCCAGCCGTTTCATGGCTACTACCAGGACCTTCCGTTCTTCGTAAACTTCCCTTTCGGCTACAAAGTGACCGATTTCCGTCGATTCACCGCCGAAGGGATTCCCCTCACGCCCATCGACGACAAGGGCCGCAAGAACGCCTATCCGCTGATGCGCGTAGAAGCGCGTGACGCCCAAGGCAACGTCCTGGCCTACAACGACGTGGTGGCGCCGGTGGCATCCGAGGCGGACTGCCAGAGTTGCCACCTGGAGGCCGACGTCTGCACCGGTTTGGGCTTGGGATTCCAATGTGACGACATCGCCAACTACTACTCCAACGCCGATTTCATCACCGGCGCCAACATCAACACCTCCAATCCCAACGATCCCCACTATGTGCCGGGGGACACGGCGGAGCAGATCGCGCTCAACGCCTCCAAGATCAACATCCTGAGGTTGCACGACGAGAAGAACGGCACTCATCTGGACACCGAGCGGAAGGTGGTGTGCGCCAACTGCCACTATTCGCCGGCGCTGGATCTGGCCCATCTCGGCCCCAACGACGACAACGGCAAGGAGCAGACCCGGCATCACAGCATGTCCCGGGTGATGCACGGCTACCACGCCAACCTGGCCAACAATCCCGAAGACGTAGACGGCGTGTTCAAGGATCTGTTCCCCACCATGCCCACCTTCGACAAGCGCACGCCGGCGATGGCCCAGACCATCCTGGAGCAGACCTGCTACGCCTGTCACCCGGGCAAGCGCACCGCCTGTCTGCGGGGCGCCATGGCCGAAGGAGGCATCGTCTGCCAGGACTGCCACGGTCAGGGAACCCAGGTGGGCGAGGACTTCACCGGCGCCTTTTCCCAGGCCGCTCCCGGGCAGGCCGATTTCTCCAAGCGCGTGCCCTGGGCCACCGAGCCCAAGTGCCAATCCTGCCACCTGGGAGACGTGTTGCAGGTGGCGCAGCTGCGAAACAGCGGCGCCCTGGCCAATCTCCTCATCAACAGCACCGACGTTTGGGGCAACCCGGACGGGCTGCGCGCCCGCATGGCCTATAGCCTGCCGGAGCATGTGGACAACGGGGGCGACACCCGGCTGCAACTGTTGAACTTCAGCAACTCGCGCTTCGCCTCGGATCGGCCGCTCTACCGCCTGAGCGGCTCCAGCGAGGGCAAGGGGCACGGCGGCGTCTTCTGCGAGGGGTGCCATGGCAGCACCCACGCCATCTGGCCGAACGCCAACCCCTTCGCCAACGACAACCGCTCGGCCGAGGGGCTGCAAGGCCACACCGGTCCCATCGTGGAGTGCTCCACCTGCCACACCGGCGATCTGGGCGTTACGCTGGAAGGGCCGCACGGCATGCATCCGGTGGGCAATACCCGCTTCTCCATGGGCGGTCACGAAAAGCTGGCGGAGAAGAACAAGGACGCCTGCCGCGCCTGCCACGGCATGAGTGGAGAAGGCAGCGTTCTCTCCCGGGTGGCGACTGACCGCGTTCTGTTCAAGGACGAGCACGGCAGCAAGACGGTGACCGTGGCCCGCGGCACGCCGGTTACCTGCAGCTTGTGCCACGAAAACAAGCTGAAATAGCGGCAGACCAGCGTCCGCATCGCCCGCACCGCCGGATGGCGGTGCGGGTTTTTGCGGTTCGGCTGAACGGCGACGCGGCGCTGGAAAAGGGGCTGCCGTCTCATTTTCGGCGGTGGTCGCGGGTCGGTCCGCCTCCGACTGCTATGCTTGATGCGTTCGCTCCCCGGTGGATACGGAGGGTGTGAAAAGATGAACGTTCTTCTTGTCGAAGACGATGAGCTGCTGGCCAAGAGCGCCTGTCTCGGTCTCGGCCAACGGGGATTCGTGGTGGACTGGATCGCCTCTCTGGAGCGGGTCAGACCGGCGCTGCGGGAGGGGGACTACCACTGTCTTCTTCTCGATTTGACCCTGCCCGACGGCGACGGCCTGCAGCTGCTGCGTCGCATGCGCGAGCAGGGGGAGGAGATTCCCGTTATCATCATCACCGCCAGCTACGAGCTGGAAAAGCGGGTGCGCGGCCTGGAGATGGGCGCGGACGACTATCTGCTGAAACCCTATTCGCTGGATGAGCTGTCCGCGAGGATCCGGGCGGTGATGCGCCGCCTGGACGGGCGCGCCTCCAACACCCTGGAGGTGTGCGGCGTCTGGTTCGATCCCAAGGCGGGGCGGGTGAAGCGGGACGGCGAGGAGGTTCATCTCTCCGCCGCCGAGCTGCGCCTGCTTCGCTATTTCATGGAGAACGCCGGCAAGGTACTGAGCCGTCCCCGCCTGTTGCGGGCCTTGCTGGGAGACGCCGAGGAGCGGGTGTCGAGCAATCTGCTGGATGTGCACATCCATCACCTGCGCCGCAAATTGGGAGCCCACCGGATCAAGACCGTGCGGGGCATGGGCTACCTCTTCATGAACGGCGAGTAAAACCGCCTCCCGGGAGGGATCCGGGCGGCACGACAGAGCGGATTCCGTTGAGTGATGCAACCCGGTTTCTGGAAACCCTCCCTCAGTCGCCGTCTGCTGGCGATCGTCGCCGCTTCCATGGTGGTGGCGGTGGTCTTCGTGGTCTATTCGGTGTTGCGTCAGGCCGATCACGAGGCCGAAGAGGTGCTGGACGCCTGGCAGTTCATGGTCGCCTCGGATCTGCTGAGGAACGCTCTGATCATGATGCGGGAAAAGCGGCTCAACGACGCCTGGCTGACCCTGGAGACCACGCGGGGGTTGGAGAACTCCTGGCTCAACAGTTTCACCAATACGCCCCGCCTGCTCTTTTTCGGCAGGCAGGACATTCGCTTCGAGCCGCCCAAGAAAGGGGGCGTGGCCGCCTACATCTGGCTGATCAGCCGCGACGGCAAGGTGCTTCTCGGCAAGCCGATGCCGGAATTCCGTTCCACCTGGGAGGCACCGGGGCGCCAGTTCATCCGTACCCTGCGCAGCGACGGCCACGAATGGCGGGTGGCCTCGGTGGCCGACGAGGATGGCCGCTACCGCATCTTCGTGGCGCAGCGCGACGACCTGCGCACCTACATCTCCCGGGAGATCGGCAGCCATCTTCTCCACCTTCAGCTCATCGTCATTCCGTTGGTGATGGTGGCGTTGTGGCTGGGCATATGGCGGGGACTGCGGCCGCTCTCCCGCCTCGGCCGCCAGATCGCCAGTCGCCAGCCCGGCAACCTGCAGCCGGTTCCCTTGAAAGGCGTGCCGCGGGAAGTGCTGCCGGTGGTGGAGGAGCTCAACCGGCTGCTGGAACGGCTGCGGGCGACCCTGGAGTCGGAACGGGCCTTCACCGCCAACGCCGCCCATGAACTGCGCAACCCCCTCGCCGCCATGCGCAATCTGGGCAAGGTGGTGAGCGAAGGGAAGGATCTGGAGGAGATCCGCCGGTTCGGACGACTCTTGGAACGCAGCATGGAGCGCATGTCGCGGCTCCTCTCCCAGTTGTTGCACTTGGCGCGTCTGGATGCCGCGGCCATCGACCAGGGGGAGCGGATGACGGTGCTGCGCGAGGCGGTGGAAGAGTGCGTGGCCGGGATCATCGGCGAGGCCGAACGCAAGAAGATCGAGATCGCCTATCGACCGCGCCTGGAGGTGCAGCTTCGCATGACGCCGGAACTGCTGCAGATGCTGCTCGCCAATCTTCTCGGCAACGCCGTCAAATATGGAAAACCGGGTGGCCGGGTGACGGTGCGGACGCGACGGGAGAAGCGCCATCTGCTGCTGGAGGTGCTGGACGACGGGCCGGGAGTCGCCGAAGAGCAGTTGCCCCGTCTGTTCGAACGTTTCTACCGGGTCAGCGAGGCGTCACGGAATGTGGAAGGAACGGGGCTGGGGCTGGCCATCGTCGGCCGGATCGCCGAGCTCCACGAAGCCCAGGTGATCGCCAGCAACAGGAAAGAAGGGGGGTTGAGGGTGACGGTCGATTTTCCTCCCCATCGCTGGCGGCTCGTGAAGGAGCGGTGATCCGGCTCAAGCGATGTGCTCTTCGAGGCGGATGCCGAGGATCTCCAGCATCGCCCCTCCAAAAGCGCCCCCCAAAGCGCCCCCCAGCAATCCGAAGGGGGTGTTGTCCAGGATGAGCTGGTAGCTGCTCTCCTCTCCGTAGAGCGGGATCACCATGTAACTCTCTCCGATGAGCCAGAAGACGGCGGCGACCGCCGCCGAGATGATCCCCGACACCAGGGGACCGCCCACCTTTTCGGCCAGCCCCTGGCGCAACAACGGAGGGAGGTGCTTGATGGCCACCACGTAGAAGAGGCCCACCAGCGACACCGAGAGGGCGGCGGTGGCCGCCATCACCTCGTCCAGCTCCAGTGCCCGGGCGATGAGGAACAGCAGCGGCCCGGCCGCCGCTCCGGCGACCAGCCCCGCCGCCGCCTGGGCGAGCGGCTGGGATTTGTGGATCTCCCGCCTTGTGAAAAAGGTGCCCGCCACCATGCCCACTACGAAAGCGCTGGCGAGAAGCAGCAGCGGCCGGTGGTAGCCGGCGAAGATGATCTGGTAGGAGATGGCGGTGAGAATGCCCGAGAGGGTGCCGCCGAGGGCCACCAGCATGCTGCCGAAGAAGGCGGCGATCACCATTCCCGAGATCATCGAGGCGGTCACATAGGGGGCCCAATGAGCCGCGCCCTGCTGCATCGCCAGGTAGCCGAAGAGCCCGGAGAAGAAGCCCCCGTAGAGAGCGCCCGAAAAGGCCCAGGTGATCGCTTTTCCCACGATTCGAGAGAGTTTGTCCAGGGGAGACATGAAGAACGGCCCATCTGCTGGCTACGGCTGATAGCCGATTGTAATGCAGGGGATGGAAAGGCTGAAGAGGAAGCCCGCCGGGCTGGAGGCAAAGAGCGGGAGGGTTCTGTAGAATTCCCGCAGGTTGCAGGAGTCCTCCGCCCAGGTGGCGAAACGGGTAGACGCAAGGGACTTAAAATCCCTCGGGGGCGACCCCGTGCCGGTTCGAATCCGGCCCTGGGCACCAATTGGATCTGGCGAAAGCGGGAGTCGGCGCCGAGGAGCGGGGCTCGATTCAGTCGAGTGAACCGTTCCGGTCCAGTTCCCGCGCCCGGTGGGCGGCGTGGCGGATCTCGCTAAAGGGAGAGTTGGCCGCCTCTTCGAGAAAACTGGAGCGAGCCTTCCGGTCGTGCAGCAGGTCGTGAAAATTGACCGCCACGGCATGATTGCCGGAAGCGGCGTTCTTCAGCTTCCAGAGGATGGAAATGAGCTCGTCTTTCTGCTGTTGGCGTTTCATCGTTCGCTGATAGCGCTGATCTGCTAGATTGGGGCTCCGGGCGGAAGCGTCGGATTCGACCCATGCACCACGATTCCACATTCAGAAAAATTATAAAAACTTTTTTCTATCTTGTTGTATTTCTTTTCTTGATTTCTCTTCTTTCTGTGGCGCTGTTCACCTTTTCCGGGGACTCGGCGCAGCGTTGGGTCCTGAGCAGGGCAGTGGAGGGGGTCACGGGAGGCGAGCTTGCGCTGGGAGGGGCGTTTCGGCTCCATCTGGGAAAGAGGATCGATCTGGCGGCGGAAAAGGTGGAACTGGGGAAGAGTGCGCGCGGTCCCGTGCGCCATTTCCAGGCCCGCCGCCTGCGGCTCTCCTTTCCGTTGACGCCGCTGCTCTTTCATCGGCGCCTGGAGCTGGATTACCACCAGGAGGGAGGGGAGATCCGCTTCGCCGGTCGAGCGTCGGAGAGCGAGGGATCGCCGATTCTTGCCGTGGTGCCGGAGCACGTCTCCCTCGACGGCGTCACCTTCCGGTGGTCGCAAGGGCGGGGTCCTGGAAAGGCGCTGCGAATCGCCCGCCTGGAGCTGCGCGGCGGCGGGGGCACGACGCTGCGGCTCGACGGCCGCTACCAGGGGCAGCCGCTGAAGATGCACACCCGGCTGGACGGCGGGAGGGTGAAGATGGAGGGGCGCATCGGCGCGTTGAAGCTGAGCGCCGAGGGCTCCGCGGAGAGAGGAGAGGCCGCCCTGCGGCTGCGGGTTCGCGGTCGGGCCCCCACCTTGCGCTTTCTGCAAGGGTCCCCCCTCGCTACGTTGCCCGATCTCGGCCCCCTGGAGTTGCAGGGTGATCTGCTCCTCGGCAAGGGGGTGCGGCGGGGCGAACGGCTGCGCATTCGCGTGGGGGAGGGCAAGCGCCTGCAACTCACGGCCAAGGGGCGGATGGACGACCTGCTCACCGGAAAGGGGCTGCGGCTGGCGATGGAGGGGCACTCCGGCTCCTTCCGCAGCCTGCTGCAACGGCTGGGGATCCCTTCTTCTCTTCCCTTTGCGGAAATGGAGATGAGCGCCGAACTGGCCGGTCGTTACCATGCACTGCGCGTGAGCGACTTCCATCTGCGACTGCGGGGCAAGGGCGTCCGGGTGCAGGCGCGGGGAGGGGCGACTCAGATCGGCGAACCGCGGCGGCTGGCGCTTCATCTGGAGGGAACCGTGGAACGGGGCAAACGCGCGGCCCGCTTCTCCTTGGGGCTCGACGGAGCGCGAGGGGATCGCAGACCGTTGGAGCTGCGCCTCTCCGGCGAAGGGGTGGAGCTGGAGAGCCGGGGCCATGTCGCCTGGAGAAGTGGCGATGCCGTGGTCGAAGGGCGGATCACGGCGACCGCGGAACACCTAGCGCGGCTCTCTCCCTGGTTGGGCATCGGCTTCGAGCCGGTGAAACCGGTGGGCCTGCAGGGCCATTTCCATTACGGGAAGCGCCGGCTGCGGCTCGGTATTGAAAGGTTGCAGGTGGGGGAGAGCGATCTTCAAGGAGAGGTGAACCTTGCGTTGCGGCCGGGACGCCGACCCCTCCTGGAGGGAAGGCTTCGCTCCGAACGGTGGAATGTGTTCGGCCGGCTGTCACGGCGGAAGCGGCTCTATGTACGGTTGGTGGAGAAGGAAGAGTTGCCGCCTGAACCCGTGAAAGAAGCTGCGCGGCCCCGCCTCTTTTCCCGGCGGCCTCTTCCTCTTCGGTGGTTGTCGTGGGTCGATGGCCGGCTGGCGCTGCAGGTGGAGAACCTGGAGGCGGGAACCGTCCGTCTGCAGCAGCTTTCCGGCACCTTGCGCCTGGAAGACGGAAAGATGCGGTTGCAAGAAGTGCGGGGGCGCATCGGCGGAGCGCCTCTGCAAGGCGCGCTCGAACTGGACGGCGCCGCCGATCCGCCCCGCCTCTCTCTTCGGATTCGGTTTGCCGGAGCCGATCTGGCGAACGCCTTTCCGGGCTTTGGGCTTCCCCCGAATTCAGGCACCGTCGGCCTCTCGTTGCAAGCGCGGGCGGCCGGTCGCACTCCGGCCGCCATGGCCGCTTCCCTGGATGGAGAGGCGCGCCTGTCGTTGCATGACGCTTCTTTCCATTTGGGCCTTCCCCCCTCTCTTGAGGCCGCCTTGCTTCAGCGGTTGAATCCCGAAACGAAGAAGAAACCGGCGGCCCGCCGCATGCAGTGCGCCGCCCTCTACTTGAAGGCCGAGCAGGGCGTGGTGCGCGCTCCGCGGGGCGCGGTGGTGGTCTTTCCGCGGGTGGTATGGGTCGGCGAAGGGGTGGCGAACCTGGCCGACGAGACCCTCGAAGCGACCCTGGAGCCGAAGGCCTCCGGCCTGCTCGACCTCTCTTTGTCCAGACTGGCCGACCTGGTGGCCGTCCGCGGTCCCCTGCTCGAGCCTCTCATCGTCATCAATCCCACCGGGGCGCTGCGCACCTCGCTCTCCTACGCGGCGGCGGTGCAGACCGGGGGGCTCAGCCTGCTTTTGGAGGGGCTGATCCAAAAGATCACCCAGGAGAAGGACCCCTGTGGCTATGTGCTCGCTGAAACGGGGAAGAGCGCCAAGGAGTGAGGTGGAAGCCGCTTCTCATCGGTCCTTATCGGCACTCTTCCGGTCGCGCTTGAGCACGCCCGCTTCTTGGAGAAACTCCTTCTTCAGCCCCTGCATGCGGGTGCGGAAATCCTCGGTGATGTGCAGGGCGTCCTCCGCGCTGGTGATGACGCGGGGAGTGAGCACTACCACCAGCTCGACGCGCTCGCTGTTCTTCTCGGTCTCGCCGAAGAGCGCACCCACCACCGGCAGCTTGTAGAGCACCGGGGCGCCGCCCTGAGCGTTGGTGCGCTTGTCCCGGATCAGGCCGCCCAGCACCACGGTCTGACCGCTCTGCACCGCCACGGTGCTGCTGATCTTGCGGGTCTGGATGGTGGGTTGGTTGGTGGCGACGTCGGTATTGGCCACGGCGCTCACCTCCTGCGAGATCTCCATGGTGACCAGCCCGCCGGGGTTCACCCGCGGCTTCACCTTGAGGATGATGCCAGTGTTGCGGTAGCTCACCGACTCGATCACTGCGTTGCCCTCGGTGCCCTGCCGCTGGGTCAGGGTGGGCACCTCGTCGCCCACCTGGATCATCGCCTCTTGGTTGTCCAGCACCATCACCGAAGGGGCGGAGAGCACGTTCACCAGCGAGTCGTTGGCAAAGGCGTTGAGCACGGCGCGCACCGCGCCGCTGCTGTCGATGAGCGACCAGTTGAAGCCGTTGGCGAGGTTCTTGATGCCGCCGGTGAGGTCGATGCCGCTGGTGGTTCCACCCACTCCGCCAACGCTCTTGTAGCCGTCCACGCCGCCCTTGAAGAACCAGGAGATTCCATATTTGAGCTTGCCCTTGAGCAGCACTTCCACGATGGTCGCCTCGATGTGCACCTGCAAGGGAATGATGTCGAGCTTCTGCAGGGTGTCCTGCATGCGCTGGTAGTCGCGGGCGGTGGCCCGGATCAGCAGGGTGTTGTGCTCTTCGTCGGCCACCACGTGTACCTCAGCCGCTGTCATTTTTGCCGACGAAGGCAGGGAAGAGGTCGTTTTTGACGCAGCAACCGGCTTGTCCGGTTTCGGCTTCTTGGTGTCCATGATGGTCACCGCCTTGCGGCCAGGTGCTAGGGAGGGTGGAGGCAGGGATTTCTTCCGACCGGAAGCAAACAGTTCGTTGAGCAGCTTGGCCAGATTCTCCGCCTTGCTGTTGCGCACCCGGTAGATGAACAGCCGGGGTTCGTCGTCGGTGACCGAGAAGCGGTCGAAGCGGCGGATCCAGTCGCCCACCTCGGTGAGGTATTCGCGCCGCCGGGAGACCACCAGGAAGCCGTTGGCGCTGGGAATGGGGGTGATGCGCACCAGCCCGCCCAGCGCCTTGCCCCCTTCGCTGCCGAGCACCACGTCCAACTCCTTCTGCACCTGGTCCAGCGAGGCCTTTTCCACGGGGAAGAAGCCCACCGACATCCCGTGCAGCCAGTTCACGTCGAACGTGTCGATGGTGGCCAGGATCTGCTTCAGCTCCCGCGAGGTGCCGGAGAGCACCAGCAGGTTGCGCTTGGGATCCACCCGTACCAGATTGTCGTTGCGTCCCAGCAGCGGCTTGAGGATCTGGCTCATCTCCTCGGCGCTGATGTGTCGCAGCGGCCGGATGACGAGATGCGCTCCCGGCGGCAAGGGGCGCTTTCCGTCCGCGAGGCGCGGCATGAGCAGCCCCTTCTCCGCCTTCCCCAGCGGCACCACCTGATACCGCCCGTCCGTTTCCACCAGGGTGGCGCCGTTCATGCGCAGCAGCGTCTCCAGGGTGGGCAGCAGATCGGCGCGGGAGAGGGGCGCGGCGGTCTGCATGGTGACGCTGCCGCGCACATTGGGATCGATGAGGTAGTTCCGATGCAGCATGTCGCCGAGGATCACCTTCACCACGGCGCGAATGTCGCTGTTCTCGAAGTTGAGCACCACTTGGTCTTTCGCCAATACCGCCTTTCGCTGAGGCTGGGCGCCGGTGGGGGAGCGGACGAAGCGGTCGGTGCCCGGCATTTCCCAACCGTGAGGGGCGCGTGAGCCCTTGGATCCGGAGTCGATGGATCGAGAGAGTGCAGTGTCCTGGGAGACCTTTGCCGACTCTGATGATTGGACGGCGGCAGGTGGAGGCGGCGGGTGCCGTTCCACTTCGCCGGTCCCCGGGAGACGTTCCATGGTTTCGCAGCCCACCGTTCCAAACAAAAGGGTCAGGGCGAGGGCAATCCGCGGCAAAAAGATTCCAGAGGGAAGCGAAAGCAGTGGTGAGGGAGGGGAGGGGATCATGGTCGCTTTCCGTGGTCGGTTTTCGATTCTCGGCGAAGAGGACTTCGCTGCCGTTGGTGGGACATCGTTTCGCGGTGAAGTCGGTTTGCGGCTGGTGGATAGCGGTAGAGTTGCAGCTCGTGCCGCTCGCCATCTGCCTCGAGCACCACCCGGTCGGTGAGGATCGCCTTCACTTTCCAGCCAGAGAGGCGGTCGCCGGGACGGACACGGCGTGGCTTTTTTTCGGATCGGGCGCGGATCAGCGCGAACCCGTCCGTTTCGGTCTGGACGATGCCTTCCAGCAAGAGACCGGCAGGCCCGCCGGCCGGCGTGGCGACCTTTTCCTGGTCGTGCTCTGCAGAGGGGCGGCGCGCCGGAACGAAGAGGGGCCGCTGGAGGATCTCGGGGTCGATTTTTGCCGGCGTAGTCTCCACGACATTCTCCAGAGCTTCGAGTGCGCCGGTGATGCGCGTCTCGGCTACTTCGGCAGCGGCCGGCGAAGTGGCCGTCACGAGTGGCAGGAGCGTCATCAGCCACACTCCTGGAAGAAAGGTGTTCCGAATCACGATTCTGGCCCTCTCCATCGGCTGGTGATGCGGAAACCGATTTCCAGCTCCGTCCCTCTTCTCTTCTTCATGCGCCGTCCTTGCTGACGATAACGGGAGTGCCTGCGCACCGTGAGCTCCTCCATCCGTGCCACCGGCCGGTGACGGTTCAGCGCTTGGAGAAAACGGGCAAGGACGTTCGTGTCTCCTTTCATGCGGACCGCAAGAGTGATCCATCCCTTTCGGTCTTTGCCGCCGGTCAATCCCTGGCTACTCAAGAGAGCGCCGCCGGCGCCATCTACCAGATTCTTGATCTGCTGTTGCAGACGGGCGGTAGCCACTGCTGGTGTCTCCCCTGCGACGAAATAGCGTCGCCTTTCCAGTTCCCTGTCGAGCTTCCGCAGCGCTTTTTCGATCTCTGGACGGCGCCCGATGAGCGCTTGTTGCCGGCCTATGCGTGCCTGGATCAAAGTCAGCGTTTCCCGTTCACTACGCCATTGCGACCACCAAGGGACCAGGACAGCCAGGAGTGACAACAGGGCCACTATCCCGAGAACAAGCCAAAGGTGGCCACACCGTTTGTCGCTGCCGGTTTTCCTCATCGAGACTTCTCCCGCAGGCGGCTTGGGGCGTAGGTTACGGTCAACTGAAACAGTTCCTGTTTTTCCTTTCGGGTGAGCGGTGAGAGGAAGCGGGGATGCTCGAATCCCGGCGCCTCTTCCAGGAGGGCGATGAGGGCAGTGGCTTGCGAAGAGACTCCCCTCAAACGGATCTCCCTGCCCTTGATTTCGAGTTGTTGCAGATAAGTGTCGTCGGGCAGCAGACGGCTCAGAGCTCCCAGGATCTCCAGCGGCTCGGGGGCCGCAGCCCAGCGCTTGGCGGTCTGTTGCAGATCGGCCAGTCTGGAATCGAGCCGCTTTTGCAATTTTACGGTTTGTTCATATTCCCGCTGGATCCTGTCCTCTTTGAGCGTGAGCCGGTCGATCTGGTGGTGGAGCCGCCCAAGGGGAAGAAGCAAGAGGGCAGCCAGGGCCAACAACGCGAGGAACAGGGGCAGGGCCCGAGCGATCCGATGCTTCCAGGGGAGACGGGCACGTGATTCGGGCGGCAGGAAGTCGTGGCGTTCCCTACCTTCCGCGACTACGGCGCCCACTCCCAGGCCGGCCTCGCGCAAGGCATCCATCCAGGGTTGCAGGCGTTGGCGCGGCAGCAGCCAGAGGTCCACCACGATCCGGCTGTTGGCGTGACCGCCTGGTTCCCCCACCTCCAGCACGAACCAGGCTTGGTCCTTTTCGAAGGGGCTGATGCGGTCCAACTCATAGGCGACCACCTGCCGAAGGTTCTCGCGCGCCGCTGCTGGCAGGGTGACGCGCCGATGGAGAAGCCATTTTTTGGACACCATGAGTTTTACAGGACGCTTGCCGATCCGGCGCGTAAACAGCGGCATCTGCCGTCTCAGATCGTCGAGAGAAACGGCGAGATTTCGTTCCTGGTAACGGAGAGCGGCAGAGCGACCTTCGATATCGATTTTCATCTCTGGCGGCACCCAACGGGCGAAAAGCCGTCCGCCGGCTGCTTCCATGCAGGCCGGAATCCAGGTGCGCAGAGAGCGCCATCGGTAGGGGACAGAGAGGCTCACGAGCCGGTCTCCGACTCTTCTTGTCGTCGCGCCCGTGGTAGGGTCGCGCCCGGGTGGGGATCGAGGGCGAGGATGCGGTAGCCGTGCGGCGTGCGATGGCGCACGTCCACCACCATGGTCTGTCGGTGGAGGGTGCCGTTCGGCGCTTCCAGTTCCACATGGAGCCGGAAAGCCCACCGGGAGTGGACGCTGAGCTTCGGCGCCAGGCGTTCCAGCAGCTCGTGGGTCATGCCCCTGACCAACATCAGTTGGTCGACCGACTGGAAAAAGGCGTCGGCCGCGCCCACCGGCCGCCCCATGGCAAGGTATTCGGCGTCTTCCGCGCCGTTGGACCTGGCCACCCCGTCTGCGTCCCGCCAGTCGAGCGTGGCGTCGCGAAGCGCCCTGGCCTCTAGTTCATCGAGTCCGTTCGAGCGGAAGAGCTCCAGCAACTCCTCGCCTTCGGCATGGTTGAGGTCGAGCCGGGTGGATTCGGCTTGAGCGCCGATCCAGAGCCGATGGCCGGCGAAATGCCAGGGGTGGAGCTTGCCGTCCACCGGCCAGGGGTTGCCCGGTGCCGGAAGATTGCGGCGCTCGAGCTGGAGCATCATGAAGTGGAGGCCTGCCGCCATCAGCGCCTCTGCTTTCGACTCCTCCGACAGGTTGCCGGCCATCACCGCTTCGCCGTGCTGGGTTCTGCCCAAGGTGGTCGCCATCAGGGCGAGTAATGTCACCGCCCAGAGCACCAATACCAGAGCGATGCCGGCCTGGGAAGGTACGGTGGTTCGGGAAAAGATGTGATTCATGACGGCGGCAGTTCGAAAACCATCTCCGGCCAGGCGCCCCGCCCATCCTCCACCTGCAGGCGGACCAGAGGAGGTGGCTTCTGCCCGCTCTTCCACCGTCTGCTCCACCCGTTGGTGCTTGCGCCCGTGTAAAAAGAAAAATTGGCTCGTAGCAGAGCGCTGGCGAGTACCGATTCGGCGTACCAGAGGTTGGATCTCGGCTGTTCGCCTCTTTTGGAATGGGCGCCGTCATCTGCTTCATCTTGTGGGATCCATGGGGGTATGGGCGCTCCCCCAGCGACGATTTCTGGATGCAGCAACCAGCGCCGCAGGACCAGGTCGATTCTGTCGCCGTGCCGCTGTTGCGTGATTCGCACCAAGTAGAGGCCCGCTCCTGTTTCCCGCCCCATGGAAGTGACGAATTCCACGCTCTTCTCGTCGCCCCGGAAGATAAAACGGCCTTGGGAACGAGGTTCCCCACTGAAGGGGAGGCGCGCCTGCAAGAAAAAGTCGTTCAGCTGCTGCCAGACCAGTCGGATGGCATTTTCGCGCGCCGCGCGGCTTTCACTCCTGCTCCAGGCGCGCCCGCCGAAGTCCATGGCGCCGTAGAGCAGGAGGGTCATGATGCCCACCAGAGCCAGGGAGACCAGCAGTTCCATGAGAGTGAAGCCGCCGTTTCGCATGGTCACAGCCTCGCGAGCTGCAGAGTTTCCAACTGGGTCTGGCGATTTCGGCCGCTTTCTTCCCACCACACCGTCACCCGCAGCCGGTAGGGACGGAACAGATGGTAGTGGATGCCGTTGGCCGCGTAGCCGGCCACTTCCACCCGCCAGTGAAAGCCATCCCTCTCTCCTTCAACGTCCCCTTTCTGGAACGGCCCTAGTCGGGCACGCCAATGGAGGAGCGACTCGGCCAGAATGGCGGCGCGGGTCTGCCGGCCCGAGAGAGTGAGGCTGTGCAGGCCCTTTCCAAACGCCTGGTAGAGGACGCCGAGGGAGAGGGCGAGAATGAAGAAGGCCACCAGCACCTCGAGAAGGGAAAAACCGCGCTGTCGTCCCTTGCTCATGGCGTCGCCTCCGGCTGCAGCATGCGCACCTTTCCAGTGAGCCAGTCCACATCCACCCCGAGCTTTCTGGAGCCAGTGGCCAACAGGATGCGGCCGCCGCTGGCGCTGCCATCCGGAAAGAAGCGGATGCTCCCCCGATTGGTGCCCGTCAATTCGCTCGCGGCGGTGATCAGGCTCAGGTGCAGACGGGACGGCAGAGGATGGAAGCGGCCATCGTTGCCGATGCGAAAGCGGTGGTTTTCCAGGTCCAGCTCCAGTGAAGTCGGTTCGCCATGGGTGCGTGCCAGGCTCCGCGCCATGCGAAGGCCGGCGGCCAGTTCCTGCGCGGCGGCTTTCAGTTCCGTGCCCGGAAAGGCTGCGGAGAGCATGGGCTGGGCCAGCCCCAGAAGCAGAACTGCCAGCGCCAACACCACCAGCAGCTCCAGCAAGGTGAAGCCTCTTGCGTCCATCATTCCCAGGAAAGAAGGTCGGCATCTTCTCCGCGACCTCCCGGCTTGCCGTCGGCGCCCAGCGAAAGCAGGTCGTAACCGGCGTGCTCGCCGGGAAAACGGTAGCGAAAGGCGTTACCCCACGGATCGGTGGGCACCTGCCGTTTCTTGAGATAAGGGCCGTTCCAGCCCTGCGCTCCGTCATTTATCACCAGCGCTTCCAGGTCGGCGGGATAGTGGCCCACGTCCAGCCGGTAGAGGTCGAGGGCGGCGCCAAGATCCTCGAGCTGGATGCGGGCGGTCTTGACCTTGGAAGAACCCAGTGCGTTCATCACTCGAGGGGCCACCACCGCCGCCAGCATCGCCAGAATGGCCAGAACGACCAGCAGTTCGATGAGAGTGAATCCCCGTTTGTGATTCATGCTCGTTCCTCTTCTCAAAGCAGTAATTGGTTCGCGTCCAGTACCGCCACCAGGATGGAGACGATGATGCCGCCCACCATCGCTCCGAGGCCGATGATCAGGGCGGGTTCGAGCAAGGTAAGGAGGCGTGCCACGGCGGTTCGGGTCTGTCGTTCGAAGTCGTCCCCGGCCTTGTGCAGCAGGGAAGGCAGTTCGCCCGACTCCTCTCCCACCCGCACCATTTCCACCAACAGTGGCGGAAGATGGGGTGCTACGCTCAGGAGATCGCCAAGGCTGTGGCCCTCTTTCAGTGCATCGGCGGCCTGTTGCAGTGCCGTTTTCATCGCCATGTTGCCCACCGCCCCGGTGGCCAGATCCAGCGCTTTCGGCAGCGCCACTCCGCTTTCCAAAAGTATAGCCAGGGTGTGGGAGAAGCGCGCTGCCTCCACTTTGGAGATCAGGATGCCCACTGCCGGCCAGCGGAGCAGCCGGTGGTCCCACTTTATCCGCGCGGCAGGGTCGTTCAGCTGTTGGCGCAACCCGATCGAGAGCAGAGGGAAAAGGATCAACAGAAGCCATCCCCAGTGCCGCAGTAGCTCGGCGGTAGTGACGACGATCGAGGTGGCGGCGGGCAGAGGTTGGCCCATCTCTGTGAACGCCTCGGCAAAGTGCGGCACCACGAACAGCAACAGGCCCACCACCGAGAGGGTGGCCACCGTCAGCAGCAGGGTGGGATAGATGAGGGCCGAGCGGATCTCTTCCTTGAGAGCCTCGCTGCGCTCCAACTGCTCCGCCAGCCGTTCGAGAGCCTGGGCCAGTGCACCGGAGGCTTCTCCCGCCTTCACCATGCTGATCTGCAAAGGAGTGAAGACGTTCTGCTGGCCGGCCATCGCCCGGGACAAGGAATGCCCCCGCCGCACTCTCTGCTTCAACGTCCGCACCAGCTCGGCGGCTTCCTCGTTCTTTTCCAGGTCCGCTATGAGCTGCAGCGCGTGGTCGAGCGCCATCCCGGCCCCGAGGAGGGTGGCTAGTTCCCGCGCCAAGCGGAGGGTCAGCCGCGGGTTGCCTGTGGAATGCCTGCCGGCGGAGAGCCACCGGAGGCGGGAACCTTCGGGCCGGGCGAGCAGCGGCATCAGCCCTTGACCCTGCAAGCGCTTCACCAGCTCCTCCTCGCTGGCGGCCTGGGCGACTCCTTCGGTCAGGCTGCCGTCGGGGCGGATGGCCTTGAAGCGGTAACCGGCCATCGGTCAGGCCAGCGTCACCCGCGCCACTTCCCCGAGCGTGGTGATCCCTTCCAGGGCCTTGGCCTTTCCATCTTCGCGCAAAGAGATCATGCCATCGGCCATGGCAGCATGACGGATGTCGTCGGCGTCGGCTTCGTGCAACACCAGCCGGCGGAGAGAGTCGTTCATCACCAATACCTCGGTCAGGGCGGTTCGACCACGATAGCCGATGCCGTTACAGGCGTCGCACCCCACGGCACGCAGCAGGCGCCCTTCCGCCTGTGCCGGATCAAGATCCCACTCTTCCGCCAGTTCGGACACACTTTCCTCCGGTCGAGCGCAATGGGGACAGAGGCGCCGCACCAGTCGTTGGGCGACGATGCCGTTCACCGTGGAGGTGATGAGATAGGGTTCGATGCCCATGTCCCGCAGCCGGGTGATGCCGCTCGCTGCGTCGTTGGTGTGGAGGGTGGAGAGCACCAGATGGCCGGTGAGCGCCGACTGGGTGGCGATGCGGGCGGTCTCCAGATCGCGCATTTCGCCCACCATGATGATGTCGGGATCCTGGCGGACGATGGCCCGCAGCGCTCGGGCGAAGGTGAGGTCGATTTGGGGCTTCACCTGGATCTGGTTGATGCCTTCGAGGCGGTATTCCACCGGATCCTCCACTGTGATGATCTTGCGCTCATCGTCGTTGAGCAGTGCCAGCGCGGCGTAGAGGGTGGTGCTCTTGCCGCTGCCGGTGGGTCCCGTCACCAGAAGGATACCGTGCGGCAGTTCTAGGAGTGCATGCAGATGGTGAAGGGCGTCTCCCTGGAAGCCGAGACTGTCAAGCCTGAGTTGCAGCCCATGCTTGTCGAGCAGACGGATCACCAGACTTTCGCCGAAGAGGGTAGGCACTGTGGAGACGCGCATGTCTAGCCGTTTGCCCTGTAGGCGCATGCTGAAACGGCCATCCTGGGGAAGGCGTCGTTCAGCGATATCCAGCCGTGCCATCAGTTTGATCCGCGAGATCACGGCTGCAGTGGTGTTCGCCGGAAGGGATTCCGCCTCGATCAAGACACCGTCCACGCGGTAACGGACGCGAAGCCGCTCTTCTTGCGGCTCGAGGTGGATGTCGGAGGCGTGGGATTCCAATGCTTGCTGGATCAGCAGGTTCACCAGGCGGATCACTGGCGCTTCCGATGCAAGGTCCTTCAGCATCTCCGCATCTTCGTTCGGGTGCGCTTCCTCCGCCAGGCCGTCGGTAATCTCCTTTACGGCACCTCGTCCTTCGCCGTAAAGGGCTTCTACTAGCGATTCGATCCAGGAAGCAGGGGCGACCCTGGGAGTGACCGGGTGTCCGGTTGCGACTTCCACTGCTTCCTGGACATAAGTGTCGGTGGGATCCGCCATCGCCAGGTGGAGCCGGTCCTCTTCCAGAAAGAGAGGCAGCACGCGGGACTCGCGTAGAAAACGGGGCGAAATCGCCCCTTCGAATAGAGGGCCATCGGGCCGTTCCTCTTCCTCCACCACCTCCAAGCCCAAGGCAGAGGCGAGCAGCGACGCCAGATCGGATTCAGCGACCAGCCCCAGCCTGCTGGCCATGGTCCAAGGAGAGCTTCCGCTCTCCGCCGCCAGGCGGATGGCACGTTCCAGTTCTTCTGGTCCAATGCCATGCCGTTCTGACAACAGGTCCAGAATCCGTTGCTCTATGCCGAATGGATCGTTCTCGGTCCCCATTGTTGCTGTTTCGTCGGTGAGCATGGATCAATTGTGCCAGGCAGGTGAAACCAAGCATATGAAAAATAGGGAAAAATCTACTTTATTGCGTTGTTTTTCGAGGTCGGCGTTTCACTATGGCACGGTTTTCTTAAAGAAAGATGAAGATTCGCCGATTCATGAGAAGAGTGAATGCGGATAAAAGGGAGCGGGTGGCTGACGAGGCGGACACCAAGAGCAATGGCAATTGCCGGAAGCCGTGGACGTCACCTGCAAGAGGGAAGGAACGGAGGAGTTGGTTCGAATGAAAGCCATTTGGCGATTGCCTTTGTTGCTCTTCGTCGCGGCTTTTCTAGCGGTGCTCGTTGTGGTGGGTAGCTGGAAGATCGTCCAGGAAGAGCATGCGATGAGAATGCTGGTCGCCGACGCCAGGGAGGAGCTCCGCGAAGCATGGGACGCGGCGGAGATGGTGCTCGAAGTGCTTGCGGCCGCTGGGGGCGAACGATGGAGCACGGATGACGACGACGATGCCAGCCTCGAACCCTTGGTGAGGAAAATGCTGCAGCAGCATCGCTCGCAATTCAGTGCGGTGGCCTGCTACGGTCGGAAACCGAAGGAGGAAAGCCTTGAAGATAGGGAAAGGGTTCCAGGAGATTCGTCGGCAGAAAGTGTTTTCTATTCTCGATTCGTCGTCTCGGAAGATGCCCGCCTCGCTGCCACCCTGCGACGCACGCTTCCGCGGCAGCTCCTCGGCACAGTGCTTCAAAACACACTGAAACGGCCAGTTCCAGTGCTGACCACTAATTTTCCCAAGATCTCCCGGCCCGCGTTGATCTGGCTGCGGGCAGTACCGTCCCCGACCTTTCTTCCCTCGGTGAAGCGGCGGCGCATTGGCGCTGTCCTGGTGGCGGTTGTGGACTTGGCTCGACTGCAGACCTCTTGGGAACAGCGCCACTTCGGCAGTCGGATGGTACTCCAAAAGAGAAAGGACGAGAGGCCGCTGGGGAAGGACGAAGAGGTGAAAATGAGCTGGTCCCTGGATGCAGTCCGGCCTTCTTTGCTTCAGTTCGTCGCTCAGAGCCGTGAAATTCCAGGTTTGCACCTGGAAATCCGAAGGCACCTGGGGATCATTCAGTTATGGCCTCCGGAAATTTATGGGGTGGCTTTCTGGATCGCCTTGTTTTGCGGGATGCTCGGTTGGTCATGGCAACGCCAGCAGCGCAAGGCAGCGCAGGCCGTTGCCGGAAAGAAGGTTCTGGAACGGGAACAGGAGCGGGCTCTTCGAACGTTACACGCCATCGGTGACATGGTGTTGGTGGTGGATGCCGACTGGAGACTCTGTTATGCCAATTCCGTGGCGAGAAAGATGCTCTGCATGTCTGAATCTGTCGTTCGAGAGCAAAAGCTGGAGGAGGCAATCCAACTTAGGGATCCTGAAACGGGAAAAGCTGTGGACGATCTGCGGGCCTTCTTTCTCAAACAGTCGGTGGAAGGGGGGCGCAAGCCCTTGTATCTGGTGAACCGACAGGGAAGAGAGACCACTATCGACAGCCGGGTTTCTCCGCTCTCTTTGGCAGATGGGCACGACGGTTGGGTGATCGTCATGCGGGACGTGAGCGCCGAGCAGGCATTATTGAAACAGCTGGCCTACCAGTCGAGCCATGATGCGCTCACCGGCCTCTACAACCGGGGTGCCTTCGAGAAATGGGTGCGCGGGGCGCTTGGCGGATGTAATGGCGAAGAGGGAGAGCATGCCGTGATCTACCTTGATCTCGACCGCTTCAAGCTGATCAACGACACCTGCGGGCATGTCGCCGGCGATGAGCTGCTCAAGCGGATGGCGGAGAAGCTCTCGGCTTCTCTTCGCGCGGAAGACCGGCTGGCCCGGGTGGGAGGCGATGAGTTCGGCATTTTGTTACCCTGCTGTTCCCTGGAATTGGCTGAAAAGATCGCTAAGCGCATTCTTTCCTCCATCGGAGAATACCGCTTTCACTGGGAAGAAAAGGTATTTCAGGTCAGCGCCAGCATCGGGGTTCTTCCGGTGGGCCGGGATGGGATCATGACTCTGAAAGAAGTGCTCATGGCGGCGGATCTCGCTTGTCACGTGGCCAAGGAGGAGGGGCGCAACCGCATCCATGTGCATGTTCCCGACGACGACGAGATATCGAGGCACCACCACCAGATGCAGTGGCTGCCGCGTCTGCACGAAGCGCTGGACAACGACCGCTTCGATCTCTTCGTCCAGCCCATCATGCCGCTGGACGAAAAGAGCAGCCTGCCGCCGATGAACGAATTTCTGATCCGTCTGTGGACGCGGGAGGGGAAACTGTTGCCGCCGGGCCTCTTCATCCCGGCGGCGGAACGGTTCGATCTGATGTGGCAGATCGACCGCTGGATGGTGGAGAACGCCATCGGCCGGCTGGCGGAGGCACCTGCCGATCAGCTCTACACCATCAACCTCTCGGCGCAGACCTTCGGCGACCGCTCTTTCGCGGAGTTCGTGGCGATGACGCTGGAGAGTTACGGGGTGGAGGCGCGGCGAATCTGTTTTGAGCTCACCGAGACGGCGGCGGTGAGCAACATCACGGTCGCCGCCGAGCTGATGCAGGCGCTGAAGGAGCTGGGTTGTCGGATCCTCCTCGACGATTTCGGCTCCGGCCTGAGCTCCTTCGGCTATCTGAAGAACCTGCCCATCGACTATCTGAAGATCGACGGCCAGTTCGTCAAGGAGATGCTCACCGATCCACTGGACGAGGCGATGGTCCGCATGTGCCACGAGTTGGCGCAGGTGCTGGAGGTGCGCACCGTGGCCGAATTCATCGAGAGCGCCGAGCTCCTCGAAGCGGTGCGGGCGGTGGGCATCGACTATGGTCAGGGATACCATCTGGGCCGGCCGCGGCCGGTGGATTTCAGGAGGAGTCGCGGCGGCGTGGCCGCTCCAGGATCTCTGAGGTGATGTGCGCGGCGATCTCTTCGATGGAGATGGCGGTGGTGTCGATTGTCGGAATCCGGTGGCGGCGGAACAGCGCCTCCGCCTGCCGCACCTCCCACTGGCACTGCTCCAGCGCCGCGTAGCGGCCGGAGCTGCGGCGCTGGATACGGATGCGCTGCAGCTGCACCGGGTCGATGGTCAGCCCCACCAGCTTGTGGCGGTGGGGAGCCAGGGCGGTCGGCAGTTCGGGGCTCTCCAGATCCTCCTCCACCAGCGGATAGTTGGCCGCCTGCAGGCCGTGGTGCAAGGCCAGATAGAGGCAGGTGGGCGTCTTGCCGCTGCGCGAGACCCCCACCAGAACGACGTCGGCGTTCTCGTAGTTGCGGGTGACGGCGCCATCGTCGTGCACCATGCTGAAGTCCAGGGCGCGGATGCGCTCCTGGTAGAGGCCGTGGTTGGCGATGCCGTGGAGCGAGCCGGTCACCGGTCGGGCCTTGCGCCCGAGGAGCGCTTCCAGCCGGGGCGTGTACGTCTCGAAGAAATCGAAGAGGCGCTCGCCGCACAGCTCGCGGAGCCGTTTTCTCGCCGCGGGATCCACCAGGGAGCTGAAGACCAGGGGCGCCTCTTCGCGGGCGATCAGCCCGGCGACTTCCTCCACCTTCGCGGCGCTGTCCAAAAAGGGATGGCGTTGGATCTCGTACGCCTCTTCCGGAAACTGGGCCAGGAGGGCGCGGGCCATGGCCTCGGCGGTGAGGCCGGTGTGGTCGGAGAGGATGAACACCCGCCTCATCGCTGCCGGCCGGCGAGATAGAGCCAAGTCTTGACCACGGTGTCGGGATTGAGCGAGAGGCTGCCGATGCCCTGCTCGAGCAGCCATTCGGCGAAGTCGGGATAGTCCGAGGGACCCTGACCGCAGATGCCGACGTATCGGCTTTTGCGCCGCGCGGCCTCGATGGCCATGGAGAGGAAGCTCTTCACCGCCGGGTTGCGCTCGTCGAAGCGGTGGGCCACCAACGCCGAGTCGCGATCCACCCCCAGGGTGAGTTGGGTGAGGTCGTTGGAGCCGATGGAGAAGCCGTCGAAATGCTCCAGAAACCGGTCGGCCAGCGCCGCGTTGGAGGGAATCTCGCACATCATGATGACCCGCAGTCCCCTCTCGCCCCGCCGCAGGCCGTTTTCCGCCAGCAGGGCGACGATGCCTTCGGCCTCCTCGAGGGTGCGCACGAAGGGGATCATGATCTCCACGTTGTCGAAGCCCATCTCCTCGCGCACCCGTTTGAGCGCTTCGCACTCCAGGTCGAAACAGGGCCGGAAGGTCTCTGAGAGGTAACGCGCCGCGCCGCGGAAGCCGAGCATGGGGTTCTCCTCCCGCGGCTCGTAGCGGTCGCCGCCGAGAAGGTTGGCGTATTCGTTGGACTTGAAGTCCGAGGTGCGCACGATCACCGGCTTGGGGTGGAAGGCCGCCGCCAGGGTGCCGATCCCCTCCACCAGCTTCTCCACGTAGAAGGCGCGGGGCCCGGGATAGCCGGCGATGCGGCTTTCGATGCGGCGTTTCAGCTCGTCGGGCAGCCGTTCGAACTCCAGCAGCGCCTTGGGGTGGACGCCGATGGTGTTGTTGATGATGAACTCCAGCCGCGCCAGGCCCACTCCCTCGTTGGGAAGTTGGGCGAAGGAGAAGGCGCGGGCGGGGGAGGCGACGTTCATCATGATCTTCACCGGCAGCTCGGGCATCCGCCCGGGGTCGGTGCGGTGGACCTCGAACTTCAGCAAGCCTTCGTAGATGAAGCCGTCGTCCCCCTCGGCGCAGGAGACGGTCACCGCCGCCCCTTCGGGAATGGTCTCGGTGGCGTCGCCGCAGCCCACCACCGCCGGAATGCCCATCTCGCGGGCGATGATGGCGGCGTGGCAGGTGCGGCCGCCGCGGTTGGTGACGATGGCGGCGGCGCGCTTCATGATGGGTTCCCAGTCGGGATCGGTCATGTCGGTGACCAGCACGTCGCCGCGCTGCACCCGCTCCATCTCCCGGGCATCCTTCACCACCCGGGCCACGCCCTGACCGATGCGCTGGCCGATGGCGCGGCCCTGGCAGAGCACTTTGCCGCGCTCCAGCAGCACGTACTCCTCGATGCCCTGCTTCCGGCGGCTCTGCACCGTCTCGGGACGCGCCTGCAGGATGTAGAGCCGCTCCTCTTCGCCGTCCAGCGCCCATTCGATGTCCATAGGGCGGCCGTAGTGGGCTTCGATGGCCACGCCATAGCGCGCCAGCTCCTCCACCTGCTCGTCCGCCAGGGCGAAGCGTCCGCGCAGTTCCGGCGGAGTCTCTTCCGTCTTGACGGCCGCGTTTCCCGCGCTGTCGTAGACCATGCGGATCGCCTTCTCTCCCAGGCTGCGCCGCAGGATGGCCGGGCGGCCGGCGGCGAGGTTGGGCTTGTGGACATAGAATTCGTCGGGGTTCACCGCCCCCTGGACCACCGTCTCCCCCAGCCCCCAGGCGGCGGTGACGAAGACCACCTGGTCGAAGCCCGACTCGGTGTCCAGCGTGAACATCACGCCCGAGGCGCCCAGGTCGGATCGGGCCATCTTCTGGATGCCCGCCGACAGCGCCACCTGGCGGTGATCGAAGCCCTGGTGCACCCGGTAGGCGATGGCGCGGTCGTTGTAGAGGGAGGCGAACACCTGCTTGACGCGGGCCAGCACCTCGTCGATGCCGCGCACGTTGAGGTAGGTCTCCTGTTGCCCGGCGAAGGAGGCTTCGGGCAGGTCTTCGGCGGTGGCCGAGGAGCGCACCGCCACGGCGGGACTGCCCAGAGCCTGGTAGGCCTCGCGGATGGCCGATTCCAGCGCGGGCTGGAGCGGAGCCGCCTCCACCCACTCGCGGATGGTGCGGCCCGTCTCCGCGAGCGCTTTCACGTCGCTCACGTCCAGCCGCTCCAGCAGAGGGTCGATGCGTTCCGTCAAGCCGTTCTCCGCCATGAACTGGCGGAAGGCGTGGGCGGTGGTGGCGAATCCGTCGGGCACGCGCACGCCGGCGGCGGAGAGGTTGGCGATCATCTCTCCCAGGGAGGCGTTCTTGCCGCCCACTTCGGGCACGTCCTTCATGGAGAGATCGCGGAACCAGATGATCTGTTTTTCTTGCATGGCGTCTACCTGCTCATGTCCCGTTCACGGGGCGGTTTCGGAATGGCTCGGGCCGGAGGCCGGGGAGAGGAAATGGGGTGGCGTCGGAGAGGGCGGCGTCCGGGATCGTCGTTCCAGAGGGCGCCCGCCCGGGGCCGACCGGGTTCGCGCGGCTTTGGGAACGGGTGCGGGCGTGGAGCCTGTCCTGGACGATCTTCCCCGCCAGCCGCTGGGGCGGGGCGGGAAGGTCCTCGCAAGCGGGGGGTTCTCGGCGGCCTGACTCATGGTTCCCGCTCGACGCCCCTCCCCGCCCTTCTCCACGGTGGAGAAGGGCGGGGGGAGCGGAAGCGGCCTCAGCGGTTGAGCCGGTTTTCGATGAGGTGGTCTACCACCGAGGGATCGGCCAGGGTGGAGGTGTCCCCCAGGTTGTCCAGTTCGTTGGCGGCGATCTTGCGCAGAATGCGGCGCATGATCTTGCCGGAACGGGTCTTGGGCAGCCCCGGCGCCCACTGGATGAAGTTGATCTTGGCGATGGGGCCGATCTCCTTGCGCACCAGCTCCACCAGCTCCTGCTTCAGCTCATCGTTGCCCTCCTCGCCGGCCATGAGGGTGACGTAGGCGTAGATGCCCTGTCCGGTGATGGGGTGGGGGAAACCCACCACGGCGGCTTCGGCCACTTTCTCGTGGAGCACCAGGGCCGATTCGATCTCGGCGGTGCCCAGGCGGTGGCCGGAGACGTTGAGCACGTCGTCCACCCGGCCGGTGATCCACCAGTAGCCGTCCTCGTCGCAGCGGGCGCCGTCGCCGGTGAAATAGTAGCCGGGATAGGTGGAGAAATAGGTCTCCTTGAAGCGCTGGTGGTCGCCGTAGACGGTGCGCATCTGTCCCGGCCAGGGGAACTTGATCACCAGGTTGCCGCGGTTGGGCAGCTCCAGTTCGTTGCCCTGGTCGTCCATGAGCGCCGGCTGGATGCCGAAGAAGGGCTTGGTGGCCGAGCCGGGCTTGAGGCCGTGGGCGCCGGGCAGAGGGGTGATCATGTGGCCGCCGGTCTCGGTCTGCCACCAGGTATCGACGATGGGGCAGCGCCCCTCGCCCACCACGTGGTAGTACCACTCCCAGGCTTCGGGGTTGATGGGCTCGCCCACCGTGCCCAGCAGGCGCAGGGAGGCGCGCGAGGTCTTCTTCACCATCTCGTCGCCGCAGCCCATGAGGGCGCGGATGGCGGTGGGCGCGGTGTAGAAGATGTTCACCTTGTGCTTGTCCACCACCTGCCAGAAGCGCGAGGCGTCGGGCCAGGTGGGAATGCCTTCGAACATGACGGAGATGGCGCCGTTGGCCAGGGGGCCGTAGACGATGTAGGTGTGGCCGGTGACCCAGCCCACGTCGGCGGTGCACCAGAAGACGTCGCCCTCGTGGTAGTCGAAGGTGAGCTTGTGGGTGATGGCGGCGTAGACCATGTAGCCGCCGGTGGTGTGCAGCACGCCCTTGGGCTTGCCGGTGGAGCCGGAGGTGTAGAGGATGAAGAGCGGATCCTCGGCGTCCATCTCTTCCGCCGGGCAGTCGGCGGAAGCGCCTTCCATCGCTTCGTGGTACCACAGATCGCGGCCGTCGTGCCAATCCACGGGGTCGCCGCCGCGTCGGACCACCACGCAGGTGTGCACGTTGGGGCAGCCCTGGAGGGCCTCGTCGGCGTTGGCCTTGAGTGGCACCTTCTTGCCGCCGCGAAGGGACTGGTCGGCGGTGATCACCGTCCGGCAGTCGGAATCGAGGATGCGGTCCCTGAGCGCGTCGGGGGAGAAGCCGCCGAAGACCACCGAGTGGATGGCGCCGATGCGGGCGCAGGCGAGCATGGCCACCGCCGCTTCCGGGATCATGGGCATGTAGATGGCCACCCGGTCCCCCTTCTTCACGCCACGGCTCTTGAGCACGTTGGCGAACTTGCACACCTCCTCGTGCAGCTCGCGGTAGGTGATGTGGCGGTCCTCTTCCGGATCGTCGCCCTCCCAGAGGATGGCGGTCTGGTCGCCCCTCGTCTCCAGGTGGCGGTCGAGACAGTTGTAGCAGGCGTTGAGCTTGCCGTTCTCGAACCAGCGGATCTTGATCTCGTCCTTGTAGTCCCAGTCGAGGACGTTGTCCCATTTGCTGAACCAGGTGATGTACTTCTCGGCCTGCTCCGCCCAGAACCCTTCGGGATCCTCCACGGAGCGCCGGTACATGGCGTCGTACTCTTCGGCGGTGACGTTGGCCTGGGCGGCGAAGGCCGGGGGCACGGGATAGAAGGCTTCTTCGGACATGTCGGAGTCTCCCTTGATTTGATTGTGGTTGTCTTGGTCGGACCTTTGTATTGCACCCTTTCGGAAGGGTCAAGTGCGCGACAGGAAATTCTTCAGAGGCGGCGCCTTGCGGCCGCCGGACTGGGCCGCCTGCACCAGAAAGAGCTCGGCGGTGGCGATGGCGTCGCACAGGGCGTCGTGGGCGCGATAGCGGGGCAGGCGGTACCGCTCCCGAAGGTTGAACAATCGCAGTTCGCCGCTCTGGTAGGGCTGGTTCCTGCGTTCCATCTGCCGCTTCGCCAGCTGCAGAGTGTCGATCACCGGGAACAGCGGCGCCGCGCCGTAGAGGCGGCGGCACGCCTGCTTCAGGAAGCCGCTCTCCACCGCGGCGTGGTGAGCCAGCAGCACTCTTCCCGCCAACGCGCGGAGTAGATCCTCCACGACCGCCGCCAGGGGCGCTCCCGCCGCCACCTGATCGTCGGTGAGCTGGTGGATGGCGACGTTTTCGTCCGCCAGGTTCCGGGAGCTTCGGATCACCTGATGGTGGGCGGTGCGCAGTTCCACCCGGCCGCGAACGATCTCCACGCGCCCTACGCTGAGCAGATGGTCCTTGCGGGGCTCCAGCCCGGTGGTCTCGAAATCCACCGCCAGGATGGGCGCCTCGTCGATGGGGGTGCGCGGCGACGGAAAGGGGGTGGCGAGAAAGTCGCGCAGGGGACCCGGGGGGGCCTCGCGTGCCGCTCTTCGACGCCGGCTCTCCAGACTGAAAAGAGGGAGACGCATCAGATCCGGCCGGTCTGATAGCGCAGTTCCAGCGTCGCCTGCATGGTCTGCACCACTTTGAACGCGTCCTTCAGATGTTCCCGCTCCAGCTTGGAGAGGCGGGCGGGGGAGAGATAGTTGTCCGCCGTCTCGCCCGCCTCGATCTGCGCCGCCTGGTGTTCCAGACGCAAGCGGCTGATGAACTCGAAGGCGTCTTGCAGGTTGGCCGCGCCGCCCTGACTCAGCGCGGGGGTTCCGGCGGCCGCCTGCAGCCGGTCCAGCGTGGCGATCTCCGGCAGCCCTTCGGCCAGGGCGTAGAGGCGCGCCATGTCGATAATGGGCACCAGGCCCGAATGCTTCAGGTCCAGCGTGTCGTCGTGCTGGCCGTCGTGCACCAGCACGAAGTCGCGAAAGAAGCCCAGCGGCGGGCGGTGGCTGAGAGCGTTGCGCGCCATGTGTCCCAGAAAGAGCTGGTTCTTGGGGGTCTGCTCCAGGATGCGGCCGCGCAGATTGCTCAGGAGGCGCCGTTCGCCGTGGACCACGCGCATGTCGAAGAAGATGCTGGAGAGCATCAGCGCCTTGGGCTCGGGCTGGTTGATCCAGCGGTCGAAATAGCCCTGCCAGACGCTTTCGGTCTGGCGCCATTCCGGGTTGGAGGCCATCACCTTGCCGGGGCAGTAGACGAAGCCGCAGGCGTTCAGTCCGTCGTTGACGAAGCGAGCCAGCGCCTCGAACCAGGACTCGTGCTCGGGCCGCATCTCGTCGGAGATGATCAGGCCGTTGTCCTGGTCGGAGTGGCTGGTCTGCTCACGCCGGGCCTGGGAGCCGGCGCAGATCCAGGCGTAGGGCACCGGCGGCGGCCCCGACTCGGCCTCTTTCAGCTCGATGAGCCGCACCGTGAGGGCGTCTGTGACCGCGCTCACCGCGTTGCCCAGGTGTTGCTGGTCGGCGCCCATCTTCACCAGTTGCATCTGCAGGCGCGGAAGCATGCGCGCCGCCTCCACCAGCGCTTCCACCGACTCCGCCTTGCGGATGGTGCTGGTCAGGTGCACCGTGCTGGAGCCCTCCTGGCGCATGATGTCGGTGATGGTGAGGATGCCGCGCAGTTCCCGCTCGTCGAACACCGGCAGGTGGTGCACCTGCTTGCGGGTCATGGTGAGCAGGGCGTCGAAGAGGCTGTCGGTGGTGCGGGCGGCGATGATCCCGCGGGTCATGATCGCTTCCACCGCCGTCTCCAACGGCAGACCGGGCGCCACGCAGCGGGTGCGAATGTCCCGGTCGGTGAGAATGCCCGCCAGTTTGCCCTCCTCCATCAGCAGCAGAGAGGAGATGCCTTTCTCGGTCATCAGGCGGGCGGCCTCCTGGATGGAGATCTCCGGCGAGGCGGTGACCACCGGCCCTTTGCAGAAGTCGCCCACGTAGCTGTGCAGCAGGTTCGACTGGCTCTGTTCCTGCATGCGGCTCACCGCCTCCTTGAGCCGCTGCGCCGCCGAATGGCGGATGAAGTGGAGCACCGAGGGGTCGTCCTTCACCAGTTCCGCCAGCTCGTCGCAGGGGATGCTGTAGAGAAGCGTGTCCTCCACCGCTTTGACGGTGAACTCGGGCATCAACTGGGCGGCGCAGAAGCTGGTGCAGACGTCGCCTTCGCCCAGCATCCCCATGAGGCTCTCCTTCGAATAGAGGGCGATGGCGCCGCGACGGACGATGAAGAGCCGGGGGGGCTGCTCTTCTCCGGCGAGAGGGCGGCCCCGCCGCACATACTCGATGGCCAACCGCCCCGCCAGACGGTTCGCCGTGGTTTCGGGAAGGCGGTCGAAGGGGGGGATGGCGGCGATGAAATCGCGGATCTCTTTGAGCTCGATCTCCATCGTTCTGCTTCTCAGCGGCCGGTGGCGGCGCGCACCGGAATCTCGGCGTAATAGTGGCGGCCGTCGGCGGAGAGGGCCAGGCGCAACCGGTCTCCCTCGGCCAGCGGGTAGGGGAGCCGCAGCTGCCAGCGCTGCCGGTCTTGCCGCGGCGCCATGGAGAGGGGGGCGGCCGCATCCTTGGCGAGGAGCGCGCCCTCGATGGGCACGCTCGCCCGCAGATAGACGAGCGTGGCGCCGCCCTTCTCCACCGCGCCCAGGTTGACGGCGATCTCCCGATGCAGCAGTCTGCAGACCCCGCCGAGAAGGGCGCAGGCAGCGTCCACGCGGAGGGCGCGGTCCGTCGGCGTCTTCCCGGCCGGTTCGGCGCCGCCCAGCAGCCCGGCGGCGATGTAGCCGCCCACAGCGAGCAGGGGTGCGACGATCAACGCGATCCTCAGATGGGGGTTGGCGCTGGTGAACTTGCGGATCAGTCCCATGTCGAACGGCTCGTAGTGAGAAAAGCGTTCCGTCGAGGCTATCATGTATGCGGCATCGGCGGCCACGGCTGCAGAATGGATCCTGCCCGCTTCCGGATGCGCAAGGCTTTGACTGGAGTCAATGCAGATGCCGGCGGTTCGTCGAAAATGCAGCAGAGTTTCGAAACTCTTTCCTCCTCCATGGGCGGTCGATCATGCACAAAGGATTCACACTGTCGTTTCTTCTCCTCATGGCCACCGCCGCCCAGGGGGGCGGTCCTCTGGACACGGGCCGGCAGCGCGTGGCCGAGCTGGGGCGGCTCAACGGCATCGCCCTGGCCTGCCGCTATTTCGACCAGACCCGCCGCATCAAGCGGCTCCTCATCGACAACCTGCCCAAGAGTCGGGAGCTGGGGCAGCTGTTCGACGACCGCACCAACGAATCCTTTCTCCGTTTCGTGAACAGCGGCGAGTCCTGTCCTTCGCCGGCCTCCTTCGGAAACGAGGTGAGCCAGGCGGCCGGGCGGTTGCGCGCCGCATTCGCCGAGGGGGCCGGAAGATGAGGGTAGCAGGCCAGCGCTTGCGTCTGTTTCTGGCGCTGCTGCTTCTCTTTCCGGTTTCGGTTTGGGCCTCGGCGGACGGAGGCGATCTGCGGGTGGTGGTGAGCATCAAGCCGGTGCACGCCATCGTCTCCGCGCTCCTGCAAGGGATCACCAAGCCGGCGTTGCTGGTGGGGCGGGGCGAGATTCCCCAGAATCACCGATTGACCTCCCGCGACGAAGATCTGCTGAAGCGGGCGGACGTGGTGATCTGGGCGGGGCCGGAGCTGGAGAAGTTCATGGCGGGAGCGGTGGCCGCTCTGCCGAAGAGGGTGCGCGTGGTCACCCTGCTCGACAGCGACGCGCTCAAGATCCTCCCCTCCCGCTGGAACGACCGGGAGCGCGACCCTTATTTCTGGTTGGACAGCCGCAACGCCCTCATTCTGGTGGATGAGCTGACCCGCCTCTTCTTGGAGATCGACGGCGAAAGGGCGCACGTCTATCGACGCAACCGCGATCGGCTGATGCGGCGGCTGGGTGAGCTGGACCGGCGCCTGGAGTACGGCTATCGGGGGCTCAAGGGCGGAATCATCCTCGGCTATTTCGACACCCTTCAATATTTCGAACAGGCCTACGCGCTCAAGGTGGGCGCCACGCTCTCCCCACGCCCGGGCGTGCCGGTAACCGCCGAACGGCTGCTGAAGCAGAGAAACAAATTGCTCCAGGGAGAATACGCGTGCGTGCTCACCGAGCGTGGCATGGCGATGCCCGAATATGACCTGCTGATGAATGGTGTGAAGGTCAACCACGCCGAACTGGACAGTTTCGGCACCCGCTTCGAGCCGGGAGAGGGGCTCTATCTGAAGCTCATGGAGTACGACACCAGGACCATCAAGAAATGCGTCCATCCCAAGGGAACGGTTCAGGAGGACCGGAACGAGATGCTCTCTTTCGCCGGGGAGGGGATCGGCGGCCGTTTCGTGCTCATCGATCACAACGGCAAGCTGGTCACGCCGGAATCGATGCGGGGCAAGTACGCGCTGATCTATTTCGGCTACACCTACTGTCCCGACGTCTGCCCCACCTCCCTGCAGATCATGAGCAGCGCGCTGAAGAAGCTGCCGCCCGCCGTCCGTCGCAAGATCCAGCCCTACTTCATCACCGTGGATCCCGAGCGCGACACCCAGAAAGTGCTGGCCGACTATGTCGCCTATTTCGACAAGGACCTCATCGGCGTGACGGGCAGCAAGGCGATGATCCAGCGGGTGTTGAACGAGTTCGGCGTGATCGCCGAACGGGTGCCCGACAAGGGAGGGGATCCGAAGAAGTATCTCATCGACCACACCGCCAGCTTCTATCTCATGGCTCCGGACGGCCGCTTCATCACCAAGATCGCCCACGGGCTGACGGCGGACGGCGTGGCCAGGAAGCTGGAGAGCTACGTGCGCTGAGGGAGCGGGAGCCCGCCTCCTTGCGGGCCCATCATCCTTCGCCTGCTCAAAAGATCGCCAGCAGCTGCAGCGACAGGCGGTCGTCCATGCTGTCCAGGATCCGGTTGGCCGTGGCGCTGGAGGGAAGCCCCGGCGCCTCCATGGCGCGGATCTCGTAGTTGGCGATGAACCGCGCCTTCTTGTTGAAGAACCACTGGGCGCCCAGGGTCCAGGTCTCCAGATCCCGCTGGCCGTTGCGCGTGCGGGTGCCCCGGTGCTCGATGTCGTAGCGGAGATCCAGCTCCAATTGGGGCGACACCTTGTATCCCACGTCGAGATACCAGCCGTCCGCTTCGTCGTCCGGCAGCAGGTTCCAGGAGGCATAGCGGGTGCCGGCGTTGTTCAGCGAGCCGGGCACCGCGGCGCCGTCGGTGCCGTTGAAGATCATCCCGTCCGCTTTGATGTATTCCGCCGCGCCGCGCCATTTGCCCTTCAGGTAGGTGGTCCCCAGCCCCCAGCGGGTGCGGTCGAATTCCTGTTTCTTTGCGGTGCCCTTGGCGTATCGCAGCGTCCGCTTGCCGTCCTGGTACCAGGCGAACAGCTTCCATCCCTGGCGTCGCGGCCCCTTGCCGCCGAACACCCGCTCGGAGGACCAGTAGAGGTAGAGGTCCTTGTTGTCGTCGTTGTCGCCGCGGTCGATGCCGTTGCCGTTGCCCACCATCACCGCGTAGCTGTGCTCCCATCCATCCATGGCGAAGGTGTCGAACACCTGGACGCCGATGTCCCGGAAAGCGCCGATGGCGCCGTTGGGGTCGTTGGCCTGGCCGGGGGTGACGGCGGGACGCGAACCGTCTTCGTCGAAGAAGCGTTCCAGCAGCTGCTGGTTGGTGATGTTGGTGAAGTTGATGTAGTTGAAGACGTGGATCGCCTGCAGCCCCTCTTCCGATCCGGGGTACTTGAACTGCCCGACCCGGATCCTGGCATGGGGAATGTAGTTGAAGGTGACGCTGGCGTCGGTGAGCTTGACGGCGCCGGAGCTTCCCAATCGAGTGATGCCGTTGTTGCCCAGCTCCGCGAGGATGAAATAGTTGACCCCGCTGTCCAGGCCGAAGCCGGTGCCGCGCACGCCGATGCGGGCCCGCCGCAGCTGAAAGATCTCGTTCGAATCCAGGTCCGGTCCGATGACGTTGAACACCGCCTCCTGTCCTTTCCAAGGCCCCGCCTTGAGCTTGGTGCCGGCGGTGGACTGGAACTCGGGCTGGATGAAGCCCCACACCTTGGCCCGGGGCGCGGCTCCCGCCCGCTCCGTGCCTTGCAACATCAGCCAGTTCGCCGCTTCCGCATGGGCGGCGACGAGTGCGCCCGTCAGGGCGATGGCGATTCTTCTCTTTTTCATGGTCTGTCCCCCTCTGGTGGTGAAGATCGAAAGATGGAAAACGGCGTCAGGGCTTGATGAGCACATAGCCCTTGGCGACGAGGTCGAGAATGCGGACCACGCCGGCGGAGACCCGCACGGCATGGGGGTTGAGCTCGGGTTCTTTGCCCAGCTTTTTGGTGAAAGCGCGGATGGTGTTGGAACAAGCGGCGAAGCGGACGCCCTGGCTCGAGAGCCCTTCGATGCGGTTTACATTGGCGTTGTCGGCCAACAGCAACCGCAGCCCCGGGCCGAAGGCCACGATCTCGATGTCGATGCGGTCCTGGCCGTAATGGCGCAGCAGGTTGTTGGCCACGTTCAGCACCAAGGTCTGTTTGAAGGGGTTGGGGTCGCTGATCTGCAACACCACGTGCTTCTCGGCGAAGGGCTTGTCGCTCTCCTCTTCGGCGGGGGCCCCGGCCGAGAGGGCCAGGAACAGCAGGAAAAGGAGGATGCGGGATAGAGGTTTGGCGGGCATGTCGTCGTCTCCCTGGTGGTTGAGGTTCCCTGGCAAGACGGCTGCCCGGCGCGATTTATTCCGCAAAAAATTTTTATTTCGAAAAGTGGAATAAAAGGGTCGGCCGATGCATCTTTGCGGTCGGGAGGAGTGAAAACATGATCGATTTCTGCATTTCGCTGACCCTGAAGAGGCGTTTCAGGGAGCAGCGAAAGCGGTTGTTCCGCATGGCGCTGGCCTGGACCGGCGACTCCATGCTGGCGGACGACCTGACCCAGGAGTGCCTTGCGCGCGCCTGGGAGAAACGCCACCATCTGCAAGAGGCCGCCAAACTGGAGGCCTGGCTGTTCCGCATCCTGCACAACTGCTGGATGGAACATCTGCGCAGGAGCCGTCCCACCACGGGGCTGGACGAGGTGCCGCCGGCGGAGGAGGACGGTCCCGACCAGCGGCTGGAGCGCCTGCAACTGGCGCAGCGGGTGCGCGGCGCGGTGGCGCGCCTGCCGCTCGGTCAGCGCGAGGTGATCACGCTGGTGGATCTGGAAGGGTGCCGTTACGCCGAAGTGGCGGAGATCCTGGAGATCCCCCTCGGCACGGTGATGAGCCGCCTCAGCCGGGCCCGACGGGCGCTCAAGGCCGAGCTGCTCCATCTGCGCCTTCCGGAAGAGGAACGACGGCCACTGTTGAGAAGGGTGAAGTGATGAAAGGAGAGAACGGCAACCACCGGCAAGGGCGGAGGGTTCACGCCTTGGCCGATGACGAGATCACCGTCGCCGAGCGCGAAGAGCTGCTGGGCCGGTTGGAGTCCGACCCCGCTCTGGCGGCGGAGCTGTGCGACATTCGCCGCATCAAGGATCTGTTGAACTACGCTTATCCGCTCGACGGCGAACCGGCGGGAAGCCGCGGCTTCGGCGGCGGGGTCGGTTTTGTCCGAGCGGCCGGCGTGGCGGCGCTCGTCGCCGCCGCCTTCGTCGGGGGGTGGTCGCTCGCCCGCCAGGATCCGTTCGCAGAGGGGTTCCGGTTGGCCTCGGTGAAGAGCGATCCCTCCCGGGTGCTGCTCTATCTGGGCGAGTCGGATCCGGCCAAGTTTCGCGCCACCTTGGAAAAGGCGCGTCTTCTGCTCGAGCGCTATCGCAACCAGGGCACGGAGGTGTACGTGGTGACCAGCGCCGGCGGCGTGGACCTGTTGCGCAAGGCCACTTCGCCGGTCGCCGGCGAGATCCGCGCGCTCAAGGAACGCTACGCCTCCCTCCATTTCGTGGCTTGCAACAACACGCTGTTCAATCTCCGGAAGAAGGGACAGCCGGTGAAACTGGTGGAGGAGGCCGAGGTGGCGCCCTCCGCGGTGGGGTTCGTGGTGGAACGGCTCCGGAAGGGCTGGACCTACGTCGCCATCTGATCCTTTATTGGGAATTGAAAAAAAACCCCGCTCCGGTAGCCGGAGCGGGGTTTTTTATCGAATGGCCGGAAAAGGGTTCCGGCTCAGTGAGCCGCCACCGCAGGCTCGGCGCCCGCCGGCACGCGGATGTCCTCCACCATGTGCTGGATGTGCTCCGGCGGTGCGGAGGTCACCTTGGCCACGGCGAAGGCCACGGCGAAGTTGACCACCGCGCCGATGGCGCCGAAGGCGTTGGGCTCGATGCCCAGGAACCAGTTGGTACCCCAGCTCTGCAAATACTTCCAGTCGGCCACGAAGAAGATCCCCTTGTGCTGGAAGACGTAGAATAGAGTGATGCCGATTCCCGCCAGCATGCCCGCCATGGCGCCCGCCTTGTTCATCTTCTTGGAGAAGATGCCCATCATCAGCGCCGGGAAGATGGAGCTGGCCGCCAGGCCGAAGGCCAGGGCCACGGTGCCGGCGGCGAAATCCGGCGGATGGAGGCCGAGGTATCCCGCCGCGGCGATGGAGAGCGCCATGGCGATGCGGCTCGCTGTCAGCTCCGCCTTTTCCGAGATGTTGGGCGCGAACACCCCCTTGAGCAGATCATGGGAGATGGAGGAGGCGATGGCCAGCAGCAATCCCGCCGCGGTGGAGAGCGCCGCCGCCAGTCCTCCCGCCACCACCAGGGCGATCACCCAGTTGGGCAGCTTGGCGATCTCGGGGTTGGCCAGCACCATGATGTCCCGGTCCACCTTGATCATCTCGTTCTTGGACTTGTCGGCCACGTACTGGATGCGGCCGTCGCCGTTCTTGTCCTCGAACTTGAGGAGGCCGGTCTTCTCCCAGTTGCGGAACCAACTGGGACGCTGGTCCACCTTCAGCCACTGGCCGGGGGCGGGCTGGATAGTGTCCATCAGATTCATGCGCGCCATGGCGCCCACGGCGGGAGCCACGGTGTAGAGCAGGGCGATGAAGACCAGGGCCCAGCCGGCGGTGGAGCGGGCGTCCTTCACCTTGGGCACGGTGAAAAAGCGCATGATCACGTGGGGCAGGCCGGCGGTGCCGATCATCAGCGACATGGTGTAGACGAACATGTTCAGCGTGCTCAGCCGCACCTTGTCGGTGTAGGTCCCGAAGCCCAGATCCTTGAGGGTGGCGTCGAGCTTGTCGAGCAGATAGAGCCCGCTGCCGTCGGCCATTTTGCTGCCCAGCCCGATCTGCGGAATGGGGTTGCCCGTCAGGTGCATGGAGATGAACACCGCCGGCACCGTGTAGGCGAAGATGAGCACGCAGTACTGGGCGATCTGGGTGTAGGTGATGCCCTTCATGCCGCCCATCACCGCGTAGATGAAGACGATGCCCATGCCGATGTAGAGGCCGGTGTCGTAGTCGGTCTCCAGGAAGCGGGAGAAGGCCACCCCGATCCCCTTCATCTGCCCAATCACGTAGGTGATGGAGGCGATGATCAGGCAGATGACCGCCAGGATGCGCGCCGAACGGCCGTAGTAGCGGTCGCCGATGAATTCGGGCACCGTGTACTTGCCGTACTTGCGCAGATAGGGGGCCAGGAGCATGGCGAGCAGCACGTAGCCGCCGGTCCATCCCATGAGGAACACCGCTCCGCCGTATCCGAAGAAGGCGATGAGGCCGGCCATGGAGATGAAGGAGGCGGCGGACATCCAGTCGGCGGCGGTGGCCATGCCGTTGAGCACGGGGTTGACCCCCTTGCCCGCCACGTAGAAGTCGCCCGTGGTCTTGGCCCTCGCCCAGATGGCGATGCCGATGTAGAGGGCGAAGGTGAGGCCCACTACGATGTAGGTGAGTGTTTGCAGATCCATGGAATTCCCCCTTTCAGTCTTCGTGGACGCCGAACTTCTGGTCCAGCTTGTTGACGCGCCAGGCGTAGAAGAAGATCAGGGCCACGAAGGTGTAGATGGATCCCTGCTGGGCGAACCAGAAGCCCAGTTTGTAACCCCCGATGCGGATCGCGTTGAGCGGTTCCGCCAAGAGGATGCCGAAGCCGAACGAAACCACGAACCAGATCACCAGGCAGGTGACCACCAGTCGCAGGTTCGCGCTCCAGTAGGAAGCATGCTTGCTCATGTGGATGTCTCCCTTGAAGCTAGACGAAGAGTTTCGAAAGACCGCGCGGTGACGCGGCCGGGGGAGGGCAAGCAAGGAGAATGCCGATTGATCGAAATCAAGAAAAATCAGTGATATGGGTCACGCTTTTGGAGACGGAGAGAGAAGAGGTGTTACCTTTGGTGACAGAGGTGTTACCAAAGGTAACACTTTCTCAACGGTGGCCGTTGCGGGGAATGCCCAGCCTTTGCCTTCGCTGCCACAGGGTCTTGCGGCTGATGCCCAGGCGCCGGGCCAGCTCGGTTTCGGTCATCCGCTCCTGGTTTTGCAGCACGAAATTGCGGAAATAGTCGTCCAGCGAGAGATCGTCTCCGGTCGGAGGCGCCGCTTCTCCGCGGGGAATGCCGAGCAGGTCCGGCTCCACCTGGTCGCCGTTGGCGAGGATGGCGGCCCGCTCGATGGCGTTCTCCAGTTCGCGCACGTTTCCGGGCCAGTGGTAGCGGCGGATCTCCTCGCGCGCTTGGGGGGTGAAGGTCATGGCCGGGCGGTTGAGGCGGCGGCAGCTCTTCTCCAGCAGGTGGTCGGCCAACAGCAGGACGTCGTCGCCCCGCTCGCGCAGCGGCGGCAGGCGCAGCTCCACCACCCGCAGGCGGAAATAGAGGTCGCCGCGGAAGCGGCCCTCCTCCACCAGTCGGCGCAGATCGCGGTTGGTGGCGGCCACCAGGCGCACCTCGACGCGGCGGCTCCGTTCCGATCCCACCGGGCGCAGCTCGCCATCCTGGAGCACCCGCAACAGCCGCGCCTGGACGCTTTGCGGCAATTCGGCGATCTCGTCGAGAAAGAGGGTGCCGCCGTCCGCCGACTGGATCAGCCCGGCGCGGTCGCGCTCGGCGCCGGTGAAAGCGCCCTTGAGATGGCCGAACAGCTCCGATTCCACCAGATTCTCGGGAATGGTGGCGCAGTTCACCGCGACGAAAGGGGCTTCCCGCAAAGGGCTCTGCTCGTGCAGGGCGCGGGCCACCAACTCCTTTCCCGTTCCCGACTCGCCCAGAATGAGCACGCTGGCCGGCGTGGGCGCCACCTTGGCGATCTGCTCGAAGACGGTCTGCATGGCGGCGCAGCGGCCCACCATCCCTTTCACCGGATAGCTCTCCTCCACGGTGGCCCGAAGGCGTTCGCGGCTGCGTTCGCGCGCGTGCTGCCGCAGCGCCTGGCGCAGGGTGAGGAGCAGCTCCTCGTGGTCGAACGGCTTGGCCACGTAATCCGCCGCGCCCAGCTTCATGGCCTGCACGGCCGAGGGCACGCTGGCGTAGCTGGTCATCATCACCACGGGGGCGGCGCTCAAGGCGATGAGGTCGGTTCCGGGGCGCCCGGGCAGGCGGATGTCCACCAGCAGCAGATGGAAGGCGCCGGGATCCAGCCGTTCCAGCACCTCTTCCACCGAGGCCGCCGCCTCCACCTCGAAACCGTTGCGCTCCAGCAGGCGGCGCAGCGCCTGGCGGATCACGGCTTCGTCGTCGACTACGAGGATGCGGTTCATCGGGGAAGGCGGACGGTGACGCAGGTGCCCCTGCCTTGCGGGGATTCTATTTCAATCTCCCCCTCGTGATCGAGCACGATGTTGCGCGCCAGCGAGAGCCCCAGGCCGGTCCCCTTGCCCGGCGGCTTGGTGGTGGTGAAGGGCTCGAAGAGGCGGTCGCGGATCCGCTCGGGGATGCCGCTGCCGTGGTCGCGGATGCGGATCTCCACCCAACGATCGCCGGCGACGGCCTCGATTTCGATGGTGCCACCCGGCGGGGAGGCGTCGCAGGCGTTGCTTAACAGGTTGACGAACACCTGCGAGAGGCGCTGGAGGTCTCCGTTGACCGTCAGCCCCTCTTCGCAGCGCAGATCGAAGATCAGGCGCTGCGGCTTGTGGGCCAGCTGCACCAGCTCCAGCGACTGACGCAGCACCTCTTCGAGCCGCACCGGCTCGCGGGCGCGCGCCGGCGTGCTGGCGCGGCTGTAGTTTCGCAACGACTGGACGATGGCGTCGATGCGCCGCGTCTGGGCGAGGATCTCGTCGATGCCGCCGTCGATGACCTCTCTCTCCGTTTCGTACTTGAGATTTTGCGCGATGGAGGCGATGCCGGTGAGCGGGTTGCCGATCTCGTGCGCCACCCCGGCCGCCAGCCGGCCGATGGAGGCGAGCCGGTCGCTGTGGGCCAGCTCCGCCTCCAGGGTCTCCATGGGCGTGAGGTCCTCCACCAGGATCACCATGCCGGAGGGCTCCCGGCCGCTCCCTTCCCGCGCGAGGAGCGCCTTGTGGAGGTTGAGCCAGCGGGTGCCCCCCTCGCTCTCCACCTCGGTGTGGTAGAGGTGGCGGTCCCCCGCCTTGGCGAAGCCGGCCAGGAGGCCGTTCCAGGGAGGCGGCAGATGGCCCACCGGGTAGCCGATGACCGACTCGGAGGGGACGCCGGTGCACGCCTCCATGGCCTGGTTCCAGAGCACCACCTCGCCATCCTGGCCGAGGGCCAACGCGCCCAGTGGCAGCTCTTCCAGAATGCGGCGCTGGTAGCGCTGCAGGTTGTCCAGCTCGCGCGCCAGGCCGTTGAGCAGCGAGCGGGAGCGGGCCAGCCGCTCCTCCACGTAGCGCATGGAGTCGGCCAGGGCGGTGCGGGCGTGCACGTCCAGCGCCAGCTTGCGGTTGACGATGAGATGGGACATCTGCGGGCCGATGAGGCCGTAGAGGTTGCGCTCGATGCGCTCGCGCAGCCGCCGCAGCTCGGCGGGTCGCGACTCGTCGGGCGACATCCGCAGGTCGGCGAGCGCCCGGTCCACCTCCTGGTCGGCGGTGGCGGGACCCAGCAGCTCGGCGAGTTCCCGCTTGAACTCGGCCGGCGAGGCGGCGGCCACCGCGCCGGAGAGGGGCACGAAAGTGGTGGTGCAGCAGCTCAGCGCCGCTTCCTGCTCCTCGGCGCGCTGGGTGGTGAAGAGCGACACCAGGGTGAAGAGCAGGGCGTTGAGGCTCACCGACCAGAAGGTGGCGAAGCTCCAGTGTTCCAGCCCGGTGAGCCGCTGCAGCCGCTCCACCGAATAGCCGGGGTGGAGAAAGCCGGAGTTCTCCAGTAGAGGCACCAGCAGGGCGAGCGCCCAGACGAGCATGCCCGCCACCAGCCCCACAAGAAACCCCTCCCGGGTGGCGCGGCGCCAAAAGAGCAGCCCCGCCACCCCCGGCAGGAACTGGGCCACCGCCACGAAGGAGATCAGCCCCAGCTGCACCAGGCCGGTGCGGTGCTCCAGAAAGGCGTAGAAGCTGTATCCGGCCAGGATGATGAGGCCGATGAGCAGCCGCCGCCCCCACAACAGCCAGTAGTAGAGGTTCACCTTGGGATCGGGATAGCTGGCGGGCAACAGCAAGTGGTTCAAGCACATGGAAGAGAGCGCCAGGGTGGTGACGATCACCATGGCGCTGGCGGCGGAGAGTCCGCCGATGAAGGTGAGCATGGGCAACCAGGAATGGCCCTGAGAGAGGGTGATGCCCAGCACGAAATAGTCGGGATCCAGCCCCAGCCCCAGGCGGTGGCCGGCCCAGAGGATCACCGGGATGGGGAGGTTGAGCAGCAGCAGGTAGAGCGGAAAGCTCCACCCCGCCGTCTCCAGGTTTCGTGGCCGCTGGTTTTCGGAGAACATCATGTGGAACTGGCGGGGCAGCAGGAAAGCGGCGCCGAAGGCGAGAAACAGCAGAGTGCCCCAGGGACTCTCTCCCATGGGCTGGTAGAGCCGTCGCACCGCCTCGGGGTGTTGCGTCAGCCAGCGGTCGAGGCCGCCGGGCCCGCCGAAGACGCCGAACAGGGCGAAGAAACCCACTCCCAAGAGGGTGACCAGTTTCACCAGCGATTCGAAGGCGATGGCCATCACCAGTCCGCTGTGTTTCTGCCGCGGCGAGATGTGACGCGCGCCGAAGAGGATGGCGAAGGCGGTGAGGGTGATGCAGAAGCCGAGCGCCAGGGTGTGAGGCGGAGCCTCCCGGGTGAGCACCTGCAGCGACTGGGTGACGGCGCGGATCTGCAGGGCGATGTAGGGAAGGGTGCCCACCAGCATGAAGAGGGTCACCAGCATCCCCGCCAGCTGGCTGCGGTAGCGGAAGGCGAACAGATCGGCCAGAGAGCCGAGCTGGTACTCGCTGGTCAGTTGCAGGATGGGGCGCAGCAGCACCGGCGCCAGCACCATGGCCAGAGTCACCCCCAGATAGATGGTGAGAAACAGATAGCCGTCCGAGTCGGCGAAGCCGACGCTGCCGTAATAGCTCCAGGAGGTGGCGTAGACGCCCAGCGACAGGGTGTAGGTGAGCGGATGGGAGACCCAGCGCGCCGGAATCAGGCCGCGGTCGGTGGCGTAGGCCACCAGGAAGAGCAGCACCAAGTAACTGAAGCCGGCGAGAAAGAGGGTGGAGAGCTCCAGGCTCATCGCCTCTTTCCCGTACGCGGCTTCGGCGCCAGATAGAGCAGAACGACGCCGCCCCACGCCAGGTAGGGCAGATACCAGGCGGCGCCCGTCTCCACCCAGAGCCGCACCAGGGGCGTGGCGAACAACAGCAGCAGCACGAAGGCCACTGCCAGGGCATGGTCCCGCCGAGGCTGTTCAGGTCGCTTGTCCACGGCAGAAAAAATAACACAAGGCCGCTCGATGATGTTTTTCCGCCGATCTCGCGGCGCCGCATCGATGACGACCCTGGGTCCTCACGAGATTCGCGCTCCCCGCCTTCGCGGGGACAGGCCGCGCGGGAACGACGAAGAAAGGGGATGCGGGAACGACGGGAGTGAAAGCGGATTTCCGCTTTCCGCCTTTGCTGGGACAGGTTGCGCGGGGTGACGATTCTTTTCGTCATTCCAAATCAGAGCTTTTCCCCGCTTCACTCCGGCCAGAACCTTCTTCCTCGTCATTCCGGCCGGAGCGAAGTGGAGGGCCGGAATCCAGGGGGGTCGGGCTACTGGGAGATTCCCGCCTACGCGGGAATGACGAAGTGGGGTGCAGGAATGACGAAGTGGGGTGCGGGAATGACGAAGTGGGGTGCGGGAATGACGAAGTGGGGTGCGGGAATGACGAAGTGGGGTGCGGGAATGTCGATTCCTCTCGGCATCCTTTCGTCCCGATTGGACGCTTCCACCCGCCGCTCGAATCCTGCTACATTCGGAAAACCCCGTTCAATCCGGAAACCCTCATGAATCCCGAGAAGGTCGTTTTCGGCTTTTTCATCGTATTGTCGCTGACGCTCAACTTCGGCTTTTTCGTCGGCGAGATGGACAATGCCGCGCACCACAACGTCTACGAGCTGTTCGCCGTGCTGGTGGTGAACGTCATCGCCCTGATCCTCAAGTTCGGCGACCGCAGCCAGATGGGCGCGGTACTGCTGGCCACCAGCCTGGTGGCGGTGCTGCAGCTGGTGGCGGCCGCACTGGTGTGGACCTGGGTGGAGCATCTCTCCGGCACCGGCCTGACGCCGGAAGCGGTGGCCAGCATCGTCTCTCTCAGCGGCGGCGCCATGCTGGCCAACGTCATCTCGGTGGTGCTGCTGGTCATCGAGACGGTGATGCTGAGGCGCTGAGGCGCACGAAGGCGATGGACAACATCATCTTCCTCGTCCTGCGCCGCATGCGCAGGCCGCTGTTGACCCTGGTGGCGGTCTACGCGGTCTCCGTTCTGGGCTTGGTGCTGATTCCCGGGCAGGACGACCAGGGCCGCCCGTGGCACATGGACTTCTTCCACGCCTTCTATTTCATCAGCTTCATGTCCACCACCATCGGCTTCGGCGAGATTCCCTATCCGTTCACCGACGCCCAGCGTGCCTGGGTCACCCTGAGCATCTACATGACCGTGGTGGCCTGGCTCTACGGCATCGGCAACATCCTCTCCCTGCTGCAGGACCAGGCCTTCCAGCAGGCCATCCGCGAGCGGCGCTTCGCCCAGCGCATCAAGCGCCTGCGCGATCCCTTCTATTTGTTGTGCGGCTATGGCGAGACCGGGATGGAGCTCACCCGGGCGCTCACCGACCGCGGCCAGCACGTGGTGGTGGTGGATCGAGACCCCCTCAAGGTGAGCACCATCCGCCTGCAGAACCTGCGCGACTACGTGCCGGTGCTCCACGGCGACGCGCGGCGCCCGGTGGTGCTCCAGGAGGCGGGGCTGCAGCACCCTTTGTGCGCCGGCGTGGTGGCGTTGACCGACGACAACGAGGTGAACCTGAAGGTGGCCATCACGGCCAAGCTGCTCCACCCCCACATCACCGTCATCTGCCGGGCCGATTCCCACGACGTGGAGGCCAACATGGCCTCTTTCGGCACCGATCACATCATCGATCCCTTCGACACCTTCGCCAAGCATCTGGCCACCGCGCTGCACGCGCCCGGGCTCTATCTGCTGCAGCGATGGCTCACCAGCCGCCCCGGCTCGCGGCTGGACGACCCCGTCTATCCGCCCACCGAAGGCCACTGGATCGTGTGCGGCTACGGCCGCTTCGGCAAGGCGGTGTTCGACCGCCTCATGAAGGAGAGGATGTCCATTACCGTGGTGGAGGAGATGCCGGAGAAGACGGGAGAGCCCGACCAGGGGGTGGTGCAGGGGAGGGGCACCGAGGCGGAGACGCTACTGGAGGCGGGCATCCCCGAAGCGGTGGGGATCGTCGCCGGCACCGACGACGACGCCGACAACCTCTCCATCGTCATGACCGCCAAGGCGCTCAATCCCCGCCTCTTCGTCATCGCCCGCCAGAACCAGCGGGAGAACGATCCGCTCTTCGCCCAGGTGCGTGCCGACATGGTGATGCATCCGAGCACCATCGTGGCGGAGAAGATCCGGGTGCTGTTGGGCACTCCCATGCTCTACGAGTTTCTGGGGCTGGCCGCCTACCGCGACCACGACTGGGCCTGCGCCTTGGTGAGCCGCATCGCCGGCCTGGTGAACCAGCGGGTGCCCGAGATCCAGGAGGTGACGCTGGAAGCGGCCAGCCACTGCGCCATCGGCGAGGCGCTGGAGCGGGAGGAGCAGGTCCGGCTGCGGGAGATCCTGCGCGATCCCGCCGACCGGGAGCGGCCGTTGAAGTGCATCGTTCTGCTGCGCGTCAACCGCAACAACCGCCGCCTGCTGCCCGGGGGCGACGAGGTGTTGGAGTTGGGCGACAGGCTGCTTCTGTGCGGCACCGCCAGGGCCTTCTCGCGCCTGAAGTGGAACCTTTGCCACGGACCGACGCTGGCCTACGTCCTCACCGGCGAGGAGCCGGCGCGCGGTTGGATCTGGCGCAAGTGGCGGGAGTTGCGGGCATGACCGGGGATCCTGGACTCTGGACGCTCACGCCCCTCGCCTCCTGGGTGCTGGGCGGCGCCATCGGCCTGCTGCTCCTCTTTTCCAGGCCGCTGTTGCGGCGGATCTTCTCCGAACGGGACGAAAAGCGTTTCCGCGGCCGGCTCAACCTCTTTCGGCTCGCCTGCCTGCTGGCGCTGGCGATCCTGGCGGTGCGGGCGCTGGCCCATCCCGCCGCGGGAAGCCTCTGGTTCACCCGCCTGCTGGGGGTGTTCCTGCTCATCTACGTCTCTTATCTGCTCTTCTATCTGGCGAGCCGGCTGATCTTGCGCCGCTACGGGCGGGAGCGCCAGCGCGACGACGAGACCGTCTATGTGGAGACCTACGCCTCCCGGCTTCTCACCATCGTCGCCGGCATTCTCATCGCGGTGGTGGCGCTGGTGGCGATCATCCGGGTGCTGGGGTTCACCAGTTGGCTGGAGGCCGGCGGCGTGCTCGGCGTCCTCGGCGTGTTGTTCGCGCTCACCCAGGCAGCCTGGGTGCCCGATCTGGTGAGCGGCCTGGTGATTCTCAACAGCCGGCTGGCGGAAGAGGGGGACGTGGTGCAGCTGGACAAGGACAAGGACGACCTGCTCATGGTGTTCCGCACGCGGGTCTTTTTCACCGAGTTCCTCCACCTGGGATCCAACCACCGGCTGCTGATCCAGAACTCCCGGCTGCGCGGCATGACAGTGCAGAACCTCACCCGTTTCGCCTCGGCGAAAGGGCTGCGCGAAGGGGTCTTCGTCAAGGTGGGCTACGAGGTGACCGAGGCGCAAGTGCGGGCGCTCTTCGAACAGGTGATGGCCGAGGCCCTGGCGGATGCCGACATTCCGGTGGAAGAGAAATACGAGGCCGAAATCCGTCCCGTGAACGGCGGAGACTACGGCGTGGAGTGGGCCTGCTTCTACTACACCAAGGATGCGCGCGCCCTGCTGCGCACCCGCCAACTCATGCTCGGGTTGACGCTCAAGGCGGCCCGGGAGCAAGGGCTCTCCCTGGCCACCCCGCTGCTGGTGCACCATCCCGTGGAGCGACCGGAGAGCGGTGGCGCGGCCGCGGGTACGCCGTAAGCGCTCGCGAAGAGGCCGGATGGGGTAGAATCGAGCGCCCACCAATACATACAACCGTCCTGAGGAGTCTGCTGAATGAAAATCCTGGTTTCCCTGTTGTTGGCGCTGAGCCTGGTCACCGCTCTTCCTGCCGAAGAGGCGAAGATGGACAAGGCCATGGCGCAGAAGATGGTCTCGGCCAGCATCCAGAAGTTCAAGATCAACGACGACGTGAGCGTGGAGGACGCCATCGACTCCATGAAGCTGCGCGCCAACACGCTCAATTTCAAGCTGGTGGCCGACCTGCCGCTCTCGGAGCAGGTCAAGGCCATGGGCGAAAAATCCAACTACATGCGCATCCTGGCGTTCTGCGACGCGCTCATCGCCAAGAAGATGGTGGAGTACGACATCACCTTCGCCGGCTTTCTGCCCTGCCGGATCGCCGTGGTGCAGGACGCCAAGGGTCAAGGGTGGATCGTCACCATGAACATGGACATGATGGTGCAAGGGGTGAATCTGCCACCCGACCTCAAGCCGCTGGCGGAGAAGGTGCGCGACACCATCTACAGCATCGTGGACGCCGGTGTGAACGGAGATCTTTGAATCGGCGGGGGGCGCGCCGTCCCCGCAAGGGTCCGAGCCGCTCCGCCGTGGCGGGGCGGCTCTTTTTTTGCCATAATCCAGCCTTCATCTCGACCGCGCACCTGCACCAAAACAAGGCGCGGCGATCCTGTCGATAACCCGAAGCAAGAGGAGGAAGCCGATGGCACACATCGTCGTATTGGGCGCCGGCACCGGCGGCATGCCCGCGGCCTACGAGCTCAGAGAAACGCTGGGCTCGGAGCACAAAGTCACCCTCATCAACGAACGCGACTACTTCCAGTTCGTTCCCTCCAACCCCTGGGTGGCCGTCGGCTGGCGGGATCGCAAGGCCATCACCTTCGACATTCGTCCCCATGTGGAACGCAAGGGGATCGACTTCATCGCCAAGCGGGTGGACAAGATCGACGCCGAGAACAGCAAGCTCGAGCTGGAGGACGGCGAGGTGGTCGATTACGACTATCTGGTGATCGCAACCGGCCCCAAGCTCTCCTTCGACGAAGTGGAAGGGGCCGGCCCCGAGGTGGGCAACACCGACTCCATCTGCACCGTGGACCACGCCGAGCGGGCCTACGAGAACTACAAGAAACTGTTGGAGGATCCGGGCCATGTGATCATCGGCGCCATGCCCTTCGCCTCCTGCTTCGGTCCCGCCTACGAGTTCTCCTTCATCGTCGATGCCGACCTGCGCAAGCGCAAGATGCGCGACCAGGTGCCCATGACCTTCGTCACCTCGGAGCCCTACATCGGCCATCTCGGCCTCGGAGGGGTGGGGGACTCCAAGGGAATGCTCGAATCGGAGATGCGCAACCACCACATCAACTGGATCACCAACGCCAAGGTGACCAAGGTGGAACCGGGCAAGATGCATGTGGAGGAGTACGACGACGCCGGCAACAAGATCAAGGAGCACGAGCTCGAGTTCAAGTTCTCCATGATGCTGCCGGCCTTCAAGGGGGTGGACGCGGTGGCCAACGTCGAAGGGCTGTGCAATCCGCGTGGCTTCGTCTTCGTGGACGCCTATCAGCGCAACCCGACCCATCCCAACATCTACGCCGCCGGCGTCTGCATCGCCATCCCCCCGGTGGAGTCCACCCCCGTGCCCACGGGCGCGCCCAAGACCGGCTACATGATCGAATCCATGATCACCGCCATCACCCACAACATCAAGGCGGAGCTGGAGGGGCGCGAGCTCGACACCAAGGCCACCTGGAACGCCATCTGCCTGGCCGACATGGGCGACACCGGCGCCGCCTTCGTGGCGCTGCCGCAGATTCCGCCGCGCAACGTCGCCTGGTTCAAGAAGGGCAAGTGGGTGCACATGGCCAAGATCGCCTTCGAGAAGTACTTCATCCGCAAGATGAAGAAGGGCTCCTCGGAGCCCATCTACGAGAAGTACATTCTCAAGATGCTGGGCATCGGCAAGCTGAAGTGACGCCGCTTGGCGTTCCCGGAGAAAAGCCCGGCGGATGCCGGGCTTTT
>JALSRN010000013.1 GCA_026984735.1 Sedimenticola sp. | reverse complement strand
GGTTGGTCGATCCCCTCGACGGCACCCGCGAGTTCGTCAAGCGCAATGGCGAGTTCACCGTGAACGTCGCCCTGGTGGAGGAGCACCGGCCGGTGCTCGGAGTGGTCCACGCCCCGGCGCTCGATCGTACCTGGTATGGCGCCAGGAACGAAGGCGCCTTCCGGCAGGAGAACGACCAGCCGCCCCAACCTATCCGGGCGGCCTCGGAATGCGCCTCGCCGGTGCGGGTGGCCGGCAGCCGTTCCCACGCCGGCGACAGCCTCCAGCGTTTCCTGCAGAATCTGGGTGAACACGAGCTGCTGAGCATGGGCAGCTCGATGAAACTCTGTCTGGTGGCCGAAGGCGCGGCGGACGTCTATCCCCGCCTGGGCCCCACCTCGGAGTGGGACACCGCCGCCGCGCAAGCGGTGGTGGAGGCGGCCGGCGGCAAAGTCACCGACACCGAGATGCGGCCGCTGGAGTACAACCGGAAAGAGTCTCTCCTCAACCCCCATTTCCTGGTCTTCGGCGACGAGCGGGTGAATTGGGCCGACTACCTATGAAACCGAATCCTCTCCTTATCGCGGGCATTCTCCTGTTCCACGCTTTTACCGCGTTCGCGGCCACGGACGACGACGCCCTGGTCTTCGACGACGTTCCGCTCAAGGAGATGGTCCGGCACCCCGACTGGTTCAAGGACGATGCCTTTCTCGACCTCCCCCAGGACCTCAAGGAGGCCATCCAATCGGGCAAGAAAGGGCTCATCGTCTATTTCGGCCAGAAACGGTGTCCGTACTGCCGGCAGCTCATGGAGGTCAACTGGAAGATGCCGGACATCGTCAAATACACGCGCGACAATTTCGACGTGGTGGCCATCGACATCTGGAGCCCCGAAGAGGTCACCACCCCCGAGGGGGAAACCATGAGCCAGCGCGACTATGCGCTGAAGATGGGCACCAACTTCACCCCCTCGCTGGTCTTCTACGACGCCGACGGCAAGGTGGCGCTACGACTGCGCGGCTATTACCCCCCCTATCAGTTCCGCGCCGCCCTGGAATACGTGGCGGGCGGACACTACGAACGGGAGCCTTTCCACGTCTATCTGGCGCGCGGCGACAAGACCCTCCATTTCGACAGCGACGACCTGGTGGAGGAGGATTTCTTCCTGCCGCCGCCCCACTATCTGGACCGCACCCGTTTTCCCGGCGAGCGCCCTCTCGTGGTCTTCTTCGAGCGCGGCAACTGCCACGCCTGCGACATCCTCCACAGCGGCCCCCTGCGCCAACCGGCCATCCTCAACCTGTTCAAACGGTTCGACGCGGTGCAGCTCGACATGCGCGCCGACGAGCCGCTGGTCACGCCCGACGGGCGCAGGACCACCGCGCGCAAGTGGGCCCACGACCTCGGCCTCTTCTACGCCCCCACGCTCATCTTTTTCGACGAGCACGGCAAGGAGATCATCCGGGTGGATTCGGTGGTCCACTTCTTCCGGCTGCGCAACGTGCTCAACTATGTGCTCAACAAAGGCTACCTCACCCACCCCAGCTTCCAGCTGTGGCGCTCCGAGGAACGGGCACGGCAGCAGTGAACGGCTTCAGCGCCGGCAGAACCGCCGAAGATACTCCTCCAACTGATCCCGTCGGCGCCTGAGGCGCTCCCCCTCGGCCGGCTTGTAGCCGGCGCGCGATTTCGCCTGCGCGTTTTCCAAAGCGACCCGGCGGCGGTAGCAGCGGGTTGCCGCGGCCCGGCTCGACGCCCGCGCGGCCAGCGCCTTGCGCTCCGCCCGGCGTCGGCGTTCCGCCCGCTCCCGGTCGCGCTTGCGGTAACTTCCATAGAGCCGTTTCTCCTGCTTGCGCAGAGAACTCCAGGCGGCCTGGGCGCCGGCCAGCACCAGCCGCTCGCCCTTTTCGGGACAATGCTGTTGTTGAAAACTCACGCCACCATCCGAAGTGACACAGCGGTAGACATCCACCGGCCAAGCGGTGGCGGGAAGAGATAGAGAGAAGATGCAGAACAGGATTCTGCCGTCCATGAGATTCCTCCTTGAATGCTCCAACTGAACGGACGCCCCGGTTCGGGGTGGACCTAGCAAAGTATGGCCGATTCTGTCGGCAGTGGCAACGGAGAATGCCCATCCTGTTGGTCTTCTCCGCTTCGCCCCATTTACCAAGACCGCTGCCGGGCCCGCGTCAAAGCTCCAGCTTCTCCGCCACGAAATCGGCATCTTTGTCGCCGCGGCCGGAGAGATTCACCAGAATGTGCTGCTCGGGCGCCATCTCTTTCGCCAGCTTCATGGCGTGGGCCACGGCGTGGGCGCTCTCCAGGGCGGGGATGATGCCCTCGGTGCGCGACAGGGTGAGGAAGGCGTCCAGGCATTCGTCGTCGGTGGCGGTGACGTATTCCACCCGTTCCATGTCCTTGAGATAGCAGTGCTGGGGCCCTACGCCGGGATAGTCCAGCCCCGAGGCGATGGAATAGACCGCCAAGGGATTGCCCTTCTCGTCCTGAAGGTTGTAGCACTTGAAGCCGTGGATGGTGCCTTTGACCCCCTTGGTGAGGGTGGCGGCATGGTCCGGCGTGTCCAACCCCCGGCCCGCAGGCTCCACGCCGATGATGCGCACCGACTCCTCCTCGAGAAAATCGGTGAACAGGCCGATGGCGTTGGAACCGCCGCCCACGCAGGCCATGACCACGTCGGGAAGACGGCCGTTCTTCTCCAGGAACTGCCGCTTTGCTTCACGGCCGACGATGCTTTGGAAATCGCGCACCATCTTGGGGAAGGGATGGGGTCCCACCACGGAGCCGATGGCATAGAAGAAGTTCTGCGGATCGCGCAGATACTCTTCGAAGGCGCTGTCCACGGCGTCCTTGAGGGTGCGGGTGCCGCGGGTCACGGGCACCAGATTGCATCCCAGGATCTTCATCTTGGTGACGTTGGGGTGCTCTTTCTCGATGTCGATTTCGCCCATGTGGATCTCGCACTCGATGCCCACCAGGGCGCAGGCGGTGGCCAGCGCCACGCCGTGCTGGCCGGCGCCGGTCTCCGCCAGCACCTTGGTCTTGCCCATGTGCTTGGCGAGCAGCGCCTCGCCCAGGCAGTGGTTGATCTTGTGGGCGCCGGTGTGGTTGAGATCTTCCCGCTTGAGCCAGATGCGCGCGCCCCCCAGCCGGTCGCTGAGCCGTCTCGCCTCGAAGAGGGGGCTGGGCCGGCCCACGTAGTCGGCGTGAAGCTCGGCCAGCTCTTTCTGGAAGGCCTCGGTTTTGCGGATCTCTTCATAGGCGCGGTCGATCTCGTCCATCACCGCCTTGAGCTCCGGCGGGATGATCTGGCCGCCGTATTCGCCGAAGTAGCCCTGCTCGTCGGGCATGGGTCCGAGCTGGATCGTCATGGTTCTGCCTCCTTCTTGGGTGGGGGTCGGTCGTGGGTCCGCTGCGCTTCCATCCGGCGCAAGCGGACCATCTGTTGGTGGAGCAGCTTCTGCGTCTCCTGCAGACGCCGGCGAAGCGCCTGCTGCGCCCGCGTCGCCTCTTCGAGCCGGCTGTTCATCCGTTCCAGCTCCTGGGCGATCTGCCACCAGCGAAAGAGCGCGGCGGCCAGCAGCGCAAGCGCCAGGACCATGGCGCCGAACAGCAGGAGAGGCCGCCGCGCCACGGCGGTTTCATCCGGTGGCCCGGGCCGCGGCCGCCTCCCGCGCCGGGCGGTTGAGGGTGTCCACTGTCTTGGCCACCACCAGGTCGGAGGTGACGTTGAGGGCGGTGCGCGCCATGTCGAGAATGCGGTCCACCGCCACGATGAGCGCCATGTAGGCCACGGGCAACCCCACTTGGTTGAGAATCACCACCATCATCACCAGGGAGGCGGAAGGCAGCGCCGCCACCCCGACGCTGAGCGCCACCACGGTGAAGCCCAATACCAGTTGATCCCCCCAATCCATCTGCAGCCCCGCCAGGTTGGCGATGTAGAGCACGGCGATGGTGAGGTAGGCGGCGGTGCCGTCCATGGAGACCGTGGCCCCGAGGGGCAGCACGAAGCTGGCGGTCTCGGCGCTCACGCCGCCCTTCTCCTGGGAGACCTTCAGGCTCACCGGCAGGGTGGCGGCGCTGGAAGCGGTGGAGAAGGCCATGAGCGGCACTTCGCGCACCCTTTTCAGATAGTCGTAAGGGTTGATGCGCGCGATCAGCGCCATGAGCCCCGGCAGGGTGACCAGGCCATGGAAAAGGATCACGCCCAGCACCATGAGAATGTATTTCCACAGATCCAACAGCACGCCGATCCCCTGATCCGCCACCACGTAACTGATGAGGCTGAACACGCCCAAGGGGGTGAAGCGCACGATCCAGCTGGCCAGCTTGAGGAGCGCCTCGGAGATGCCGGTGAAGACGTCGAGCATGGCGCGGTGGTGCCGCTCCTCGAGATAGAGGCTGGCGAGCGCCAGCAGGATGGCGAAGACGATCACCTGCATCAGCGAGCCGGTGGCCAGGGCGTTGAAGATGTTGGTGGGAATGAAGCTGAGCAGCATCCGGCTCAGAGAGAAGGGAGCCACCTGCTCCGCCTTCTCGTAGCTCAGTCCCTCGGCGGAGACCGGCTCGCCGATGGGAAAGAGGTTCATGGCGACGATGGCCGCCACCACCGCCAGCGCGGTGGTCACCAGATAGAGCAGGATGGTCTTCAGGCCGATCTGCCTGAGCTTCTCCAGTCCGCCCAAGCCGGAGATGGCCACATAGACCGAGGCGAACACCAGCGGCACCACCAGCATCTTGAGGAAGGCGACGAAAGCCTTGCCCAGCGCCTTTTGCGCCAGCGCCCAGTCGGGCAGCAGCCAGCCGAACAGCACGCCCAGCACGATCCCCGCCACCACCAGCCTGTTGGTGTTCTCCTCGGCGAGCAGATAACGAATCGCCTTTTTCATGCCTCCTCCACCAGTTGGCACAGAACTTCGAGAATAGCACGGTCTCCCGCCTGCCGCGTCACCGTCAACCGGCGGCACCCCAAAGCGGCGGCATGGCGGGCGATGCGCTCGCTCAGCACCACCAGGGGGGTCTCCTTGAGCTTCTCCTGCCCAACTTCTCCCAGCAGTTCCCAAAGACAGTCGAAGACGGCCACGCTGGTCACCACCGCCGCCTCCACCAGGGAATCCCACTGAGCCACCAGGTTGGCCGCGCTCCGCCGCGCGCAGCGGCGGCGATAGACCTCGGCGTAGACGACCGCGGCGCCGCGCGCCTCGAGCGCTTCGCGCAACGCTTCCCGCCCCCCCTCGCCGCGGACGATGATCACCCGTCGCCCCGCCATCTTCTGGAGCTGCGGCAGCGCCAGCAGCCCCTCGCTGTCGAAACGCTCCCGCGGCACCAGGTCGGGTTCCAGCCCCGCCTCTTCCAAAGCGCGGGCGGTGGCGCCCCCCACGGCGGCCACGGCGGTCTCGGCGGGCAGGATCTCGGGCAACAGGGGAAAGGCGTGGGTCACCGCGTTGGCGCTGACGAAGATCAGCAGGTCGGCGGAAGCCGCCTGCGCCAGCACCCGCGCCGCCCTTTCGGGGTCCTCGGGAGGAACGATCTCCATCGCGGGGAAGGAGACCGGCCGGCCGCGGGCCCGTTCGATGAGCTCGCACAGCGTTTGCGACCGGCCGGCCGGCCGGGTGACCAGAACGCTGAGGCCGCGCAGATGGCACTCCATGGGGCGCGGCTTCACTCGTGGCGGTAGAGCGCTTCGAGTATCTCGTCCGCGCCATCGGCCAGCAGCCGCTCGCCCAGCGACCGGCCCAGGGCTTCGGCCTCGGCGGTGTCGCCCCGCACCTCGCCGCGGATGATCACCTTCCCATCCAGGCTGCCCACCAGCCCGCGCAGCCAGAGGCGGTCGCCGTCGAGGAGGGCGTGGCCGGCGATGGGCACCTGGCAACCGCCTTCGAGGCGCTGGTTCATGGCCCGCTCGGCCAGCACGCAGGTGGCGGTGGGCGGATGGTGCAGGGGAGCGATCAGCTCGTTCACCCGTTGATCGTCGGCGCGACACTCGATGCCGATGGCGCCCTGGCCGATGGCGGGAAGGCTCTGCTCGGGCTCGATGAAGGCGCGGATGCGGTGGCCGAAACCGAGCCGCTTCAGTCCGGCGGCGGCCAGGATGACGGCGTCGTATTCCCCTTCGTCGAGCTTGCGCAAGCGGGTGTTGACGTTGCCGCGCAAGGGCAGCAGCTCCAGGTCGGGGCGCCGCTCCAGCAGCTGGCACTGCCGGCGCAGGCTGGAGGTGCCCACCCGCGCGCCCTGGGGCAGATCGTCGAAGGAAGCGTGGCGGTTGGAAACGAAGGCATCGCGCGGATCCTCCCGCTCCAGGATCACCGGCAAATGGAGGCCGGCCGGCAGCTCCACCGGCACGTCCTTCATGGAGTGGACGGCGATGTCCGCCCGCCCCTCCAGCATGCCCTGCTCCAGCTCCTTGACGAAGAGCCCCTTGCCACCGATCTTGGCCAGCGGCGTGTCGAGGATCTTGTCGCCCTGGGTGCTCATGCCCACCAGCTCCACTTCGAGCCCCGGATGGACGGAACGCAGGGCCGCGGCAACATGCTCGGCCTGCCAAAGGGCGAGGGGGGATTTGCGGGTGGCGATTCGCAGCGGAGGGTTCATGGCGTGAAGGCACCTGGCATGGATGGGAAACAGAAGGGAAGTATGCCAAAACGGTCTGCTAGAATCTTCATTTTCCCATCCTGCGTACTCGCTCGAACCCATGCCCCCTTTTCACAAGCCCTGCGATCCCGAATGCGTCACCGCCCATTTGGAGAACTTCGAGAGGGTGGTGATCGAACGCTCGCGTCGACAGCCGGTGCTGGTGGACTTCTGGGCCGACTGGTGCGCACCCTGCCACGCCATCGCCCCCCATCTCGAGCGCGTGATGAGCGAGATGGCCCCTCGGGTGCAACTGGTGAAGGTGGAGGTGGACGAGGGCGAGAACATGAAGCTGGCCGGCCACTACAAGCTGCGGGGTTTTCCCACCCTGATGCTCTTCGTGGATGGCGCCGAAAAGGCCCGCTTCGCCGGCAACCGCCCGAGCCACTGGATCCGCGACTGGCTGGAAGAACACCTTCCTCCGGCCTCCTGAAGATGCACTGGTTCCAGCTTCATCTCGTCCTGGAGAAGCGGCAGGCCGCCGAAGCGGAGGCGCTGCTGGAAGAGCTGGGCGCGCTCTCGGTGACCTTGAGCGACGCTGAGGACCAACCCATGCTGGAGCCCGCGCCGGGCGAAACGCCGGTGTGGGAACGCACCCGGGTGACCGGCCTCTTCCCCGCCACGGCCGATCTGCAGGAGCTGCGCCGGCGGCTTGCGGGCCGCTTCCCGGCCGAAGTGAAACTGGAACGCCTCGACGACCGCCCCTGGGAACGCGCCTGGCTCGACCACTTCCGACCCATGCGTTTCGGCCGCCGGCTGTGGATCGCCCCCAGCGGATCGACGGTGACGCGGAAAGACGCCGTGGTGGTGGAGCTGGACCCGGGGCTCGCCTTCGGCACCGGTACCCACCCCACCACGGCGCTCTGTCTGGAGTGGCTCGACGGCGCCTCTCTTCAGGGGCGTTGCGTGGTGGACTACGGCTGCGGCTCCGGAATCCTCGGCATCGCCGCCCTCAAGCTGGGCGCCGCCCGCGTCATCGCCGTGGACCACGACCCCCAGGCGCTGCTGGCCACGCGCGACAACGCCCGCCGGAACGGCGTCTTCGAACGTCTGGAGGCGGTCGCCGCCGGCGATCCCCTCCCTTCCGGTTGCGATCTGGTGCTGGCCAACATCCTCGCCAACGTGCTGGTGGAGCTGGCGCCGCTTCTCGGCGCGCTCCTGCCGCCCGGCGGAGAACTGGTGCTCTCCGGCATCCTTCACGAGCAGGCGGAGACGGTCGCCGCGGCCTACTCCCCCACCTTTTCCTTCGCACCCCCCGTCCGCAGCTCCGGTTGGGCACGGCTGGATGGAGTGAAACGATGAAGATCACCTGTACCCATTGCGATCACGAATACGACCTGGACGAGGCGTTGCTCGACAGCGGAGAGACGCGGATCGCCTGCACCTCCTGCCGCAAGGTGTTCCTGTTCCGGCCCGAAAAGACGAACTCAGCCGAAGGGGAGCTCTTCGTCCCGCAGCAGGAGCAAGAGAAGGAGATGGACCGGCTCCTGGCCGAAATGGAAGAGACGCTGGCGGGGCTGGAGAAGCTGGAACTGCAGCACCCGGCGGGCCGCGAACCTCTTCCCGCCGCTCTGGAAACCGGCGTACCGCCGGAAATGAACGACCTCAAGGCGGTGGAGGTGCCGGAAGAGCTGCTCTTCGAGCCGCCTGGAGGGCGGCGGCGCGGCCTCTCCTTTCCCGGCTTCCTTCTGCTGGTGGCGCTGCTGCTCCTGCTGGCGGGACAGGTGGTCTGGATCGAGCGGGATCGGTGGATCGATCAACCACGCTTTCGCAGCCTCGCCGAACGCTGGTGCCCCTATCTCGGCTGCACCCTCCCCGCCAAGAAGACGAAACCGAGCATCGCGGTGATCGATAGCAGCCTTGAGCCGGCCGCGCCCAACCGCTACCGGCTGAAGCTGCTGTTGCGCAACGGCGGCTCCGCCCCCCAACTCCTGCCGGCGATGCAGGTGACGCTTACCGACGATCAGCAGAAGCTGGTGGGACGCCGCACCTTCGAGCCTCCCGTCTACACGTCGAAGAACACCGAGACGCCGCTGGAGGCGGGGGAGTCCCTGGAGGTGGAGCTACTGCTCGCGGCCCCATCCGAACGGGTGACCGGCTTCGAAGTGGCCTTGGTTCCCGCCGGCGAATGAAGATCGGCCCCTGGAAACTTCAAGGCCGGCTCCTCCTCGCCCCTATGGCGGGCATCACCGACCTGCCGTTCCGCAATCTCTGTCGGCGTTTCGGCGCCGCTCTGGCCTTCTCCGAAATGGTCGCCGCCGACACCGCTTTGTGGGGCAGCCGCAAAACTCTCGCGCGCCTGCGGCACCAGGGGGAGGAGCCGCCGGTGGCGGTGCAGATCGTCGGCAACGATCCGCAAGCGATGGCCGACGCCGCCAGGGCCAACGTGGAGCTGGGCGCGCAGATCATCGACATCAACATGGGCTGCCCGGCGAAGAAAGTGTGCCGCAAGGCGGCCGGCTCGGCCCTGTTGCGCGACGAGAAGCGGGTGGCGCGAATCCTTGAGACGGTGGTGAAAGCAGTGGAGGCGCCGGTGACCCTCAAGATCCGCACCGGATGGGATCGCCGAAACCGCAATGCCGTGGAGATCGCCCGCATCGCCGAACAGAGCGGCATCGCCATGCTCACCGTTCACGGCCGCACCCGCGCCTGCGGTTTCGGAGGCGAGGCCGAATACGAAACCATTCGCTTGGTAAAACAGTCGGTTGCGATTCCAGTGGTGGCCAATGGCGACATCGACAGCGAAAAAAAGGCGGAGCAGGTGCTGCAATTCACCGGAGCCGACGCTATCATGATAGGCCGCGCCGCCCAGGGGCGTCCGTGGATCTTTCAGCGCATCGGGCACTATCTGGAGCACGGCAGCCTGCTGCCACCGCCGTCGCTGTCCTGGATCGGCGGCCAGCTGCTGGAGCACCTGGAGGCGATCCACGCCTTCTACGGAGAACGCCACGGAACACGCATCGCGCGCAAACACATCGCCTGGTACGCCCAGGGGATGAAGGGGGCCGCGGAGTTCCGCCGTCGCATCAACGCCGCGGAATCCGCCAGGGAACAACGACAATTGATCGAGGCATTCTTCTTCCACGACGAAGGCCGCGGGCCATGCCGTCTGGAAGAGGGAACACCGGGGGGCATGCCACATGAGTTTCGTGGAGACCGAAGACTCTTCCGCTGAAGGGGCGCTGGTGGTACGCCGGCGCCAACGCGCCGAATCGCTGGCCGATTGCGTTCGGGAGGCGTTGGAGAGCTATTTCGAGCAGTTGGGCGGCCACCAGACCGCCGACCTCTATCAGCTGGTGATGACCGAGATCGAACGCCCCCTGCTGGAGACGGTCATGCGGCACACCAACGGCAACCAAACCCGCGCCGCCGCCTTGCTCGGCATCAGCCGCGGCACCCTGCGCAAGAAACTCGCCCTTCACGGCCTGAGCTGACCCCGCCACCCCCATCATCCACCCTGTCCATCCAATTCCGGAAACTGCACCATGAACAAGATCACCCGAGCCCTCATCAGCGTCTCCGACAAGAGCGGCGTAGCTGAATTCGCCCGCGGCTTGGCCGACATGGGCGTGGAAATCCTCTCCACTGGCGGCACTGCCAGGCTGCTGCAGGAGAGCGGCATCCCAGTCACCGAAGTGAGCGATTACACCGGCTTTCCCGAGATGATGGACGGTCGGGTGAAGACGCTCCACCCGAAGATCCACGGCGGCATCCTCGGCCGGCGCGATCTCGACGAGGTGGTGATGGCCGAGCACGGCATCCTTCCCATCGACTTGGTGGCGGTGAACCTCTACCCCTTCGAGCAGACCGTGGCCGCCCCCGATTGCGATCTGGAGACCGCCATCGAAAACATCGACATCGGCGGCCCCGCCATGATCCGCGCCGCCGCCAAGAACCACCACGACGTGGCGGTGGTGGTGGACCCCCTCGACTATGCGGTGGTACTCGCGGAGATGAAACGGCACGGCGGCGCGCTCACCGACGAGACCCGCTTCCGCCTGGCGGTGAAGACCTTCGAGCACACCGCCCGCTACGACGGCGCCATCGCCAACTATCTGGGCGCGCTCGACGTCAACGGCGAGCGAACCCGGGATTTTCCCGAAACCGTCAATCTTCAGTTCCGCCAGGCGCAGGCCATGCGCTACGGCGAGAACCCCCACCAGAAGGCGGCTTTCTTCGTGGAACACGACCTTGCCGAGGCCAGCGTGGCCACGGCGCGACAGCTCCAGGGCAAGGAGCTCAGTTACAACAACATCGCCGACACCGACGCCGCCCTGGAGTGCGTGAAGCAGTTCGACGAAGGCCCCGCCTGCGTCATCGTCAAACATGCCAATCCCTGTGGAGCGGCCGTGGGGGGGAGCCTTTTGGAGGCCTACGACCGCGCCTACGCCACCGATCCCGAATCGGCCTTCGGCGGCATCATCGCCTTCAACCGGGAACTGGACGGCGAAACCGCCGCCGCCATCGTGGAGCGGCAGTTCGTCGAGGTGATCGTCGCCCCCCGGGTGAGCGCGGAGGCGGCCGAAGCGGTGTCGGCCAAGAAGAACGTGCGCCTGCTCCAATGCGGCGAATGGCCCGAGAGTCCGGCCCAGCGCCTCGACTTCAAGCGGGTCAACGGCGGCCTTCTGGTGCAGGAGGCCGATCTGGCCCTCTACAACGAACTCACGGTGGTCACCAAACGGGCTCCCACGGAGGAGGAGATGGCGGACCTGCTCTTCACCTGGCGGGTGGCCAAATTCGTCAAATCCAACGCCATCGTCTACGGTAAAGGGAAAATGACCATCGGCGTCGGCGCCGGACAGATGAGCCGGGTCAATTCGGCGCGCATCGCCGCCATCAAGGCGGAGCACGCGGGATTGGAGGTGAAAGGCTCGGTGATGGCCTCGGACGCCTTCTTCCCCTTCCGCGACGGCATCGACAACGCCGCCGCGGCGGGCGTGGCGGCGGTGATCCAGCCCGGCGGCTCCATGCGGGACGAGGAGGTGATCGCCGCGGCGGACGAGCACGGCATGGCCATGGTCTTCACGGGAATGCGGCATTTCCGGCATTGAAGCCGGCGAAATCCCGCATGGGGCGGCCTTGCTTCCACCCTGAGACGCGCCGGCGGTCGTCGGCGCGACGTCCGAGGTCGGGGATGGCCGAGGCGAGGACGCGGAGAAGCGCCAGCGACGGCGCCGATTTCCGGGAAGGCGGGTCGGGCCTGCGCCGAAGGAAGCCCACATCCATCAACACCAGCAGCACCGGGAGATCGAGTCCATGAACATCCTGATCATCGGCGGCGGCGGCCGGGAACACGCCCTGGCCTGGAAGGCGGCGCAATCGCCGCTGGCGGAAAAGGTCTATGTGGCGCCGGGCAACGCCGGCACCGCCCGGGAGCCCAAGGTCGAGAACGTGGAGATCTCGGCCACCGACAAGGAGGCGCTCAAGACCTTCGCCCTGCGGAAGGAGATCGACCTCACCATCGTCGGCCCCGAGGCGCCTCTGGTGGACGGCCTGGTGGACAGCTTCACCGCGGCGGGCCTCAAATGTTTCGGCCCGGGCCGGCGCGCCGCCCGGCTGGAGGGTTCCAAAGCCTTCGCCAAGGAGTTCCTCGCCCGCCACGGCATCCCCACCGCCGCCTACGGCGTCTTCTCCGAAGTGGAGGAGGCCGTCGCCTACCTGCACCAGATGGGCGCGCCCATCGTCATCAAGGCCGACGGCCTGGCCGCCGGCAAGGGGGTCATCCTGGCCCAGGACATGAAAACCGCCGAAGAGACGGTGCGCGACATGCTGGCCGGCAACAAGTTCGGCGAGGCCGGCCACCGCGTGGTGATCGAGGAGTTCCTCAACGGCGAAGAGGCGAGCTTCATCGTCATGGCGGACGGCCGCAACGTCCTGCCCATGGCCTCTTCCCAGGACCACAAGGCGGCGGGCGAAGGCGACACCGGCCCCAACACCGGGGGCATGGGCGCCTACTCGCCCGCCCCCGTGGTCACGCCGCAAATGCACGAGCGCATCCTGGAGGAGGTGATCCGGCCCACCATCCTCGGCATGGCCGCCGACGGCACTCCCTTCACCGGTTTTCTCTACGCCGGCCTGATGATCGACGCCCAGGGCAACCCCAAGGTGCTGGAGTTCAACGTCCGCTTCGGCGACCCCGAGACCCAGCCCATCCTGCTGCGCATGAAGTCCGATCTGGTGGCCCACTGCCTGGCGGCGCTGGAGGGGAGGCTGGACGAGGAGCAGGCCGAGTGGGAGTCGCGCGCCGCTCTCGGCGTGGTGCTGGCCGCGGGCGGTTATCCCGGCGAGTATCGCACCGGGGACCCCATCGACGGATTGCCCGACGAGGAGCCGGAAGGGACCAAGATCTTCCACGCCGGCACGGCGGAACGGGACGGCCGGGTGGTCACCGCCGGCGGCCGGGTGCTCTGCGTCACCGCCCTGGGCGAAACGGTCACCGAGGCGCAAAAGCGCGCCTATGAGCTGGCCGGCCGCATCCACTGGAACGGCATCTACTACCGGCGGGACATCGGCTATCGGGCGGTGCAGCGCGAACAGCGCGGGAGCGGCGGATGAAGCTCCCTTTGTCGCCCTGCGGCCGGGCGGGCGCGCGCCTGGCGCTGGCCCTCTACCTGCCGCTCCTCACCTGGCTGCTGTTGACGCCGGCGCCCCCCGGAGGAGAAGGATGGATCAACGACAAGGTGGCCCACCTACTCTCTTTCGGCCTGCTGGCGCTGCTCGGCCACGCCAGCTGGCCGCAACGCGATTTCGGCTGGCGTTTCGCCCTCCCCCTGCTGGGTTACGGCCTGGCCACCGAGTGTTTGCAATATTTCATCCCCACGCGCTCTTTCTCCCTTCTGGACCTGCTGGCGGACGGCGGCGGCCTGGCGCTCTATGCCGCTTCCCTTTTTCTGCTCCTCCGGCTGAACCGGGCGGCGGTCCTCCACCGCTCCTGAAGGGGGGATTCCCCCTCTTGATCATGGGTTTTTCAGCCCTTATCTTCCAACTCGACCCATCGATGTTATTGAAGGGGGAATTTCATGAAAATCTCATCCATCCTCACCGCAGCCCTCCTCATTCTCCCGGCCCTGCCCTCCGTGGCGGCCAGCGGCTCCCTCAGTCAGAATCCGGTTTGCGGCAACGGCGTGCTGGAAGAAGGGGAGGAGTGCGACAACGGCGTGAGGAACAGCGACCTGGCGCCCGACGCCTGCCGCAGCGATTGCCGCCTCCCGCGCTGCGGCGACGGCGTGGCCGACTCCAACGAAGAGTGCGACGGACGGGATCTGAAAGGGCTCCATTTCGCCGAAGGCAAGCCCCATTGCGACGAGAACTGCAAGCTGGTGCTGCCGGTGTGCGGCGACGGCATCCTCGACGACTTTCCCCGCACCCGCTTCCGGGGAAAGTGGTACGGCGGCGAAGAGTGTGACGACGGCAACCAGGATGCCACCGACGGGTGCCTTCCCGACTGCCGGGAATGCGTGGTGGTGGACCGCAACCTGAACCTGGAAGAGGTGGACAAGCCGGTTCTCATCTGCCCCGGCACCTTCGCCCTCGGGGACTACGGCTCGCCCGGCGCGCTGGTGGTGGAGCGGGACAACGTGGTGCTCGACTGCATGGACAGCGCCTTTCTCGGCGACGGCCGGGGCGTGGGGCTCTACATCTACAACAGCCGCAACGTGACGGTGAAGAACTGCCTCTTCACCGGCTACACCGTGGGGGTCGAGCTGCACCACAGCACCGCCCGCTTCCAGAACGTCACCGTCTGCGGCAATGAACGACGCGACTGGAAGCTCAGCAGCGACAGCCGCATCCTGGGCCGCGCCCGCGGCGCCTACGCCGGCAACCTGAACATCCGCGCCACCTGCCCTCCCTGGGTGGAGCAGCGGATCAGCGGCCAGCGGAGCCGGGTGCGCAGCCCCGTGCAAAGCCCCTCGCGGCATTCGTCCGCCATCCTGAAGATGCCGAGCGCGCCCTGGAAGCGGGGGGGAATGGGCAGCGTCGCCCGCCGTCGGCTCCCGGCGGGCGCCCCCTCGAGAGCGGCTCTGGGGAAACGGATCACGCCGGCCGCCCGCATCCGCCTCGTCACCGTCGCTCTCAACGACCTGGCCGCCTCCTCGGGCGACAGCCACCCCCGGCAATCCACGGCGACCCTGGCCGATGGCAGCCGTGTCCACGACGCGCTGGTGCTGGAGGTCTCCCGGGGAAGCAGCGCCTCCATCCGCTACCCCCAGGTGAGGCCGTCGAAAAGAAGCGTGTTGAAACTTCGCCTCGCCGTTCGGGAAGCCGCTCCCGCTGCGCGGATCACCTGGACCGTCAGCGCGCTCACCGCCGACGGACAGGCCCACCGCCTCTTCCAGCGCACGGTATTGGGCACCGCCGCCTCGCTGCCGGCGAGCTTTTCCCTGCGCGGCTACGCCAATCGGCCGGTCTCGGTGCAGGTGGAGGTGCGCTACCGTGGTTCGGGCCCCCAGCGTCTCCACGCTCTGAGCGTCCACCCCGTGGTCACCCAGGTGCCGCGGGCCGGAAACTGACGGGGATCGCGAAGGGATCAGCCGCCAGGGAAGGTGGCGCGCCAGGCGGGATGCCGGGCGATCTCCTCCAGCGCCCGAGCCAGCAGCGTCTTTCCCGGCTCGGTGCGATGCCAGGTGGAGGCGCCGGAGGGGTGCGGCAAAGGGATCACCGTGGCGGGCACGCCGAACAGCTCCTTTTCGAAAGAGCGCCCCACCACCTCGGCCAGCCGGCCGACGTGCATGGTCTCGGCGATGGCCAGCTTGCCGATGGGAATCACCAACTTCGGCCGCAGCAGCTGAAACTCCCGCTCCAGCCAGTGGCGGCAGCGCTGGATCTCCTCCCGGCTCGGCACCCGGTCGCCCCCCTTGGGGTTCTTGCCGGGAAAACAGCGGCAGACGGCCGCCATGTAGACCCGGGAGCGGTAGCTCTCCTCGTCCACGCCGATGGAGGCGAACCACTTGAACAGGGTCTTGCCGGCGGTCCAGGCGAAGGGCTTGCCGGCCGGCCCCTCCTTTTCGCCGGGCGCCTGGCCGATGGAGAGGATCGGCGAGAGCACCGCCTCCCCCACCACCACGGGAGGAATCATGTCGGGGCAGCGGCGGCAGTTGCGCAGCGCCGCCTGGTGGCGCTTGAGGGCTTGAAGGCTCGGTTTCATGGGGCGAAGATACCATGATCGACCATCACCGGCTCGCAGGAGAAAACCCCATGAAAGCTGTCGTCATGACCCGCCCCGGCCCGCCGGAAGTGCTGCAACTCCAGGAGGTGGCGGAACCCTCCATCGCCGCCCCCACCCAGATCAAGGTGAAACTCCACGCCGCCGGGGTGAACCCCATCGACACCAAGCTGCGCGGCCGGGGCCTCTTCTATGGCGCCGAGCCGCCCGCCATCCTCGGCTGCGACGGCGCCGGCGAAGTGGTGGAGACCGGCAAGGAGGTCACCCGTTTCCAGCCGGGCGACAAGGTCTGGTTCTGCCATGGCGGCCTCGGCAGGGAACCAGGCAACTACGCCGAATTCACCGTGCTCGAGGAGAGGCGCGCCGAGTTCAAGCCGGCCAAGGTGGAGTGGAACCCGGCCGCGGCCGCTCCGCTGGTGCTCATCACCGCCTGGGAGGCGCTCTACGACCGCGGAAGGCTGCAAGAGGGACAGGACGTGCTGATCCATGGCGGCGCCGGCGGCGTGGGCCATGTGGCCATCCAGCTCGCCAAGATCCGCGGCGCGCGGGTCTTCACCACGGTGAGCTCGCCGGAGAAGGCGGAGCTGGCGCGGCGGCTGGGCGCCGACGTGGTCATCGACTACCGCCGGGAGAATGTGGCCGAGGTGGTGGAGCAGGTCACCGAGGGACGGGGGCTCGACCTGGTCTTCGACACCGTGGGTCCAGAAGTCTTCCGCGCCTCCATCCCTCTCCTGGCCGAATACGGCACCCTGGTGACCATCCTCGACCCCGGCGAGGGACTGGTCACCGCTGAGGCCCGCAACAAGAATCTGACCATCGCCTTCACCCTGATGCTCACCCCCGCGCTCAAGGATCTCCCCGAAGCGCTGGCCCACCAGGGCGAGATCCTGCGCCGCTGCGGCGAGTGGATGACCGAAGGGCGGCTGGAGGTGGTGGTGAGCCGCGCCCTGCCGCTGGAGCAGGCCGCCGAGGCGCACCGCCTCGTCGAGACCGGCCACACCACCGGCAAGATCGTGCTCGCCATCGACTGAACCGTTACTCTTTCGCAGCCGTCTCTTATTAATCCGGCATCTCAATCCGACTGGAGAAACGCCAGCCACCGCTCCGCCTGCTCGCGGCTGCGCGGATAGGCGCGCGCGCGGCGGAAGGCGGCCCGCGCCTTTTCCGACTCGCCCAGCTCGTGCAGCGCCATCCCTTCGAGGAGCCAGGCGTCGCCGGCGTCGGCCAGGCCGCCCAGGGCCCGCGCCCTGCGGGCGTGCCGCACCACCTCGCGCCAGCGTTCCCGATCGTAGAGCAGACGCGCCAGCCGCAGATGCAGGGGTCCGCTCCGCTGGACGCGGGCCGCCGCCTCCAGCTCCTTCAGCGCGGCGTCGTTCTCCCGCGCCTGCATCCAGATCTCGCCCAGCCACTGCCGGTTGCGTCCGCTGCGGCGGATGCGGCCCGCCTCCATCTCCCGTTGCAGGATGCGCGCCGCGGTGTAGGGGACCTTCTCCAGCAGATAGAGATTGACCAGGTCGAGCAGTTCCGACTCCCGCCGCAGATAACCCTGCCGGTAGGCGAGCGCAAGCACCGCGAGCGCCCGGCGGCGACGCCCCAGCAGATAGTGGACGCTGGCCAGCTGCTTCCAGTAGCGTGGCCGCCGGGGCCAGAGGGCGACCATCTTCTCCAGCACCGTGGCCATGGCCGCCAGCTCCTTGCGGCGGTAGTGGAGAGCGGCGAGGAGCTGGTACCAGTCCTCCCGCGGCCGTTTCGCCATGGCGATGGCCTTGCGGATGGCGTCGATCGCCTTTCCGTAGCGCCGGAGCTGGGCATAGAGGGTGGCGCCGAAGGCGAAGCTCTCGGCCGAGGGACTCTTCGCCTCGGCCAGCCAAGCCTCGTAGGCCCGGGCCGCCTGCGGCCACGCCTGCCGCGCGGCCTGGAGCTGGGCGATGTCGTAGCGCAGCTCCAGAGCCACCTCCTTGGGCAGTTCGCCGGTGGCCAGCGCCTTTTGGAAAGCCTCGATCGCCTGAGGGTAGCGCTCGCGGGCGGCGTGCAGATACCCCCACGTCTGCTGGATCACCGCCTCTTCGTACCCCCCCTTCCGCGCCCGGCGCTCCAGGGCCCGCAGCTTCTTCTCCGCCTGGGAGAAGCGCGCCTGCTCCATCAGCTTCTGAACCTGCTCCAGGCGGCGGTAAGCGAACTCGCTCAAGGTACCGGCCCGCGTCCCCCCTCCGGGCTGGAGAAACAGGGCTGCGAGAACCAGGACGCCCAGGCGCCATCCGAAACGCCTCTTCCTCACCGCCGCCTCTTCTCCAGCTTGAACTCGATCACCTGCACCGCCCGCCGCGCCACCGGCTTCCCATTCACCACCTTCGGCTTGAACTTCCATTTGAGCAGCGCCCGTTTCGCCGCCCGCTCGAAATAGCCTCGAGGATGGGCTTCCAGCACCTTCACCTCTTTCACAGTGCCGGTCTGGGTGACGGTGAACTCCAGCTTCACCCACCCCTCCTTGCCGGCCAGGGCCGCCCGCCGGGGATAACGCGGCGCGATCTTGACCAAGGCGATGAGCTCGGTGTCGGCGCTGCCCTCCGCCGTCCGGCCCAAAGTGCCGAGAAAAGGCGTCCCGCGCACCGTGGGCGGGGCGAACCGGGGCATCTCCATGGGCGCCAGTTTCATCGACACCGGGCCCCGCTCGGCCACGGCGAGAGGAGGCGGGGGCGGCGGCGGCCGCTTGGGCAGCGGCGGCCTCGGCGGCAGCGCCCGCCGCTTGGCGCGCACCCGGCGCTCCTCTTTCAGACGAACGAAGTCCACCACCGAGTAGCTCTGGAACCGTTCCAACCCGCCCCGCCCCTGGCTGATCATGAAGTGCATGAGATAGAAGAGCCCCAGGGTCACCAGGGCGGCCAGCAGCAGTGAGAGGGGCAGACGCAACATGTCAGGAGAGGGGATCGTCATCCCGGACGCGGCACAGCGAAGATCCGGAATCCAGGCTCCATCGAGCGCAGTCTTGCCCGGGCCGAAACGGCAAAGGGGCTCTGGCTCGCCGCCGGGAAGCCACGGTCACTCCTTGGTCGCGGCGATGGAGATGTTGCTCACCCCCGCCAGCCGCACCTGGTCCATCACCTCCACCAGGAGACCGTTCTTGGAATCGCGGTCCGCCTGGATCACCACCGCCGCTTCGGGGTTCTCTGCCTTGAAGCGCTCCACGTTGGCGCGCACCGCGCGCACGTCCACCCTTCGCTTGTCGATCCACACCTCGCCGTCGGCGGTGATGGCGATGAGAATGTTGCCCCGCTCCTTGCGCTCGGCGGTGTTGGCGGTGGGCCGGTTCACCTCCACGCCCGACTCCTTGACGAAGGAGGTGGTGACGATGAAGAAGATGAGCATGATGAAGACGATGTCCATGAGCGGCGTCAGGTCGATGCCGGGCTCCTCCTCTTCCTGGCAGTAGCGGCGTCTCATGCGCACTCCTCCCTGGCGGGATCGCACAACAGCAGGCGGTCGGCGGCGAGTTGGGTGTAGTGGTCGGCGTGGAAGCGCAGGCGGGCGCTGAAATAGAGCCCGGAGAGCGCCACCACCATGCCGGCCATGGTGGGGAGGGTGGCGAGGGAGATGCCCGAGGCCATGAGGCGGGGGTTGCCGCTGCCGTTCACCGCCAGGGTCTCGAACACCTGCACCATGCCGAACACCGTGCCCAGCAGCCCCAGCAGGGGGCAGAGCGCCACCAGCGCCTTGAGCAGCAGCAGGCCGCGATGGAGTTGCAGCGACAGCTCCGACACCAGCGCGTCGCGGATGCGCTGCGCGTACCAGCTGTGCCGCTCGGAGCGCGCCCGCCACTGCGCCAGCGCCCGTTCGAGCTGACGGGGCCAGGTGATGCGCAGAAACCAGTAGCGTTCGATGATGAGGGTCCACAGCAACAGCGCGGTGAAGAGAATCGCCCACATCACCGGCCCTCCCGCTTCGAGAAAGTCGCGCACCGACTCGTAAACCTGCGCCAAAGCCGGGCTCACGACGCCTCTCCTCCGTGCAGCCGCTCGGCCTGGCGGGCGACGACGCCGGCGCTCTGCTCTTCCAGAATCTGCACCAGGGCGCGGCTGCGGCCCGCCGCCAGGGAGTGGAGAAAGGTGAGGGGAATGGCCGCCGAGAGCCCCAGCACGGTGGTGACCAGCGCCTGAGAGATGCCCCCCGCCATGAGCTTGGGATCGCCCGTGCCGAAGAGGGTGATGGACTGGAAGGTCTGGATCATGCCGGTGACCGTGCCCAACAACCCCAACAACGGCGCCATCACCGCCAGGATCTTGATGATGGAGAGCCCCCGCTGCAGCCTGGGCACCTCCTTCACCACCGCTTCGTCGATCTTTCGTTCCAGCGTCTCCAGATCCACGTTGCGGTTCTCCTGCCAGGCCAGCAGCACCCGTCCCAACGGGTTGTCGTCCCGAGGCGCCTGCGGCGATGCCAACTGGGCCTTCACCCGCCTCGACACCCAGCCGAGGGAGAGGAGCCGGTAGAGCGCCAGCAGCAGGCCGAAGAGAGCCAGGCCGATGATGAGGTAGCCCACCGTGCGCCCCTGCTCGATCCGCTCCTCCAGAGTGGGCATCTGCACCAGCACGTTGAGGATGGCGCCGCGCGAAGGGTCCACCGCCATGGGCACCCTTCCACGGCGGGCGGCCTGCAGGGCCTTCGCCATCTCGCGGTAACGGCGCGCCGGCTGGCGCGGCAGCACCAGGAGCTGGCCGGTCTCGGGCAGATAGCGCAGGAAGCGACCGTCGGTGACGGCGTCGAAGACCCCCACGCGCACCACCTCCCGCCGCGTCTCGGTACCGTCCGCCGCCACCACGGCGTCTTCGTAGCGCACCACCTTGCCCGACTCGGTCATCTCGTGGAGCATCTGCATCCACAGATTTTCCAGCTCGGCCAGGGTAGGCAGCGCTTTCTGCTCGCTCATCTCGAGCAGCGCCTTGCCGCGACCGGGATACTGCGCCGAAACCAGCGAACTTTGCAGCACGCCGGCCACGTCGCCCGCCACCTGACGCACCACGCCGAAGAGCTCGCCCAGATCGCCCTGGCGCCGCTGGAGCCTCTGCTCCGCCTCGGCCAGCTTTTTCTCGTTGTCGTCGTAGCGGTTGCGCAACGACCGGCTGCGCGCCTGTTCCGCCACCAGCCTCGCCTTGGCCTCGGCCAGCAGCCGCGCCTGCCGCTCGCGGGCGGCACGGAAGCGCGCCTCCCGTTCCTGGTCCAGTCGCGCCTCCTGCCGCCGCGCCTGTTCCACCTCTTGCAACAGCTGATCCAAAGGCCCGGCGGCGGCCGGCAGCGGCAGCGCCAACAGCGCCAGGAGCAGTGCCGCGCCTCTCATTTCACCGGCTCCGGCGCCGGCACCGGCAGGCGCACCAGGTCGGGCGCCGCCTGCTTGCGGGCGATGCGCAGCGCCTTCATCACGGGCCGGCGGTAGCGCTCGCCCAGCGGCTGCCACTTCCCCGCAGCGGGGTCCCACACCGCGGTCTCGCGGTGGTCCAGCGTCTGGTAGAGCAGCAGCATGCGCCCCACCCGCAGATAGTCCACCGAGCGGCGCCCTCCGGCCGTCTCCAGCTCGCCCGTCCAGGCCTCCAGGGTACGCCCGTACTCCATCTCCACCTGGTAGGCTTCGAGAATGCGCCGGAACTTCTCCGCCACCGACACGTCGGCGCGGTCCAGCAGCGCCTTCAGCTCCGCCACCCGACGGTGGCGCTCTTCCGGAAGAAAGGGCAGATCGAGCGCCACGAAGCGTTCCAGCGTCTCCACCATGCGCGCCATGAGGGGCACCACCCCTTGCTGGGTGGTCTCGATGCCGGCCAGTTGCCGGTCGATCTCCCGAAGCTCCTCTTCCTGGGAGCGGATCAGCCGCTCCACCTGGTCGTCGTAGCGTTTCAGGGAATCGTATTGGCGCAGCGCCAGTTTGTACTCGGCCAGCATCCGCTCGCTGTCGTCGGCCATGCGGTCGATGCGCTTCTGGGAAGCGGCGGAGGCGCGGTCCATTTTCATCTGCTCCTTCACCACGCCCGAGAGGGTGGCCGCCGGAAGCGGCGGGCCGGCGACCAGCAGGAGGGCGGCGAAGAGCAGCCGTAGAGGGTCGATGTGCAACATGGGCAAGGACGATCGAAAAGGGATGGAGAAGGATTATAGGAGCCCGCCGGCCGCGGGCGCCATGGGGCGCGGCTCGCCGCGGCGGCCCTTTCTGACCCAGGGCAAGTTCCGCCCCCGAGGTTGCGCCATATGGCGCAACCGGCCGCTCAGTCGAACCGCTGGGTGTAGTTGAGAAAGAGCGTCCGCCCTTCGATGGGATAGAGGTAATAGAACAGGGTGTAGTCCGCCTCCACCGCCAGATCGATGGGCGGATCCCGGTCGAAGAGATTGCGCGCGCCGGCGGCCAGGCGCCCCTGCCAGGGAGTCTCCCAGGTGAAGGTGAGGGTGTGGCTGGTCCAGCTGCCGATGTCGTGGGGCGTGGCCTCCATGCCGCCGATGAAGTCCACCTGCCAGGAGAGGCCATAGTCGCGCCAGCGCCAATCGAGCCCGGCCTGGACGCGGTCGTCCGGCGCGGGCCCCACTGCGGCGCTCCAGGTGCCGGCGTAGTCCTTGCTCTCCAGCTCCGGCGCCAACTGGTAGTCATAAGCGAGCACGTGGAGCCAGGTGAGGCTGGGCGCCAGGGACCCCGCTTCGTGCAGGTCGATCCGGTAGCGTCCGTTCAGTTCGACGCCGCGGGTGCGCAGGCGCGCCACATTGGCCAGCGTGCTGTGGATCTCGGAGATGCCGCCCCCCGCGCCGCGGACGATGGCGGTTCCGGCGGGCAGGGGAACGCCCTGATGCTCCAGATTGAGCAGCGCTTGGGCGCTGTAGGTCTGGATGGCGTCGCGCACGGTCACATCGTAGTAGTCCGCTTCCAGATCCAAGCTGGAAAGCGGCGTCCAGACCAGCCCCAGGTTCCAGTTTTCCGACTTTTCGGGATCGAGCCGCTCGTTTCCGCCCGACAGGACCCAAACCTCCTCCGCCGCGCAACCGTAAGGAGGTGGACAGTCGCGCACGGTCTCCACGCCCCACCCCGGCGCGGTGTAGAGATCGCTCATGCTCGGCGCGCGGAATCCCCGGCCCCAGCTCGCCCGCAACACCAACTCGTCCAGAGGCTGCCAGCGCAGCTTCAGTTGCGGCGAGGTGTTGTCCCCCACGTCGTTGTAATGGTCGTGGCGCAGGGCCGCGGTGAACTCCAGATCGTCGAGCAGCGGCAGCGTCAGCTCTCCGTAGAGGGCCCACTGGTGGCGCCCCCCTTCGGCCGAAGAGCCGGCGGTGCCGATCACGTCCTCCGCCTGGCTGTTGGCGTCGTAGATGTCGGCGATCTCCTCCCGGCGATACTCGTAGCCCGCCGCCCAGGCCGCCGGACCGCCGGCCAGGAGGAGTGGGGTTTCGCCGCTGAGGTTGAGGCCGGCGTCGAAAAAGTCGGTGTGCATGTCCCGCCCCACCCGGGTGCGCATCCGCTCCATCACCGCGGGCGGCGTAGCCCCGGGGTTGGCCGGATCGTACTGGCCGCTCTCGATGGCCTGGATGGCGGCGCTCTGGAGGATGTAGTTCTTGCCGGTGTAGTCCCCTTGGTAGCGGTCGTAGCGCACGAAGAGGTCGTAGTCCA
>JALSRN010000012.1 GCA_026984735.1 Sedimenticola sp. | reverse complement strand
CACAGGTTTTCCAGGCTGGCGGGTTCCCTGCTCCTGGCCGCCGGGTTGGCGATCACCGCCCAGGCGTCCGCGGCAGAGGATCTCGTCGCCGCCGGCAAGAAGATCGCCTTCGACCGCAAAAAGGGCAACTGCCTGGCGTGCCACCAGATCGAGGGAGGCACCCTCATGGGCAACATCGGTCCGCCCCTGGTCGCCATGAAGTCCCGCTTTCCCGACAAGGCCAAGCTGCGTGCGCAGATCTGGGATCCCACCCGCAACAACCCGCGCACCATCATGCCGCCTTTCGGCAAGCATCGGATCCTCTCCGAGAAGGAGATCGATCTGGTGACCGAATTCATCTACAGTCTTTGATCCACCGGCCGCGAGAGGAGAGAAAACATGAGAACGATCGCAACCTTGCTGCTTTCCGCCGGTCTGGTGGCTTCCGCGAGCCAGACCCTGGCCGGCCCCAAGGAGGATCTGGAGAAGTTCCGAGCCTACTTCGAGCAGAAATTTCCGGGCATGCAGCTCGACGACTTCGGCAACGGCGCCTACGCGCTGGATGCCAGCAAACGGCTCCAATGGGAGTCGATGGAGGAGTTCCCCCCTTACGAAGAGTTCGTGGACAAGGGGCGCGAGATCTGGGAGAAGCCGTTCAAGAACGGCAAGAGCTTCGCCGACTGCTTCGGCAAGGATCCATCCAAGGTGCGCGTGCGCTACCCCCACTGGGACAGCAAGACCCAACAGGTGGTCACCCTCGAGGGCGACATCAACAAGTGCCTGAAGGAGAATGGCGAAAAGCCGTTCAAGTGGAAGAAGGGCCCCATCGCCTGGCTCAGCGCTTTCTTCGGCTATGAGGCGCGGGGACAGAAGATCAACGTGAAGATTCCCGACGACCCCAAGGCGCTGGAGGCCTACGAAAAGGGTAAGCATTTCTTCTATGCCAAGCGGGGCCAGCTCAATATGGCCTGCGCCGACTGCCATGTGAAATACGCAGGTCACTTCATCCGTGGCAACCTGCTCAGTCCCGCCCTCGGTCATGTGACCCATTTCCCGGTGTATCGGGCCAAATGGGCGAAGAAGAGCAAGAACGGGGACGGTCTGGGCACCCTGCACCGTCGTTATGGAGGATGCAACAAGCAGGTCCGCGCACGGCCGTTCAAGGCCCAGAGCGAAGAGTACCGGGATCTGGAGTTCTTCCACCAATACATGTCCAACGGGTTGACCATCAACGCCCCCGGCTATCGCGAGTGAGGGAGAGGAGCCATGAAGATGAAAAAGAGTATCGTTGCGGTCGGCATGGCCCTGCTCATCGCGGGCTGTAACGCCACCACTCCGGAAAAGCCCATGAGCCTCAAAGAGCAGTACGAAGCGGCGCTGGCCCGTACCAAGGCTGCGGTGGAAAAGGCCGCTTCGGTGGATGGCGAATGGCGCGACATCCGCTGGAAGAAGTCCAAGAAGCGCTACCTGCCCAAGGCCATCGAGGCCGCCAAGGCCGGTGACTACGAGAAAGCGCTCAAGTTGCTGAAGATCGCCGAGTTCCAGGCGGAAATGGGGTACAAGCAGGCGATTGCCGAGAAGAACGCCGGTCCCCAGCTCTACGGCATGTGATCGGGAATCGTCCAGACAAACAGATTGAAAGGAGAGACAGAATCATGAAACACGACCAGAAACGCCGCGTGTTCCTCAAGGGTTCCGTGGCCGCTTCCACGGTGGGCCTGGCCGTCGGTGCCGGCCTTCTCACGCCCGGCGTCGTGCTGGCGGCCTGGAACAAGAACGCCTTCCAGGCCAAGGCGATTGACAAGGCCATCGCCGCCGCCGCCGGCAATCCCACCACCACGCCTTCGGAGAAGATCACCATCAAGGCGCCCGACATCGCCGAGAACGGCGCGGTGGTGCCGGTCTCCATCAAGGCGGACATGGACGGCGTGGACACCATCGCTTTGCTGGTGGAGAAGAACGCCAACCCCTTGTCGGCCATCTTCCACCTGCCCAAGGGCACGCTGCCCGACGTCTCCACCCGGGTGAAGATGGGCAAGACCGGCGATGTCATCGCCGTGGTCAAGGCGGGCGGAAAACTCTATTCCGCGCGCAAGGGTGTCAAGGTAACCATCGGCGGCTGCGGCGGCTGATTCGAGGAGCGAGGACAAAGAGATGGCAAAGACGATCAAGATTCGGGCAAAGAACCGAGGCGGCATCACCACGGTGAAGTCGCTCATCAGCCACCCCATGGAGACCGGTTTCCGCAAGAACAAGAAGACCGGCGAGACGATCCCCGCGCACTTCATTCAGGAAGTGGTGTGCAAGCACAACGGCAAGGTGGTGCTCAATTGCGAATGGGGCGCTTCGATCTCCAAGAACCCCTATCTGGCGTTCAAATTCAAGGGGGGCAAGAAGGGCGACTCCATCGAGCTGAGCTGGAAAGACAACAAAGGAGAGAGCGACTCCATCGTCACCAAGATCCGCTGAGGGAACGGCCCCGCCCCCAGGGGGCGGGGCTCCAGCCCCTCGTTCATCCTTCTTCTCCGACCACCGGATACACGACATGAGCCTATCGAGACGAGAGTTTCTCCGGCTGCTGGGCCTGGCCGGAGCGGCCGGTCTGTTGCCCGTCGGTTCCTTCGCGGCGGCGCGCAGACCCTCCGATCTGTATGAGATTCCCCGGTTCGGCAATCTCACCCTGCTGCACATGACCGACTGTCATGCCCAGCTCAACCCCATCTATTTCCGCGAGCCCAGCGTCAATCTCGGCATCGGCGCAGCCAAGGGAAGGCCGCCCCATCTGGTGGGCAAGTCGTTCCTGCAACATTATGGATTGGAGCCCGGTTCCATCGAGGCGCACGCCTTCACCTATCTCGATTTCGAGAAGCTGGCGCGCAAATACGGCAAGGTCGGAGGCTTCGCCCACCTGGCCACCTTGGTGAAGCGCTTGCGGGCGGAACGGGGCGACGGCAACACCCTCTTGCTGGATGGAGGCGACACCTGGCAGGGTTCGGGCACCGCATTCTGGACCCGCGGCCAGGACATGGTGGGAGCCTGCAACCTGTTGGGCGTGGACGTGATGACGGGCCACTGGGAGTTCACCTACCTGGAAAAGGAGGTGATCGCCAACATTCAGCAATTCAAGGGCGAGTTCGTGGCGCAGAACGTGAGCGTCAACGAGGATGCGCTCTTCGATTACGCTTTCGCTGACTTCGAAGGCTTCGACGAAGAGAGCGGTCTCGCCTTCAAGCCTTACACCATGAAGGTGGTGGGCGGCATGAAGGTGGCGGTCATCGGTCAGGCGTTTCCCTACACTCCCATCGCCAATCCGCGACGCTTCATTCCCGACTGGACCTTCGGCATCCAGGACGAGCGCATGCAGGGGCTGGTCGACCGCGTGCGCGAAAAGGAGAAGCCCGATCTGGTGGTGGTGCTTTCGCACAACGGCATGGACGTGGATCTGAAGATGGCCTCGCGGGTGAGCGGCATCGACGTCATCTTCGGCGGCCACACGCACGACGGCGTGCCGGCGCCGGTGGTGGTGAGCAACAAAGGCGGCAAGACGCTGGTGACCAACGCCGGTTCCAACGGCAAGTTTCTCGCCGTCATGGACTTGGAAGTGAGCAAGGGACGGCTGAAGGATTACCGCTACCGGCTGGTGCCGGTGTTCGCCAACCTGCTGCCGGCGGATGCCGAGATGCAGGCCTACATCGACAAGGTGCGCGCTCCGTACAAGGAGAAGCTGGAGCAGAAGCTGGCGGTGGCCGAAGAGACCCTCTACCGGCGCGGCAACTTCAACGGCACCTTCGACCAGGTGATCTGCAACGCTCTGCGCGAGGTGAAGGACGCTCAGATCTCTCTCTCTCCCGGTTTCCGGTGGGGCACCACGGTGCTTCCGGGCCAGGAGATTACCCTGGACAACGTCATGGATCAGACCTGCATCACCTATCCCGAAACCTACCGGCGGGAGATGACCGGCAAGGACATCAAGGACATTCTCGAGGACGTCTGCGACAACCTCTTCAATCCCGATCCCTACTACCAGCAGGGAGGCGACATGGTGCGCGTGGGCGGCATGGACTACGTCTGCAATCCGGCCGAGAAGATGGGACGGCGCATCAGCGACATGCGCCTGGACGGCGGTACGCCCATCGAAGCCGGCAAGAAATACGTGGTGGCCGGCTGGGCCACGGTGAGCTCGCAGGCGCCGGGAAGGCCCATCTGGGACGTGGTCACCGAATATCTGGAGCGGCACGAGACCATCCGCATCGACAAACTCAATACTCCCAAGTTGGTGGGCGTGCAGGGCAACCCCGGTCTGGGCACCTGAACGTCCAAGCTTTTATCCCTCCCCTCCTTCGGGATTCAAGCGCCCTTCGCGGGCGCTTTTTTTTGACTTGAAGGGTATCATGAAGCGTTCGAGAAAAAGGAAGAGAGCCCTTCCGTGAAGCTCTTCGTACAGCAACTCACCGTGATGGACTTCTCCTACCTGCATCCCCGCCGGGGGCTGGTGGGGGAGAGCTGGTGGCTGGACGTCCAGCTGGAGGGCGGCTTGGACGAACAGGGCATGGTGCTCGATTTCGGCGATGTGAAGCGCCAGGTGAAGGCGTTGGTGGACGAGCAGTTCGACCACCGTTTGCTGGTGCCTGCCGAGCACCCCCGCCTTTCGCTGCAAGAGGAGGAACTCCTTTTCCACACCGAAGGAGGGGAACTGCTGCGCCACCGCGGGCCCGCCACCGCGGTTCGCCTCATTCCGTCGGCCGCCGTCTCCGAGGAGAGCGTCTCGAACGCCATCCACGCAGCGTTGCGGCCCCTTCTTCCCGGCAACGTGGAGCGCGTGCGCCTGCGCCTCCGGCGAGAGGAGATCGAGGGCGCCTGGTACTGCTACAGCCACGGATTGAGGCGCCATTGCGGCAACTGCCAGCGCATCGCCCATGGCCACCGTTCGCGCATCGAGATCCTCCGTGACGGCGTTCGCGCCCCCGAATTGGAGAGCCGCTGGGCGGAGCGCTTCAAGGACATCTACATCGGCACCCAGGAGGATCTGGCGGCCATCACCCGCCATGGCGACCAGACCTATTTCCGGTTCGCCTACCGGGCGGAGCAGGGTGCCTTCGAGCTGGAGCTGCCGGCCCGGCGCTGTTATCTCCTCGATACCGAATCCACCGTGGAGAACATCGCGCGCCACATCCGGCAGCGTCTGGAAACGGAGCGGAGCGGCCGCCATTTCAGGGTGACCGCTTTCGAGGGCATCGGCAAAGGGGCCATCAGCGAAAGCCCGGCCATGCAGGGGCGATGAACGCTCGCTTTCCGGCGAACCTGGCGATCAGCTCAGCTTGTGAATCAGGCAACGCAGCGCCTGGCCGCGGTGGCTGAGGGCGTTCTTCTCCTCCGCGGGGAGCTCCGCCGCAGTGCGACCCAATTCGGGAATGAGAAAGAGGGGGTCGTAGCCGAAGCCGTTCTCGCCCCGCGGCTCGCGCAGGATCAGGCCTTCCCAGGTCCCCTGGCAGATGAGAGGGGTGGGGTCCTCCGCATGCCGCAGATAGACCATCAGGCACTGGAAACGGGCGGTGCGCGCTTCGTCGGCGACCGCCTCGAGATCGGCGAGCAGCCGGCGGTTGTTGTCGGCGTCGGTGGCCTCCGGTCCGGCGTAACGGGCGGAATGGATGCCGGGTCGCCCCTTCAATGCATCCACCTCCAGGCCGGAGTCGTCGGCGATGGCCGGCAGCCCAGTGCGGGCGGAGGCGTTGCGCGCCTTGAGGATGGCGTTTTCCACGAAAGTGAGGCCGGTCTCCTCCGCTTCGGGTACCGCGAACGCCGATTGCGGCAACACCTCCAGCCGGTGGCCGGCCAACAGCTGACCGATTTCGCGCGCCTTGTTCTCGTTGTTGCTGGCGAGCACGATGCGCTTCGTCATGGAACCTTCCCGTTTGCTTGGAATCGGATAGGATTGTACCTTTCCCCGTTTCGGGCCGTCACAACCAGGAGTCGAAAAAAACGATGAAACTACGCAAATGTCTGCAAGCCCTTCTGTTCCTTCTTCCTGCCGGTGCTCTTTCGGCGGCGCCCGCCCTGACGCCGGATCAACAGCAGGAGGTGCGCAAGATCGTCGCCGACTATCTGCGCAGCAATCCCGAGGCGATCATCGAGGCCATCCATATCTGGCAGCAGAAGCAGAAGGCCGCGGAGGAGGCGCTGAAACGGGAGACCATCGGCAAGTTGCGGAAGGACTCGGCCAAAAAGGGGCTCCCGGTGTGGGGCAATCCCGAGGGCGGCACCACCATCGTGGAGTTTTCGGACTACAACTGCCCCTATTGCAAGAAATCCTTTCCCCGTCTGAAAGGACTGGTGGAGAAGGACGGCGACATCCGGGTGGTGATGAAGGAGTTTCCGGTGCTCGGGCCGGGGTCGGTCTACGCGGCCAAGGCGGCGCTGGCCGCCCAGCGGCAGGGCAAGTACGCCGCTTTTCACGAAGCGATGATGAGCCATCCCGGCCGGGCCACTCCCGAAGCGGTGGATCAGGTGGCCGCCCGGGTCGGCCTGGACGTGGAGCGGATGAAGAAGGAGATGAACTCCGCCGAGATCCAGCGGGAGCTGGACAAGAACCGCATCTGGGCCGAGCGCCTCGGCATCAACGGCACGCCCGCCTTCGTCATCGGCGACCGCCTGGTGCCCGGCGCGGTGAGCGCGGCCACCATGAAGCGGTTGGTGGAAGCGAGCCGCTCCAAGAAGAAATAAAGGCGGTCAGCTTCCCTTCTTCCCCAGCCACCGGCACAGCAGGTGGTCCACCGAGAGCTTGCCGGGGCCGTGGAAGAGGGTGACCAGCAGCAGACTGCCCCAGAGGATGTGTTGTTGCAGTCCGGCGGCGCCCGCCGGACTCAGCAGCACGCTCTGATAGGAATAGACCGCCATGCCGTTGAAGAGGAAGAGCGCCAGCGCCGAGGCGCGCCCCGCCACACCGAGGGCCACGAGAAGGGGCAGGCTCAACTCGGTGGCGGTGCCGGTCCAGGCCGCCACGTCGGGGGGCAACAGCGGCACGTCGTACTCGTAGCGAAAGAGCATCAGGGTGGAATCCCAGTTGTGCAGCTTGCCGAGCCCGGAACGGAGGAAGACGCTCGCCACGTAGAGCCGGATGGCCAGGTCGAACAAGGGCGAGAGGCGGTCGAGAAATCGGGCGAGGGCGAGATAGGCGGCGGATGTTTTCTCCATCATCGCGTTCATCGGCGTTGCGCTCCTCCTGGTCGGTGGTCTTGGGCCGCGTGGCCGTTCATCATCCTAGACCGGCTGGGTTGTCGGTTTATTGCAAAAGGCCGTTGGCCGCCAGCAGCGCGTGAATCTTGCGGGCGCTTCGCGCCAGCCGGCTCAGCTCCGCCAGGCCCGGTTTTTCCCCGGCTTCGAGGCGGGCTTCCCAGTTTTCCAGTTCCGAGGCGAGATACGCCACCAGTTTCAGGGAGCAGGCGGTGCAGCCGTCGCGGCAGGCGGCCGCTTCGTCGAGCTCCAGGGGGATGGCCGCGCGGATCTGCTCGATGAGCTGGCGCATGGCCTGGCGGGTGTCGGGCTTGGGAGGTGGCATGGTGGAAAGATTGTCGCCCTCGCCCCCTCTTCGCACAACCCCGCTTTTCCCCACGCGGCGGCTCAGCCCCATGCCGGACCGGCCTCCAGGTCCAGCAGCAGACGGTACTCCTTGGAGCGGGCGAGCAGGCCGGCATGGTCGCCGCTGGCGAGGATGCGGCCCTGATCCAAAAGGACGACGCGCTCCATCCAGGGAAGGGGTTCGGTGCGGTGGGTGATGAGGATCAGGGTGCGCCCTCGACGATGGCGCACCAGCGCCTCCATCAACCTTCGCGCGGTGGCTGGATCCAGCCCTTCGGTGGGCTCGTCCAGCACCAGCACCGGCGCTTCCCGCAGGAGGGCGCGGGCGATGGTCAGGCGGCGGGCCTCGCCGCCGGAGATGCGCAGCGCCGCTTCGCCGATCTCGGTATCCAGCCCATTTGGAAGCCGCTCGAGCCAGGAGGCGAGCTGGGCCGTTCTGCAAGCCTCCACAAGGCGTTCCTCGTCGGCATTCGGACGAGCCAGCCGCAGGTTCTCGCGGACGGTGCCGATGAAGAGGCGGCTCTCCTGGTCCGCCACCGCCACCGCGCAGTGCAGCGCTTGGTCGGGCCAGTGGCGCAGGTCGGTTCCGCCCAGTTCCAGGCGTCCGCTCTGGGGCAGATGGAAACGGCTGAGAAGCTGCACGAGGGTGCTCTTGCCGGCGCCGGTGGGTCCCACCACCGCCAGATGGGTGCCCTCGGGGATGACGAGATTGATTTCGCGCAACGCCGGTCGTTCCGCGTGGGGGTAGCGAAAGGTCGTCTTTTCGAAAAGGATGTCGAAACGGTCCACGCGGGGCGGAGGGCCGGCGAAGGGGGGTACCGTGGGCCGGCGGTCGGCGATTTCGAAGAGGCGGCGGGCCGCCGCCAGCATGGGCGAGAGCTGCTCCATCGCCTCGGGCAGGGGGGCCGCCGCTTCAAAGGCGGCCAGGGCGAAGAGAGCGAACATGGGCAGTTCCGCCGGCATCCGCTTGCCGGCGCGAACTTCGGGGATCAGCGCCAGCAGCATGCCCCAGAGACCGATCCAGGCGCCCAGCGTCCCCAGCGCTCGCGCCGCCGAGGTGAAGCGGGCGGCGCGCCGCCGCGCCCGCGCCAGCGCGTGAGCGTTCTCCTCCAGCCGGCGCTCCATCGTCTCCGCGGCACCGTACAGCAGCAGTTCGCCGAATCCGTGCAGCATCTCCGCGGAGTTTCGGCGCAGCGCTTCCCTGGCCGTCAGCGCCGCCTCCCCCGCCCGGCGGCTGCGGCGCGTCAGCAGCCAGGGGAGGAGCAGGCCGGCGATGAGCAGCACGCTCCCTTCCAGCAGCGCCAGCTTGGGCGATTGCCACCACAGCCAGGCGAGGAAGAGGAGGAAGGCCACCGCCGCCACCGTCGCCGGCAGGAGGATCCGTAGGTAGAAGTTGTCGAGCGTCTCGATGTCGCCGGTGAAGCGGCTGAGGAGGGCGCCGCTCCGTTCGGCGCCGAGATCCGCCGGCGCCAAGGGCTCCAGGCGTTCGTAGAGCCAGCCGCGCAAGTGGGAGAGGATGCGCAAAGTGGCGTCGTGGGTGACCAGCCGTTCGCCGTAGCGGCCGGCGGTACGCACGATGGCGCAGGCGCGGATGACGGCGGCGGGAGTGAAATAGTTGATCGCCGCGCCGGTGGCGCCGGCCGCCGCCATGGCGGCGATGAACCAGCCCGAGACCGCCATGAGGACCACGTTGGCCAACAGGGTGGCCAGCGCCAGCAAGAGGCCGAGCAACAGCCAGCCGGCGCGTGGCCGGTGCAGAGCCAGCAGTCGAAATAGCGTCTTCATAGGGTGGTGGCGCAAGGGGCCAGCAGTTCCCGATAGAGGCCCTCCTCGCGCAGCAGTCGTCGGTGGCTCCCTTGCTGAACCAGCCGCCCCTCGTTCAGCACCAGTATGCGATCGGCGTGGTGGAGGCTCTGGCGGCGATGGGCGATGACCACAAGGGTGGCTTGCCCGGCCAGCTCCTCCAGGGAGTTGCGGATCAGCGCCTCGCTGGCCAGGTCCAGGCTGGCGGTGGGTTCGTCCAGCAGCACCAGCCGGGCGTCGCGCAGGAAGGCCCGCGCCAGGGCGATGCGCTGACGCTGGCCGCCGGAGAGGGAGCGTCCCCCTTCGCCGATGACGGTGTCGAATCCGCTTGGCAAGCGCTCGATGAACTCCAGACAGCGGGCGCGCCGCGCCGCTTCCTCGATGGCCTCGGGTTCGGCGTCGGGCCGGCCCAGGGCGATGTTTTCGGCCACGCTGCCATGGAAGATCCGGGGCGACTGGGGCAGCCACGCCAGCCGGTGCCGCCAGCTTTCGGGATCGAGATCGGCGAGCGGCTGGCCGTCCACCCGGATCTCTCCTTCGTCGGGCCGGAGGAAGCCGAGCAACAGGTGGAAGAGGGTGGACTTGCCGGCGCCGCTGGGTCCCACCACCGCCACCCGCTCGCCGGCGGCGATGCGCAGGTCGAGGCCGTTCAGGGCGCCGGGGGCTTCCTCTCCTCGGCCTCTTTCACCGGGCCAGCGGAAGCCCACTCCCCGCAGGACGATCTCCACGCCTTCACCGTGCGCCGGTCGGAAAGGGGCGGTTCCGGCCACGGCTCCCGGGGGGACGGCCGAAAAGATCTCCACCAGCCGTTCGGCGGCGGCGATGGCTTCCATGCGATCGTGATAGGCGCTTCCCAGGCGGCGCAGCGGGAGGTAGAACTCGGGCGCCAGCAGCAGCGCGAAGAAGCCGTCGAAGAAGGTCAGTTGGTTCCAGTAGAGCCGGAAGCCCACGAGCACCGCCACCACGGCGATGCTCACGGTGGCGAAGAACTCCAGGGTGAAGCTGCTCAGGAAGGCGATGCGCAATACCGAAAGGGTGCGCAAACGGTAGTCTTCCGAGATCCGCGCCACCACTTCGGCCTCGCGCCGGCTGGCGTCGAGCTGCTTGAGAGTGGAAAGGCCGCGCAGGCGGTCCAGGAGGTGACTGCTCATGCGGGCGAGCGCCCGCCACTGCCGCTGGTTGCGCCGCTGGGCCCCCTTGCCGATGAGGATCATAAAAAAGGGTACCAGGGGGGCGGTCGCCAGCAGCACCAGGCCGGAGAGCCAATCCCGAAAAAAGACGAAGACCAGAAGGGTCGGAGGCACCGCCATCACCCGGGACATCGCCGGCAGATAGCTGGAATAGTAACCGGCAAGCGCTTCGATGCCCTCGCCGAGGGTGGCCACCAGATCGCCGCTGGCTTGACCCGACAGCCACGCCGGCCCCAGCCTGCGAAGCTTTTTCAGCAGCTCTTCGCGCAAGCGCTGCTGGAGCCGCACGGCGCCTTCGGCGCTGCACTGATCGGCGCCCCAGAGGAGCGCCGACCGCAGGGGGAGCAGAAGCAGCAGCAGCGCCAGCGCCTTTTGCTGATCGGCCACGGCGGCGCCGTGAAACAGCACTTGGTCGAGGATGCGGGCCAGCAGCCCCGCCTGCGCCACCAGCACCACGACGGCGGCCCAGTCGAGAAGCGCCGCTCCCGCCAGCCAGGCGCGGATTCCGCCGCGCCGGCGGCGAAGCCAGCGTTCGGCCGAGCGCAACGACTCGTCGGTCGTCACTCCTTCTCGTCGTCGGCGACGCTACCGAGATGCTGTTCCGCTTCGTACCAGAGCACGTTGATGATGCCGAAAGCCAGGGCCAGCAGCACGCCGAGAATCCAGCTGAAGTACCACATGAACGACTCTCCTCTCAGTAGGCGGAAAAACGCCCTTCGATCTCTTCTTCCGACACCTTGCCCCACATCTTGTAGTAGTTCCAGAGGGTATAGCCGAGGATGATGGGCAGGAAGATCGCCACGGCCCAGAACATCACGTTGAGGGTACGGTGGCTGGAGGTGGCGTCCCAGATGGTCAGACTGAGATCGGGGTGGGTGCTGGAGGGCAGAATGAAGGGAAACAGCGAGACGCCGGCGGTGAAGATGATCCCCGCCAGCGTCAGGGCGCTGGTGAAGAAGGCGAGCGCCGCCCGCCCCGCCCGCGACAGCCAAGCGGTCAGCAGCGCGCCGCCCAAGCCGGCCAGGGGAAAGAGCACGGCGAGGGGGTGGTGGCGGTAGCTGTCGAACCAGGCGCCGGAGGTGACCTCCACCTGTTTCATCAAGGGGGTGAGCGTCTCGTTGGGCGAAGGCATGTGGGTGATGCGGTAGCCGTCCACTCCCAGAGCCAGCCAGAGCCCGCCGAGCAGGAAGAGGCCGGCGGCGGCCACCGCCGAGCGGCGGCACCAGACCCCCGCGCTCTCCGCCAGGGCCCCGGTGGTGCGCAGCTGCAGCCAGACGGCGCCGTGCATGGCGATCATCGCCACGCTCACCAAGCCGCAGAGCAGGGCGAAGGGGTGGAACAGTTGCCAGAAGTGGCCGGTATAGAAGGGGCGCATGAAGCTGTCGAGATGGAAGGGCACGCCCAGCAGCAGGTTGCCGAAAGCGACGCCGAACACCAGGGGCGGCACGAAGCTGCCGATGAAGAGCCCCCAGTCCCAGCCCCGGCGCCATGCCGGTTGGCCGAGCTTGCTGCGGTAGTCGAACGCCAGGGGGCGGAAGAAGAGGGCGAACAGCACCAGTAGCATGGCGAAATAGAAGCCCGAGAAGGCAGCGGCGTAGACCATGGGCCAGGCGGCGAAGATGGCGCCGCCGGCGGTGATGAACCACACCTGGTTGCCATCCCAGTGGGGGCCCACGGTGTTGATCATGATGCGCCGCTGCATGTCGTCGCGGCCCACTACGGGCAGCAGCATACCCACTCCCATGTCCATGCCGTCGGCGATGGCGAAGCCGACGAAGAGCACGCCGATGAAGACCCACCAGATCAGTTTCAAGGTTTCGTAGTCGAACAGCATCTTCGTCTCCTCCTCAATCCGTTTCGGCCGGACCGCCGTGGGCCTTTTCGAAATGGTAGCGGCCGGTGTGCAGGGTGCTGGGCCCCTTGCGGGCGAAGTGGAACATCAGCCACATCTCGATGATCAACAGCAGCGTGTAGAAGGCCACGAAGCCGCCGAGGCTCATGGCGAGATCGTGGGCCGTCAGGCTCGAAGTGCCCAGGAAGGTGGGCAGCACTTCGCCGATGGCCCAGGGCTGGCGCCCGTACTCGGCCACGAACCAGCCGGTTTCGATGGAGACCCAGGGAAGCGGTATCGCCAGCACGCAGAGCCACAGCAGCCAGCGTCTCTTTTCGATTTTTCTCTTGGCGTTGTAGTAGAAGGCCAGGGCGAAGAGGGCGAGCATGGCGAAGCCGGAGAAGACCATGACGCGGAAGGCGAAGAAGACCGGCGCCACGTCTGGAATGGTGTCCCGCGCCGCCATCTTGATCTGCTCCTCGGTGGCGTCCACGACATTGGGCGTGTATCTCTTCAGCAGCAGGCCAAAGCCCAGATCCTTCTTCACCCGCTCGAAGGCGGCGCGCGTTTCGGCGGTGCGGTCTCCGCTGCGCAGTTTCTGCAACAGCCCATAGGCCTCCATGCCGTTGCGGATGCGCTTTTCGTGCTGGGCGATGAGGTCCTTCAGGCCGATCACCGGCTCGTCCAGCGAACGGGTGGCGATGATGCCCATCACATAGGGGATCTTGATGGCGTTGCGCGTCTCCTGCTTGTCGTTGTCGGGAATGCCGAAGAGAGTGAAGGCCGCCGGCGGCTCTTCGGTCTCCCATTCCGCCTCGATGGCGGCCAGCTTCACTTTCTGCACGTCGCCCACCTCGTAGCCGCTCTCGTCGCCGAGCACGATCACCGAGAGGATGGAGGCCAGCCCGAAGCCCGCCGCCACCGAGAAGGAGCGCTTGGCGAAGGCCAGGTCGCGGCCCTTGAGGATGTACCAGGCGCTGATTCCCATCACGAACATGGAGGCGGCCACGTAGCCGCCGGCCACGGTGTGGATGAACTTCACCTGGGCGACCGGATTGAAGATGAGGTCGGCGAAGCTGGTCAGCTCCATGCGCATGGTTTCGTAGTTGAACTCGGCGCCCACCGGATTCTGCATCCAGCCGTTGGCGATGAGGATCCACAAAGCAGAGAGGTTGGTGCCCAGCGCCATGAGAAAGGTGGCCAGCAGATGCTGGCGCTTGGAGAGCCGCTCCCAGCCGAGAAAGAACATGCCCACGAAGGTGGACTCGAGGAAGAAGGCCATGAGTCCTTCGATGGCCAGCGGCGCGCCGAAGATGTCGCCCACGTAGTGGGAGTAGTAGGCCCAGTTGGTGCCGAACTGGAACTCCATGGTCAGTCCGGTGGTGACCCCCAGGGCGAAGTTGATGCCGAACAGTTTTCCCCAAAACCGGACCATGTCCCGGTAGATCGAACGGCCGGTCATGACATAGACCGACTCCATGATCACCAGGATCCAGGTGAGGCCCAGGGTCAGGGGCACGAAGATGAAGTGATACAACGCGGTGATCGCGAACTGCCACCGGGACAGCTCGACCATGGCCGGATCCAGCATGTTTTCCTCCCTCCCAGATCGTTTTTTCCGTTCGCCGGCCGCTGGTGTTTCTTCTTGTTGTCGGGCCGGCGGCGGCGATTCCAACCATAGCCCGCCCGGGGGAGGGGATCAATCGGGTATTTCGAGGGGTTTGCGCGTCTGGCGAAGAGGCTTTACTAAGAATATGACGATCGTCATATAAGTATTGTTACGTAAGTTATTGAATATAAAGAAAACGAGATTTTTGATTTTTTTTCTGTTAGCATGGCGCTAATGTTTTCGACCATCCAGGAAGATCGCGCCATGGCAGAACGACCCGACATCGACCCTCAGGAGACCCGGGAATGGCTGGAGGCGTTGGAGGCGGTCCTCGAGAATGAAGGGCCAGAACGCGCCCACTATCTGCTGGAGCAGCTCATCGAGAAGGCCCGCCTCTCGGGCGCCTATCTCCCTTTCAAGGCCACCACCGCCTACCAGAACACCATTCCGCCCAGCCGGCAACCGCCCTATCCCGGCAACCGGGCACTGGAGCGGCGCATCCGCTCCTTCATCCGCTGGAACGCCATGGCCATGGTGGTGCAGGCCAACCGCAAATCCTCCGAACTGGGCGGCCACATCGCCAGCTTCGCTTCGGCGGCCACCCTCTTCGACGTGGGCTTCAACCACTTCTTCCGCGCCGGCGACGAAGAGCGGGAGGGTGACCTGGTCTTCTTTCAGGGCCACTCGGCGCCCGGAATCTACGCCCGCGCCTTTCTGGAAGGGCGACTCACCGAGGAGGACCTCAACAATTTCCGCCAGGAGGCGGAGGGCAAGGGGCTCAGCTCCTACCCCCATCCCTGGCTGATGCCGGGCTTCTGGCAGTTCCCCACCGTCTCCATGGGGCTGGGTCCCATCATGGCCATCTACCAGGCCCGTTTCATGCGCTACATGCACGACCGGGGCATCGCCGACACCTCCGGGCGCAAGGTGTGGGCCTTCATGGGTGATGGCGAGATGGACGAGCCGGAGTCTCTGGGCGCCATCTCGCTGGCGGCGCGCGAACGGCTGGACAACCTGATCTTCGTGGTCAACTGCAACTTGCAGCGGCTCGACGGGCCGGTGCGCGGCAACGGCAAGATCATCCAGGAGCTGGAAGCGGTCTTCCGCGGCGCCGGCTGGAACGTCATCAAGGTGATCTGGGGAGGCTACTGGGATCCGTTGTTGGCGCGGGACAAGAAGGGGCTGCTGCGCCGCCGCATGGAAGAGGCGCTCGACGGCGACTACCAGGCCTACAAGGCCAAGGGCGGCGCCTACACCCGCGAGCACTTCTTCGGCAAGTATCCCGAGCTGCTGGAGATGGTGGCCAACATGTCGGACGAGGACATCTGGCGCCTCAACCGGGGCGGCCACGATCCGGTCAAGGTCTATGCCGCCTACAAGGCGGCGGTGGAGCATCGCGGTCAGCCCACGGTGATCCTGGCGAAGACCGTGAAAGGCTATGGCATGGGCGAGGCCGGCGAAGGGCAGAACATCACCCATTCGCAGAAGAAGATGGGGGAGAACGCCCTGCGCCAGTTCCGTGACCGCTTCAACATTCCCATTCCCGACGAGCAGCTCGCCTCCACCCCCTACTACAAGCCTTCGCCCGAAAGCGAGGAGATGAAGTACATGCGGGAGCGGCGTCAGGCGCTGGGCGGGTTCCTGCCGCGCCGGCGCATCGAGATGCGCCGGCTCGAAGTGCCTCCGCTGGAGACCTTCAAGGCGCTGCTCGAAGGCACCGGCGAGCGTCGGATGTCCACCACCATGGCCTATGTGCGCTTCCTTTCCACGCTGCTGCGCGACAAGCAAGTGGGCAAATACGTGGTGCCCATCGTCCCCGACGAGGCGCGCACCTTCGGCATGGAAGGGATGTTCCGGCAGCTCGGCATCTACTCTCACGTGGGGCAGCTCTACACTCCCATGGACGCCGACCAGGTGATGTACTACCGGGAAGACGTGAAGGGGCAGATCCTCCAGGAGGGGATCAACGAGGCGGGGGCCATGTCTTCCTGGATCGCCGCGGCCACCGCCTACTCCAACCACGACGTGCCCATGATCCCCTTCTACATCTACTACTCCATGTTCGGCTTCCAGCGGGTGGGGGATCTGGCCTGGGCCGCCGGCGACATGCAGGCGCGCGGCTTTCTCATCGGCGGCACCGCCGGCCGCACCACCCTGGCGGGCGAGGGTTTGCAGCACCAGGACGGCCACAGCCATCTGGCGGCGGCCACCATTCCCAACTGCCGCAGCTACGATCCCACCTTCGCCTACGAGCTGGCGGTGATTCTCCAGAGCGGTTTGCGGCGCATGTTCGCCGAAGGAGAGAACGTCTTCTACTACGTCACCGTGATGAACGAGAACTACGCCCATCCGGCCATGCCCGAGGGGGTGGAAGAGGGCATCGTTCGCGGCCTCTACCGCTTCAGCAAGGGTTCGCCCCGCAAGAAGAAGCGGGTTCAGCTTCTCGGTTCCGGGGCCATTCTGCGCGAAGTGATCGCCGCCGCCGAGCTGCTGGAGAAGGACTGGCGCATCGCCGCCGACGTCTGGAGCGTCACCAGCTTCACCGAGCTGGCCCGCGAGGCCCAGGAGGTGGAGCGCTGGAACCGGCTGCATCCCATGGAGAAGCCGCGCACCGCTTACGTGGCGCAGCAACTGGGCGCCGCGTCCGGCCCCCTGGTGGCCGCCACCGACTACATGCGCCTCTACGCCGAGCAGCTGCGGCCGGCGCTGGAAGGGCGCACCTACCGGGTGCTGGGTACCGATGGTTTCGGCCGCTCCGACACCCGCGAACGGCTGCGCCGGTTCTTCGAGGTGAACCGCTACCACGTGGTCGTGGCGGCGCTCAAGGCGCTGGCCGACGAGGGCACGGTGGAAACCGACCTCGTGGCCCAGGCCATTCAGGCCTACGGAATCGATCCAGAGAAACCCAATCCCGTCAAGGTGTAGGAGCGCAGCCATGGCCGACGTGACCCAAGTGACCCTGCCCGACATCGGCGACTTCAAGGACGTGGAGGTGATCGAGGTGCTGGTCTCGCCGGGGGACCACATCGAAAAGGAGGCCTCTCTCATCACCCTGGAGAGCGACAAGGCCTCCATGGAGATCCCCTCGCCGGTGGCGGGCACCGTGAAAGAGATGAAGGTGAAGGTGGGCGACCGCATCAACGAGGGGGATCTCATCGCCCTGGTGGAGGCGGAAGCGCCCCCTCCCACCGAGACCGAGCCGGTGGCGCCTCCGCCGGTGGAGCCGCCGCCGCCCAGTCCGCCGCCGCCGGCGCCGGGGGAAAAGAGGGCCAAGCCGCTTCCCGTGGCGCCCACCTACGAAGATCTGCCGGCGAAGAAGGCCCATGCCAGCCCCGCTGTGCGCCGTTTCGCCCGCGAACTGGGGGTGGATCTGAGCCAGGTGCGGGGCACCGGCCGAAAGGGGCGGATCACCAAGGAGGACGTGCAGGGGTTCGTCAAGTCGGCGCTCTCCGGCGGCGCGCCCGCGGCGGCGCCCGCCGCCGGTTTCGCCCTGCCATCGGCGCCCGAGATCGATTTCGGCCAGTTCGGCGAAGTGGAAGAGGTGGAACTGGGACGCATCAAGAAGATCAGCGGCAAGCACCTGCACCGCAGCTGGATCACGGTGCCCCATGTCACCCAGTTCGACGAGGCGGACATCACCGCTCTGGAGGCTTTTCGCAAATCGATGAAGGAGGAGGCCGGGAAGGAAGAGGTGCGTCTCACCTTCATGCCTTTCCTGATGAAGGCGTGCGTGGCGGCGCTGAAGCGCTTCCCCACCTTCAACGCCTCTCTCGCGCCCGACGGCGAGAAGCTGATCCTCAAGAAGTATTTTCACATCGGCGTGGCGGTGGACACTCCCAACGGCCTCATGGTGCCGGTGATCCGCGACGTGGACGGCAAGGGCGTCTACGATCTGGCGCGCGAGCTGATGGAGATCAGCGCCAAGGCCCGCGAAGGAAAGCTGGCTCCGGGCGAGATGCAAGGCGGCTGCTTCACCATCTCCAGCCTGGGCGGCATCGGCGGCACCCAGTTCACCCCCATCGTCAACGCTCCCGAAGTGGCCATTCTCGGCGTCTCCCGAGCGCAGACGAAGCCGGTGTGGAACGGCAGCGATTTCGAGCCGCGGCTGATCCTGCCCTTCAGTCTCTCTTACGACCACCGTGTCATCGACGGGGCCGAGGGGGTAAGATTCACCACATATTTGAGCGGGCTGCTGGGCGACATCCGCCGACTGCTGTTGTGAGGTGGGCACGATGAAACTTCGGGGGGACCGATGAATCGGAGCTGTGACGTTTTGCGCCGCAAGGGCGGCAAATCCACCGGGAGGTTGGGAAGAGAATGAGCAAGACCATCGAAGTTACCCTTCCCGACATCGGCGATTTCAAGGACGTGGAGGTGATCGAGGTGCTGGTCGCTCCCGGCGACCGGGTGGAAAAGGAGGACTCCCTCATCACTCTGGAGAGCGACAAAGCCTCCATGGAGATCCCCAGCCCCGAGAGCGGCGTCGTGAAGGCGGTGAAGGTCCAGCTCGGCGATCGCATCAACGAGGGGGATCCCATCGTGGTGCTGGAGGCGGAGTCGCCGGAGGAGACGCCCGCGCCTCCCGGCGCGGAGGAGAAGACGCCGCCGGTGAGACACACCCAGCCCGCGCCCCACGCCCCCGCGGAGGGGGTGGCCGATATCCGCGCCCAGGTGTTGGTGTTGGGCGCCGGGCCGGGGGGCTACACGGCCGCTTTCCGCGCCGCCGATCTGGGCATGAAGGTGGTGCTGGTGGAGCGCTATGCCGATCTGGGCGGCGTCTGCCTCAACGTGGGCTGCATCCCCTCGAAAGCGCTGCTGCACGCGGTGGAGGTGATCGACGAGGCCGAGGAGCTGGCTGCCATGGGGGTCGCCTTCGGCAAGCCGAAGATCGACCTGGAGAAACTGCGCGCCGGCAAGGAACGGGTGGTGAAGCGGCTCACCGGCGGCCTGGCGCAGATGGCGAAGATGCGCAAGGTGGAGGTGGTGCAGGGCACCGGCACCTTCGCCAGCCCCAAGACGCTGGAGGTGGAACGGGCCGACGGAGGCAAAAGTCTCATCGAGTTCGACCACTGCATCATCGCCTGCGGCTCTTCGGCGGTGACGATCCCCGGCTTTCCCAACGACGACCCCCGTCTCATCGACTCCACCGGCGCGCTGGCGCTGGAAGAGATCCCCAAGCGGATGCTCATCGTCGGCGGCGGCATCATCGGTCTGGAGATGGCCACCGTCTACGCCACCCTGGGCAGCGCCGTCGATATCGTGGAGCTGCAGAACGGTCTCATTCCCGGGTGCGACCGCGACCTGGTCAAGCCGCTGGAGAAACGGTTGAGGCGAAAGGTGGAGCGCATCCTGCTGGAGACCAAGGTGGAGGCGATCAAACCTCTCAAGAGCGGTTTGAAGGTGACCTTCGGCGGCGAGAACGCGCCCGAACCCGCCACCTACGACAAGGTGCTGGTGGCCGTGGGCCGCACCCCCAACGGTCACCGCATCGGTGCCGAGAAGGCGGGCGTGGAGGTGGACGAGCGCGGCTTCATTCCGGTGGACCAGCACATGCGCACCAACGTGCCCCACATCTTCGCCATCGGCGACGTGGTGGGCAACCCCATGCTGGCGCACAAGGCCACCCACGAGGCCAAGGTGGCCGCGGAGGTGATCGCCGGCCTGCCGGCGCTGTTCGACCCCATAACCATTCCTTCGGTGGCCTACACCGATCCCGAGGTGGCCTGGATGGGGCTCACCGAGACCGAGGCGCAGGAAAAGGGCATCCCCTACGAGAAAGCGGTCTTTCCCTGGGTCGCTTCCGGGCGGGCTCTCGGCATGGGACGCGACGAGGGTTTCACCAAGCTCCTCTTCGATCCGGAGAGCAAGCGCATCCTCGGCGCCGGCATCGTGGGGGTCAACGCCGGCGAGCTCATCGGCGAGACGGTGCTGGCGCTGGAGATGGGCGCCGACGCCGAGGACATCGGCCTCACCATCCATCCCCATCCCACCCTCAACGAGAGCATCGCCATGGCGGCCGAAGCGGCCGAGGGGAGCTGCACCGACCTGCCGCCGCAGCGCCGCGGCTGAGGCCGCCGTGAAGCTCCATTACCGCGAGTTCGGTGCGACGCGCCCCGGTCCGCCGCTGCTTCTGCTGCACGGCCTGCTGGGCTCCCTGATCAACTGGCAGCGGATCGCCCGCAGGCTGGAGGGCGAATACCGGGTGATCGTGCCCGATCTGCGCAATCACGGCCGATCGCCCCACCATCCCGATGTCTCCTACCCCTCCATGGCGGAGGATCTGGTGGAGCTCGTGGACGGCCTTGGGCTGGAGGAGGTGGTTCCGGTGGGCCACTCCATGGGCGGGAAGATCGCCATGTGGCTGGCGTTGACCCGACCGGAGCGGGTGGCTCGGCTGGTGGCGGTGGACATCGCCCCGGTGCGCTACGGCAACCATCTGGCTTCGGTGCTGGATGCTCTGCTGGCGCTGCCCCTGGAGCGGATCGAGCGGCGCGCCGACGCCGACCGCTTGCTGGCGCGCCGCATCCCCGAAAGGGCGGTGCGCGACTATCTGCTGCAGAACCTTGTGCGCGGAGAGGCGGGATGGCGGTGGCGCGCCGATCTGCGCGCCTTGCGCGACGGGCTGGAGCTCATCCGCGGCTTTCCCGAAGTCCCCGAGGGCCGGCGTTACCCGGGGCCGACGTTCGGCATCCGCGGTCGCCGTTCCGATTATGTGACGCCCGAGCAGCTGCCGCGCCTGAAGGCTCTCTTCCCGCTGCTGCGGATGGTGACGCTGGATACCGGCCACTGGGTCTATGCCGAGCGGCCGGAAGAGTTCCTCGCCGCCCTCCGGGCCTTTCTTTGATGGGCCGTTACCCCTCTTTCCCGCTCCGTGGGGCGGGAAAAGGGGCCGAGAGCCGCGTTCGCCGCATCCTGGTACACTTTCGTCCTTTCCCAAATCTCTTCGTTTCTCCATGAAAATCGTCTCCTTCAACGTCAACGGCGTGCGCGCCCGTCCTCATCAGCTCCAGGCCTTGGTGGAGCGATACGATCCCGACATCGTCGGCCTGCAGGAGACCAAGGTGCAGGACAGCGAATTTCCGGTGGAGATGATCGAATCGCTGGGCTACCAGGTCCATTTCCACGGCCAGAAAGGCCACTACGGCGTGGCGCTGATGTCGAAGGAGCCGCCTTTGGAGGTGATTCGCGGCCTGCCCGACGATGACGACGACAGCCAGCGCCGGCTTCTCGCCGGCCGTTTCGAGACGCCCGGGGGGGGAGAGCTGGTGGTGATCAACGGCTATTTTCCCCAGGGGGAGAACCGCGATCATCCAGTGAAATTCCCGGCCAAGCGGAAGTTCTATGCCGAACTCGCCGCGTGGCTCGAGCGGGATTTCTCGCCGGGCCAGCAGCTGGCGGTGATCGGTGACATGAACATCGCTCCCGGCGACAAAGACATCGGCATCGGCGCCGACAACATGAAGCGCTGGCTGCGCACCGGCAAGTGCAGCTTTCTGCCCGAGGAGCGGGAGTGGCTGGAGAAGCTCATGGCCTGGGGGCTCCACGACAGCTTCCGGGAGCGGCATCCCGAGATGGACGGTCGCTTCAGCTGGTTCGACTACCGTTCCCGCGGCTTCGACCGGGATCCCAAGCGGGGACTGCGGATCGATCTCATTCTCACCAGCGACGCGTTGCAGTCCAAGGTGACCGACGCCGGCATCGCCTACGACATCCGCGCCATGGAGAAGCCCTCGGACCACTGCCCGGTGTGGGTGGACGCGGAGCTATGACTCCCTAACGCTTGTAATCGGGATCCACCCAGCAGCGGGGAAGGTTCTCGCCCGACGGAAATTCGAGGTTCTCCTTGCTGAAGGTCTGGGGCTCGCCCATCTCCTCGCCGGCGTGGAAGCGGCCGGGCACGCTCTCCTTGCAGGGATCGATGAGGTCGGCCACGCTCAGCACCTCCACCAGGTCGCCGCTCTTCTTGTCTTTGAGAAACATGATCGCCTCGGCAGGTCGTGTGGTCTCTTTTTGAGTATGGTGGCTTTTCGGCCCTTTCTCAACCCGCCGCCGCCAACTTTCCCGTGAGCCGTCCCTCTGCCAATCTCTCCACCCGGACCTGCACCAGCCGGTTCACCAGGGTGGGAGAGCCCGGAAAGCGGATGCGCTGATAGTCGGGGCTGTAGCCGGACAGGAGTAGAGCGCCCTCCCGCTCCTCGGGGCTTCCCTCCACCAGCACCTCCACCTGCCGACCCACCAATCGCTGACGGGCCCGGTGGCGCAGCCGCTCGGCCAGCCGGTGCAGCGCTTCGCAGCGGCGGCGCTGCACTTCGCGGGGCACGGCGTCGGCCAGGGTGGCGGCCTTGGTGCCCGCCCGGGGGGAGAACGGAAAGATGTGGACGTCGCCGAAGGCGGCCGCCTCGACGAACTCCAGGGTTTGCCGCCACTCTTGTTCGCTCTCTCCGGGGAAGCCGACGATGATGTCGGTGGTGACGTTGAGGCCGGGCACCGCCGCCCGCGCCTTCTCCATCAGCGCCAGGAACTCCCCCGAGCGGCAGCGGCGCGACATGCGGCGCAGCACCGAGTCGGCGCCGCTCTGCATGGGCAGATGAAGGTGGGGCATCAGCCGTGGGTTTTCGAAGAGGCGCCAGAAGTCCTTCGGCAGATCCCAGGGTTCCAGCGAACCCAGGCGCAGGCGGGGAATGGCCGTTCGCTCCAGTACCGCCTTCACCAGTTGGTAGAGAGAAGCTCCCCAGTCGCTGCCGTATCCGCCCAGATGGACCCCCGCCAGCACCACCTCGTGGATGCCGCCCGCGTGCAGGCGGTTCACCTCTTCCACTACCTCGTCGATGGGACGGCTGCGCTCGGCGCCACGGGCGAGGGTGACGATGCAGTAGGTGCAGCGGTAGCGACAGCCGTCCTGCACCTTGACGAAGGCGCGCTGGCGATTGCGCGCCAGCAGCCCGTATGCTCCGGGCTCGGCGGCGCTGAGGGGCATGAGAGGGAGGGCCAGCTCACGGACGGCGATCTCCACCAGCTCGGATTTGCGGTCGTTGGGTACCACCAGGTCCACGCCCAGGGCGGCCGCCGCCTCCGGTTCGAGCGAGGCGTAGCAACCGCTCACCACCAGCTTCGCCGCGGGATTGCCGCGTTGGGCCCGGCGCAACAGCCGGCGCGACTTGCGTACCGCCTCCTCGGTGACGGCGCAGGTGTTGACCACCAACAGGTCGGTTTCCTCCTCGTCGTCGGCGAGACGGAAGCCGCGGGCGCGGAACTCCCGCGCCCAGCTCTCCAGCTCGGCCTCGTTGAGGCGGCATCCCAAGGTCTTGAGGTGAACGCGCATGCCGGAATCGGGAAGTTCTGAAGGCGTGGATCCCCCGTGCCGAACGGCGAATTGGTGGATCCGGCGATTGATGATAAGTTCAGCGCCAGATTCTACGCTTTGCCGAAAGGGAAATACATGCAGAACCCGCAGGTTTACTGGTTGGCCGCGATTCTGTTTCTTCTGCTGCTGGTGGCGGCGTTGCAGTTTCTT
>JALSRN010000011.1 GCA_026984735.1 Sedimenticola sp. | reverse complement strand
CTCCCGGGGGCTGGGACTCGCTCCAGGAAACGGGAATCAGCCGCTCGGGTTGCTCCTCCTCCAGCCGCTTCAGCACCGGGCAGTCGCGGCGGTGGATGGTGACGCCGCGGCCGCGGGTGATGTAGCCCACGATGGCATCGCGCGGCACCGGCTTGCAGCAGCGGGCCATGTGGGTCATGAGGTCGTCCACTCCTTCCACCACCACCCGTCCGTGGCCCGACGAGTCGCGCGGCGCGCGCAGCTCCGCCTTGGCCGCGATCTCCTTCTCGGGAGAAGGTTCCGCCTCCGGCTGGGCGCTGCCCGCCACCTGCACCGCCGAAATCTCGCCCCGGCCGATGGCGGCGTAGAGATCTTCCACCGTCTTCAATCGGTAACGCGCCAGGGCCCGTTCCAGATCGGGTTTCGGCACGCCGAGCCGCTTCACTTCCCGCTCGAGATTGGCCCTGCCGAGCTGCACGTGCTGTTCGAAATTCTGCTTCTTGAACCAAGCGCGAATGCGGTTGCGCGCCCGCGCCGTGACCACGTAGCCCGACGAGGGATTGATCCAGTCGAGGCTGGGCGCCTCCTCCTTGGCGGTGAGGATCTCCACCGTCTGGCCGCTCTCCAGCGGCTGGGTAAGAGGAATCATGCGGCCATCGGCCTTGGCGCCACGGCAGCGGTGCCCCACGGAGCTGTGGATGGCGTAAGCGAAATCCACCGCCGTGGCCCCCCGCGGCAACTCCACCACGCGGCCCTGGGGCGTGAGCACATAGATGCGCCGCGCTTCGAACTCCGCATCCGCCAGGGGCGCCTGCTGACCGGCCTGCGGCTGCTCCAGCCAGGCGCGCATCCACTCGATGCGCCGCTCCAGCTCTTCGTCCCCTCCTCGGCCCTCTTTGTAGCGCCAGTGGGCCGCCACGCCCCGTTCGGCGTGCTCGTGCATTTCGTGGGTGCGGATCTGCACCTCCAGCGGCTTGCCGTCTTCGCCGATCACCGCCGTGTGCAGCGAGCGGTAGCCGTTGGGCTTGGGATGGGCGATGTAGTCGTCGAACTCGCCTGGAACCGGCTTCCAGGCTCCGTGGACCATCCCCAGCACTTCGTAGCACTGGGGCACCGTCTCCACCAGCACCCGCACGGCGCGCACGTCGAAGATCTGGCTGAAATCGACGCGCTTGCGCTGCATCTTCTTCCAGATGCTGTAGATGTGCTTGGGACGACCGCTGATCCTCGCCTCGATGCCGTGTTCATGACAGCTCGCCTGCAGCCGCTCCACCACCCGCTGGATGAAGGCTTCGCGCTCGCCCCGCTTCTCTTCCAGCGCCCGGGCGATGGCGCGGTACTCTTCGGGATGGAGATGGCGCAGAGAGAGATCCTCCAGCTCCCATTTCAGCTGCCAGATCCCCAGGCGGTTGGCCAGCGGTGCGTGGATGCGCAGGGTGACGTCGGCGATGCGCTTGCGCTCCGCGGCGTCCAGATGTTTCAGGATCCGCATGACCTGCAACCGACGGGCGAGGATCACCAGCACCACCCGGACATCGTCCACCAGCCCCAGCAGCATGCGCCGCAGGTTCTCGCTCTGCTTCTCGTCTCCTCCGCCCCGCTCGGAGACGGAGAGGGAACGGATGCGCAGCAGATCGCGCAACATCCCCTGCACCGTCTCGCCGAACTCGGCGGCCCGCTCCACATCCGCCTCGGGCAGATCCGCGAGCAGCGCGGCCACCAGGGTGGAGGTGTCGAGCTTGAGCCGGTCGAGAATGTCGGCGGTCTGCACCAACGCCAGGCGGTGTTGCAATCCGCCCTCCACCTGCTCGTCGCCATGCGCCTCGTCGATCCACTGCAGCGCGCGACTCAGTCGATGGATCTCCTGGTGAGAACGATGGCGGGCGAGAACAGCGAGCCAGGCGGTGAGCTGGGCCTGGGAGATGCCCCCCCTTTCGGGAAGATGGGATACGGCCTTGACCATGGATAAACGGCTGCCGGCAGGTCAGGAACCTACACTTTACCGCGAAAGGAGCCTCGGCGGCGAGCCTGACCCCGGGGCGACCGCCTGACCGGCTCCCCGCACCGGCTCCGCCCGGAAGATCGCCGCCTCAGCGGATCTCCTCCACCGAAAAACGTTTTTCCAGCACCCGTGGAGCGATGAGCGCATAGCCCTGCTGCTGCCAGTATCCCAGCTCGGTGATGGCCGAAGGCACCACCTCGACGAAATCCTGGAAATCCTCCACTTTGTAGCCGTAGTCGGAGGCCGCCAGGCCGCAAACCTTGAATTTCACGCCCAGACTGGCGTAATAGCGCATGCGCTCCACCGACTCGCGATACTTCGGGTAGTTGGCCTTGGCCAGGGTGACGATCTCGGTGCCGTGGATCACCACCACGATCTCCATGAATTCCGGCGCCATGTGGTAGGGAGAGTCCATCAGCGGGTTCATGTAGGAGCGGATCCAGTAAAGCGCGCTGTCGATCTTGCGGGGGTCGTCGAAATAGAAATCGAAGACCACTTTCGGATCCCGGTAGGGAGTGTTTACCAGCCGGCCGCCGGCAAGCGACGGCGCCGCAAGCCAGGTCAGCAAGAAGAGGAACGCGATCCTGACCTTCACGGAGCGCTCCGGCAGCCGTTTTTCCAAGTGGTGGCCATTCACGAAAATTCCAGGATTACGAATTTTTCTCTCTCAAGCATAGCAGGGGATCCGAAAAAAGGTTCGGACCTCACTCCGGAGCGGGCCGATGGATCCCCTTTTCGAACTTTTCGAAGCGAAGCCGGTTCCGCAGCCGTTTGATGCGTGCCTTCTCCTTGCCAAGATCGTTGGTGAGAAAAAGGGTGTAGGCGTCGGCCTTGTCGTTCTGATGAATGGCCAGCAGCACGGCCTGGCGATAGCGGCCGCTCACGCCGTCGGTGAGATCGAAGACGCCGGCGGCCGCCCAGCCGGCGTTGAAGAGGCTGCGCGCCTTCTCCACCGGATACTCGTGGCTGATCACCTGATGATCCTTGGCCAAGGTCTCGCTGAGCGTGCGAAACAGCATGTTGAACAGATCGTTGGGCGAAGGCGCGGCATTGTGGGGATCTTCGTAATCGATTTCGATGCGGCGGAGAGGGCGGATGGCGTAGCGAACCTCCAGACCGCCGTCCTCGCTGCGGTAGCGCGCCTCGTAGGGCAGGATGTAGTCCGGTTCCACCGGGACAGGGTGAAACCCCGGCGGCGGCGTGAAGATCAAGCCACCCTCTTTCAACAACCCTTCGAAGGTGGGAACCGGCGGCTGCGCCGAAACCAGCCAGGGCAGCATCAGCAACGACAACAGCGCCTTTTTCATCGCTCCACCTCCCTTTTTTGGCCTTCCGCTTTCTCCCGATCGCTCCACGCCTTCAACAGGTCTTCGCCCGCCTTCTTCCATTTGGGCTCCCGTGCCAGTTCGATGAACCGGCGGATGTCGGCGCGCGCCTTCTCCCGCTCTCCCAGCGCCCAGTGCATGGAGCCCCGGTTGAACCAGGGAGCCGGCAGCTCCGGGTCGATGCGAATGCATTGGTCGAAATCGGCCAGGGCTTCCCGTTCCCGACCCAGGTTGGCGAGCAGGGTACCGCGGTTGAAACGGGCGGGCACCAAATCGGGGGCCATGAGCACGGCGGCGTCGAGATCTTTCAGAGCCTCCTGCTTGCGCTCGAAGCGCAGATAGAGCTGGGCACGGCTGACGCGGTAGAGGGGATTGTCGGGTTCCAGCTTCACCGCCTGCTCCATGTCGGAGAGCGCCCCGCCGATGTCGTTCCGTTGCAGCTCGAGGGCGGCGCGCATGTTGAACAGGGCCGCCTCGTGGGGATATCGGGCGATCGCCTGGGAGAGCACCGCCATGGCCTGGGGAATGCGGCCCGCCGCCACATGCTGGGCCGCCACCGCGAGGTGCTGCCGGGGCGTCAGATCGGCATGAGGATCGGGCCCGCGATGCAGAGCCGAGGCGCGGCTTGCATCCAGAGGATCGACGTGCATCGGCACGGGACTTTCTCTCGTCTCTCCGGCATGCACGGCAAAGGCCACCATGGCCAGTGCCGCGAGGACCAGACGGGGCCCGTCGTTCATCGTCTCTCTCCCATCGCTCTCATCAAAAAGGAAGCCGCCACACGAAGATGACGGCTTCCTCCCCTTCTGATGGCCGCGCGGATGCGGCGGCCGCCTCCCTCTATTTGCCCTTGGACGCCGCGTACGCCTTCAGCATCTTGTTGAGCATCTCGATGTGCTGCTGGTCGGTGAGTCGGCCGGGCGTGCTCACCTTGGCCCAGAGTTCGGCGTTGGTCATTTCACGATGGCAGCCCATGCAGAGGCCGGTGCGCTCGATCCCCTTGCGCATCTCCTCCGGCAGCGCCCGCGAGAGCGGCCAGTGGGTGCCCACGGTCTGAACCTGCTGGCCGTCCTTGATGATGGTGGACCAGTCGAAGTCCAGATCGGCGATCTTGGGGATCTGGATCTTGTAGTTGCCCGGCTTGGGAATGGGCCTGCCGGTCTTCTGGTCGATCAGATCCTCGACGATGTCCTCCACGTAGCGCGTCTGGAAGACGCCGCCGGCGATGCCGTAGCCGAGCGCCTTGGGGTTGTTGTGGCAGGACTCGCAGGTGCGGGCCTTGCGCTGCACCGAGTGGGGCTGCACCGGCGCCATGTCGATGCCCAGGGGCGTGCGCTTCTGCCCCAGCTCCTTGCGTTCGTCCTCGGAATGGGCCACCTGGTTCAGGGCGATGGCCTTGTTGTTGCGGTCGATGACCGTATAGACCACCTGGCAACCCGGCATCAGGGGCGTCACCCGTCCCTCACCGTTGATGCCCAGCACCGGGTCCTCCCAACGCAGATAGGAACGGGTCTCGAAGGCCTTGCCGGGGCTCTGAATGCCCTTCACGCCAAGGGTGGACTCGGCGGTGGAGCCGTCGGGATTGCGCTTGGAACCCGAAGCGATCCAGTCGGTGTCGTGATACGGCTTGCCCTTTTTGTCCTTGCCGTAGTTCATCTGCACGTGGCAGCCGTAGCACTGAGGCACCCACGAAGCGTGGCAGGCATAGCACTCCAGGCTGTCGTTGTGCTTCTTCACCTTGCTCATGGCCACCATGGCGTTCTGGCTCTTCCAGGCGCCGTCGAGCTTGATCTGCTTGAGGATGGGAACCTCGAAATCGTTGCCCGTGGCCGAATGGAGGATCACTTTCTTACCCTGCTTCACCACGTTGCCGAAAGGGTTGCCCCGGGCGGTGAGCAGGTAGCCGTCCCCCTTGGGATAGACCGTGGCGAAGGCGGCGGTCTGGTCGAGCGGTTTCTGCGCCAGGCCGCGCGGCGGCGCTTTGCTCAGATCCTTCTTGAACTCTTCGCCATAGCCGAGGGGAAGCTCCCAAGGAAACTTCTCGGGCGTGCCGTGGCAGTCCTGGCACTCGATCTCCACCTGCGCCAGCGTGGTGCCGGGAATGTTGCCGTCGCCATGCATGTCGATGGTGGTGTGGCAGTCCTGGCAGAGCATGCCGCCCTTGGGGTTGCCGGGCCGGCTCTGGTTGTACTGGTGGTGCAGATCGTCGGAGATGAAGAGATACTTCTTGGTGTGCAGCTTGGGCTGCTTCATCCCCTTCTCGTTCCAGGGCGAGCCGTAGGGAAACTCCATCAGCCCCTGGTAGGTCACGCCGATCCGCTTGCCGCGGTTGTGGCAGTGGTTGCAGCTCTCCACCGGAATGCCCGAATACTCGCCGCTGGCGGTCTTGACCACCGACTTGCGGGTGGCCTGGATCTGGTGGGTGAGCATGTGCCCCTTCTGCTTCTTGTCGATGGTGGGATCGTTGCCCTCGTAGAGCCCTTCGTTGCCGTAGGGGATATGGCAGGCGGAACACCCCTGACCGCGGTAGTCGCCCCGCTTCTCACGCCCCTTGACGGTGACGTGGCAGCGCTGACACTGCTGCCGCTGGTAGGTGAAGCCCGCGAGCTTGGGATCCTTCTCGATCTCGGCCACCGAGGGTTGGGGAATCTGCTTCAGTTCGGTGGGAAACTGATCCTTGTGCGCGGCCACCATCTCTTTCATGTAGGCCTTGTAGGCGGCGGTGCCCACCGCGGGAACCGGACCGTCGCCATCCTTGACCGCGTAGTTGCCCCAGGGCACCTTGTGGTTCTGCACCTCCTTGATGCCCCAAGTGTGCAGATTGCCCTGGATCTTGCCCGCCTCGGTGTTCATCAGGGCCTTCTCCAGCCGCTCCGGGTAACCCTGGTGGCAGGCGGCCTGGCCGCAAGTGAACTTGTTGATGTCCATGGCCCCGGGATCGGGGTAGAAGGTCTGGGGCCCCTTGGCCGCCTTCAGCTTGGCCGGCGAGCCCGAATGGGCCTTCTTCTTGTCCTTGGTCTCCTTGGGGTTGCCGCCGTGACAGACGACGCACCCCTCTGAATCGCCGTGCTGCGCCCCGATCCCTTTGATCATCATCATCATGGGAGAGTTGGGATCCCGGATGCTTTCGATGCCTTTGTGACAAGCGAGACACCCCGATCCGGCCGCCTCGGCCGTGCCGTTCAAGCCGAAAAGGGTTCCCGCCAGAAGAAGCAGGCCTGCCCCGAACCTGCCCAGTCGCTTCTCGTTCATCGTCGCGCCTCCCTTGAAGTCTCGTGCCCACCACCGGCTGACCCGATGGCGCCCCAACACTCGCTCAGTTTAGGCGCAAAAAAGGGATCTCCCTTTGACGGGGATCAATTTTACCTTGTGAATCCCACGGTTTTTTAGGGCACGGGCGGCGGCACCCACTTCAAGAACGCCGCTCCACCTGCGAGACGTCCCGTACCGCGCCGCGGGCGGCGTCTGTGGTGAGGGCGGCGTAGGCGCGCAAGGCTTCGCTCACCAGCCGGTCGCGCTGGAGCGGTTTCCAGGGGTCGTCCCGCTCCTCCATGGCCTGGCGGCGGCGCTCGAGCTCCTCGTCACTCACCGCCACCCGTATGGAGCGGTTGGGAATGTCGATCTCGATGGTATCGCCCTCTTTCACCAGGGCGATGTTGCCGCCGCCCGCCGCTTCGGGAGAGACGTGGCCGATGGAGAGCCCCGAAGTGCCGCCGGAGAAGCGGCCGTCGGTGATCAGGGCGCACGCCTTGCCCAGCCCCTTGGACTTGAGATAGCTGGTGGGATAGAGCATCTCCTGCATGCCCGGTCCCCCTTTGGGTCCTTCGTAGCGGATGATGACCACGTCGCCGGGCCGGATGCGGTCGCCCAGAATCGCCTCCACCGCCGCCTCCTGGCTTTCGAAGATGCGGGCCGGTCCACTGAATTCGAGGATGGATTCGTCCACCCCGGCGGTCTTGACGATGCAGCCGTTCTCGGCCAGATTGCCGTAGAGCACCGCCAAGCCCCCATCCTGGCTGTAGGCGTGCTCCTTGTCGCGGATGCACCCCTGCTCGCGGTCCAGATCGAGACTCTCGTAACGGCGGCTCTGACTGAAGGCCTGCTGGCTTGGCACGCCACCTGGCGCGGCGCGGAAGAAGTCGCGGCGCTTGGGATCCTCGGTCAGACGCACGTCCCAGAGCGCCAGCGCCTCGGCCATGGTGGCGGCATGCACCGTGGGCACCTCGTGGTGGATCAGCCCGGCGCGGTCCAGCTCGCCGAGGATGGCGAAGATGCCGCCGGCGCGGTGCACGTCCTCCATGTGGTAGTCGGGCGTGGAGGGAGCCACCTTGCACAGATGGGGCACCTTGCGGGAGAGGCGGTCGATGTCGGCCATGGTGAACTCCACCCCCGCCTCATGGGCCGCCGCCAGCAGATGCAACACCGTGTTGGTGGAGCCGCCCATGGCGATGTCGAGGGACATGGCGTTCTCGAAGGCTTCGAAAGTGGCGATGGAGCGCGGCAACACCGACTCGTCGTCGAACTCGTAGTAGCGTCGGGCCATTCCCACGATGATGCTGCCCGCCTCCAGGAACAGGCGCTTGCGATCGGCGTGGGTGGCCACCAGCGTGCCGTTGCCGGGCAGCGACAACCCGAGGGCCTCGGTGAGGCAGTTCATGGAGTTAGCGGTGAACATGCCCGAACAGGAGCCGCAGGTGGGGCAAGCCGAGCGCTCCACCAGGGCCACTTCTTCGTCGCTCTCGGCGTCGTCGGCGGCCATCACCATGGCGTCCACCAGATCGAGATGGTGCTCGCCATCCTTGAGCGTTACCTTGCCCGCCTCCATGGGGCCGCCGGAGACGAAGATGGTGGGAATGTTGAGTCGCAGCGACGCCATCAGCATGCCGGGAGTGATCTTGTCGCAATTGGAGATGCAGACCAAGGCGTCGGCGCAGTGGGCGTTGACCATGTACTCCACCGAGTCGGCGATGAGATCGCGGGACGGCAGGGAGTAGAGCATGCCGCCGTGGCCCATGGCGATGCCGTCGTCGATGGCGATGGTGTCGAACTCCTTGGCCACCCCGCCCGCCGCTTCGATGGCGCCCGCCACCAGCTGGCCCAGGTCCTTCAGATGGACGTGCCCCGGAACGAACTGAGTGAAAGAGTTGGCGATGGCGATGATGGGCTTGTCGAAATCCCCGTCCCGCATGCCGGTGGCGCGCCACAGGGCGCGGGCACCGGCCATGTTGCGGCCGTGGGTGGTGGTGTGGGAGCGGTATCTGGGCATGGGCTGCGACCTCGATCGAATGGAGTGACTGGCTCGAGATTATATTAACCCGGAACCAATCTATGCCATCCTCAGGGCGTCGGACTGAAGTCGGAACGCGGCGCGCTTCGCGGGCAAGGGTGATTCCATCGGCAAGAAGCGCAACGAAGCGCCGGCTTTTGTCTGACGTCCCGATCTTTTTGCATTTCAATTGGTTCGCCCCCACGGCGCTCCCGTGGAGACCGTTGCCGCAGCCAAAGGCGGAGAGCCGGAATCCAAGCTTGCCCAGCCGCCGAGAGATTCCCGCCTGTGCGGGAATGACGAAGTGGGTGGGAATGACGAAGTGGGTGGGAATGACGAAGTGGGTGGGAATGACGAAGTGGGTGGGAATGACGAAGTGGGTGGGAATGACGAAGTGGGTGGGAATGACGAAGAGAACGGTGGGCACCACCATTCTCCTCGTCATTCCGGCCGCAGCCGAAGGCGGAGAGCCGGAATCCAGGTTCGCCAACCGACAAGAGATTCCCGCCTGCGCGGGAATGACGAAGAGGGTGCGGGAATGACGAAGAAGGTGGGAATGACGAAGAGGACGGGAACGACGAGCAAGGCGTATCTTCCCGGATGAAGCATAAAAAACGGACTTCTCTCCGCCTCTTTTTTTTACTCCATCATCCGCCGAAGCGCTTCGGAAAGCCGCTTCACCGGAATCGCTTCGATCCCCTTCACCGCCCGGCGCGGTTTGTTGGCGGCGGGCAGAAGAATGCGGCGGAAACCGTGCTTGGCCGCCTCGCGCACCCGCTCCTCGCCGCTGGGCACGGGGCGGATCTCCCCCGCCAGGCCCACTTCACCGAAAGCGGCGGTGCCTTCGGGAAGAGGACGGTCGCGAAAGCTGGAGAGCACCGCCAGCAACACCGGCAGGTCGGCGGCGGTCTCGGTGACGCGTACCCCGCCCACCACGTTGAGAAAGACGTCCTGGTCGTACATGCCGACGCCGCCGTGGCGGTGAAGCACCGCCAGCAGCATGGCCAGCCGGTTCTGTTCCAACCCCAGCGCCACCCGGCGTGGATTGCCCAAAGGACTCTGATCCACCAGCGCCTGCACCTCCACCAGCAGCGGACGGGTCCCCTCCCGGGTGACCAGGATGGCGCTGCCCGCCACCGCTCCCTGATGGCGCGAGAGGAAGATGGCCGAGGGGTTGCTCACCTGCTTCAACCCCTTGTCGGTCATGGCGAAGACGCCCAGCTCGTTGACGGCGCCGAAACGGTTCTTGATGGCGCGCACCAGGCGGATCTGACTGCCCGCCTCGCCCTCGAAATAGAGCACCGTGTCCACCATGTGTTCCAGCACGCGGGGTCCGGCCAGCGCCCCCTCCTTGGTGACGTGGCCCACCAGGAAGAGACTGGTGCCGCTCTCTTTGGCGAAGCGCACCAGCCGCGCCGCCGACTCGCGCACCTGGGAGACCGAGCCCGGCGCCGAAGAGAGCGCCTCGGAATAGAAAGTCTGGATGGAGTCCATCACCATCACCCGGGGCCGCCGTTTCTCCACCAGGGCGAGAATCCGCTCCACGCAGGTCTCGGTGAGAAGCTGCAGCCGCTCCGTGGGCAGCTCCAAGCGGCGGGCGCGCAGGGCGATCTGCTCGGCCGACTCCTCGCCGCTCACATAGAGGGCGGAAAGACTCTCCGAAAGGCTCGCCAGCGCCTGGATCAGCAAGGTGGACTTGCCGACGCCCGGATCGCCGCCGATGAGCACCACGGAACCTTGCACCAGGCCGCCGCCCAGTACCCGGTCCAGCTCGGGCAGGCCGCTGGCGACGCGCTCGGCTTCGCCGGCGGCCACGCGGGAGAGCGGCTGGATGGCGGCGGCCGCCCCTTCGCCCGCATATCCGGCGAAGCGGGACGCGGCGGGCCCCTGCCGGGTCGCCACCGCCTCCTCCAGCGTGTTCCAGGCGCCGCAATCGCCGCACTGCCCCGCCCATTTGGGAAAACGGGCGCCGCACTCGCGGCAGACGAAGAGCGTCTTCACCCTGCCCATTCGCGGTAGCGGCGCCGAACCCGGCCGGTGATACCGCAGAAGAGAGTGTACGGGATGGTGCCGGCGGCGCGAGCGATCTCTTCCGCCGGCAGCCCCCTGCCCCAGAGCACCACTTCGTCGCCCACCTGTGCTTGCGGGCAGCTGCGCAGATCCAGGATGAGGCTGTCCATGGAGACCCTCCCAATCAACGGCACACGCCGGCCGCGCAGTAGCACCGACGTGCCCGAGGGCACCTCGCGGGGATAACCGTCGCCATAACCGGCCCCCACCACTGCCACCGGCATCGCCTCGGGAGCGGTCCAGTCGCCGCCGTAGCCGATGGACGCCCCTTTCTCCACTCTTTTGATGGAGAGGAGGGGGGCGGTGAAGGTCATCGCCGGCTTCAACTCCTCCTGAGTGGCGGCGAAAGGCGAGGCACCATAGAGCATGATGCCGGGGCGCACCCAGTCGAGATGGGTGTCGGGCCAGCCGAGAACGGCGGCGGAGTTGGCCGCCGAGCGCGGCAAGGGCATCTCCCGGGTGGCCTCTTCGAAGCGAGCCATCTGGCGCCGGGTGTAGTCGTCGGCCAGGTCGTCGGCGTTGGCCAGATGGGTGAGCACGCCGGCCACTTCGGCCACGGCCTCCAGCGCTTTCAGCTGCGCCAGCCGCTCAGCGCCTTCGTGGGCGGGAAAACCCAGCCGGTGCATGCCCGTGTCCAGCTTGAGCCAGCAGCGCAGCGGCCGCTTCGTGGAGAAGCTTTCGAGCCGTTCGAGCTGGGCGGGATGGTGCACCACCAGCTCCAGTCCAGCGTCTGCGGCGGCCTCCAGCTCGGGCTGGTCATGGGCGCCGGTGAGCACCAGAATGCGTTTGCGCGGCGCGCCCCGTCGCAACACCACGCCTTCGTCCACCCGAGCCACCGCAAAGGCATCCGCCCCATCGAGCGCCTTGGCCACCTCCAGCAGGCCGTGGCCGTAGCCATCGGCCTTGACCACCGCCATCACCCGGCTGGCCGGCGCATGGCGGCGCGCCACGCCGAGATTGTGGCGCAGGGCGGAGAAGTCGATTTCAACGGCGGGAAGGAGGGACACGAAAAGACTCCAAACACCGATTACCTTTCAGGTTGGGTGAAACGCAGTTTCGACCGCCCACTGATTGACTCTCCATTTCTCGTTCTTCCTACACCAGGAGAAGTCCACTTTATTCACTTTCCCCGGCAATGCGGGAAACCGAAGGGATGACGCTGGATCCCGGACCTTCGCTGCGCTCCGTCCGGGATGACGAAGAAGCTGCCCCTTTTCCAGAGTCGAGCTCCCCTTCCTCCTCGTCACTCCCGCCCTCTCCTCATCATTCCCGCCCTCTCCTCATCATTCCCGCCCTCTCTTCGTCATTCCCGCGCAGGCGGGAATCTCTCGATGGCTGGGCAAGCTTGGATTCCGGCTCTCCGCCATCGGTTGCAACCGGAACGATGAGAAAAAGTCATCGTTCAGCCGCCCTCTTCGTTATTCCCGCGAAAGCAGGATTCCGGATCTGCAAGTGGGGCATGGCCCGGCGCGCCCCCCATAATTGAACGCAGCTCCAGAGGCTTTTGCCCATTCCAACGGAGCCCCACACGCCAACCCTTCAATGCAGTTCCCCATACCCCTCGTCGATGTAGTTTTCGAACTTGGTGTACTGTCCCAGGAAAGTGAGCTTGATGGTGCCGATGGGACCGTTGCGCTGCTTGCCGATGATGATTTCGGCCATCCCCTTGTCGGGGCTCTCCTCGTTGTAGACTTCGTCGCGATAGATGAAGACCACCAGATCGGCATCCTGCTCGATGGAGCCCGACTCGCGCAGGTCGGACATCACCGGCCGCTTGTTGGGTCGCTGCTCCAGGTTGCGGTTGAGCTGCGAGAGGGCGATCACCGGTACCTCCAGCTCCTTGGCCAACGCCTTGAGGCTGCGCGAGATCACCGAGATCTCGTTAGTGCGGTTCTCCGCCATTCCCGGCGCCTGCATCAACTGCAGGTAGTCGATGACGATGAGGCCCAGCTTGCCCTGCTCGCGCATCAACCGCCGCGCCCGGGCGCGCAGATCGGTGGGCGTGAGCGCCGGCGTGTCGTCGATGAACAGTTTCGCCTGGCTAAGGATGTTGATGGCCGAGGTGAGCCGCGGCCATTCGTCGTCCTCCAGCTTGCCGGTGCGGATGCGGTGGCCGTCGATGCGGCCCAGAGAGGACATCATGCGCATGGTAAGCGCCTCGCCCGGCATCTCCATCGAGAAGACCGCAACTGGAAGCTCCGACTGAATGGCCACGTTCTCGGCGATGTTCATGGCGAAGGTGGTCTTGCCCATGGAGGGGCGGCCGGCCACGATGATGAGATCGGAAGGCTGAAGCCCGGAGGTCATGCGGTCGAAGTCGTCGAAGCCGCTGCTCACTCCCGTGAGGGATTGGTCGCTGGCATGGAGCTCCTCGATGCGGTCGATGGTGCGGGCCAGCAGGCCCTTGATGCTCTGGAAGCCCTCTCCTTCGCGCTCCCGCTGCTCGGCGATCTGGAACACCTTGTTCTCCGCCTCGTCGAGAAGATCGGCCACCTTGCGCCCTTCGGGGCGATAGCCGCTTTCGGCGATCTCGGTGCCCACCCGAATGAGCTGGCGGGTGACCGAGTGCTCGCGCACGATGTCGGCGTAGGCGCGGATGTTGGCCGCGGTGGGGGTATCCTCGGCCAGCGCCGCCAGATAGGGAAGCCCCCCCACGTCGTCCAGCTCCTCGCGCCGCTCCAGCTCCTCGGCCAGGGTCACCACGTCGAAAGGTTTCTGCTCTTCCGCCAGCGTGGCGATGGCGGTGAAGATGAGGCGGTGCTCCCGGCGGTAGAAATCCTCGCTCCCCACGCGGTCGGCTACTTGGTCCCAGGTATCGTTGTCCAGCATGAGGCCGCCGATCACCGCCTGCTCCGCTTGTACCGAATGGGGCGGCACGCGCAGCTGGTCCACACCGGCGTCGGCCTCTGAGTATTCGGGGAGGGGGGATTCGAGAGACATGGAGAAAAGGTTACCTAAAAATGGGCCGGGTTAGAACCGCCGGCCGGCCGCAAAAGAAGGGCATCTCCGAAAACGGAGATGCCCTTGCATGGCGTTTTTCACCCCGCCACCAAGCCAGGGAAGAAAGAAAACCTGGGCGTGCTTTCGCCGCCCCTCACTGCTCCGCGACGACGATCACCTTCAGAGTGGCGTTCACGTCGGGATGGAGGTGCAGCACCACCTCAAATTCGCCGGTGGTCCGCATGGGGCCTTCGGGCAAGCGAATTTCGGCCTTCTCCACGGCCACCCCGGCCTCGCCGCAAGCGCGGGCGATGTCGCCGGTGCCCACGGAACCGAAGAGCTTGCCCTCTTCGCCCGCCTTGTGGGCGATGGTCACCTCCCCCAGCTTCTCCACCGCCGCCTTGCGCTCCTTGGCCGCAGCCAGCTTCTCGGCGGCCTGTTTCTCCAACTCGGCGCGCCGCTTCTCGAATTCCACCAGATTCTCCTCGGTGGCCGGCACCGCCTTGCCGCTGGGAATCAGATAGTTGCGACCATAACCCGCCTTCACGGTCACCTTGTCGCCCAGTTCGCCCAGGCCCGTCACTTTGTCCAGAAGGATCACTTCCATCGTTCAACACCTCTCGTAAGATGATTCACTCGTCGCCCCCCGTGGAACCACGAGGCCGGACTCGCGCCCGAAAATCGATCAGACCATCGGCGAAGCCGAACGCCGAAACCAGGGTAAAGCTGGCCGGCATCCCGATGATCAGCAAAAAATAGAAGCCGATGAGCCACAGGCTCCCCCCCTGCAACCGCGACACCAGACCGTGGGCCGCCGCCACTCCCTGCACGAAAAAAGCGGCCATGCCCACCAGCGCCCCCTGTGCGAGGAAACCCGGCCTCTCCCCCACGAGCCCCGCCAGCAACAACAGCGGTACCGCCACCAACAACCAACGCCCCAAGCGCAGCTCCCGGAATTCGGCCGCGAATCCCCCTGGGTTGTAGAGCAGCGCCTGCCAACCACGGGCCAGAAAAAGCGAAAGGCAGAGCTCCAAGAACCAGGCCGCTCCCAATCCACCCGCCATCCAGGGAGCGATCTGCTCCGCCAGTTTCCGCCGCTCCGCCTCCCCGACCACAGCGGGGTCCAGCACCTGGCCAAGGTATTCGGCCAACAACGTCCGCCAGTGGGCGACCACATCGTCCAGCAGCAGATACTGAAGCGCCACCACCGACAGGCCCAGCACCACCGCGATTTCCACCGCAAGCCGCAACGAGCGGCTCGCCCGCAGCACCTGAGCAAGCGCCATGAGCGGCAGCCAGACCAGCATGCCGACGATCGCCAGCGCCACCGGCTGGCCAAGCAGCAGGTAGCCCAGCACCGCCAGCGCGAGCACCCCCAACGCCCCAACCAAAAGCCCTTCGCGCAGGCCGTGACGCAAGGTCACCATGCCCACCACGGCGGCGCTCAGTAGCCCCAGGGGCACGGCGATCAATGCAAGGGCAAGAAGCACGGCGGCCGTCATCACCGCCTGCGCCCGCCCTTTCATGACCCACGCCGCCAGCGCTTTCATTTCACTTGCCCGGCCCCGCGGCCGGTCACGGCCCGCAAGGGCCGCGCGCCCCCTTACTTGTGGGAATCGGTATAGGGCAACAAGGCCAGGAACCGGGCCCGTTTGATGGCGTTGGCCAGCTGACGCTGATACTTGGCGCTGGTTCCGGTGATGCGGCTGGGCACGATCTTGCCCGATTCGCTGATGTACTGCTTGAGCAGGTTGAGATCCTTGTAGTCGATCTCGGTGATGCCCTCGGCGGTGAAACGGCAATATTTCCTGCGGCGAAAATAGCGTGACATGATTCGATTACTCCTGCACAGGGGTTCAGGCGGCCGCGTCGGGCGCGGTCTCCTTTTCTTCGGTCTTCGCCAAGGGAGAGGGCGAAGTGATGGCCTCGTCGCGACGAACGGTCAGGTGCCGCAGCACCGCATCGTTGAAACGGAAAGCCGTTTCCAACTCGTTCAGCGTCTTGCCTTCGCACTCGATGTTCATGAGCACGTAGTGGGCCTTGTGCAGTTTGTCGATGGGATAGGCGAGCTGGCGGCGGCCCCAGTCCTCCAGGCGGTGAATCTTGCCCCCCTGTTCCTCGATGGTGGCGCGATAGCGCTCGATCATGGCGGGGACTTGCTCGCTCTGGTCCGGGTGGACCATGAAGACGATCTCGTAATGTCGCATTGTGGCTCCTTTCGGGTTGAATCAGCCTCCCGTCCAGGCGGTGAGGCAAGGAGTGCCCGTCCTCAAGCGGGCGAAGAGCGCGGATTTTAGGAAAAGCAAGCAGGAAGATCAAGCGCCTGTGTGGAATCCCGCATATGGAAAGATGGGGCCCGGCGGTTTTCGAATACCGGCCCATCGCGGGATTTCAATCTTAGCTAGGGAAGTAGAAGAGGAAAGTGTGCGCCATCCGACAAAACGGTGCGTTTTTCAATGCAGTTTCGCAGTTGTTGGCTGAAATCATTGATCCCCTGTTCCAACTCCCTCACAATACGCCGCCAGACAGGGATAAAGAAGCTGGACCGATTTTGTGAGCATCGATTACAAATTTCGTTACCTTCTCGACGATTGGCAGAAGGAAGCCATCGAGATCCTGAACGACAAGTTCCGTCAACTGTTGCGTTCGAGTGACGATGTGCTCATGGATTTTGCCGAAAAGGCGGAAAGCGGCCAGGTTCAGAACCACTTTTTCGACGCGCAGCGGGAGATCTGGCTCAAGATGGAAGACATGTCCCTCGACTTCCATGACCTATTGACCAAAAAACTGAGCCATTTCCCCCTTCAGGAAAACGAAAAAACCGCCAAACTGGGCTCAGAAACGCTCAGCTTGGTAAACATCGACCTCTATGAGCGCAACCTCGCCTTAAACACCCTCGCCGAACGGGCAGAGCAGGAAGACCGGCAAAACCTCTATCTGCTCGCCCAGCGCCTGTCGGTCATCAACGGCGGCCAGCCCGTTTCCATGGAGCAGATTCCCGCCTCTCCCCACCAAATGTGTGAGATCTTCGCGCGCTGCGTCAACCGCCTGACCATTGAAAACGATGCGCTGCTCGTTCTCTACACCCTTTTCGACAAGTACGTGCTCTCGGCCCTGCCCAAGCTTCATGAGCAGCTCAACGAGAGCCTGGTCAAAGCCGGCATCTTGCCCACGTTGAAATACAAGGTGAAGAACGCTCCCGTTTCGGGAGAGACGCAAGTCGAAAAGGCCCGGCCTGCTTCCGAGGAGGAGGCCGACAAACCCCAGTCTCCCGAGGAGCTAGGGGAAGAGACCATGCACCGGATCCATGAGCTCTTGCGGATCAACCGGGCCCGAAGGAAAAAGAAAGCACCGCTTCCTCCCGGCGTGTCACCCGCTTCGCCGCAAGAGGTCATCCAGGCTGCCAACAGCATCACCCTGCAGCAGGCCACCTCCTTCCCCGATGAGGCGGTACTTTTCCAACCGGTCGACTCCCAGACCATCCACCATGTTCAGGAAGAGATGGCCACCCAACGGGAGATCATCAAGCAGAAGGTGGGCAACAACCGGCTGCCAGACGAACAGGAGGACATCATTGATCTGGTGGGCCTGCTCTTCGAGCAGATGCTGGACGACGAAAGCCTCCCCAATGCCGCCAAGGCGCTGTTGGGCCACCTGCATACCCCTTATATCAAAATCGGCCTTAGTGACGCGGACTTCTTCTCGAATCCGGAGCATCCAGCGCGGGTGTTTCTCGACAAAGCCATCGCCGCCGCAGCCATCTGGGTGGACGAGATCGACCTCAAAGAAGGAATCTACCCTTTCCTCAAGGACACGGTTTTCAATATCGTGCGGCTGCGTAAGCAGAGCCGGGAAGATTTCGAGAAATACATCGAGGAATTGGAGTACGAGGTCTCGACCCGGGAACAGAAGTTCCAGACCATGGAAAAGCACAGCGTCGAGACCGAAATGGGTAAAGAACACCTGCTACAGGCCCAGGAAGCCGCCCGGAAAGCCACGGCGAAAATCTTCTCCGGCCGGCTGGTTCCGGCCTATTGCAAACAGTTCGTCGACGAGGTGTGGGTCGACTACCTCACCCTGCTCCATCTGCGGCAGGATGACGAAGAAGAATCTGAGGACTGGCAAGATGCGCTGAAGTTGGGCAAGCGGATTCTCGACCTCTGCCTCACTTCGGACAAAGGATTGGGGCGCGCGGCCGAGGTGGAGACGGTTTCCCATCAGATCCGCCAACAGATTGGCGTTATGTTGCCGCACCAGGAACGCAAACTGGAGTCCTTCATCGAGGCGCTCTACGTTCCGCCCCAGTCGGATACGGTAGTGGCCTATCCCGAAGAGAAGAAAGAATCCGAACCACAACCCCACATCGATCAGGAGACCTTCGACCTTTACAACAAGCTGCGGCAGTTGCCCACGGACACTTGGTTCGAATTCAATGCCGGCAGCGACAACAGCTACCGAGCCAAACTCTCCTGGTACAACCCCATGACGGACCATTTCCTGTTCGTCACCCCCCGCACCAAGAAGTCACTGCTGGTGGATATCGGCAAGCTGGCAGCCGGCATCCAAACAGGGAGTGTCGTCTATTTCCCCAATATCAAACAGTCTTTCTGGAACAAGGCGATGAACAAGATCAAGTCTCTGCTGGAAAAGAATGAGTCTCCAGTACCGGGATTGGCCGAACAATGAAAGAGCGACGAAAACATAAACGCCACGATCTCAAGGCATCCATTCAAGCGATCAATGTCATCGACGGCCGCTCGCTGGGAATCCTCACTAACCTCTCCGCTGGAGGCTTCTTACTCATGTGCACCAGCGACGGCCCTCAACGAGGGGACATTTTCCAGTTCCACCTCATGGACTCCAAAGAACGCCTGCTGGATATCATCGTGGGAGCGACCTGCGTCTGGCGGGCCGAGGCCCATGCCCAGGGGAGTTTCTGGTGCGGATTCAAATTCATCGACGTGTCGCCCGAGGCCCAGGTGGCACTCGATGCCTTTCTCGAAAGAACCCCAAGCGGCTGAAATGTCCCCGAGTTTGACGCCCCAGCCTCTTTTGTTGTAGCTTTCGCCTATAATAAACAATGGGATACGTTTGTTATCCCTTGACAACAACAATCCAGACCACCAACGGAAAAGCAGGAGGAAGCACCATGCCCAGCGGGGTTGTAAAATGGTTCAATAACGCGAAAGGGTACGGTTTCGTCACCCCCGACGACGGCAACGAGGACGTCTTCGTCCACTTCTCGGCCATCGAAATGGAGGGCTACAAGACGCTCAAGGAGGGACAAACCGTGGAGTTCGACATCGAAAAGGGGCCCAAGGGGCTGCACGCCCAAAATTTGCGATGCATTGGCGACGAGGGCGGCTGACTCGGCTCCTAAGAAAGCCCCTCGACGAAAAAAGCCTGTCCCCACGACAGGCTTTTTCGTCGACGAAGCCAAGGATCGATCGGCCCTACATGTGGTCGATCATCGCCTCTCCGAAACCGGAGCAGCTCACCAAGGTGGCGTCCTCCATCAGCCGCGCGAAGTCGTAGGTGACCGTCTTCGCCTGGATGGCCCCTTCCATGCCCTTGACGATGAGATCGGCCGCCTCGGTCCACCCCAAGTGACGCAGCATCATCTCCGCGGAGAGAATGAGAGAGCCCGGATTGACCTTGTCCTGGCCGGCGTACTTGGGCGCGGTGCCGTGGGTGGCCTCGAACATGGCCACGGTGTCGGAAAGGTTGGCCCCCGGCGCGATGCCGATGCCGCCCACCTGGGCCGCCAGCGCGTCGGAGATGTAATCGCCGTTGAGGTTGAGGGTGGCGATGACATCGTACTCCTTCGGCCGCAGCAGAATCTGCTGCAAGAAAGCGTCGGCGATGACGTCTTTGACCACGATCTCCTTTCCGGTCTTCGGATTCTCGAAGGCACACCAGGGACCGCCGTCGATCTCGGTGGCGCCGAACTCCTCCTTGGCCAGCTCGTAGCCCCACTCCTTGAAAGCCCCCTCGGTGAACTTCATGATGTTGCCCTTGTGCACCAGGGTCACCGAAGCGCGGTCGTTGTCGATGGCGTACTGGATGGCTTTGCGCACCAGCCGCTTGGTGCCGTCGCTGGAGACCGGCTTGATGCCGATGCCCGAGGTTTCGGGAAAACGGATCTTGGTCACCCCCAGCTCTTTCTGCAGAAAATCGATGACCTTCCTCGCCTCCGCCGAGCCGGCAGGCCATTCGATGCCGGCGTAGATGTCCTCGGAGTTCTCGCGGAAGATCACCATGTCGGTGTGTTCCGGGTGGCAGAGGGGGCTGGGGGTTCCCTGAAAATACCGGACCGGCCGCAGACAGACGTAGAGGTCCAACACCTGTCGCAGGGTCACGTTGAGCGAACGGATGCCGCCGCCGACAGGAGTGGTGAGCGGCCCCTTGATGGAGACCACGTACTCCCGCACCGCTTCGATGGTCTCATCGGGCAGCCAGTTGTCGCCGCCGTAGACCTTCACCGCCTTCTCTCCGGCGAACACCTCCATCCAGGCGATGCCCCGCTCGCCGCCATAGGCCTTCTCCACGGCGGCGTCCACCACCTTCCGCATCACCGGGGTGATGTCCACGCCGATGCCATCCCCCTCGATGAAGGGGATGATGGGGTGGTCGGGAACCTGGAGGCCGTTGTCGGAATCGACGGCGATCCTCTCGCCGTCGGCCGGAATCTCGATTTTTTCGAAAGTCATGAACGCCTGTCCTGTCTGTTATGGTAACCGGCGCATTTTACCCGATTCTCATGAGCCGTCTGATTCTCTTCAACAAGCCTTACGGCGTCCTCACCCAGTTCACCGACCGGGAAGGCCGGCCGACCCTCGCCGACCACATCCCCCTGAAAGGGATCTACCCCGCCGGCCGGCTCGACCGGGACAGCGAAGGGCTGCTCCTGCTCACCGACGACGGTCGGCTCGCCCACCGCCTCACCCACCCCCGAAAGAGGACCTGGAAGCGCTATCTGGTGCAGGTGGAGGGTGAACCGGAGGAAGCCGACCTGGAGCCCCTGCGCCACGGCCTGCGGCTCAAAGACGGCCCCACCCTGCCCGCCCGCGCGCGCGTCGTCCCGGAACCCCTTCTCTGGCCGAGGAACCCGCCGATACGCCACCGCAAGTCGGTGCCCACGAGCTGGCTGGAGATCGCCATCCAGGAGGGGCGCAACCGCCAGGTGCGGCGCATGACCGCAGCCATCGGCTTTCCCACCCTGCGACTGGTGCGCGTGGCCATCGGCCGCTACCGGTTGGGCCGGCTCCAACCAGGGGAGTGGCTGCAGCTCCCCTTCCCCGGCGAACCGCGTCCCCGGACAAAGGGACCCGCTTGCTGAGATAATCCGTCCCATGATCTGGAAGCCGCACGTCACCGTCGCCGCCGTGATCGAAAGATCGGGCCGGTTCCTGCTGGTGGAGGAGAGGATCGACGGCAAGAGAGTCTTCAACCAACCTGCCGGGCACCTGGAGCGGGGCGAGAGCCTTCTCGACGCCGTCCGTCGCGAAGTGCTGGAAGAGACCGCGCACCCGTTCGAACCCGCCGCCCTGGTGGGCGTCTATCTCTACGAGTTGCCGGAGAAAGACCGCACCTACCTGCGCTTCTGCTTCAGCGGTCGCGTGGACGGGGCGGAGCCCGGCCGGGCGCTGGACGCGGAGATCGTCGCCGTTCACTGGCTCACTCGGGAAGAGATCCAAAAGCGGCGCGACGCGCTGCGCAGCCCCATGGTGCTGCGCTGCATCGATGACCACCTGGCCGGCGCCGCCCTCCCCCTGGACACGCTTCACCATTTCACTGCATGAAACGGAAGGGAAAAGTGATCGTCGGTCTCTCCGGCGGAGTGGACTCCGCCGTGGCCGCCCTGCGCCTGAAAGAGGCCGGCTGGGAGGTGGAAGGCCTTTTCATGAAGAACTGGGAAGAGGACGACGAAGGGGACCATTGCGCCGCCGCCGAGGATCTGGCCGACGCCCGCCAGGTGGCCGAGACCCTGGAGATCCCGCTGCGCGCCGTCAATTTCTCCAGCGAATATTGGGAGCGGGTCTTCCAGCACTTTCTGGAAGAGTACCGCGCCGGCCGCACCCCCAACCCCGACGTGCTCTGCAACCGCGAGATCAAGTTCAAGGCCTTTCTCGACCACGCTCTCGGACTGGGCGCCGACTTCATCGCCACCGGCCACTACGCCCGCCTGTCGCAAACGGCGCCGCGCCGCCTGCTGCGCGCCGCCGACGAGAACAAGGACCAGACCTACTTTCTCTACATGGTCCCCCAGAAGGCGCTGACGCGCACTCTCTTCCCCTTGGGCGGGCTCACCAAGCCGCAGGTGCGCCGCATCGCGGAGAAGGCCGGCTTCGCCAACTGGCGCAAGAAGGACAGCACCGGCATCTGCTTCATCGGCGAGCGCCGCTTCCGCGACTTTCTGGCCACCTATCTTCCGGCCAATCCCGGCCCGGTGGTCACTCCCGAGGGAGAGGTGATCGGCGAACACCAGGGGTTGATGTACTACACCCTGGGGCAGCGGCAAGGCCTGGGCATCGGCGGGGTCGCCGGACGGCCCGAGGCGCCCTGGTTCGTGGTGGCCAAGGATCTGAGTAGCAACCGTCTGGTGGTGGCTCAGGGGCACGACCATCCCCTTCTGTTCCGCGACACCCTGGAGGCGGAACAGCTCCACTGGCCCGCCGGCGCTCCACCCGCCGGCCGTTTCCGCTGCCTGGCCCGCTGCCGGCACCGCCAACCCCTGCAGCCGTGCGAGGTGGAGATCCGTGGCGACGCCATGGAGGTGCGCTTCGACACCCCCCAGCGGGCGGTGACCCCCGGCCAGTCGGTGGTACTCTACGACGAGGAGCAGTGTCTGGGAGGAGGAGTGATCCGTTGAGCCGCTACAGCGATGCCGACCATGCCCTGGCCTTGGCAGGAGTCTTTCAGGGGGCGCGCATGACCTTCGAGCTGGCCCGTCTCGGCCATACCGACGAGAAGATGCTCCAGGCCGGCGTCGCCACCCTCTTCGTCACCCATCCGCGGACGGTGGCGGAGGTCTACGGCAGCCCGACCGCCCTGGAGATGGGCCTTCGCCATTTCATCTTCCAGCTCTCCAGCCCCCAGGATCGCAATCCCGAGGTGACCCGCTACAGCATCCGCCTGCTGCAGCTCGGCCAGCAGCTCCACAAGCAGCCGCAGCGGCTGCAGGCGCTGGGGGAGGCGCTGGACAACTTCCAGTCGCGGGCCGATGCCTTCGAATTCGACGCCGAGACCCGCTACCGGCAACTGGCGGAAATCTACCGGGAGTTCATCAGCCCTCTCCCCCCGCGCATCCTGGTGCAAGGCGACCCCGTCCGGCTGCGGGACGAGCGCATCGCCGCCCGCATCCGCGCCGCTCTGCTCTCGGGCGTGCGCTCGGCCCATCTCTGGTACCAGTGCGGCGGCCGGCGCTGGCACCTGATCACCCGCCATCGGCGCCTGCTCGCCGCTGCGCGGGAACTGCTGGAAAGTGTTCCATCCGAGATTTGAAGGCATCTCGAAAATAAACAGGCCGCTGAAAAACGACGTTTTTCGACGGCCTGTGAAGATTGCAACTCGTCCATGTCGAGGGCACTTCGAATCATCCTCGTCGAAAGCCGCGCGGTAGATACCGGGCGACAGAGCGGAGCCCCCATTCAAGAGTCGTCCGGTTACCCCGTGGCGTGAACGAATCAGGGAACAGAATCACCATAGTGCAGGTGATGCTGCAGGAAGAGGCGCAGCTTGCGCAGCGCAATGCCCGTTTCCGGCGAATCCGGCAGGGTGGCCTGGAATACATGGGGCATACCCTCGTAGAGGTCCAGTTTCACCGTTTGACCCGCCGTATCCAGAGCCTGGTAGAGACGCACGAAATTGCTCAGAAAAATCTCCCGGGTGCCACCCTGGATCAGGGTCGGCGGGAAGCCCCTGCTGTAGTCACCATAGACTGGTGACACATAGGGGTTTTTCTGGTCCACCGGATCGGCATAGGCATCGGCCGAGGGTTTGAGCACCCGTTCGTAGATAAAACGCGGCTCTGCATCCCTCAGGGTGACATAGGTATCTCCAGTGGGCGTGATATCGGCCCAGGGCGACCAGAGCACCAGCGCCGCCGGCAGTGGCAGATGCCGGTCGCGCAACTTGAGGGTTGCGCCAGCCACCAGGGCGCCACCCGCGGAATCCCCGGCCAGGGCGATCTCGCCCATCACATGACCCTGTTCCTGCAGTGCCTGAAGTACCGCAATTACTTGGTCCGTCACCTCCGGCCAGCGCGCCTCGGGCGGGTTGGTGTAATCGATGGAAACCACCGGCAGGCCCGTGGCATCCGCCAGCAGTGA
>JALSRN010000010.1 GCA_026984735.1 Sedimenticola sp. | reverse complement strand
TCGATAGACCGGTCCGGGACAGGCGCCCAGGGCGCGACCGTCGATTTCACGCACGGGAATCAGCTCCGCGCCGGTGCCGGTAAGGAAGCATTCGTCGGCGGTATGCAGATCGTAGGGGGCCAGGGACTGCTCCCGCGTCTCGATACCGCTGTCGCGGGCGAGCTGCATGATCAGCTTGCGGGTCACGCCGGGGAGGGCGCCATCGGTGACCGGAGGCGTCAGCAGGATGCCGTCTTGCACGATGAACAGATTGTCCGCCGTGCCTTCCGCCACCTTGCCCTCACCGTTGAGCAGTATCGCCTCGTCGGCGCCGGCCCGGTTCGCCTCGATGCGGGCCAGGATGTGGTTGAGGTAGTTGAGGCTCTTGATGCGTGGGTCGAGTCCGTCCGGCGGCAGGCGTCGGGTCGAGGCGATGACGAGCCGGATTCCCGCTTCGCGACTTGCGGGATCGATCATCTGCAGATCGCTGGCGATCACCACGAGCCGGGGCTGCCTGCAAGGCTCCGGGTCGATGCCCAGAGGCCCGTCGCCGCGGGTGACGATCAGGCGGAGGTAACCGTCCGCGCCGTCGAAGGCGGAGATGACCTCTTCCGTGATCCGGCCGAGTTCCTCGTCCGACCAGGGACATGCCAGGGCGATGGCACGGGCGGAGCGGCGCAGCCGCCGCAGATGTCCGGCGAGGAGAAACGCCTTTCCGGCATAGAAACGGATGCCTTCGAACACCCCGTCGCCGTACAGCAAGCCGTGGTCGAGCACCGGGACGCACGCCTTCTCCAGCGGCAGAATCCGGCCTTCCAGCCAGCAGACCCCTTGCGTCATTCGAGCCTCCATAATGGTCAATAACATTGACCATTCGCATCATGTCCTGGTTCGCCCTACAATGTCAATATGGTTGACCGAAAAAATCCGCCGGAATCCGTCCAGCGCATGAACCAGGCGCTGGAAGCGCTCCACTTCGGGTTTCGCGCCATCACCGCGCATCCCGACGAGCGCCTCGGGGCGCTGGGCTATTCCAGGGTGCACCATCGCATTCTCTATTTCATCGGCCGCAATCCCGGCTGCAGCATCAACGAACTGCTGGGCATCATGCGGGTGAGCAAGCAGTATCTGAACCGGCCGCTGCGGCAACTCGTCGAGGATGGCTATATCCAGACGAGAAAGGACCGACAGGACCGCCGCGTCAAGCGGGTGAAGCTCACCCGCAAGGGACAGCGTCTGGAAGAGGCGCTGACCGGAGCGCAGCGGGAGCAACTGTCCCAGGTGTTCCGTAAAGCCGGCCCCCGGGCGGAGGCCGGCTGGAGAAAGGTGATGGCGTTGCTGGCCGACATGGAAATTGAACGAAGCGGCTAGAGGCTCCGTCGGTCGGAGAGAAGATCCGCGAGGGTCGTGTCATTTTCACGTTCATCGAGGAGGAGTGCGATCCTCATCGCCTGTACTTGTCGCCGGGCTGCTTGTTATCGACCGCCTTTCGAGCGGCGGCATGCCCAGCTCGTGGATCGGAATCGGACCCCATGCGTTGAACCCTCCACTGAAACCGGATGACTCCATCAGGCTAATCCTTCTTCGGTCGACTCGGTGATTTGGGCCGAATGGGGGGCTTGGGCTTGCCGTTGATCCAGTCACGACACTTTTTGGCGGTGGTGGGCGGCTCGCAGGGGTTTTTCTTGGCCGCGGGAGCCTTTGTCGTGCCGACAGGAGCATTTGTCGGTACGACACGCGTTTCGCGGGCGTGTTGGCGCCCATGAAATATCGGTTTGTAGAAGGACCTGTATCTCGCCCGCGCTGGGGGCGTGGTAGGGGCGCCGACGGTGTTGGCCGACACGCCGGCCTTTGGTGGGACCGTGGGCCCGGTACTGGTAATGGGGAAGGGGTGGCTTGGCTTGGGACGTTTCTGTTTCTGCGGGCAACTGCTATTGTCCGGTTTGCACGGAAGGGTTTGTCGCTGTGTATTCGGTTTCTGCCTGAGATCCTGCGCCTTGACTTGAGAGGCGACAAGCGTGAACGCGAACAGTGGTATACAGGCGATGGCGAAAGAGAAGTGCTTTTTCATGGTGTCCTCCTTACTCTGCAACCAGTGAATCGATGGGCGTTGTACCCATCTCACTGAGTGAGTCGTCGCCGCAGGCAGAACGGTTCAGGGATATCCGAAGACCGGAACACTTGAGAAAATTTTCGGGGAGCGGAACCTGGAAACCGCCACTCTCGATCGCCAACGCCGACATAGCCATGTCGGCAACACCAAAGGCTGCAGCCATCGTTGGTGGATCAGCCGCGGAGACTGGGCGATACCCCATGGGCATCGCCACAGATGTTTCGAAGAATGCACGCCCCCTATGTGAACACGCGGTAAGGGAGAAAAGAAGATCGATCAGCCGTTGGCTACTAGGCCATCGATTCTCGCTTCTGCCTCACCGTTTTCGATAATGGCCGAGCGTCTTTCAGAAAGCGGCCAGCCCGCATTCCATCCAGAGAGAAATCCCGGGCAGGAGAGGGTGGATGGCCGGCTCTCGAAGTCCGTGGCTTTCCACAGGAACCCGCGGGAATACAAAGCCTTCGGCAACGAAAAAGGCCAACCCGCCCGGGTTGGCCTTGTGGGGCGGCGGGAATCGAATAAATAACACAACAACTTGATAACAAAAGAAATTATGTGTTCGATGATGTGGTGTTGCCCCCAAAGTTGCCCCACTTTTTTCTTCGGTACCCCCCCTTCAAGGGCAATTTTCGTTGATCTGGATCAAATACGGGGGGACAGGGACCGGCGGGTGGGGGCGGTCAGTTCTTCCGGTGCCGGCGCTTGATGTTCATCACCTGCCTTCGGGTAATGCGGTGCTTGATGGCGACTTGCTGGCAGGAGAGCCCAGCTTCCAGGTCGGCCAGGATGCGGCGATTACGCTCCGCAAGGGCGTAGGCTGTCCCCTTGGGGATGTAGTGCGCTTCGCCTCCATAGGCGGCCATGAGGCGGCGGGCGGCGTCTTCGCCAATGAGGGCTATCAGTTCGTGCAGCTTCATGGGGCGCCTGTTCACCCAAGGCCAGCGTCGGCGCGGCGCTCGATCTCGCGTAGCATCTCTTCCTTCTCTTCGCCCCAGTCAATGATGATTTTGCCCGGCACTCCGGGGCCGATCTCCACCTTCTCCGGCGCGTTGTAGCCGTGCATGGCGTTGAGCACCTTCACGGCGGCGACGACATCGGCTTGTTTGTCCGGTGCCTCTATGACGCGAATCAGGGCCTTCACGGACTGTTCACGACGCCATAGATTGCGTTCCGCCAATTCGGCTTGCAGGGCTTTCACCCTCCCCAGAATCGCCCCATTCGTCAGCAGCTCGGACGCGCGCTTGTGCACTGTCTCCGGCTTCCAGTGCCGGGCCTTGGGGTAGGCCTTGCGGTAGGCCTCGCTGGCGTTGCCGGTCTCGACATAGGCCAGGGCGAAGGTCTCTTGTTTCGGGGTCAGCATCTTTCAACCTCCCATGTGTTCAGCTGTTCAATGGGGTTGCCGCCAGCTCGCGCCATCGGCGCAGCCAGGGGGCGGGGTCCGGCTGGCTCAGGCGGTCCAGTTGCGGGCGCAGGATGCGACGTTCTCGCGCCAGGTGGTGGCGCACCAGATCGAAGGCCTCGCGCCGGGTCTGGATGATCTCAACGGCCACCACCACGGCGCTGACGAACAGGGTTTCCGGTTGGCCGCCATGCAGCCGCGCCAGGGTGCAGCAGCTCGCCAGCAGGCTGGCGCGTTCGTCAACGCTGGAAGCCGGGTGTCCATGTCCGGCGACAAGTTCGCCGACAAAGCCGCCGATCGTCTGCAGGGCGCGCACCTGGTAGCCGTCCAGGTCCTCCAGAATGTGCACTTCGGTGGGGTGTACTTCGATGTTATCGCCCAGCCAGCGACCGCGCCACTTGAACAGGCGCAGACGGCGGTGTGGGGCAAGCCCCAGGGTGTCGCCGATCACCCAGTGCCCGGCCTCGTGGGCGGCGGCCTGCTCGCGGGTGCACGGTTCCTCGCCATACTGGGCCAGCACCTCGGCGGTCATCTGTGCGGCCAGGCGGGCGGGGAAGCCTTGGGCGATCATGGAATCAAAGGCGCTCATGGTGTGCGTTCTCCGGGTGTTCTCTGTGTTCGGTCGGTGTTTTTGCTTTGGAGCCGGTTCAGAAGGTGGGAACGGTGGGAACAGTGGGAACATCCCTTTTACAACAATAACTTACAGTGTTCCCACTCTTGTTTTTCAGGTGGGAACAGGTGGGAACACGCGACAACGCTGCATCCGCTGTTCCCACTGTTCCCACTGTTTTTACCCGCTCAGGATGGTGGAACGGATCGAAACGACGCGGCGAGTTTCTGAACCGATGCGGATTTTCCGGCCCAGGTGCTTGCCATCTCCAGCGACCAGATACCCGGCCTCGAACAGCAGGCGCTTGGCAAGGTTGGCGTCTATGCCTCCGATGGTCTCCTTGAAGACGGCAGGGATGAAGTGGAAGTCGCCGTCCTTGATGTACCCGGCCCGGTCATGGATGGGGCGGCCGGGGTGCTCCATGTCCAGATTCTCGAAGCGGTCTTCGTAGCGGGCGATGAAACCGGACAGGGCCTCCACCACCTGCCGCAGCTCGGCGGGGCCTTGGCCGCGCTGTTCGCGCCAGCGCTCCCACATTTCGCGGACGGCGGCAACGGCCTCGCCGGGCTCCCATGGCAGAATGCCCGCCTCGATCGCCTTCTCTCCGGCCATGGCTACCAGGGCGAAGGCCTCGGCGGCGCGGGCCTCCTGTCCGTTCTCGGGCTGCAGGCTGTCGGCCATGCGGCGCAGGGTGTCGGCCCAGGGGGCGGCTAGGTGTTCGGCCAGCCAGGCCAGCCAGGCGCGGCCAGCGGTGCCGTAGGTCTCGCTGGCGGCGCTCTTGATGGCGTTGGCGATGTCGGCCCCGTTGGCATGGCCGTGCAGTTCATCGAAAGCCCCATGCGCGAAGCCATCGGCAGGGAGCGACAGCAGGCGCACTTCTTGGCCTGCGGTCACGCGCTCGCCCGCCTCGCGCAGAATGCTGTCGAGGGTCCTTTCTCCACTGGATAGCAGCACGGTGCGCCAGCGGCGAACCCGGCGGGCATAGCCCTTTTGCGTGGCGCGGCTCTTGCCGGTGCCATTGCCGAGTGCGTACACCACTCTGCCCACGTCCTTGGGGGTGCATTCGCCGATTTCGTCCAGGATCAAGCATAGGTCGCTGGCCTCGGCGGCGGCCGCTTCCAGCCCGTTGGCGGTCGCCCGCCAGTTGCGCACCAGCGGCGGCGGCCCCCAGACGCTGGCGGCGGCCTGCAGGCTGGTCGTCTTGCCGCAGGAACTGCCGCCCATGAAGTGAAAGCCCGCGCCTTGCTTGTGCACGGGATGCAGCAAGGGTCCGGCCAGGGCGGCGCTGATGGCGAAGGTCAACGGCTTGTTGCGGATCGCGGGGCGGGCGATGCGCGTTTGCCAGGTCTGCAAGGTGCCTGCGGCGGCGTAGTCCGCCACCAGGGCGCTTTCCGACTGGAAGTGAATGTCGGCCTCGCCAAAGACGCAATCGGGCAGCACGAAGGCCTTGCCGTGCCATCCCACTTCCAGGGCGGCATGAATGCGGCGGCGCGGCGTCAGGCTGGTGAGGTAGTCGAACAGGCGGCGCGGATTGCGGTGGTCCATCTCCACGCCAGCGGCCAGCAGCTCGCGGCGCAGCTCGGCCGGATCGCCACCCAGCAGGCGCATGGGCATGTTCCAGATGCGCCATCGGCCTTCTACCCGGTAGCGCAGCAGGCGGCCGTAGTCGCTCCCCTCGGGGGTGCGGGTGACCGCCTCCACCAGCAGGGGGGAGCACAGCCATTCATCGAAGGGCTGGGGCGGCTCGTCCTTCTTGCCCGGTTTCAGACCGTGATACCAGACGCCAGCCCGGCGAATACCGGCTTCCGGGTTGGGCTTCAGGTAGCAAGCCCAGCGGGGGCGGTCGTCGTCTTCCGGCGGGGCGTGCCGGATTTCGGTGCCGCTCTCGGGCGGTTGCCGCCATTCGGTGCCGTCCACGATGAACGGCTCAGGCGGCGCGGTCCCGGTCGGTGCGTCGTCGGCCGTCTCGGCGGTGATGCCGATCTCGGCATCGATGGCCGCGAGGGTCTTTTCCAGGTCTTCTTCGGCAGCACTCATGCGGCGGCCCTCCGTTTCGGTTTCGGGTACAGCTTGCCCAGCAGGGCGGTGATGCGCTGGGCGGCCAGGTGCTCGCGCTCCCAGTGCTCGGCGGGCAGCGGCCGCCACTCGGGCCGGGCCTCGCGGAAACGTTGATCGCGCTCGATCTCGCGGCCACTGATGCGGTTGTCCAGCACGATCAGCAGCACGCGCAGTTCATGGGCGAGTGCGGCTTCCAGGCGCTCACGGTCGCGGCGCTGGGCGGCTTCTCTCGCCCTCTGGCGGGCTGCCGGGTCGGCCTTGGTGTCGAGTCCCAGGTGAGCGGCAACGAGGCGCAGGGCCTCGCCAGGGGTGCGAGCGATGCCGGTATGCACCAGCAAGGCGAAGCCGTCGCCCCCGGTGGGGTCGCCACCCCGGCCACATATCCAGCCCCCGTTCTCGGCATCCTCTGGCAGCAGGCGGAAGCGATCCTTGCCGCCACAGCCGGGGCAGGGTCCGTGCCGCCCAGGGCGCGGCAGATCGCTCACCCCCAGCGCGGACCAGATGGCGGGCCATTGGCCGCGTGCGGCGGCCTTGCAGGTCGGGAAGTCGATCATGCCGCCACCCCCTCGGCTCGCAGCCGGGCAATCTCGTCGGCGGGCAGCCAGTACACGGCGCAGCCGTCGGCACCTGTGCGCGATGCGATGCCCCAGCCTCTTGCGTGTCGCAGGTAGTGAATCGCCGCGCTGAGCCGCCAGGCGCAGCCCTCGGTGGCCGCGAGCATGTCGGACTGGGTGATGTGGTGCCCGGCCAGCAGGCGGCGCTTGACCTCCGGTAGTGCCCAGGTGTCTTGTGGGGTGCTCATCCTGCCGCCTCCTTCGCCTTTTGGCGGCGCGTGGTCGCGGCCTTGGCGGCCTGCTCGGCGCGGGCCTTGGCCAGCTCGTGCTTTTTCAGGTGGTATTCGATGGCATCCACAACGAAGATGGCATCGGCCAGCTGGGCGGCCTGCTCTGTCGCCGTCAGCAGAAGCGAGAAGATCGTGTCCGGCACGTCTTCAAGCTCAACCACCTGCTCCTGAAGCATGAAGAGCAGCGTGTGAATGCGGCGGGCCATGCCTTCCGTGTCAAACCAGCACGATAGGCTTGCCGCTTCGCGGAAAACCTCTTCGGGCAAAACCGGCTGGTCGTGCTGCTCGATGCGGTTGAGGGTGTCGCGGGCGCGCTCGATGCCCTCATGGGTGCTCGTGGGGCGCTGGAAGGTCATTGCTCGCCCTCCTTGCCCAGGCCAAGGCGTTCGGTCAGGTCCTCGAAGTCGTCCATGATGGTTTCGACCAGGTGGCTGGCCTCGTCCATCAGGGGGTGCCCATCGGCCTGTTCGTGGATGGCGAACGCAAGCGCCGTCAGGCGGTTGGTGCCTTGCACGATCAGGCGCTGATGGCCTTCGACAAACAGTTTCAGGGTGTCGAGATCGGGCGCGGGTGCGCCGGTGGTGTGCTTGCTCATGGCAGGTCTCCAGCTGCTTGGTTTGGAAACCGCCACCTTCAACGCCAATTGAAAGGCGGCGGGCCGTACGGGTTGGCGTACCGGGCAGCTGGGACCGGCGGGCACAAGGCCCCCACGTACGGCCCACCATTGACTGGTTCGGGCAAAAGAAAACGCGCTCGGATGGCGCGTCTGCGCCAACTGCTTCGGGACGCCAATCCCGGCCGCCGGTGTCGCGGCGGCCTGTTCAGGATAGGCCAGCATGGGACGGTCTGCAACATCCGTCCGGGTGTAGTCGCGCCAGGTGAGCAGGCCTCGCGCGCGTCGCCAGGCGAGCGAGCCGGGAGCAGGGCTGGCGGGGTGTGCTACGATTTCAGCCGGTACATTTCGATGGTGTCCGGCCCGGCCTGCCGCCCCCACGGTAGCCGGGCCTTTTGCTGTCCAGGTCATGCTGCTTGTCCCTCCTTGGCCTTACGCTCCAGCCATGCGTCAAGGTCGGCCTTGCGCCAGCCGCTGGCCTGTCGGCCCAGCTTGATGGGCTTCGGAAAGTCGGTAGCGGCGGCCCAGCGGTACAGAGTCGAGACGGCAACACCAAAATACTCGGCGGCTGCTTTTGGTCGAAGAATAGCGGAAGTCATGTTTAGCCTCTTTGCGTTAGTGCGTCGCGGAATGCGTCGCGTTGCGAAAGAGGCTATGAGGCGGGCCGATGTTTGTGTAGTGGCGAAGGGTGCCGGGAGAAGGTCCATCTGGTGGCACCATAAGCGGGCATCTGGTGCCACCCTATCCGGAGCAACGCTTCCCAGTGGGGGCGTCGTCAGCACGGCAAATCATGGCGATGGCTTTTGCTTCGCGCTTGGAGATTCGCTTCTCTTCTACCAACCAAGCCTCCACCGCTTCATTGGTGGGCGCGGTCGTCGGTTGATCCGGGTCGTAGGTGCTCCAGAACTGGCGCACAACCTCGGCAACCAGTTCCAGGCGGCGGGTGGTGTAGCTGCCCCAGGGCCACGGGCCAAGGGAGCCGATTTCGCCACTGAACAGGGGCGGATGGTCACGAGATCGAAGCCAGGCATTCAGATCGTTTACCGTTACGGTGGTGCGGCTCCAGTCTGGCGCTACCCGGTAGATGAATCCGGCACGTTCTATGCCAAGTGAATCAACGTCTCTCCCCCAGTCAGCCGGATGAAGGGTTACGCGCTCGCTGAATATTTCGCCATCTTCAACATCTTCTCCCCAACCACGCGCCCATGCCTCATGGCGAATGATGGCTTTCAGCTTCCCATCAATGATGGCGTTCGTGATCGCGGCAAAGGCCGCTTGCATTTCCTCCAACCCATCTGTCGATGTGTACCCGTCCGGCGTCTTGAAGTAGGCGGGGCGGTCGTCCTCATAGCACACGTGATTGGGATCATGCCCGGCAATCAGCGCGGCTGCTTGTTGAACGGTCAGCGGATCGGCAAGCCGCCAGGCTGGGGCAATGTCGTCTCGTTCCATGCGCACCTCCACGCGCCCCCCGCAGAAGAAGGCCAGCGCCAGGCCGGGCGAGGTGGTCCGGCTTTTCGGGAGCTACCCTAGGCGCTGGGTTGATCGGTCATTCGTTCTAAGGCTGCTTGTCAGGGCCACGCTGTCTTGGCGGCTCCGGCTTGGTGAAACCGAGAATCCTGCTGGCTGCTGCGTCTCCGCCGCATTGCATGACACGTTTTCCCCATGGGGGCTCATGGTAGTAAGCCACCCGCCAGAGAAACCCCCAATGTGCGACATAAGAGGCGGCTGCGTAGGGGTCGCTCTTTGCCAGTTCAGGGCTTATCAGCAGCCCATACCTTTTCGCTGCATAGCGTTCGATGAACTTGCATTTGCGAGGACCGATGGCCCGGATCACACATTGGGCCGCCTCGATCACGCGCTTTTTGTCAAGCTCCCATTGCTTGGTGCCGAAGGCATAGGGAGGGATGACCAGCTCTGCATACCTTCCATGCAGCTTCAGGTTCACTAGCTTCACCAGGCTGGTGGCGAGGTTGCCGATCTCCTGGTGCTTCCTGATTTCCTCCCATTCGGCTTCACTGCGCATTGTGGTACCTTCCTGCCTTCGTGATCTCCACCACGTCCGCCCCGGTCTTGAGCCGGTCCAGGTAGTCGGCCCAAGCCTGCATCATCTCCCGGCGCTGCTCCAGGAAGCGGGTGCGGTTGTAGGCGCGGCCCAGGGTGTCGGGCACGCGGTGCGCAAGCTGCGCCTCGATCACATCGGGCGGGTACTCCAGCTGCTCGTGCAGCAGGGTGCGGGCCACGGCGCGCCAGCCGTGCCCGGTCAGTTCCTCGCGGGTGTTGATCCCAAGGCGGCGGTAGGCGGCATTGATGGCGGCCTCGCTCATGGGGCGCAGGGGTGAACGACCGCCAGGGAACACCCAGCCGCCCGGCAGGTGGCCGGTGATCGGTTGCAGGTCTTGCAGCAGGGCGACCGCCTGGCGCGACAAGGGCACCAGGTGCGGGGTGTTGGTCTTGGTGGCGGTGTAGCGCCATTCCCTGGCTTCCATGTCCACATCTTCCCAGCGCATCTTCCTCAGCTCGCCAGGGCGCACGAACACCAGCGGCAGCAGGCGCAGCGCGGTGGCGACCACCGGGCCACCCTCGAAGGCATCGAAGGCGCGCAGGATGCCGCCGACCTTCACCGGGTCGGTGGGGGCGGGCATGTGCCGGGTGGTGGTGGGGGTGAGGGCGCCGCGCAGGGCAGGGGTGGGGTCCGTCTCCGCCCAGCCGCTGGCGATGGCAAAGCGGAATATCTGGCCTGCCACCTGCAGGGCGCGGTGCGCGGTTTCGATTCGCCCCCGCTCCTCGGTGATGCGCAGGGCGCGCAGTATCTCCGGCGCAGTGATCTTGCTGATGGGGCGCTTGCCGATGTAGGGCAGCAGGGCACGCTCGATGATCCCCCAGGTGCGTTTCAGATGGTTCTCCGACTTGGTGGCCAAGTAGCGGTCCCGCCAGGATTCAGCCACTGCCTGGAAGGTGCCGGCTGCTGCTTCCCGTCGGGCCTGCTTCTCCATCTGCCGGGCGGCACTGGGGTCGATGCCCTGGTCGAGCAGGGCGCGGGCCTCGTCGCGGCGCTTGCGGGCCTCCTTCAGCTTGGTGGTGGGGTAGGTGCCCAGCGACAGGCGGCGCTCCTTGCCAGTGGCCGGGTGGCGGTAGCGGAACCGCCAGCGTTTTGCCCCCTTGGGGGTGATCTCGACATACAGCCCGCCCGCGTCATACAGCTTGTAAAGCCGCTCGCGGGGCTTGGCGTTTCGCAGTGCGGTATCGGTCAGCGCCATCCTTCCACCTCGGGACTCGAACCCCAGTCCCTGGAAAAGTTGCCCCACCCGGGGTGCCAGGTTGCCCCAGAAGTTGCCCCAGTTTTTCCGGGGCAACTATGAAACGAGGTGGGGCAACTTGGGACAAAGGATAGCAGAAAAAAGCCCGCTGTTATGCGGGCTTCGGGACAGTATGAGATTTTTTGGGATTCGAATTTGGTGGAGGCGGCGGGAATCGAACCCGCGTCCGCGGACCCTCCGCCCTCGGCTCTACATGCTTAGTCCGTCTATTGAGATTTGACCGCTTGCCACCCGACGGACAGGGCGGTTTTGCGGCGAGTCCGGTAAGGGTTTAACGGCTTGGCCCCGGACGAGCCTTGCCGCGATCCCGTGAATGGTGACGCCTCGAATCCGAACCGCACGGGCACGGTTCGGTGAGACGGCACTCTACTGGTGTTTAGGCAGCGAGTGCGTAGTTGTCGTCGTTGGCAACTATCTTTTTGCAGAGGGATTTACGAGGATCTCTGCGTCCTCGGCATGCACCTTGGGTTTTGTAATCCACGTCGAAAGCCGTGTCGCCCCCAAAGAACTCGTTGTAACCGTCCCTGGTGATGCGGTCCGGCCCGGCCCTCCATGGCCGGGCGTTCGCCGGACTTCCTTCGTCCACCGGACGAAGGGTTCCGGCTCACCCACGTCGAAAGCCGTGTCGCCCCCAAGAACTCTTTCGACCGTTCTTGGCGATGCGTTCCATCTTTTCGGGAGTGAGACAGTCTATTGGGGCAAGGGTTCCAGCGCAAGGCTCGTTCTCTTGGCGGCATGGCGTAAATGGGGACAGAGTCCAAAAAATCAACCAGTTGCCTGAGAATTGTCACTGCGTTTGACGGCGACCCAGCTTAGAATTCTTCCATCGATTCAGACCGGGATCCGCAATCCATGGAGATTTCCGAGGAAGAGAGAAAGGCGGCGCGCTGGCCTCACGATCTTTTCGTGCTCAACATTTTTTTCTTCCATCTGTTGTTGACGCCGGCCACCCTGGTGCTGGGGATCGGGCGGGCGGGGATGCTCATTCCTCTGGCCCTCTCGGGAATGGTGATCGGCTACACCTGGTGGCGCGGCCGCAACGAGCGCAGAGCCTTCGTAGCATGGCATTGGAGGCTCGCCTTTCGCCGCTGCAAGCTGCTCATGTGGGGCTATGCGGGCACGGCGGCCATCTTTCTGCTGGCCGAGCTGCTCACCTCGGGCATGCAGGATGCGCACATGGCCAACATCATGCTCACCGTAGTGACCCGCATCGCCATCATGCCGACGCTCATCATGGCGATGGTGACGGTGGTGATGGAAGCGTCGGCCGGCGGTCAGGCGGCGAAAGGGGAGATGCCGGGCGCTTCCGCCTGAGCCGGCCAGCCGATTTCGGCGCGTTTGTCGTTCGGAGGATCGCCGGCGTTTCGCGGGAGCGGGGATCACTCCTGCACGGGCGGCAAGGGGGGTAGAGGGCAGTCGAGCAGAGCGGCATAGGCGCGCAGCAGCTCCATCTCCAGTGCGGTCACGCGGCCGTCCGAGGCGACGCAGTGGGCGCACGCCTTGAGCAGTTTCGGTTTGAGCAGGGGCTTGAGCCGGGCCAGGCGCTCCAGCGCCGATTCCAGCGCCTCGACGGTGAGCGCCCCATCTTCCGGCATCTGCAGGCCTTCCATCTCCATGGTTCGCGCGCCCGCCTGGAAGGCGTGCAGGGCGTCCATGCGGCTACGGTGGGCATGGCGGGCCAGGTAGCCGAGCAGAATCTCGATCTCGCGGCGCAACGGGCGGTAGCGGCCGACGCGCCCGAGAGGCGGCTTGCGCCCTTCGAACTCCGTCTCCAGGTGGTGCAGAACCACCTTTTGCAGCGCCCATTCGAAGGCGGTGATGCGGCCGTCCATCTCCACCAGGGCGGTGAGATTGTCCCGAAAGAGGCGGTATTGAGCGGGAGAGAGCTGGCGCAGGGCCGGCAGGGCCAGGTCCACCAGGGTCAGGCGCAGGCGGGGAGCGAGCCGCTTCACCAGATCCAGATTGCGCTCGGTGAGCTCGGCCACCCCCTTGTCGGCGTGGCGGCGCAGATGTTGCAACTGGGCCTGGCGGGGCGCTTCCTCGTCGTCCAGCGCCAGCGCGTAGATGAGCGCCCGGGCGCCGTGGGGCTCCCGGGCCGCTGTCCGCAGGGTCTCCGGCAGGCTCTGCAGCTCGCGGCCGGCCTCTTGCAGCTTGGCCGCCGAGGGTTCCGCGCCCCGCTCGAGGTTGTCCAGCACGCTGGTGAGGACCACGGTGCCGGCGGCCACGGCGGCGGGCGAGAGGCGCGCGCGCTTCTCCTCTTCCCGCTCCACTTCCCGCGGCGTGACGGGGCGCGGCACGATGAACTCTCCGTTCCAGCCGGGATCGAGACGGCGGATCCGCTGCTCCAGCGGGGGATGGGTGGCGAAGAGGCCGTTCAGCCCGAACAGATAGTGGATTCCTTCGCTGAAATAGGCGTGGCTCAGCTCCTCGGCGTCGGGGTGGCGGATGAGCGAGCCTTGGGCGTCGCCGCCGATCTTCTTCAGGGCGCCGGCGATGCCCTGGGGCTCGCGGGTGAACTGCACCGAAGAGGCGTCGGCCAGGTATTCCCGCTGGCGGCTCACCGCCGCCTTGATGAGGTTGCCGAAAAAGACGCCCACGTAGCCCAGGATCAGCAGGCCGAGCCCCAGCACCACCAGCGGCACGCCGTTGTTGTCACGGCTGCGGCGGGATCCGGCGATGGCTCCCCAACGCAGCACCTGCCGACCGATCAGCGCCACCATGAGGATGCCGAAGAGGATGCCGATGAGGCGGAGGTTGAGACGCATGTCGCCGTTGACGATGTGGCTGAACTCGTGGCCGATGACCCCTTGCAGTTCGGCGCGGCTGAGCTTTTCCAGGGCGCCCCGGGTGACGGCGATCACCGCGTCGCCGGCGCCATATCCCGCGGCGAAGGCGTTGATCCCTTCTTCATGGTCCATCACATAAACCTGGGGCACCGGTGTGCCGGCGGCGATGGCCATCTCCTCCACCACGTTGAGCAGGCGCCGTTCCAGGGCGTCGCGGGGGTTGCCCGAGACCAGCCGGCCGTCCATCATCTCCGCCACCACCCGGCCGCCGCCACGCAGCGACAAGGTGCGGATGAAGCTGCCCAACAGGATCACCACGGTGACCCCAAGGCCGATCCAGAAGAAGCGCTGCCAGTCGAAGCGGTCCCAGAAGGTGGCGGGAGTGTGCCCCTGCACGTAGTAGTCGGTGGAGTACTCGGCGAAGAGCATGATGAACAGATTGGTGAGCACCACCAGCGCCAGGATGGCCAGCACGAATAGCACCACCAGCCATCGCGTCTTGCGGCGGGCGTCGTCCTGGGCGCTGAAGAAATCCATGGCTTGCCGTCAGAAGGAGACCTTGGGCGCCGCCTGGATCTGGGCGCTGTCCTCGAACTCCAACAGCTTGGCGTCGGTGGGATGTCCGAACATGGCGGCGAAGAAGACCGGCGGGAAGGATTGGCGGTAGGTGTTGTAGGCCATCACCGCGTCGTTGTAGGCCTGGCGCGCGAAAGCCACTTTGTTTTCGGTGCTGATCAGCTCCTCGCTGAGCTGCATCATGTTCTGGTTGGCCTTGAGGTCGGGGTAGGCCTCCATCACCATGTTGAAATGGCCCATGGCCCCCGCCAGCTGGCGTTCGGCGTTCTCCAGGGCGCCCATGGTCTCGGGATCGCCGGGGTTGGAGACCGCCTTGGCCAGGGCGTTGGCCGCGGCGTTGCGGGCGGCGATCACCGCTTCGAGCGTCTCCCGCTCGTGCTTGAGATAGCCCTTGGCCGTCTCCACCAGGTTGGGGATGAGATCGTAGCGCCGTTTCAGCTGCACCTCGATCTGCGCGAAGGCGTTCTTGTAGCGGTTCTTGAGGGTGACGAGCTTGTTGTAGATGGAGATGATGTAGAGCACGACGGCGGCGATGACCGCCAGGACGACGATGGTCGCTGTCTTCATGACGTTTCCTCCCAGAATGGCTGACGGCGAAAATCCTATCATGTTATGTTTCCGCGAACCGTGGCCCATTTAGCGGATCTACGCTCGTGGACGAGGAAGGGAAGGTCACCATCGACTACTACACCGACGTGCTCTGCATCTGGGCCTATTTCGGCCAGGTGAAGGTGGATGAATTGAAGGCAGAGTTCGGTGACCGCATCGAGCTGCGCCACCGCTTCATCCCCCTTTTCGGCTGCTGCGAGCAGCGCATCGGCCAGGGGTGGGAAGAGGGCGGTTTCCAGGGCTACTCCCGTTTCGTCCTTGAACTGGCGGAGAACTTCCCCCATGTGGAGGTGCACCCGGAGATCTGGCGCCGCAACGCTCCGGCCTCCTCGCTGCCGGCACACTTGGTATTGAAGGCGGTGCAGCGGCTGGAAGAAGCCTCGGCGCTGCCGGCTGGAGCCTCCTCTTTCGAAGAGCTGGCGTGGAGACTGCGCCTCGCCTTCTTCCGCGACCTCGAAAACGTCGCCGACCAGGCGGTGTTGCGCCGCCACTTGGAAGAGGCCCGAATCCCGGTGGCGGCGGTGGAGGCGGAGATCGCCAGCGGCCGCGCCTACGCCGCCATGGCGGAGGACATGGAGGCGCAGCGTCGATGGAACGTGGAGGGGAGCCCCACCTTCCTCATGAACGAAGGGCGCCAGCGCCTCTACGGCAACGTCGGCTACCGCGCCATCGCTGCCAACGTGCAGGAGTTGCTGGAGCGGAGGCTCGACATCCCCTCCTGGTGCTGAGCCTTCCCGGCGGAAGATCTTCGGGCCGCGTTCCCAACCGTTCGAATCGCCTTGAAAGCCATTCCCCAACGCTATTTCCGGCTTCTCGACCGCTGCATGCTGGCCGACCGCCACCGGTTGCGGCGGCGGCTGCGCGCCATCGCCCGGCGGGCCGGGGAGGGGCACGCGCCGGAAGAGGCGCTGGCGGAGGTGGAGCGGGCCATCGAGCGTTCCGCGGCCCTGGCCGAGCGGCGGGCGGCCGCCCTGCCGGTGCCCGATTTTCCGGCCGACCTGCCCATCAACGCCCGGCTGGAGGAGATCCGCGAGCTCATCGAACGCCACCAAGTGGTGATCCTGTGCGGCGAGACCGGCTCCGGCAAGTCCACCCAGCTTCCCAAGATCTGCCTCTCTCTGGGCCGCGGCGTCTTCGGCAGGATCGGCCACACTCAGCCGCGCCGCATCGCCGCCCGCAGCCTGGCCGCCCGCATCTCCGCCGAGCTCGGAACCGAGCCGGGCACCGCGGTGGGCTACAAGGTGCGCTTTCACGACCGGGTCTCGGAGACCACCCATGTGAAGCTTCTCACCGACGGCATGCTGCTGGCGGAGATCCAGGGCGACCGTTGGCTCGACGAGTACGACACCATCATCCTCGACGAGGCCCACGAGCGCAGTCTCAACATCGACCTGCTGCTGGGCTATCTGAAACGGCTGCTGCCGAAACGCCCCGACCTCAAGCTCGTCGTCACCTCGGCCACCATCGATCCGGAGAAGTTCTCCCGCCATTTCGGCGGAGCCCCGGTGATCGAGGTCTCCGGCCGCACCTTCCCGGTGGAGGTGCGCTACCGGCCTCCGGAGGAGGAGGAAGGCGGGGGCGACGACCCCATGCAGCAGGCCATTCTCCATGCCGTGGACGAGCTCTCCCGGGAAGGGCGGGGAGACATCCTGGTCTTTCTCTCCGGCGAGCGGGAGATCCGCGAGACCGCCGAAGCTCTGCGCAAGCATGGCCTGCGGAGCACCGAGGTGCTGCCGCTCTACGCGCGGCTCAGCCCCCAGGAGCAGGCGAGGATCTTTCGCCCTTCCGGCCTTCGGCGCATCGTGCTGGCCACCAACGTGGCCGAGACCTCGCTCACCGTGCCCGGCATTCGCTATGTGATCGACACCGGCTTCGCCCGCATCAGTCGCTACAGCCCGCGCAGCAAGATCCAGCGCCTGCCGGTGGAGGCCATCTCCCGCGCTTCGGCCGACCAGCGCAAAGGGCGCTGCGGACGGGTGGCGGAGGGGATCTGCATCCGCCTCTATTCGGAAGAGGATTATCTGGGCCGGCCCGCGTTCACCGAGCCCGAGATCCAGCGCACCAACCTGGCGGCGGTGGTCCTGCAGATGAAGGTGTTCGGCTTTGGCGAGATGCAGAGCTTTCCTTTCGTCGATCCGCCCGACAGCCGCCAGGTGAAGGACGCGCACCGCGTGCTGGAGGAGATCGGCGCGCTCGACGGTCTCGGCAAGGTGACCCGCCTGGGGCGCAGGCTGGCGCGCCTGCCGGTGGATCCGCGGATCGGCCGCATGCTGCTGGAAGCGGCCCACACCGGCTGCCTGCGAGAGATGCTGGTGATCGGGTCGGCCCTTTCGGTGCAGGATCCGCGCGACCGGCCCCACGAGAAGCGTCAGCAGGCCGACGAGGCGCACGACCTCTTCCGGCATGAGGAGTCCGATTTTCTCTCCTATCTCAACCTCTGGAACTTCCTGGAAGAGAAGCGGCGCCACCTCACCCGGCGCAAGTTCCAGCGTCTGTGCCGCGACCATTTTCTCTCCTGGACCCGGGTGCAGGAGTGGCGCGACATCCACACTCAGCTCAAGGCGCAGATGCACCAGATGGGGTACCGCGACAACCAGCAGGAGGCCGATTACGAGACGCTCCACCGCGCCATCCTCTCGGGGCTGCTCAGCCACGTGGGCTTTCGCGACGGCGGCCGCAAGCGCGAGGGCTACCTCGGCGCGCGCAACCGCCGTTTCCACCTCTTTCCCGGTTCCGGCCTCTTCGAAAAGGCGCCCAAATGGGTGGTGGCCGCCGAGCTGGTGGAGACCAGCAAGCTCTACGCCCGCACCTGCGCCCGCATCCAGCCCGAGTGGGTGGAGGCGCTGGCGGGGCATCTGGTCAGGCACAGCTACTCCGAACCCCACTGGCAGGCGAGAAGGGGACAGGTGGGCGCCTACGAGAAGGTGACCCTCTACGGGCTCACCCTGGTGCCCCGCCGCCGGGTCAATTTCGGTCCCATCGATCCGGCGCAGGCGCGCGAGATCTTCATCCGCTTCGCCCTGGTGGAGGGAGACTTCCGCAGCCGCGCCCCTTTCTGGCGCCACAACCGCGAACTCATCGAATATGTCCGCGACCTGGAAGCGCGCACCCGCCGGCCCGATCTGCTGGTGGACGAGGAGCGCATCCACCGGTTCTACGATCAGCGCATTCCCGCGGGGATCTACGACCAGCCCCGGTTCGAGAAGTGGTTGCGCCAGGCCACCCGGAAACAGCCCAAATTGCTCCATATGCGGCTGGAGGATGTGCTGGCGCGGGAGGTGGAGGCGGAGGCGCGTTTTCCGAAACATTTGGAACTGCACGGCATGCGCCTTCCTCTGGAGTACCGCTTCGAGCCGGGCCACGAGGCCGACGGCGTCACCCTGGTGGTGCCGGCGGCGGTGCTCCAGCAGGTGAGCCCCGGCCGGCTCGACTGGCTGGTTCCGGGCCTTCTGGAGGAGAAGGCGACCGCGCTCATCCGCGGACTGCCCAAGTCGCTGCGGCGCCATTTCGTGCCGGCGCCCGACCACGCGCGGCAGGCGTTGGCGCGGCTCGAGCCTTGCGACACGCCGCTGGTGCGGGCGCTGGGAAAAGCGCTGAAGGCGCTCACCGGGGTGCAAGTGCCCGAGGACGCCTGGAACGTCGAAGGGCTGGACGACTATCTGAGGATGCGGGTGCGGGTGGTGGACGGCAGGGGCAAGACCCTGGCCGCGGGGCGCGATCTGCTGGCGTTGCAGCGGCGCTTCGCCGATCAGGCGCATGCGGCGCCCCTCGCGGCCGGCGCCCACCCCCTCGAACGGGAGGGAATCACCCGCTGGGACTTCGGCGAGCTGCCGGAGCGGGTGGAGAGCGGCGACGCGGGGATCCGCCTTGCCGCATGGCCGGCGCTGGTGGACCGGAAAGGGAGCGTGGCGGTGAAGCTGTTCGGCTCCAGCGCCGAGGCGCGCCGCCACCACCGCGCCGGGTTGCGCCGTCTGCTCCTCCTCGCCCTGCCGCGGGAGGTGCGCGCCATGCGCGGGAAACTGCCGGATCCGCAGCCGATGCGCCTGCAGTACGCCAAGGCGGCGCCTTCGCCGCTGCGGGGGGAGCGGGAGGCTCCCCGCGATCTGGAGGAGGAGCTGCTGGCGCTGGCCATCGACCGTGCTTTTCTCGACGGGGCGGGGGAGGTGCGCGACGCCCAGGCCTTTCAGGCCATGCTGGAGAGGGGGCGTCCGCGCCTGGAAGAGGAGACGGCGGCGGTCTGGGCTCTGGCCGGCGAGATCCTCGACCGCTACCAGAAGCTGCGAAAGGAGCTGGCCGGCATCACTCAGATCCATTGGCTCGCCTCCTCCGCCGACATGCAGGGGCAGCTGGAGCGCCTGGTCTTTCGAGGATTTCTGCAGCAGGTGCCCTGGGAGCGGTTGCGGGAGTATCCCCGCTACCTTCGCGCGCTCCAGTTGCGGCTGCAGAAGCTGCGTCTCGACCCGGCCCGAGATCAGCGCTGGATTCGCGAGCTCAACCAGGTGCAGGAGGAGTGGCTGACCCGCTGGAAGAGCGTCAACGAAAAGGGGATGGTGGACGATCGGCTCGAAGAGATCCGCTGGCTGCTGGAGGAGCTGCGCATCTCCCTCTTCGCCCAGGAGGTGAAGACCCGCGTGCCGGTCTCGGTGAAACGCATCCGCAAACGGTGGCGGGAGCTGGGGTTGTAAGCCCTGGCGCCGCGCGCCTTTTTTCTCTGGAAGCGGCCTACCCCGCCAGCCACCCTGGCCGTATAATTCCGGTCACCCTTTGCGCCACGGGGAATCGATTCCATGCCACTCTGTTACTGCGGTTCCGAGCGGGAGTTCGACGCCTGCTGCGGTCCCATCCTCGCCGGCGAGCGGCCGGCCCCCACCGCCGAAGCGCTGATGCGGGCCCGCTACTCCGCCTACCAAACAGGCGATATCGCCTTTCTGGGAGAGAGCCTCCATCCCGACTTCCGCCACGACTGGGACGAGCCGGCCACCCGCCGCTGGGCGGAGCAGGCCCAGTGGCATGGGCTGGAGATCCTGGCCACGGACAAAGGGGGCGAGAACGACACCGAGGGCGTGGTGGAATTTGTGGCCAGTTACACGGAAAAAGGGCAGCTCAAGCGGCATCATGAACTGAGCCTGTTCCGCAAGGAGCGGGGAACCTGGTACTACGTGGATGGAAAGATGCCCAAGCCGCAGACCGTCAGGCGGGAAGCCCCCAAGGTGGGCAGGAACGACCCCTGCCCCTGCGGCAGCGGCAAGAAATACAAGAGGTGTTGTGGCTGAACCGTCCTTGAAACGCGCGTTCCCTTCTCGGCCCTGGTGGAAAGGGCCGGGCGTGGCGCTGGCGTTCTCCTGGCTGTTGCTTTCCGTCCCCCTGCTCCAGGCGGAGACCATCTACAAATTCGAGGATGCGGAGGGGCGCATTCTTCTCACCGACGATCCGCGGCTGGGCCGGGAGATGACCCTGCTCAAACGCTTCCATTTCAGCTACCGGCATCCGCGCAGCGGCGGGCGGGCGCCCTCTCTGGCCGATTTGCGAAGGCGCATCCGCCGCTACTCGCCTTGGATCGAAGAGGCCGCCCGCCGTCACGGGTTGAGCCCTGATCTCATTCACGCCGTGATCCTGGCCGAGTCGGCCTACCAGCCACGCGCTCTCTCACCCAAGGGAGCCATGGGGCTGATGCAGCTGATGCCCGCCACGGCGCGCCGTTTCGGGGTGCGGGACCCCTGGGATCCCCGGCAGAACATTCTGGGGGGCGCCGCCTATCTGAAATGGCTGTTGGATCGTTACGATGGCGACCTCTCTCTGGCCACGGCGGCCTACAATGCCGGAGAGGGCGCGGTGGAAAAGTATGGAAACACCATTCCTCCATACAAAGAAACAGTTACTTATGTGAAAAAGGTAAAGGAGTTCATGAATAAGGGCATGGTGGCTTTCCTGAATTGACTCAGCCCACCGCCAAGCACTCCTCTCCGGGGCGATAGCCCAGCCGTTCCAGCTCTTCCAGAATCTCTTCCCGTGCTCCGTGGTTGGTCACGTAGACCAGCACGAAAGGGCGACCGGCGCTCTCCAGCCAGCGGGAATCCTCCACGGGAATTCCCGCCACCCGGTTGCCGATCTTGCGCGGGTCGATGTCGATCCAGGCGCGGGGCCGGAACCCGTGGTTCAACAGATGGTCGGCCCGGCGTCGGGTCTTCCGGCCCGCTCCCCAGATGACGAAGTTTTCGCGGTTGCGCAGCAAGCGAGGGTCCTTCGCCAGATAGTGGGCGCGCAGGCGGTCGAAGGCTTGGCGGGAACAGCGGGGATCGACCCGCGAGAGCCGCCGGGGATGGTCGCGCCATTTCAGCAGCACCCGTGGAATCTTCTCCATGCGGCAGCCGGCGTGGAAGAGGCGCAGCCAGAGATCGTAGTCTTCGGGGAAAGAGCCTTGGCGATAGCCGCCGGCGCCGAGCACCGCCTGGCGGCGGAAAGCGACGCTGGGATGGGCGAAAGGCGATTCGACGTAGAGATCGCGGCCGATCTCCTCCTGGGTGATGCAGGCGTTCTGCCAGCGGAGATATTCCCGGAACCCGGCCTGGACGCCATGTTCGCCGAAGAGCTCCACCTGGGTGGCGGAGAGCGCCAGCTCCGGTTTCTCGGCGAAATGTCGCAGATGGGCCTCCAGTCGGCGGGGGGCCATGAGGTCGTCGGCGTCCATGCGCGCCACCAGCTCGCTGCGGCAGGCCCGCAGGCCGTGGTTGAGGGCGTCCACCAGCCCACGGCCCGGGTTGGGCAGCAAGCGGACCCGCGGGTCGGTGTCGGCCGCCGCCAGGAGAGCTTCCGCGGAGCCGTCTCCGCTGTGATCGTCCACCGCCACCAGCTCCCACCGTTCCTCCGTCTGCGCCAGGATGGACTCCACGGCCGAGGGGAGGGTGTCGGCGGCGTCGCGGAACGGCAGCAGAACGGAGAGGCGCGGCTCCGGTGCCAGCGATCAGTCCTCGTTGATGATGGGCTGGCCTTCGCGCGGGGTGGTGAGCAGCTTTTCCGCCTCTACCTGGGTCTTGGCGAACGCCATGCGCACCACGCGCTCTTCGGTCTCGGGGTTGGCTTCGCGCTCGGCCTTCACCCGCTGCTTGGCGTCCCGAAACTTGTCGTAGACGTCCAGATAGCGCGCCGTGCGCACCCCGGAATCGGGGTGGGTCGTGATTTCGAAAATAAAATAAGGCATGAGTTTACCTGCAATACTTGAGAAAGTTTCTACATGGGCTCCAGTTCCGAGATCGGCGAGCCGTTGTTGACGTCCAGGTGGTGATAGAGGGCGTTGAGCGCCGCCTGCAGCGCCTCTTCCATCACGGGGTGGTAGAAGGGCATCTGAATCAGTTCCCCCACGGTGGCGCCCTTGCGGATGCACCAGGCCAGCAGATGGCCCAGGTGTTCGGCCCGCGGCGCGCACATCTCTGCTCCGAGGAAGCGGCCGCTCTCCTTGTCGGCATAGACGCGGATGGTGCCGCGGTTGCGGCCCATAATGAGCGCCCGGCCCACCGGCGCCACCTTCATCTCGCCCACCACGGTCCGTTCCGGATCGAGCGCTTCGTGGCAGCGACCCACGGTGACGATGTTGGGGTCGCAGAAGGTGATGGCCAACGGCACCTTGCGGTGGAAAGGACGCACCTCGGGCCAGTGGGCCGCGTTGTAGCCGGCGATCTTGCCCTCGTCTCCGGCCTCGTGAAGGATGGGGCGGTCGCCGTCCACGTCTCCGGCCAGGAACACCGGCAGATCCGCCACCTGCATGGTGTTCGGGTCGTAGGGGGGGACGCCGCGCTCGTCCAGCTCGACCCCCAGCGCCCGCAGATTGAGGCGGTCGAGATTGGGCCGGCGGCCCAGGCTCGCCAGCACCTTTTCCACCACCACTTCGCTTTCGCCGTTGCTCACCCGTAAACGGCCGTCGGGCTCCTCGGCGAGGGTCACGGGGCGGCCCAGATGCAAGGGGAACTCCTTGCCGATCACCTCGCGCGCGGCGTCCACCACTTTGGGATCGGTGGCGCCGCCGATGCGCTCGGCCAGGTCGAAGCCGGTGGTCTCCACTCCCAGGCGGGCGATGCTCTGCCCCAGCTCCAGGCCGATGACGCCCAGCCCCACCACCGCCATGGAGGCGGGGAGGGTTTCCAGTTCGAAGAACTGGTCGGTGGTGACGATGCGGTCGCCGAAGACACGCCACTCTTCCGGAACCACCGGCGTGGAGCCGGTGGCGATGACGATGCGTTCGGCGCGGATGCGGCTGCCGTCCTCCAACTCCAGCAATCCGGGCTCCACGAAACGGGCGTACTGCTCGATGAACTCCTCTTCGCTCAGATGGTCGGTGCTGTTGGAGAGCACCCGGTCCACGAAGGTGTCGCGCAGCTCGCGGACGTATTCCATCACCTCGGGCAGGTCCACCGAGAGGCCGTCGCCCCCTTGGATGCCCATGCGGGGATAGAGGGTGCGGCGGTGGAAGTCTTCGGCCACCTGGATGATGGCCTTGGACGGCATGCAGCCCACGCGGGCGCAGGTGGTGCCCGCTTCTCCGCCGTTGATGAGCACGAAAGACTTCTTGGCGCGGCGCACCCGCCCCATGGCGTTGAGGCCGGCGGTGCCGGAGCCGATGATGGCAACGTCCACTCGTCGTTCGGACACGGATGATTCTCCTGGAAGGCTGGATCGAATGGGGCGCATTTTAGCGGCTAAGGAGGGCGGACACACGCCGCAATCTGTGGGGGAGTTGCGTCGAGGCGGCGGCGCTACTTGTCGGGCCGCCAGCGGGGAGCCGCGGGAGGCGGTGTCGCGCGGGGCGCCTTGCGGCCGAGATAGCCGTCCACCGGTGGAGTTTCCGGCGGCGGCGGAAGGGGGAGAGCGCGGCGAACCGGCGGAACGGCCATCTTCCTTACGGGGTGATGCGCCTTTCTCTTCTCCGGCAGAGGGCAGAAGAGAGCGTGCGTCTGCGCCGCAGGGAGCGCGGCCAGCAGAACGGTCCACCCCAACTTTCTCAGGAACCCGCCCATTTCCGCCAAGTATGGCACATCGGCGCGGAGACGCGCCTTGAAATCGAGGAGGAGCGTCCCCAAATTGGGCGTTTGAGATTCGGTTCCATCGCAAGAGGAGAGACGATGAGTGTGGAAGCGCACAAAGAGACCTTGGAGTTCCAGGCGGAAGTGAGCCAGGTGCTCAACCTGGTGATCCGCTCTCTCTACAGCAACAAGGAGATTTTCCTGCGCGAGCTGATCTCCAACGCTTCGGATGCCATCGAGAAACTGCGTTTCGAAGCGCTCTCGGACGACGCCCTCTACGAAGAAGACCCCAACCTGCGCATCCGCGTCTGGGTGGACGAGAAGGCCGGCACCGTCACCGTGGCCGACAACGGCATCGGCATGACCCGCGACGAGGTGATGGAGACCATCGGCACCATCGCCAGCTCGGGCACCCGCAAGTTCCTGGAGAAGATGACCGGCAACGAAGAGGCCGACGCCCAGCTCATCGGCCAGTTCGGGGTGGGCTTCTACTCCGCCTTCATCGTGGCCGACCGGGTGACCCTCACCACGCGGCGCGCCGGCTTCGGCAAGGAGCACGGCGTGCGCTGGGAATCCACGGGGGAGGGCGGCTACACCATCGAAACCGTGGAAAAGGCGGATCGCGGCACCGAAGTGACCCTGCATCTGCGCGAGGAGGAGAAGGAGTTTCTGGACCCCTGGCGCTTGCGCTCCATCATCCACAAGTTCTCCGACCACCTGCCCATCCCCATCGAGATGCCCAAGGAGACGCAAGGAGAAGAGGAGAAGAAGGGGGAGACCGAGTGGGAGCAGGTGAACAAGGGCACCGCCCTGTGGATGCGCAACAAGTCCGAGATCTCGGACGAAGAGTACAAGGAGTTCTACAAATCCATCACCCACGATTTCGAGGAGCCGCTGGCCTGGACCCACAACCGGGTGGAGGGAAAGCACGAGTACACCTCGCTGCTCTACATCCCTTCCAAAGCGCCTTGGGATCTGTGGGACCGGGAGCAGAAGCACGGCGTCAAGCTCTACGTGCGCCGCGTCTTCATCATGGACGAGGCGGACAAGCTGATGCCCCACTATCTGCGCTTCGTCAAGGGCGTGGTGGACTCGGACGACCTGCCGCTCAACGTCTCCCGCGAGCTGCTGCAGCACAACAAGGTGATCGACACCATCCGCGCCGCCAACGTCAAGCGGGTTCTCGGCCTGCTGGAGCATCTGGCCAAGGAGGAGCCGGAGAAGTACAAGACCTTCTGGAAAGAGTTCGGCAAGGTTCTCAAGGAGGGGCCGGCGGAGGATTTCGCCAACCGCGAGCGCATCGCCGGCCTGCTGCGCTTCGCCACCACCAAGTCGGAGGGCGACGAACAGAGCGTCTCCCTCGACGACTACCTCGAGCGCATGGCCGAGAAGCAGGAGAAGATCTATTACATCACCGCCGACACCCTGGCGGCGGCGCGCAACAGTCCCCATCTGGAGGTGTTCAAGAAGCACGACATCGAGGTGCTCCTGCTCACCGACCGGGTGGACGAGTGGCTCATGTCCCATCTCACCGAATACAAGGGCAAGCCTTTCCGTTCGGTGGCCAAGGGCCAGCTCGATCTGGGCGAACTGGAGACCAAGGAAGAGAAAGAGGCGCAAGAGAAGATCGCCGAGGCCCACAAGTCGCTGCTTGAACGGGTGAAAAAAGCGCTGGGCGACCGGGTGAAAGAGGTGCGCGTCTCCAGCCGCCTGGTGGATTCGCCCGCCTGCCTGGTGGTGGACGAGTACGAGATGAGCCAGAATCTCGCCCGGGTGCTCAAGCAGCTGGGCCAGGACGCCCCCATGCCCACCCCCATCCTCGAGCTCAATGTGGACCACCCTCTGGTGGCGCGCATGGAGCAAGAGGAGGGCGAGCGCTTCGACGAGCTGGCGCGCCTGCTCTTCGACCAGGCCATGCTGGCGGAAGGAGGGCAGCTCGAGGATCCGGCCAGCTTCGTCCACCGGCTCAATAAACTGATGTTGGAGATGGCGGGCGGCGTCAAGGCCGATAATTGAAGCGGCGATAAGCCCCCTCAATCCGCCCATTGGCAGGCTCGAATGTTCCTGCCGTGGGCGGTTGTGGCACACTTCCAGCACTGTTCCAATCCCAAGAGGGGGCTAGAGACCATGCGAATCATCCTGCTGGGCGGACCTGGAGCCGGGAAGGGCACCCAGGCTGCATTCATCAAAGAGAAGTACAACATTCCCCAGATCTCCACGGGCGACATGCTGCGGGCCCATGTGAAAGCGGGCACCGAGCTGGGCAAGGCGGCCAAGAAGATCATGGACGAGGGGGGGCTGGTCTCCGACGACATCATCATGGGGATGGTGAAGGAGCGGATCCAGGAGGACGACTGCAAGAACGGCTATCTCTTCGACGGCTTTCCCCGCACCATTCCCCAGGCCGAGGCGATGAAGGAGGCGGGCATCGACATCGACGCCGTGGTGGAGATCGACGTGCCCGACGAGGAGATCATCAAGCGCATGTCGGGCCGGCGGGTGCATCTGCCCTCGGGGCGCACCTATCACGTCATCTTCAATCCACCCAAGGTGGAGGGCAAGGACGACGTCACCGGCGAAGACCTGATCCAGCGGGACGACGACAAGGAGGAGACGGTGCGCGAGCGTCTGCGCGTCTATCACGAGCAGACCGAGCCGCTCATCGACTTCTACACCAAGGAGGCCGAAGCCGGCAACGTCAAATATGTGAAAGTGAACGGCGTGGGCAGCGTGGAAGAGATCCGCGACGCCATCTTCGCCGGCCTGGAAGGCTGAGGAACGGAAAGGACCGGGGCGGGCGCCCCGGTTTTTTTGTTCCGCCCTTGCTATACTGGGCTTCAACCCATTGCTCAACCTGCACTCCGGAGACCTTCGCGTGGCTGTGATCGAACTGACCAAAGAGAATTTTGAAGAGACCGTCAACAACAATCCCTTCGTCATCATCGACTTCTGGGCGCCCTGGTGTGGGCCGTGCAAGAGCTTCGCACCCACCTACGAGAAGGTCTCCGAAGAGTTTCCAGACATCGTTTTCGCCAAGGTGAACACCGAGGAGGAGCAGGAGCTGGCCATGCACTTCCAGATCCGCTCCATTCCCACTTTGATGATCTTCCGGGACCAGATCATCATCTACGCCGAGGCGGGGGCGCTGCCGGAAGGGCCTTTCCGGCAACTGGTGGAGCAGGCGCAGGCGCTGGACATGGACGAGGTGCGCAAGCAGATCGCGGAAAGCCAGGGTGGTGAACAGGCCTGATCCTTCCACTTCGAGTCCAAAAGGAAGCCGGGGGCCTGGTGCCCCCGCTTTTCGTTTCGTGGTCGGCTGATGCGTCTGCCCTGGGTATCTCAGCTCGCTCCGCTCCTGGACAGCACCCCGACGGTGGGGCGCTTTCTCGATCTGTGCGAGGAGAACTATTGGCAGCTCATGGCCCTGGCGCCGGAGCTGCCGCGCCGGCGGGGGCTGCTGAAGTCGTCCCGGCCCGGCCAGATGGATCTTTTTTTGGAGATTCTGGAGCAGACTCCTTACACCACGGTGGTGCATCTGACCTACTATTTCTCCCACCACCGAGGGCAGGTTCCCGACCCGGACGCCGTGCTGCGCCTCTATCACGACGCCGCCCAGGTGGAGGTGATGAACCTGCGCCAGAGCGCTCTGCCGCTGAACGCCGGCTACCACCATCCCAGCCTCGAAAACCGCTGGAAAGTCCAGCTCTTTCTCTCCAAATGGCTGGCCTACTGCGCCCATCAGGGCCACCGATTCGACCGTTCGTCGGAATTGTTGACTGAAATGCAGGGTTAATGGTAGGCTTAATTACCGAGTAAATTACTCAGTTAATAGATTTCCTCGCCCAAGAAACGAGGAGGAGTGAAGAGCATGAGACTTTCAACCAAAGGCCGTTATGCGGTCACGGCGATGCTGGACCTGGCCCTCAACGGCCAGGACGGCCCGGTCACCCTCTCGGACATTTCCGAAAACCAGGGGATTTCGCTCTCCTATCTGGAGCAGCTGTTCGCGGCCCTGCGGGCACGCAAACTGGTCCGCGGCGTGCGCGGACCGGGGGGTGGCTATTTTCTCGGCCGTCCGGCGGACGAGATCTCCATCGCCGACATCATCTGCGCCGTGGATGAATGGGTGGAGTTCACCCGCTGTCGGGGCAAGGAGGATTGCCGTGGCGGGCAGCGCTGCCTCACCCACAGTCTGTGGGACGACCTGAGCCGTCAGATCTACGACTTTCTCACCGACATCACCCTGGCCGATTTGGTGGCGAGGGGTCTGGAGAAAGAGCAGACCTGCCAAGGCAAAAAGGATTCCGCCACGCTGGAGAGCCGGGCCGCCTGAGTCCGGTCGCCGCGAACCGCCACCTTACGGCCATCCTTCGGGGTGGCCGTAAGCGTTGCGCGCCTTTCCTTTGACCCGGAAGGGGAAATTTTCTATCATACGCGGCTTATGGCGCGGCCCACCCCCGAGCGTGTAGACCCCTGGCTGCTGGCCGAGCAGGAGGCTGTCCTGGAGGGGCGCATTGCGCTCGCCGAGCTGCCGCGGGTGGCTCCATTGTTGCGGGAACCGGGGGGCGAAGTCCGCTACCACCTCCGTTTTGTTCGTGACGATCGGGGGCGCCCCCTGATCGACGGCTCGGTGCAGGCGGAGCTGCGGTTGGAGTGTCAGCGGTGCCTCGAGGCGATGAGCCACGAGGTGGACGCCCATGTCCTGTTGGCCGTGGTGAGCGGCCTCCTTGAGGCGGAGCGGTTGCCCGCCGAACAGGATCCCTTGTTGCTCCAGGAGAAGGAACCGCTGGCGGTCAGGGAGCTGGTGGAAGAGGAGCTGCTGTTGAGCATTCCGGTCTCGCCACGCCATGCTGCGCATCGCTGTGACGGGCCGGCCGCCGTCCCGGAGGATCCGCAAGCAGGAGGAACGGACGAGGAGCGGCCCAATCCTTTCGCCGTTCTCGCCGGCCTGAAATCCGGCGGGAACCAGAGTTGAGAATTTGCAGGAGATATCGATGGCAGTACAACAGAACCGAAAGACCCCTTCCAAGCGCGGCATGCGCCGCTCCCACGACGCCCTCAAGCCGGCGGCGCTCTCTGTCGACCCCACTTCGGGGGAAACCCACCTGCGCCATCACGTCACGCCGGACGGTTTCTATCGCGGGCGCAAGGTCGTCGAGCGCTGAGAACGGGGATCTCCACCCAGTGACCAGGTTCCGGTCTTCGCGGGCCGCCGGCTGAATCGTCGGAGTCTCTTCCAGTGGTCGGCAGGATCACCATCGCCCTGGACGCCATGGGAGGAGACCATGGGTCTTCCGTGGTCGTGCCGGCGGCGTTGCAATATCTGAAGGAGCATCCGCAGCACGAGCTGATCCTCGTGGGGCGTGAAGAGGTGTTGCGGCCGCAGCTCCCGGAGAAGCCGCCCGCGGGGCTTCGCCTGCATCCCGCCTCGCAGGAGGTGGGCATGGACGAACTGCCGTCGGTGGCGCTGCGCAAGAAGAAGGACTCCTCCATGCGGGTGGCGCTCGATCTGGTGAAAAAGGGGGAGGCTCACGCCTGCGTCAGCGCCGGCAATACCGGCGCCTTGATGGCCACCGCCCGTTTCGTGTTGAAGATGTTGCCCCACGTGGACCGACCCGCCATCATCACCGCGCTGCCCTGCATGGGCGGGCGCACCTGGATGCTCGATCTCGGCGCCAACGTCGATTGCAGTGCGGAGCACCTGCTGCAGTTCGCCGTCATGGGCTCGGAGCTGGTGACCGTGCTCGACGGCATCGAGCGCCCGCGGGTGGGCCTGCTCAACATCGGCCAGGAAGAGATCAAGGGGAACGAGCAGGTGAAGCTGGCCGACCAGCTGCTGCGCGCCTCGTCGCTCAACTATCTCGGTTATGTGGAAGGGGACGACATCTATGTCAACGAGGAGGTGGACATCGTGGTCACCGACGGCTTCGTCGGCAACGTGGCGCTGAAGACCAGCGAAGGTGTGGCGCGGATGATCCGGGGGATCCTCAAAGAGGGCTTTACCCGCAACCTCTTCACCAAGATCGCCGCCCTCTGCGCCCTGCCCGTGCTCAAGGGCGTGAGCCGGCGAATCGATCCTCGCCGTTACAACGGGGCCAGCCTGCTGGGGTTGCGCGGCGTGGTGGTCAAGAGCCACGGCGGCGCCGACGTGCTGGCCTACACCCACGCCATCGACATCGCCGCCAAGGCGGTGATCGCCGACGTCTCCAGCCGCATCGAGGATCGCGTGGCCCAACAGTTGCGGGCAAGGAACACCGCATGACGCTCTACTCGCGCATCGTTGGCACCGGCGGCCACCTGCCCGAAAAAGTGCTCTCCAACCAGGACCTGGAACGGATGGTGGACACTTCCGACCAGTGGATCCGGGAGCGCACCGGCATTCTCAAACGCCACATCGCCGCTGAGGGCGAGACCACCTGCGATCTGGCCGAAAAGGCGGCGCGCCGGGCGCTGGAGGCGGCCGGCATCGAGGCGCGGGAGCTGGATCTCATCGTCGTCGCCACCACCACGCCCGACAAGATCTTTCCCAGTACCGCCTGCCTTCTGCAACACCGTCTGGGCAACCACGGCTGTCCCGCTTTCGACGTCCAGGCGGTCTGCACCGGCTTCATCTACGCCCTGGGCGTTGCGGACAAGTTCATCCGCACCGGCAGCGCCCGAACCGCTCTGGTGGTGGGGGCCGAGACGCTCTCCCGAATCGTGGACTGGAGCGACCGCGGCACCTGCATCCTTTTCGGCGACGGTGCCGGCGCCGTGGTGCTGCAGGCCTCCGAAGAGCCGGGCATCCGCTCCACCCACCTTCATGCCGACGGCGCCTACGAAGGACTGCTCCATGTGCCGGGCGGTGTCTCCCGGGGCTTCGACGTCGATCCGGAGTCGGGCGCCGATCCCCGCTTCATGCAGATGAAGGGCAACGAGGTGTTCAAAGTGGCGGTCAACACCCTGGGTCGCATCGTCGACGAGACGCTGGCCGCCAACGAACTGCGCAAGAGCGACATCGATTGGCTGGTGCCCCACCAGGCCAACATCCGCATCATCAAGGCCACCGCCCGCAAGCTGGGCATGCCCATGGAGAAGGTGGTGGTGACGGTGGACGAACACGGCAACACTTCGGCCGCCTCGGTGCCGCTGGCCCTGGACGTGGCGGTGCGCGACGGCCGCATCCGGCGCGGCGAAACCCTGCTTCTGGAAGCCTTCGGCGGAGGCTTCACCTGGGGCTCGATTCTGCTCGATTTCTGAACAACGGATAGCGGCCATCATGAACGACTCCATCGCCATCGTCTTTCCCGGTCAGGGCTCCCAATCGTTGGGGATGTCTTCCGCCCTGGCCGAAGCCTTTCCCCTGGTGCGGCGGCTCTATGAAGAAGCTTCCGACGCCCTCGGCCTCGATCTGTGGAAGCTGGTCGACCAAGGCCCCGCGGAGGCGCTCGACCGTACCGAGAACACCCAACCGGCCATGCTCACCGCCGGTGTGGCGGCATGGCGAGTATGGAAGGAGCAGGGGGGCGCCACGCCGGCGGTGATGGCCGGCCACAGCCTGGGCGAGTACAGCGCCCTGGTGGCGGCGGAAGCCCTCGACTTCGCCGACGCCGTGAAGCTGGTGGCGGCGCGCGGCCGTTTCATGCAGGAAGCGGTGCCCGACGGCAGCGGCGCCATGGCCGCCATCCTGGGTCTCGAAGACGAACAGGTGCGCGATCTCTGCGCCGTGGCTGCGGCGGACGGTGTGGTGGAGGCGGTGAACTTCAACTCGCCGGGCCAGGTGGTCATCGCCGGCGAGAAGGAGGCGGTGGGGCGCGCCATGGAGCTGGCGAAGGAGCGGGGCGCCAAGCGGGCGTTGCCGCTGCCGGTGAGCGTGCCCTCCCACTGCGCCTTGATGAAGCCGGCGGCGCAACGGCTGGCGGAGGCGCTCGGCGATGTGCAACTCCGTCCGCCCTCCATTCCGGTGTTGCACAACGTCGACGTGGCGGAGGCCGAGAGCGTGGCGTCGCTGCGCGAGAAGTTGGTCGAGCAGCTCTACAGCCCGGTGCGCTGGGTGGAGACCATCCAGGCCATGGCCGGGCGGGGCGTGGAAAAGATCGTCGAAGCGGGACCGGGCAAGGTGCTCACCGGCCTGGGCCGTCGCATCGACAAGAAGTTGGAGTTCCTGCCGGTGTTCGATCCGGCATCCCTGGAGAAAGCGCTGGAGGTCACCCATGTCTGAAACCCGCATCGCTCTCGTCACCGGCGCCAGCCGCGGCATCGGCCGAGCCATCGCCGCCCGCCTGGGCAAAGAAGGTTTCACTGTGGTGGGCACCGCCACCTCCGACGGCGGCGCCGAAGCCATCGCCACCTGGTTCGACGAGGCCGGCATCCGCGGGGGTGGCATGAAACTGGATGTGGCCGACGATGACTCGGTGGCGGAAGTGGTCAAGGTCGTCGAGGAGAGATACGGCGTGATCACCGTGCTGGTGAACAACGCCGGCATCACCCGTGACAACCTGCTCATGCGCATGAAACCGGATGAGTGGAACGCCGTCATCGAGACCAACCTCAATTCCCTTTACCGGGTCTGCAAGGCGTGCGTGCGGGGCATGATGAAGGCGCGCTGGGGACGCATCGTCAACATCACCTCGGTGGTGGGGGTGAGCGGCAACGCCGGGCAGACCAACTACTCCGCCGCCAAGGCCGGCATGATCGGCTTCACCAAGTCTCTGGCCCAGGAGATCGGCCCCCGCGGCATCACCGTGAACGCCGTGGCTCCCGGCTTCATCGACACCGACATGACCCGGGAGCTGCCCGAAGCCCAGCGCAAGCAGTTGCTGGCGGCCATTCCCCTGGGCCGGCTGGGGCAGCCCGAAGAGATCGCCTCGGCCGTCGCCTTTCTGGTCTCCGACGATGCCGCCTACGTCACCGGCACCACGCTGCACGTGAACGGCGGCATGTACATGGTCTGACCCCTTGTTGGAACGGGGTGGATTTACGCATAAAATACCCACGCGCGGCGCTGGATCGCGCTCAAATCCTGGAGGAAATCAAAGCAATGAGCAGCATTGAAGAACGTGTCAAGAAGATTGTCGCCGAGCAGCTCGGGGTGAGCGAAGACGAAGTCACGCCCGATGCTTCCTTTATCGATGACCTGGGCGCGGATTCCCTGGACGCCGTGGAACTGGTCATGGCCCTCGAAGAGGAGTTCGAGTGCGAAATCCCCGACGAGGACGCCGAGAACATCACCACCTTGAAACAGGCGGTCGATTACATCAACGCGCATAGCTGATCGAGGTACCACCGCCATCGATCTCCCCCTGATCTGACGCGCATCCGCCGGCCAGCGTCAGGCCGGGAGATGCCAAGCTCGTAGCAAACAGAGGGTTTCCCGATATGTCCAAGAGAAGGGTAGTGGTCACCGGCCTCGGTCTGGTGTCGCCGGTGGGTCTGGATGTGCCCAGCGCATGGGAGAACATCCTGGCTGGAAAGAGCGGCATCCGGCCGATCACGCACATGGACATCGAACCTTTCAGCGTCCGTTTCGGCGGCCCTATCTACGACTTCGACATCACCGAGTACATCCCCAAGAAGGATGCGCGGAAGATGAACCCCTTCATCCATTACGGCATCGCGGCGGCCCATCAGGCCATTGCCGATGCCGGCCTGGAGGTGACCGAGGAGAACGCCCACCGCATCGGCGTCGTGGTGGGCTCCGGCATCGGCGGGATCGGTGGCATCGAGGACAACTACGCGGCCTACCTCAAAGGCGGGCCGCGGAAGATCTCGCCTTTCTTCGTGCCGGCCAACATCATCAACATGGTGGCCGGCCAGATCTCCATCATCAACGGCTTCAAGGGGCCCAACTACTCCATCGTCTCCGCCTGTTCCAGCGGAGCGCACTGCATCGCCGATGGAATGCGCCTGATCCAGGCCGGCACTTCCGACGTGGTCGTCGCCGGCGGGGCGGAGATGGCCACCACGCCCACCGGACTGGGGGGATTCGCCGCGGCGCGGGCGCTCTCCACCCGCAACGACGAGCCGCAGAAGGCGAGCAGGCCTTGGGACCGCGATCGCGATGGTTTCGTGCTCAGCGACGGTGCCGGAGTGGTGGTTCTGGAAGAGCTGGAGCATGCCCGCGCCCGGGGCGCCGAGATCTATTGCGAGCTGGTGGGCGCCGGCATGAACTCGGATGCCTACCACATGACCTCTCCGTCCCCCAACGGGGAGGGCGCCGCCGAGTGCATGCGGCTCGCCATGCAGGATGCCGGCATCGACGCCTCGGAAATCCACTACATCAACGCCCACGGCACGTCCACGCCGGCGGGCGACATCGCCGAGACCAAAGCGGTGAAACGGGCGCTCGGCGAACACGCCTACAAGGTGCCGGTGAGCTCCACCAAGTCGATGACCGGCCACATGCTGGGCGCGGCAGGGGGGGCCGAAGCGGTTTTCACCGTGCTGGCGCTGCGCGATCAAGTGGCGCCGCCCACCATCAACCTGGATCACCCCGATCCAGAGTGCGATCTCGATTACGTGCCCCACACGGCGCGCGAAATGAAGATGGAAGTGGCGCTCTCCAACTCTTTCGGTTTCGGCGGAACCAACGGCACCCTGGTTTTCCGCCTCTTCAAAGGCTGATTTGCCGCGCGACCGGTCCATTCGCTGCCTGGTGGACGGGGAGGAACGCGACCGCCTCTCCGTGTTCGATCGCGGCCTGCAGTTCGGAGACGGCCTCTTCGAGACCATCGCCGTGGTGGAGGGGACGCCGGCGCTGTGGCGGCGCCATCTTCGCCGCCTCTCCATGGGCTGCGAGCAGCTGGGCATCGAGATGCCGGATCCGGAGTTGCTGGAACGGGAGGCGGCAGCGCTGCTCGGCGACGGCCGCAACGCCGTTCTCAAGATTCTCGTCACCCGCGGCCGTTCCCAGCGGGGCTACCGCCCGCCAGCGGCATCCCGCTCCACCCGCATTCTCGAATCCCTGCCGTGGGATGGACCGGCCGCCGCGCCCGCTGCGCTTGCGGTGGTCACCTGCCGCCAAAGGCTGGGCCAGCAACCGGGATATGCCGGCCTGAAGCACCTCAACCGCCTGGAGCAGGTGCTCGCCCAACGCGAATTCGATTCCGGCGAGGGGCTGATGCTCGACAGCGAAGGCTTCGTGGTGGAGGGCACGGCCAGCAATCTTTTTCTGGTGTTCGAGGGCGAACTGCACACGCCGCTCATCGATCGCTGCGGCGTGGCCGGCGTGGTCCGCCAGCTGGTGCTGGAGGTGGCGCGCCGGCGGAATCGGCCGGTGGTGGTGCGCCGCATCCGGCCCGAGGAGCTGGGCGAGGCGGAAGGGCTCTTTCTCACCAGTTCGCTGCTGGGCGTGGTGCCGGTGGCCCGCCTCGACGGAGATGACAAGGCGGTGAAAATCACCCATCATCCCGTGCTGGAGGAGGTGGCCCGGCGGGTGTTCACGAACGATGGCTGAAGGAAGGAAAAGGATCCTTCTGAGCGGAGGGGCGGCCGCGCTGCTCACCGTGGCGCTGGCCGCCGCCTGGTTCTGGCAGCACTACCGGCAGTTTCTGGAGACGCCGCTGAAGCTGCCGGAAAAGGGGTTGGTGGTGGAAGTGGCGGGTGGCGAGACGGCTGCGGGAGTGGCGCGCCGGCTCGAGGCGAAAGGGGTGCTGGACAGCGCGGCCCTGCTTCGTTTCCATCTCCGTCTTCACCCGGAACTGGGGAAGATCAAGGCGGGTGAATATCTGCTGGAGGCGGGAACCACGCCGGTGACGATGCTGAAGTTGCTGGTCTCCGGCCATACCCGCCTGCACGAGATCACTTTTCCCGAAGGCTGGACCTTTCGGCAGTGGCGTCGGGCCATGGATCGTCATCCCGCATTGAAACACCGGTTGACGGGCCTCTCCGACGCCCAGGTGATGGAACGGCTCGGCCATCCCGGCGTCCATCCGGAGGGGCGCTTCTTTCCCGACACCTATCTCTTTCCCAAGGGCTTCAGCGATCTCCAGCTGTTGCAGAGAGCCTGGCGGCGCATGGAACAGGAGTTGAGCCGGGCGTGGAAGGAGCGGGCCGAGGGATTGCCGCTGAACACTCCTGACGAACTGCTGATTCTCGCCTCCATCGTGGAGAAGGAGACGGCCCGTCCCGACGAGCGCCGGCGCATCGCCGGGGTGTTCGTCCGCCGCTTGCGCAAAGGGATGAAACTACAGACCGATCCCACCGTCATCTACGGCATGGGAGCGCGCTACCAGGGCAACATCCGGCGCAGCGATCTGCGCGAGGACACGCCCTACAACACCTACGTGCATGCCGGTCTTCCGCCCACGCCCATCTGCATGCCCGGTCGCGCGGCTCTGCAGGCCGCGGCCCACCCGGCCCAGGGCAAGGCGCTCTATTTCGTGGCCCGGGGCGACGGCAGCCACCAGTTCTCCGAGACGCTTCGGGGACACAACCGCGCGGTGCGCAGATATCAGTTGAAGAAACGATGAGAAAGCGGGGCGCGTTCATCACTCTGGAAGGAATCGAAGGGGCGGGAAAGAGCACCTGCATGGCGCTGGCGGCCCGCCTGCTGCGCGACGCGGGGCGGGAGCTCGTGGAGAGCCGGGAACCGGGGGGCACGCCCCTCGGGGAGGCCCTGCGGGAGCTGCTGCTCGGACATCGACACGACGGCATGGCGGTGGACACCGAGTTGCTGCTGATGTTCGCCGCCCGCGCCGAACACCTGCATCGTAAGATCCTGCCCGATCTGCGGCAGGGGCGATGGGTGCTGTGCGATCGCTTCACCGATGCCACCTACGCCTATCAAGGGGGCGGGCGGGGCGTCGAAGAGAGCCGCATCGCCGTTTTGGAAAAGTGGGTGCAAGGCGACCTGAAGCCGGATCTCACCCTGCTTCTCGATCTGCCTCCGGAAGTGGGGCTGGAACGGGCCGGAAAGCGCTCCAAGCCCGACCGCTTCGAGAAGGAGCGCGTCTCTTTTTTCGAGCGGGTGCGTCGGGTTTATCTGCAGCGGGCGGCGGACGAGCCCCGTCGGTTCCGGGTGATCGACGCCGCCCGCCCGCTGGAAGAGGTGGAGCGGCAGGTGGCCGAAGTGGTGCAGGAGTTTCTCGCCGCATGGAGCTGACCGCCGCCACTCCCTTGCCCTGGCAGACGGAGGTCTGGCGCCGTTTTCTGGAGATCCGGCGCCAGCGGCGTCTCGGCCACGCCCTTCTGCTCTCCGGTCCCACCGGCCTGGGCAAGTCGCCCTTGGCGCGGAGGCTGGCTCAGGCGTTGCTGTGCCGCGAACCCGCCGAAGAGGGCCTGCCTTGCGGAAACTGCCGCGACTGCCGCCTGTTCGACGCGGGGAACCATCCCGATTTCCGCCAGCTGACGCCCGACGAATCGACTGGACGGATTCGCGTGGACGCCATTCGGGAGCTGCTCGACGACAGCGTGCTGGTGGTGGGGGAAGGGCGCGCGAGACTCTTTCTCATCGACCCCGCCGAGGCGATGGGAGTGGCCGCCGCCAACGCGTTGCTGAAGACGCTGGAGGAACCTCCTGCGGGCGTCCACCTGTTGCTGGTGGCCACCCATCCGGAGCAGCTGCCCGTCACCATCCGCAGTCGTTGCCAGCAGCTGCCCTTGCGACCACCTTCCACCGCCCAGGCGATCGCCTGGCTCGGCGAGCGCGCGGACCTGGAAGCCGGGCGCGCTGCGCCGCTGTTGGAGATGGCGGGTGGAGGGCCGGTGACCGTGCTCCATTGGCTCGAATCGGGAAAAGATCGGCTACTGGAACGCTGGCGGCGTGAGTTCTTCGAAGTGGCCGAGGGGCGCGCCGATCCCAGCGGGGTGGCCGAAAGCTGGCTCAAGGAGGCGGATCTGAGCTTGTTGCTGCGCCTCCTCGGCGCGTGGCTGGGAGGCTTGTTGCGGAAGGGGGCGATGGGAGAGCGCGTGGCGGAGATCTCCTCCCTTCCATCGCCGGCCGCGCTCCACTCTCTGCTTGACAAGCTGTTCGAAACTCAAAGAAGATTGGCAAACAACCCCAATCCTCAATTGGCTCTGGAGGCGCTGCTGGTCGAGTGGCGCCGAACGACAGGGAGATGAGACCCATGGCCATGCCGGGCTTTCAACAAGGCATCATGAACCTCACGATCAGGGATAAGAAGACCCTGTATCGCGCCTATATGCCCTTCGTGGAGAACGGCGGGCTCTTCATCCCCACCATCAAGAAGTACAAGCTGGGCGACGACGTCTTCATCCTGCTCAGCCTCATGGACGAAGTCGACAAGATTCCCTTTGCCGGCAAGGTGATCTGGATCACTCCAGTGGGCGCCATGGGCAACCGCACTGCTGGTGTGGGCGTGCAGTTCGACCCTCGTGACGAAGGCGAGACGCGCAAGAAGATCGAGCTGCATCTGGCCGGCATGCTGGGACTGGACGATCCCACCGACACCATGTAGAACCGGCCTCCTCGCCGAAAACCTCTCTTCCAACTCTCTTCTGGAGGCTTTTCCGTGCTCGTGGATTCCCATTGTCATCTCGATCGGGTGGATCTTTCGCCCTATGGAGGCGATTTCGGCCGGTTCATGGAACGGACGCTGAGCGAAGGAGTGGAACACTTGCTTTGCGTCGCCATCGACCTGGAGGGTCATCCCGCCATGATGGAACTGGTGGAACCCTGGCCGCAGGTCTCCACCTCGGTGGGCGTTCATCCCAACGACAAGGAGCGGGAGGAGCCCACGGTGGAGCGGTTGGTGGAGCTGGCGCGCCATCCACGCAATGTCGCCATCGGCGAGACCGGCCTCGACTACTTTCGCAGCGAGGGCGACCTGGAGTGGCAACAGCGGCGCTTCCGCACTCATGTTCGCGCCGCGCTTGCCGCAGGGAAACCGCTCATTATCCACACCCGGGAGGCGCGTGAGGACACCCTCCGCATCCTCGAAGAGGAGAAGGCACGCGAGGTGGGAGGAGTGCTGCACTGCTTCACCGAAAACTGGGAGATGGCCCGGCGGGGGCTGGAGCTCGGCTTCTACATCTCCTTTTCGGGCATCGTCACTTTCCGCAACGCGGAAGCGCTGCGCGAGGTGGTGAAGAAGGTCCCCCTGGACCGGCTGCTGGTGGAGACCGATTCCCCTTACCTGGCGCCGGTGCCCCATCGGGGAAAGCCCAACGAACCGCGCCATGTGCGACTGGTGGCGGAAAAGGTCGCCGAAGTGCGGGGAGTGCCCCTGGAGACGGTGATCGAGCGCACCGGAGAAAACTTCTTCACCCTCTTCGCTTCGGCACGTAGGCTTCCGGAATAAGGATGGTAGGGCGGCGCTGGCTCTCGTCCCGCCAGGGAAAGTCCTTGTTGTAGTGCAGTCCGCGGCTCTCGCGGCGGCGGATGGCCGAGAGAATGATCAGCTCGGCCACGTCGGCCAGGTTGCGCAGCTCCAGCAGGTCGTTGCTCACGCGGAAATTGCTGTAGTACTCGCGGATCTCGTGCTGCAGGAGATTGATGCGGCGCCGGGCCCGGGCCAGCCGTTTGTTGCTGCGCACGATGCCCATGTAGTCCCACATGAAACGGCGCAGCTCGTCCCAGTTGTGCGATACCACCACCTCTTCGTCGGAATCGGTGACCCGGCTCTCGTCCCATGCCGGGAGCGCTGGAGCCTCTTTCTCCTCGGTTTCCAGCTGCAGCGCCATCTCTTCGGCGGCCAGCTCTCCGAACACCAGGCACTCCAGCAGTGAATTGCTCGCCATCCGGTTGGCGCCGTGTAGACCGGTATAGGCGGTCTCCCCCACGGCGTAGAGCCCCTCCACATCGGTGCGCGCATGGCGATCGGTGATGATTCCGCCGCAGGTGTAGTGGGCGGCGGGCACCACGGGAATGGGCTCCTGGGTGATGTCGATGCCCAGTTCCAGACAGCGCCGGTAGATGGTGGGGAAGTGGGACTGGATGAACTCCGGTTCCCGGTGGCTGATATCGAGATAGACGCAGTCCAGCCCCAGGCGCTTCATTTCGGCGTCGATGGCGCGAGCGACGATGTCCCTAGGAGCCAGTTCGGCGCGCTCGTCGTACTTGGGCATGAAACGGGTGCCGTCGGGCAGCAACAGCTTTCCCCCCTCGCCCCGGACCGCTTCCGAGATGAGGAAGGATTTGGCGTTGGGATGGTAGAGGCAGGTGGGGTGGAACTGGATGAACTCCATGTTGGCCACCCGGCAGCCGGCGCGCCAGCCCATGGCGATGCCGTCTCCGGTGGCCACGTCCGGATTGCTGGTGTAGAGATAGGCCTTGTTGGCGCCCCCCGTGGCGAGCACCACGAAGCGGGCGCCCAGCGTTCGCACACGGTTCTCCTTCAGGTCGAGCAGATAGGCGCCCAGGCAGCGCCGCGGCCGGTGGCCGTCGCCTCGTGGCGTGCAGATCAGATCCACGGCGATGTGGTACTCGAACAGATCGATGTCGGGGTTGTCCCGCGCCCGTTTTTCCAGGCTCAGCTCCACCACTTTGCCGGTGGCGTCGGCGGCGTGCACCACGCGCCGATGGCTGTGCCCCCCCTCTCGGGTGAGGTGGTAGCCGGAAGAGCCCGTGGGTGGCGTGGCGGTGAACTCCACCCCCTGGGAGAGCAGCCAGCGGATGTTTTCCGGCCCTCGTTCCACCACCAGCTTCACCACCTCCTCGTCGCACAGACCGGCGCCGGCTTGGAGGGTGTCCTGAATGTGGGATTCGAGCGAATCGGCCTCGTCCAGCACGGCGGAGATGCCCCCCTGGGCGTAATAGGTGCTGCCCTCCTTGAGTTCCCGTTTGGAGACCACGGCCGTCCGGACTCCTCGCGGCAGCCGCAGGGCGAGGCTGAGACCGGCGGCGCCACTGCCGATGATGAGCACATCGTAACGATCTTTTTTTGCCATAATAGCTGCTTCCCATGAGCTGGCCGGCGCTTCTCCCGGCCAACGCCAAAGTATTCGATGAAAACGAACTTTACAACAAGAATGCGGTCACACAGGCAGGGAAAGCGCGCGCCGGTCCCACCCGCCCGCAAGGAGAGGCCATGAGCGGCGATTCCAAAGCCGATCTGGAGCTCGTCGAACGGGTCAAACAGGGCGACAAGAAGGCGTTCGATCTGCTGGTGCTGAAATACCAGCAGCGGGTGGCGAACCTCATTTCGAGATATGTCAAAGACGGTAGCGAAGTGTTCGACGTCACCCAGGAGGCTTTCATCAAGGCATACCGCGCGCTTCCCAAGTTCCGCGGCGACAGCGCCTTCTACACGTGGCTCTATCGCATCGCCATCAACACCGCTAAGAATCATCTGGCGGCGAAGGGGCGAAGGCCGCCCTCGGAGGACGTGGAAGCGGCCACCGCGGAACAGATGGACGCAGGAGAGCGGCTGCGCGAGGTGGACACTCCCGAGCGGCTGCTGCTCAAGGACGAGATCGCCCGCACCATCCGCGAGGCGGTGGAAGAGCTGCCCGAAGAGTTGCGCACCGCCATCACGCTGCGCGAGCTGGAGGGCATGAGTTATGATGAGATCGCCCAGGCGATGGAGTGTCCCATCGGAACGGTGCGCTCCCGGATCTTCCGGGCCCGGGAGGCCATCGACAAGAAATTGAAACCCTTGCTGGAGTGACAGGGCGCCGACCATGAGAGAAGAAGAATTGCTGGAGCTTTCCGCCGTCATCGACGATGAAGCAGACGGGGTTTCGCTGGTGAGGGTGAGCCGGCGGATCCGCCAGGACGAAGAGGCGCTGCGGACGCTGGTCCGTTACCAGATGATCGGCGATTGTCTGCGAGGGGAGGCGATCGATCCCCGTTCCGTCGATCTGGTGGAGGCGGTGAGCCGCCGGCTGGAGGATGAGCCCACCGTCTTGGCGCCGAACCGGGAAGGGCGTCGCAAGCGTTGGCTGCAGCCGGTGGCCGGGGCGGCCATCGCGGCTTCGGTCGCCGCCGGCGTGGTGATGTTGGCTCCTCACTGGATCAACCCCCACGATGGCCGCGCCGACGGTCGGGGCGAATACAGAGTGGTAGCGGAGCCCGTCTCCCGCGCGGTGCCGGCGCCCGCACTGGTGGTCTATGACCGCATGCACTGGAAGACCGTGGCGCCTCCTTACCAGCAGCGGCTCGATCGTTACCTGGAACAGCACAGCCGCTACGCCACCCAAAACGGCCTGCAGCGCATGATTCCCTACACCACGCTGGTGAGCTATGGCGACATTCCCAGAGCCGAAGGTGAGTAGGCTGGCGCTCGCCACGCTTCTGTGGGCGGTCTTTGTTCTGCAATCCCGGGCGGGGGAAATCCGGCAAGACGGGAGCGAGTCGCCCGAAGCATGGCTCGGTCGCATGAACCGCTCGGTGGCCACTCTCTCCTTCGAGGGAAACTTCGTCTATCTCAGCGGCCGTTTTCTCGAAGCCATGCGGCTGAGCCACCAAGTGGTGGGCGGCCGTTTGCGGGAGTCTCTCTTTTCGCTCACCGGCGAACCCCGCCGGATCGTGCGTGACGGTGGCATGCTCGCCATCACCACCTGGGTGGACGGTAAACCCCATACCATCCGCCAGCCTTCCAAAGGGCGCCTTTCTCCTTTGAAGCCCCTGGAAGCGCGTGCATTGCGGCGTTACTACCATCTGATGATGGGCAAGCCGGCCCGGATCGCCGGCCGGGAAGGCGTGGTGGTGGCGTTGGTGCCGCGGGACGGACTGAGATATGGGTACCGTCTCACTCTCGACCGCGAAAGCGGGCTGCCGTTGGATCTCACCGTCATGGACGGCGAAGGCAATCTGATCTCCCGCATCATGTTCACCCGGCTGAAACTGCGGCAGGCCGCTTCCGTCGTCGAAGCGGAGAAGGGAAACGGCCCGCCACCGGCCGCTACGGCGATGGCCGCGCCCCCTCCGCCTGAAAAAGAGGGAGCTTCCCAGGAGGGCTCTCCGGATTCGAGCTGGACCTTTCAGGAGCTTCCCGCCGGTTTCCGGTTGGTCAGCCACAAGCGTCTCGAAAGGGGGCGGCAGGAACATTTCGTCTTCAGCGACGGCCTGGCCACCGTTTCGGCCTACGTGGAGCCTCTGGGGAAAGGCGATCAAGCCTTCACCGGCGAGACCAGCCTGGGGTCGGTCAACGCCTACGGCCGGCGGCTCGACGGCCATCAGCTCACGGTGGTGGGGGAGGTGCCCCACAAGACCTTGCGGCTGGTGGCCCAGGCGCTGCGCAGGAAGGAGTGAACATGCTGGAAGAAGAGGGCATCGTCGTGGCTCTACAGGGCGCTCTCGCCGAAGTGGAGGCGCAACCCAAGGCGGGTTGCGGCAGCTGCTCGGCGCGCGGCGGTTGCGGGACCGCCCTCGTCGCCCGCCTCTTTCCCCAACGGGGCCGCCGTTTCCTGGCGCGCAACGAAGCCGGCGCGGTCCCCGGGGACCGGGTGGTGATCGGGCTGGACGAAGGAGCCATGCAGTGGGCGTCGGTACTCCTCTATCTGTTGCCCCTGCTCGGTCTGATCGGCGGCGCTCTGTTGGGTGACGCGCTGGCCCGCCAATGGGGCGGCGGTTCCACCGAGTTGTGGAGCGTGCTCACCGGCGCCGCCGGCATGGCGTTGGTCTTCGGATCGATCCGGGCCCGTCTGGGACAGAAACAGGATTCGCGCTTTCAGGCGGTGGTGCTGCGGATCCTTCCGGGGCCGGTCGTCGGGCTGGGAGCGGTGCCGAGAGGGCCGGGATCGGCGGACTCTTTGAATCTCCAGAAAAAATGAGGGATCCCGGAATGCGGACCTTGCGTGGATTGTCGCTTCTGTTCGTCTTCGCCGCCTACGCCGCCGTGGTCATGGCGAAGGCATCTCTTCCCGATTTCAGCGATCTGGTGGAAGAGACCGCACCGGCGGTGGTGAACATCAGCACGGTGTACAAGGCCAAGACTCCCTTGGAGCGCTACCACCTGCCGAAGGATCTCCCCATTCCCAAAGAGGGGCCTCTTGGCGACTTTTTCCGCCGTTTCCTGGAGGAGCAGCAGCCCGATGCGGAGATGGAGTCGTTGGGTTCCGGTTTCATCATCTCCTCGGACGGTTACATTCTCACCAACCACCACGTGGTGAAGGACGCCGACGAGATCATCGTCCATCTGCACAACAGAGACAGCTATCCGGCCCGCTTGGTGGGGTCCGACGAGGCCACCGACATCGCTCTTCTGAAGGTGGATGCCCACGACCTGCCCACGGTGAAGATCGGCCGCAGCAGCGAACTCAAGATCGGCGCCTGGGTGCTGGCCATCGGTTCTCCTTTCGGTTTCGACTATACGGTGACCGCCGGTATCGTCTCCGCCAAGGGGCGTAGCCTGCCCAGCGAAAACTACGTTCCCTATATCCAGACCGACGTCGCCATCAATCCGGGCAACTCGGGCGGTCCTCTGTTCAACCTTGACGGCGAAGTGGTGGGGGTCAATTCGCAGATCTTCAGCCGTTCCGGGGGATTCATGGGGTTGTCGTTCGCCGTCCCCATCGATCTGGCGATGAACGTGGTGCGCCAGTTGCGCGAGAAGGGGCGGGTCTCGCGCGGCTATCTGGGGGTGCTCATCCAGGACCTGGATCAGGGTCTGGCCCGCTCCTTCGGGCTGGACCACCCTTCCGGCGCTTTGGTGGCCCAGGTGATGGCGGATTCGCCGGCGGCGCGCGCCGGCCTCGAGGTGGGAGACGTCATTCTCGTCTTCGACGGCCACCCGATCCACTCCTCCGGCGAACTGCCGCCTCTGGTGGGTTCCACCCCGGTGGGAAAGGAGGTGGATGTGGAGGTGCAGCGCCACGGCGAGCGGCGCCACCTTCGAGTGAAGCTCGAGGAGCTGCCGAAGAAGCAAGAGAGCTCGGAGAAGAGCGAAACCGCTCCCGCTCCCGCCGCCGAGGGGGATCGTCTGGGGCTGGTGGTGCGCGAGCCCACCCAATCGGAAGTCGAGGAGTTGGAATTGTCCTCCGACACCGGTGGAGTGGTGGTGGAAGAGGTGAAACGGGGGGCTGCGGCGCGGGCCGGCGTGGAGGCGGGGGATCTGCTGCTCATGCTCGACGGCCAGCCGATTCGGGATCTGGCCTCCTATCGCCGCATCTTGAAGAAACTGCCCTCCGGACGGGAGGTGCCGCTGTTGCTGCGCCGGCGAGAAGGCCCCCTGTTCATTGCGCTCAAACTTCCTTGACATTTGTACGGGGTCCCGCTACGCGCACATCGCCCGTGGCAGCCCGGCGGATTCAGGCTTTTCGGTCGCGCGCCCTCTCAAGCACCTCGAATTTTTCGGGGCGGCGACGTATCATTGCGGCCTGCCGCCGGTTTTGACGCCCACTCGATGTCCAGACTCGACCAGATCCGCAACTTCTCCATCATCGCCCACATCGATCATGGCAAATCCACCATCGCAGACCGCTTCATCCAGCTCTGCGGCGGGTTGAGCGAAAGGGAGATGGAGGACCAGGTGCTCGACTCCATGGAGCTGGAACGCGAGCGCGGCATCACCATCAAAGCGCAGAGCGTCACCCTGAACTTCACCGCCAGGGATGGAAAGACCTACGAGCTCAATTTCATCGATACCCCGGGCCACGTCGATTTTTCCTATGAGGTCTCCCGTTCCCTGGCCGCCTGCGAGGGCGCTCTCCTGGTGGTGGACGCGGCCCAGGGAGTGGAGGCGCAGAGCGTGGCCAACTGTTACACCGCCATCGACCAAGGGCTGGAGGTGGTGCCGGTGCTCAACAAGATCGATCTGCCCTCCGCCGATCCCGAGCGGGTGATCCGCGAGATCGAAGAGATCATCGGCATCGAGGCCGAGGACGCCCTGCGGGTGAGCGCCAAGACCGGCGAGGGTATTCGCGAGCTGCTGGAGACCCTGGTGGAGCGCATCCCGCCGCCCCAGGGCGACCCCGAAGCACCGCTTCAAGCGCTCATCATCGATTCCTGGTTCGACCCCTACGTGGGGGTGATCTCGCTGGTTCGGGTGATGAACGGGCGGCTGCGGCGCAAGGAGAAGATCCGGGTGATGTCCACCGGACGGGTCTACCAGGCCGAGAAGGTGGGGGTCTTCACGCCCAAGCGGGAAGAACGCGACCTCCTGGACACCGGCGAGGTGGGCTTCGTCATCGCCGGCATCAAGGAGATCGACGCCGTGCCGGTGGGCGACACCATCACGCTGGAGAAGAATCCCGCGGCCGAGCCCCTTCCAGGGTTCCAGCAGATGCAGCCGCGGGTCTTCGCCGGGCTCTATCCGGTGAACTCGGACGACTACGAGGCCTTCCGCGAGGCGCTCAAAAAGCTCAAGCTCAACGACGCCGCGCTCCATTTCGAGCCCGAAACCTCGCAGGCGCTGGGTTTCGGTTTCCGCTGCGGCTTCCTCGGCATGCTCCACATGGAGATCGTTCAAGAGCGGCTGGAACGTGAATACGGCCTCGATCTCATCACCACGGCGCCCACGGTGATCTACGAGGTGGAGAAGACCGACGGCGAGGTGGTGATGGTGGACAATCCCGCCGAACTGCCCGAACCGAGCCGTATCGCCGAGATCCGCGAGCCCATCATCACCGCCCACATTCTGGTGCCCCAGGAGTATCTGGGCAACGTCATCAATCTCTGCATCGAGAAACGGGGCGTGCAGAAGAATCTCCAGTATGTCGGCGGCCAGGTGCAGCTCACCTACGACCTGCCCATGAACGAGGTGGTGTTGGACTTCTTCGACCGGCTCAAATCGGTGAGCCGCGGCTATGCTTCCTTCGAATACGAGCTGAACCGATTCCAGGCGGCGCCCCTGGTGAAGCTGGACATCCTCATCAACGGCGAGCGCGTGGACGCGCTCTCGCTCATCGTCCATCGCGACCACGCCGAGAGCCGCGGCCGGGAACTCACCGAGCGGATGAAAGAGCTCATCCCGCGGCAGATGTTCGAAGTGGCCATCCAGGCGGCGCTCGGCAGCAAGATCATCGCCCGTTCCACCGTGAAGGCGCTGCGCAAGAACGTTACCGCCAAGTGCTACGGCGGAGACGTCACCCGCAAGCGCAAGCTGCTGGAGAAGCAGAAGGCCGGCAAGAAGCGCATGAAGCAGGTGGGCAAGGTGGAGATCCCCCAGGAAGCCTTTCTCGCCGTGCTCAGCGTGGGCAAGGAAAAATGAAGAACTTCTAAGGAGCCCGATCCATGCATTTGACCCTCCTGTTGATACTCGCCGGCCTGTTCGTCTGGATCCTTTCGGCGTTCGGCATCGAGCCGGCGCTCGCCTTCGCCACCCTGGTCTCCGGCTCGATCTGGGGTGGACATCTGCTGTGGCGACGGTTCTTTCGGAAAGCCGCCGCCGAAGAGAAGGGGAAAGAGAACCTAGTGGTGGACTATGCCCGCTCCTTCTTCCCCATCTTTCTCTTCGTGCTGCTGTTGCGGGCCTTTCTGGTGGAACCCTTCCGCATCCCCTCCGGCTCCATGATGCCTACCCTCCTGGTGGGCGATTTCATTTTGGTGAACAAGTTCAGTTACGGGTTGCGCATGCCGGTGACCAAGACCAAGTTCGTGGAGATCGGCGAGCCTCACCGGGGCGACGTAGTGGTGTTCCGCTACCCCAAGAACCCCAAGGTGGACTACATCAAACGGCTGGTGGGACTGCCTGGCGACCGTATCTCCTACCACGACAAGGTGCTCTACGTGAATGGCCGGCCCATGCCGCAAAAGCCGGTGGGTTGGTACCAGGCCGTGGGTTCGGGGGCGCGGATGCGGGGTTCCTATGAATTGATCGAGGATCTCGACGGAGTGAAGCACTATATTTTGGTCAATCCGATGGTGCCCGATTTCCCCCCTGGCTGCGAGGTGCTGGCGGAGGGCGAAATCACGGTGCCGAAAGGGCACTACTTCATGATGGGAGACAATCGCGACAACAGTAACGACAGCCGCTGCTGGGGATTCGTGCCGGAGAAGAATTTGGTGGGCAAGGCCTTTATGATATGGTTGAGCCTCGACTGGAAGCGGCCCGGTATTGTCGACTGGAGCCGCATAGGGCAGGGCATTCACTAGAAACAAGGAGAAAAGCGGAATGCAGGGGCCGTTTCGTCAACGTGGCATTGGAATAACCGGATGGATCTTCATCATCGCGGTGGCGCTCTTCTTTGCGCTGCTGGGGATGAAGATGGTCCCCAAATATCTGCAATACTACAGCATCGTCGAAGTGATGGAGTCGATGGCTCAGGATCCCTCCCTGCGCGAGGCCAGCGCAAGGGATCTGAAGAAAGCCTTTTTCCGGCGAATCGACATCAACGGTGTTTACGATTTCCCTAAGAAAGGATTCACCATCGACCGCAGTCGCGGTGAGGGCACGGTGATGCGGCTCGATTACGAGATCCGGGAGCCGATGGTCGGCAACGTGGACGTGGTGATGCATTTTCACAAAGATGTGAAGATCCCCCGAGGGAGAGGCATCTGACCGGTGGTGGGCGCTTCCCGGTCGTTTTGAATGGGACTGGAGCGGTTACAGCGTCGACTCGGTTACCGTTTCAGTAACCTGGAACTGCTCGAGCAGGCGCTCACCCACCGTAGCGCGGGTTCACGTAACAACGAGCGGTTGGAATTCCTGGGCGATGCTATTCTCGGCTTCGAGGCGGCGGAGAATCTCTACCGGCGGCATCCCCAGGCCAGGGAAGGGGAATTGAGTCGCGCCCGAGCCCAACTGGTCAAGCGCGAGACTCTGGCCCAGGTGGCGCGCCGCATTCAGTTGGGCGAGAGCCTCATTCTCGGCCCCGGCGAGCTTCGCAGCGGCGGACAGAACCGCGACTCCATTCTCGCCGATGCGGTGGAGGCGATCATCGCCGCCGTATTTCTGGACGGCGGCATCGAGGCGGCCCGTACCCTGGTTCGCCGGCTGTTGGCGGAGGAGATCGCCGCCAGCGCTCCCACCGAGCAACTCAAAGATCCCAAGACCCGTCTGCAAGAGCTGCTGCAAGCGCGCGCCATGAAGCTTCCCAGTTACGAGGTGGTGGCCAGGCGGGGAGAGAGCCACGATCAGCGCTTCACCGTGGTCTGCCGGGTGGCGGACCTGAACGCCGAGACCTTGGCCACGGCGGGCAGCCGCCGCAAGGCCGAGCAGGAAGCGGCGCGCCTCATGCTCGGGCGGCTCGAAGGGGAGAAGGAAACATGAAGCACCGGGCCGGACACGTGGCTTTGGTGGGGCGGCCCAACGTGGGCAAGTCCACCCTGCTCAACCGGCTGTTGGGGCAGAAGCTGGCCATCACCTCGCACAAGCCGCAGACCACGCGCCACAGCATTCTCGGCATTCGCACGCTGGGCGAAGGGCAGATCGTCTACATCGATACGCCCGGTATTCACAAACGTGGCGACAAGGCGATGAGTCGCTACCTCAACCGCACCGCCACCACCACGCTCACGGGCGTGGACCTGCTGGTTTTCGTGGTGGATGCCGGTCATTGGAACGAAGAGGACAGCTTGGTGCTGCAGCGGGTGAAGGAGAGCCGCCTTCCCGCGCTGTTGGCGGTCAACAAGATCGATACCGTCAAGCCGAGGGAGAAGCTGCTTCCCCTGTTGGCCGATCTGGCCGAACGGACCGGCATCCACGATGTGATTCCGATTTCGGCCCGCACCGGCGACAACTGCGAGGTGCTGGAACGGGAGATCCTCCAGCGCCTCCCCGAGGGGGAGAACCTCTATCCGGAGGATCAGCTCACCGACCGGCCCGAGCGCTTCTTCGCCGCCGAGCTCATCCGCGAACAGATCACCCGCCGCTACCACAAAGAGCTGCCCTATGCGGTGACCGTGGAGATCGAGGAGTTCCAGGAACGGCCCCACCTCCTGCGCATCGGCGCCGTCGTCTGGGTGGAGCGCCCCAACCAGAAGGCGATCCTGCTGGGCCGGGGCGGCAGGGCGATGAAGGAGACCGCCACCGAGGCGCGCCGGGAGCTGGAGCGTTTCTTCCAGAAAAAGGTCTTTCTGCGTCTCTGGATCAAAGTGAAACGGAGCTGGTCCAGCGATCAGGCGAGTCTGGTCAGCCTGGGCTATACGGAATGAAGGCGTCGTCTCTTCCCCGTTGAGATGAAGCTGCAACTCGTTTCCGCGATGGTGCTCCATCGCCGAGGATACGGCGACACCAGTCTGTTGCTGGAGCTGTTCACGCCGGCCCACGGTCGCGTACCGGTGATCGCCCGGGGCGCCGGGGCGCCGCGGAGCCGACGGCGCGGGCTGTTGCAACCTTTCGTGCCTCTGCAACTGGCGTGGCGGGGGCGGGGCGAGGTGGGCACGTTGGCCGTCGTGGAGGCGGATGGGGTTCCACTGCCTCTTTCTGGACATGCCCTTTATGCGGGCTTCTATCTGAACGAACTGCTCGTGCGCCTGTTGCCGCGAGGAGAGGCGGCGCCGGACCTGTTTCGCCACTACCATCACGCGCTGATTCGTCTCGCTTCAGGAGAGGACCTCGAAGGGGTGCTGCGCCCGTTCGAGCTGCGCCTTCTGGAAGCGCTCGGATACGCTCCCGAGCTGGCGCGTCGGATCGACGGCGCGCCCGTGGTGGTGGAGGAGCGTTATCGCTGCGATCCGGGATCGGGCGTGACGGTGGCCGGAAGCGCCGATCCGGAGACCTACTCCGGCGAAGTGCTCCTGGCCCTCTCGCAAGGACGGCTTCCCGTTTCACCCGCTCTCCGTCGGGAAGCGCGCCGTTTGATGCGTCGTCTGCTGGCACCGCATCTCGGCGGGAAACCCTTGAAGAGCCGGGAGTTGTTCCGCACAATGCGTGCAGATTCCGGAGCTTCCCCCAATCTCCTATGAAAGAGCCGATCCTGCTGGGCGTCAACATCGACCACGTTGCCACCATTCGTCAGGCCCGCGGCACCCGCTATCCCGAGCCGCTGCTGGCGGCGCTCCTCTGCGAGCAGGCGGGGGCTGACGCCATCACCCTGCACCTGCGGGAGGATCGCCGGCACATCCAGGATCGGGACGTGCGCCTGTTGCGCCAGATGCTACAGACACGCATGAACCTGGAGATGGCGGCCACTGAAGAGATGGTGGCCATCGCTTGCGAAGTGCGGCCCGAGGAGTGTTGCCTGGTTCCGGAGAAAAGGGAAGAACTCACCACCGAGGGAGGGCTGGACGTGGCCGGCAACCTCGCTCACCTGCAAGAGGTGTGCGAACGGCTGGGAGAAGCAGGCGTTCGCGTCTCTCTCTTCATCGACGCCGAGCCCGAGCAGCTGGAGGCGGCGGTGGCGGCAGGAGCGCCCGTGGTGGAGATTCATACCGGCCACTACGCCGATGCGGTGGGCGAGGAGGCCCGCCGGCGGGAGCTGCTGCGCATCCAGGAGGCGGTGGCGCTGGGGCTTCGGCTGGGACTGCAGGTCAACGCCGGACACGGCCTCGACTACCACAACGTGGGGGAGATCGCCTCCATTCCGGGCGTCCGGGAGTTGAACATCGGCCACGCCATCGTGGCGCGCGCCATCTTTTCCGGGCTGGCCGAAGCGGTGCGGGAGATGAAGCGCTTGATGACCGCCGCAGCGGCATCCCGCTGAATCGGCCTTCCCCGGCTGGAGAGCTTCCGCTGCGCCGTTGAGAGGGTGTCGAACCAGCTTCTTTCATAATCTGCGAGCGATCGGCTGAAATCTCCCTTTTGCCCCGGTCACGCCATCCGGTTTTCTCCGTAATCTTTTCGCCCGACCTCGCTCGGATGAAAATCTCGCCGGGAAAGTTCCGGATTTTGGCGCGATATCTGGATCAGACGCTCCTTTTCCGTCTCCATGGCGGCGAGGCGGCGATGGGCGGCGGTCGCGTCCTCTTCCTGGACGGCCTGCTGGAAGGCGACCAGCGCGGCGGAGAAGGCGGGAATGCCACAGACCGCCGCCGCTCCTTTGAGGCGGTGTACTGCCTGCCACAGCTCTTCCCACTTCTTCTCGTCCAACAGCGCGTGAATGGCCGACAGCTCTTTCGGCAGGCTCTCGAGAAACTCTGCAAACAGGTTGGCGGCGATCCGCTCTGCTCCCCCGGCGATTCGCAGCGCCTGGGCGCGGTCACGCACGGGCGGCGTTTTGTCGGCGGGAAAGGGAGAAAGAGACCGACTCTTTTCGCTGCTCTCCGTCTCTTTCGCAGTGGGGATCGACGGAAACAGATGCTTGCGCAGCAGCCGGGACAGCTCTTGCTCTTCGATGGGCTTGATCAGGTAGGCGTCGAAACCGCTTCTTCGGAGTTGCTGGCGGTTTTTCCACATGGCGTCCGCGGTCATGGCGATGAGGGGCAGCTTGTCGCCGTTGGGCCGGGCGCGAAGAGCAGCGGCGGTCTCGTAGCCGTCCAGATGGGGCATGTGGACATCCAACAGCGCAAGATCGGGCCACTGCTTGCCGGCCAATGCCAGCGCCTGTCGCCCATCCTCCGCCGAGACGACGTTGGCTCCCCATTGTTCGAGCAGGAGCTGCATCAGACGGCGGTTGATGGCGTTGTCGTCGGCGACCAGCAGCGTCTTGCCCGCAAGCCATTGGGAGTCGCCCACCGCGGCGCCGACCGCGTCGGGCTGGGGATGCGGAAGGGCGCCCCCGCGCAGTTCCACGAGGAGATTGCGCAGGGCGACGGCGCGAACCGGCTTGCTCAAAGAGGCGCTGGCGCCGCAGCGCAGCAGGTTGGTGAGCTGCTCTTGGTCAGAAGTGGATGCCAACAGCAACACAGGCCGCCCTTCTCGGCTCAGAGAGCGGATTCGATGGCAAAGCTCTTGGGCGTGGCGAAGCGCGTCGCCGCCGGCGCAGAGCACCACCATCTCGCAATCTTGGAGATCGCCGGTGGAGTTTGGAGAATCGGGCACCGTCGCCTGAATCCCCAACTGCTGCAGGAGGCCGCTCAACGCCCGGCGGGAGGCGGGGTGATCCTCCAACAGCAACACCCGCATGCCCCGCAACGCCGGCTCGACGCGTGGCGGGGAGGAGTCAGCGCTCTTCTCGAGCTGCAGAGTGCAGACGAAGGTGCTTCCTTTTCCCACCTCGCTTCGCACCTTGATGGTGCCGCCCATCATCTGCGTCAACCGCTTGCAGATGCTCAACCCCAGACCGGTCCCGCCCCGCGAACCGATTCTCGTCATGCGCCCCTGGGCGAAGGTTTCGAAGATGTGGGACTGCTCTTCGGAAGGGATGCCCACGCCTGTGTCGGTGACGTTCATCGCCAGTCGGACCGAGCGCTCCTCCTCCTGTTCCACCATCAGGCGTACCACCACCTCCCCCTTGGCGGTGAATTTGATGGCGTTGTTCACCAGGTTGGTGAGGATCTGCGCGACCCGTGTGCGATCCCCAAGAAACTCGTCGGGAACGTCGTCATATACGAAGGCGACCAGCTCCAGTCCCTTTTGGTGGGCCTGGGGAGCGAGGAGAGAGAGGGTGTCGTCCACGCACCGGCGGATGGAGAAGGGGCGATGCTCCAGGTTCAGCTTACCCGCCTCCAACTTGGAGAGATCGAGAATGTCGTTGATGATCGCCAGCAGGTTGCCGGCCGAGCTCTCGATGGTGTCCAGATATTCGCGCTGGGTGGCGGTGAGCCCGGTTCTTCGCAACAGGCTGGTGAAACCGAGCACGCCGTTCATGGGGGTGCGGATCTCGTGGCTCATGCTGGCCAGGAACTCCGACTTGACCCGGTTTGCCTGCAAGGCGCGCTGCCGGGCCAAATCCAACTCTACGTTCTTGATCTCCAGGGTCTCCAGGCTCTCCTGCAGGTCCCGCGTGGCCTGCTCCACCTGCGCCTGCAGATTTTCGCTGGCCGTGGCGATCTCCTCCGCCATCTCGTTGAAAGCCGCCTGCAGTTCGCCCACTTCACCCTGGCCCGTGGTGGGAACCCGGGCGTCGAGCCGACCGATGCGCAACTGCCGGGCCGCCTGCGTGAGCTGCTCCAGCGGGCGGGCGATCTGCCGGCTGAAAAAGATCGACAGGAGGGCGATCACCGCCAATCCGATCAGCGCCAGAAGAATGGTGTTGCGCACCACCACCGACCGTTGCCGAATCAGATTGGAGGGATCTTGCCAGACGATTACCCGCCCCAGGTCGGGACGGCCGTCCTCGCCGGCAAGCAGCGGCTGCTGCAGCAGGTAGAGATAGAGCTGCTTGATGTCGTAAGCGGGCGCGATCCGGCTGCTGAATCGGGTGCGCAGTTCGGGCGTGGAGGGAATGGGCGTTCCCACCTCCACCAGCGTCAGGTCGTTGGGGCCGGTGATGCGAATGGCGGAGATGGCCGGATCGTTTCTGCGGGTCTCCTCCGCCAACAACTCCAGGATGTCGGTTCGGCTGCTGAGAACGCCGTTCAAGGCAGCGTTGGCAAGCTGGCGCGCCGTGAGCTCGCCATGCTCCAGAAAGCGCCCCTCCAGATCGCCGGCCCGCAGGTTCAGAAGATAGAAGGAGAGCAGCCCGAGGATGCAGGCGCTCGGCACCAGGGTGAGCAGCAATATCTTCAGGCGGATCTTGTGCATCGGCGTCAAGGGTAGCAGGAAACGTCCTGCGGCACCTCCTTTCCCACCTTCCGGTGGCGACCTCTGCGGCTCGCCTCGTTCGGGGAATCCGGAAAACGGCGGAGTCCTCCCTACGATGGAGACGAGCAGCCCGTCAGATTTGAGCGTTCGAAGCGAAAATCCGCTGGAGCGAATTTGCGGCCGAACAGCGTCGAGTCGGGCAGGCTGCTAGAATCGGCGCCATGGAGAAGATCATGAGCATCGACGAAACGGTGGGAAACACGCCCCTGGTGGCGCTACGGCGGCTACCAGGCCCCACCACCAACCAACTGTTGGTGAAGCTGGAAGGCAATAATCCGGCTGGATCGGTGAAGGACCGCGCCGCCCTCAGCATGATCCTGGAGGCGGAACGGCGGGGCGAGATCCGGCCGGGCGACTGTTTGGTGGAGGCCACCAGCGGCAACACCGGCATCGCCCTGGCGATGGTAGCCGCCATGCGCGGTTACCGCATGAAGCTGGTGATGCCCGAGAACATGACGATGGAGCGACAGGCGGCCATGGCGGCTTATGGGGCCGAGTTGATCCTGGTCTCCGAGCACGACGGCATGGAGGGGGCGCGGGATCTGGCGGCGGAGATGGAGCGGCGGGGCGAAGGGTACCTGCTCAACCAGTTCGACAACCCGGACAACGCTCTGGCCCACTACCGCGGCACCGGTCCGGAGATCTGGCGGGACAGCGGCGGCCGGGCCACCCATTTCGTCAGCGCCATGGGCACCACGGGCACCATCATGGGCACGGGGCGTTATCTCAAGGAGAGGAATCCCAGGGTTCAGGTGGTGGGCGTGCAGCCGGAGGAGGGCGCGCAGATTCCGGGGATCCGCCGCTGGCCCAGGGAGTACCTGCCGGCCATATTCGACGCCGCTCTGGTGGACCGGGAGATGGACGTCTCTCAGGAAGAGGCGGAGGAGACGGCCCGCCGCCTGGCCTCGCAGGAGGGGATCTTCTGCGGCATCTCTTCCGGTGGCGCGGTGGCCGCCATGCTGCGGCTCTCCCGCGAGCTGGAGAACGCCGTGCTGGTAGCCATCGTTTGCGACCGTGGCGACCGCTACCTCTCCAGCGGGGTCTTCGACCCCCGACCCGCCGACTGATGGGACGGCGCGGACGGCGGCGGCTGCCGCAGGAGCCGGTGGAGGCCCAGGTCGAGGGGCTCTCCCACGACGGCCGGGGCGTCGCCCGGGTGGAAGGCAAGGCCACCTTCATCCATGGAGCCCTGCCGGGAGAGCGGGTGAGATTCCGTTACACCGCGCGGCGCCGCAACCGCGACGAGGGGGAGCTCGTCGAAGTGCTCGAAGCCAGTCCGCACCGGGTGGAGCCGCGCTGCGCCCATTTCGGCCTCTGCGGCGGCTGTTCGCTGCAGCATCTCCATGCCACCGCCCAGATCGAATACAAACAGCGGTCGCTGCTCGACGCCTTCCACCACCTGGGAAAGGTAGAACCGGAGACGCTGCTGCCGCCCCTGGTGAACGGCGACCCGTGGGGATACCGCCGCAAGGCGCGCTTGGGGGTGAAACGGGTCCCCAAGAAGGGCCGGGTGCTGGTGGGATTTCGCGAGCGCGGCTCCAGCTATGTGGCGGAGTTGGAGCGGTGCGAGGTACTCCATCCGCGGGTGGGCGGGGCGCTGATGGATCTGTCGCGGCTCATCGGCGATCTCTCCATTCCCCACCGCATCGCCCAGATCGAAGTGGCCCTGGACGACGAACAGTGCGTGTTGATCCTGCGCAACCTCGATCCGCTCACCGAAAAGGACCGGGAGCGGCTGAAGCGATTCGGCCGGCAACACGGTTTTTTCTTCTATCTGCAACCCGCGGGCCCCGAGAGCGTGGCGCCTCTGGAAGAGAGGGCGGATCTTCGTTATCGCCTTCCCGATTTCGATCTGACGATCCATTTCGAGCCCACCGATTTCACCCAGGTGAACAGCGAGATCAACCGCCGCATGGTTCGCCGCGCCGTCGAGCTGCTGGAGCCGGAAGAAGGCGAGCGGGTGCTGGATCTTTTCTGCGGCGTGGGCAATTTCACCCTGCCGCTGGCCACCCGGGCGGGATGGGTGACCGGCGTGGAGGGCGCGCCCGAGCTGGTGGCCCGCGCGCGTGCCAACGCCGAGGCCAACCGGCTGGAGAACGTCGATTTCCATGCGGCCAACCTTTACGAACCGCTGCAGCACGAGCCCTGGCTCAAAAAGTCGTTCCACAAGGTTCTGCTGGATCCGCCGCGCAGCGGCGCCTTCGAGGTGCTGGAGCATCTCCCGCGTCTGGGAGTGGAGCGCATCCTCTACGTCTCCTGCTATCCTGGCACCCTGGCGCGGGACGCAGGAGAGCTGGTGCACCGGCATGGCTACCGTCTGGTGTCGGCTGGCGTGATGGACATGTTTCCCCACACGGCCCACGTGGAGTCCATGGCGCTGTTCGTAAAATGAGTTAGGATGGCTGCATGGCCGTCGAGATCGAACGCAAGTTTCTCCTCGCCTCCGACGCCTGGCGGCAGGAGGTGGAGCGTTCCATGGAGATGAAGCAGGGCTATCTGAGCCGGGACGCCCAGTCTTCCGTTCGCGTGCGCGTCTGCGAGGGGAGGGCGCAGCTCGGTATCAAGAGCACGCGGGACGGCATACATCGACTGGAGTATGAATACGACATCCCTCTTGAAGAGGCGGAGGAGCTGTTGCGGCTGGTGGCCCATCGCCCCATCATCCACAAGACCCGCCACATCGTGCGCCATGGGCGGCATCGCTGGGAGATCGACGAGTTCCACGGTGAGAACCAGGGCCTGGTGGTGGCGGAAGTGGAGCTCGGGCACGGCGACGAGCCTTTCGAGAGGCCTTCCTGGCTGGGCGGAGAGGTCTCCACCGACGCCCGCTATTACAACAGCAACCTCAGCAAGGTACCCTACAGTGCATGGAAGGAAGAGGAGTGAGACTGGAGGTCTTCCTGGGGCGCCAGGAGCTGGAAGTGTGGCGCGACGACCGGCGAGAGCGGGTCTATCCCATCTCCACCGCCCGCAACGGAGCCGGGGAACGGATGGGCAGCGGCTGCACGCCCAGAGGGAGGCATCGCGTGCGCATCAAGATCGGCGCCGGATGCCCCCGCGGGACGGTGTTCGTGGAGCGGCGCCCCACCGGCGAACGCTACACGCCGGACCTGGGGCGGCGGGAGCCGGAGCGAGACTGGATCCTCACCCGCATCCTCTGGCTCACGGGCTCCGAACCCGGCTTCAACCGCGGCGGCGATTGCGATACCCTGCGGCGGTTCATCTACATCCACGGAACGGCTGCGGAAACGTCCATCGGGCGGCCGGTCTCCCATGGGTGCATACGAATGAAAAACAAAGATATAGAGGAATTATTTGAAGTTGTTTCCAATGGTGCTTCCGTGCATATCCATGATTGAATATCGCACCTGACCACTGCAACTTTTCGTCGTTCGATGCGCTTGTTCAAAGACTTGTCGTCATTCACCCGCAGTCGCTCCTGGCGCCGGCCGCATGATCCGTTTTTTCCCGGAATCCGGCGCGATATTCGGCCCGGTCTATCCGCATGACCCACGGCCCGTTGATGCTGGATCTCCAGGGTTCCGTCCTCACCGCGGAGGAGCGGGAGAAACTGCTCCATCCCGCGGCCGGCGGCGTCATTCTCTTCGCCCGCAACTATCAGGATCCCCGACAGCTGGCTGAGCTGGTGCAGGCCATCCACGCCTTGCGCCGGCCTCCCTTGCTGGTCGCCGTGGATCAGGAAGGAGGGCGGGTGCAGCGTTTTCGGGAGGGTTTCAGCGAACTGCCGCCCGCCGCTCTCTTGGGAGAGCTGTACCGGAAAGAGCCCCGTCTGGCGCTGGACGCCGCCTATCATCTGGGCTGGCTGATGGCGGCCGAGTTGCGCGCCGTGGGCGTCGATTTCAGCTTCGCGCCCGTGCTCGATCTGCGGGACGATCGGAGCCGCGTCATCGGCGATCGCGCCTTTTCGCCCGACCCGTTGGTGGTGGGAAAGCTCGCCTTCGCCTGGTGTCGGGGCGCCCGCGACGCCGGCATGGCCTCGGTGGGCAAGCACTTTCCCGGTCACGGCGGCGTTGCGGAAGATTCCCACCAGGAGCTGCCGCGTGACTGTCGTCCCTTCGAAACCCTCTGGAACCATGATCTGCTGCCGTTCCGTCACCTGGTGGAGAACAACATCGAAGGGATCATGCCGGCCCACGTCATCTACGAGCAATGCGACCCGCAGCCAGCCGGTTACTCTGCTTTCTGGCTCAAGGAGGTGCTTCGAGGACGGCTGGGCTTCCAAGGGGTGGTCTTCAGCGACGACCTCGCCATGGCGGCCGCGGAGGTAGCGGGAAGCCCCGGCGAACGGGCCCGTGCCGCGCTCGACGCCGGTTGCGACATGATCCTGTTGTGCAACCGTCCCGCGGCCGCCGAGGCCGTGCTCGATTCCTTGCAGCATTTCGAGGACCCGGTGCGCCAGGTCCGGATGGCGCGCATGCACGGAAGGGGCGCTCCGACACACGATCAGCTGCGCGAAGATCCCCGCTGGCCACGGGCCATGGAGCTTCTCGGCCTGCTGCAGGCGCGAACGGAGGAGGACGCCGGCCTGGAGCTGGAACCATGAGCCGTGCTTCGGAGCGGATCCTGCGCCATCTGGCGCGCGCGGAAGAGATCTTCTCCGCCGCCGAGGTCGAGGCCGCGCTCGACCGAATGGCGGCGCAAATCACCCCGAGCCTGCGGGGCAGCGACCCGCTGGCGCTGGTGGTGATGAAGGGAGGACTGATCCCGGCGGGCATGCTGCTGCCGCGGCTCGATTTCCCCCTGCGCCTGGATTACATCCACGCCACCCGCTACCGGGACCGAACCTTCGGCGCCGATCTCCACTGGAAGAAGGCGCCGGAGGAATCGCTGCAAGGACGCACGGTGCTGGTCATCGACGACATTCTCGACGAAGGCCATACCCTGGAGGCCATCGTTTCCTACTGCCGCGAGCAGGGCGCCCGGCGGGTGTTCAGCGCCGTGCTGGTGGAGAAGCGGCACGATCGCGGCTGCGGCTTCCAGGCCGATTTCGTGGGCCTGGAGGCGCCCGACCGTTATCTTTTCGGCTGCGGCATGGACTATCTGGGATGGGGGCGCAACCTGGCCTCCATCCGCGCCGTTCTGGAGGAGGACCTGAAGGATGAGTGAGCGCATCGCCATTCTCGGCGGAAGCGGCTTGAGCCGCCTCGATGCCCTGGCGGTGGAGCGGCGGAAGATCGTGGTGACCCCCTATGGGGAGCCCTCGGCGCCGCTCACCTTCGGCACCTTCGACCGCTTGCCGATCGTCTTTCTGCCGCGCCACGGTGAGGCCCACACGATTCCGCCCCATCTGGTCAACTATCGCGCCAACATCTGGGCGCTCCATTCGGTGGGGGTGCGCCGGATCGTCAGCGTGGCTTCGGTGGGGGGCATCACCCTGGGTCCGGAGACCCTTTGCGTGCCCGACCAGATCATCGACTACACCTGGGGCCGCGAACACACCTATGTGGAGAGCGGGGTGGCGCCGGTAAAACATGCGGAGTTCACCGAGCCCTATTGCGGAGAGATGCGCGGGCGCCTGCTGGAAGCGGGGCGCCGGGCCGGCATCGAAGTGGTGGACGGCGGCACCTACGGCGCCACCCAGGGCCCCCGGTTGGAGACCGCCGCCGAGATCGAGCGCATGAGACGCGACGGCTGCGATCTGGTGGGCATGACCGGGATGCCCGAAGCGGCGTTGGCCCGGGAGCTGGGCCTCTGCTTTGCCCACCTCACGCTGGTGGTGAACTGGGCGGCGGGAATCGGCGGACAGGAGATCTCCATGGAGGAGATTCGAACCGCTCTGGAGCGCTCCATCGAATCGGTGCGGCGGATCATCGGCCGGCTGGGAGCCGCGGCCGCGCCTTCCGAATGAGAGAAGGCTTTTCGGAATCCGCGGGGCTCACCCCTGGCAGTGGGTCAGCGCCGCGAAGGGCTGCACCCGCACGCGGTCGCCCGCGGCCACGTCGCCCTGCTCTTCGTCCAGCAGAATGAAACAGTTGCCCCGGCTCATGGACGTGAGGATGCCCGATCCCTGGCGTCCCACGCTGCGCACGCTCAGGATGCCGTCGTCGCCGGGCTCGATCACTCCCCGCAGAAATTCGTAACGTCCACGCCGCTTGCGCAGCGGTTCGGCCGCGATGGCCTCCACGATGAGGGGGCGCCACTCCCGGCCGCTGGCCATCCAATGCAGCGCAGGCAGGACGAACTGGTAGAAGGTGACCATCACCGCCACCGGGTTGCCCGGCAAGCCGAAGAAGTGGGCGTTTCCGAGCCGCCCGAAGGCGAGGGGACGCCCCGGCTTCATGGCGATCTTCCAGAACGCCATCTCGCCCAGCTCTTCCAGAACCGCCTTGGTGTAGTCCGCCGCCCCCACGGAGACCCCCCCGGAGGTGATGACCACGTCGGCCAGTTCGCCCGCTTCCGCGAAAGCGGTGCGGAGCGCCACGGGATCGTCTCTCACCACCCCCATGTCCTGGATTTCGGCGCCGAGCCGGCGCAGCATGCCGTACAAGCTGTAGCGGTTGCTGTCGTAGACTTCTCCCTCCGCCAGCGGCTCGCCCACGCCCCGCAGCTCGTCGCCGGTGGAGAAGAAGGCCACCCGAACCCGGCGGCGGACGCTCACTTCGGCGACGCCCAGCGAAGCGAGGATGCCCAGGTCGGCCGGCGCCAGCCACCTGCCGGCTTCGAGCACCACGGCGCCGGCGGCGATGTCCTCGCCGGCGCGGCGCACGTTCTCTCCCCGGCGGTGTCCGGTGCCGATGCGGATCCGACCGTCGCTGAGCTCCATCGTCCGTTCCTGCATCACCACGGTGTCCGTCCCCGCCGGCATGGGTGCGCCGGTCATGATGCGGATGCATTCGCCGTTTTTACAGCTCCCTTCGAAGCGGTCGCCCGCGGCCACGGTGGCGCGCACCCGCAGATCGAGGAAACCCGACTCCGGCAGTTGCGCCCCGGCCAGCGCATAGCCGTCCATGGCGGAGTTGTCGTGCCCCGGCACGTCGATGGGGGAGATTACGTCACGCGCGAGCACTCTTCCCAGAGCGCTGCGCAGCGCCAGGCGCTCTTCTCCTTTCAAAGGGGTGACGGCGTCGAGAATGCGCCGGCGCGCCTCCTCGACTTTGAGGATTCCGGGCTCGCGGTCATCGGCACAACTGGGAGCGGTACGAATGGTCGTGGTCTGCATGGCGGTTCTCTTCGGAACGATGGAGATGTCGGAGAATGAAACGGGCGACCTGGACAGGCCGGTTCAGGTCCAGCCACGGCAGGGGGGTCGCCACCGGCCGATCCGAGGCGACGGCGATGACGTGGGGGTCGCCGGGATGGAGAAGGGGACGTCCCAGGGCGGGACGGTGGACCTCGATCTTGGGCAGCGCGGCGCTCTTGTACCCTTCCACCAGAACCAGATCGATGGCGCCGTTGTCCAGACACCGAAGCACCTCTTCGAGGGGCGGCGCTTCGTGCCGCCGTTGGAGCTCGCGGATCCATGCCACGCGGTTCCTGGAGGCCACCAGAACCTGGTCGGCGCCGGCTTCCCTCAGTTCGTAGCTGTCCTTGCCCGGATGATCGACGTCGAAACTGTGGTGGGCGTGCTTGACCACGGCGACGCGCAGGCCGTGTGCCCGCAACAACGGAAGCAGGCGACGCAGAAGCGTGGTCTTCCCCGCGCCGCTCCAAGCGCAGAAGCCCAGCAGTGGAACGGGAAAGTCGATCATCCCGCGCTCCTCTGCTTCTCCAGACGTTGCCGCTCTTCCGGCGTGTTGAGGTTCAAGAAGGCTTCAGGACGATCGGAAAAGTCCACCACCGCCATGGGGTGGCGCGCGTACCAGCGATCGATCTTGCGCCCGCCCGAGGCGAGCCACTGTTCCAGATCGGCGGCCAGCGCGGTGGAGATCAGCGCGTGCACGGGCTGCAGGCGGACGCCGTCGTGCGCCACCGCGATGAGTGCGTTCCGTTTTTGCGCGGCTTCCATCAACCGTTCCCGCAAATCCGGCGGAGGATGAGGGGCATCGCAAGGGACCACCAACAACCAGGGGGTGGCCGCCTGGTGCATGGCCGACAGGATGCCGGCCAAGGGCCCCTGGAAACCCTCCACTTCGTCTTCGACGACGGGCAGGCCGAAACGGGCGTAGCTTTCGAGATTGCGATTGGCATTGACGATCAACCGTTCGACCTGAGGACGCAGGGCGTCGATGACATGGCGGATGAGAGGCCGGCCCTCGAACGCCAGCAGCCCCTTGTCCCGGCCGCCCATGCGCCGCGCCAGCCCGCCCGCCAGGATCACGCCGGTGGTCTGCCGCTTGCCGTTCATGCCAGCTCCTGTCGCAGCGGAATCACCGCCGCGCTTCCTTCCTTCTGAGTGGGCGGGGGGGCGGCGTGGAAGATCCTTCCCTGGTGCAGCCGCAGGATGCGGTCCGGCAGATCGGTGAAATGGTGGGGGTCGTGGCTGGCGAGCACCAGCGTCATTCCCTGCAGACGGAGCTGGCGCAGCAGCCGCAAGGTGCGTTCCCGCGATTCGGCGTCGAGATTGGCGGTGGGCTCGTCCAGCAGCATGACCGTGGGGGAGGCCAGCCAGGCGCGGGCCAAGGCCACCCGCTGGCGCTCGCCTCCGGAGAGGGAGCGGGCATACTTCCGTCGGAACCCGCTCATCCCCACCCATTCCAGCGCCCGCTCCACGAGCTCTTCCTTGGCGCCGCGTCCGGTGCTTCGGGAAAGGGCGAATCTCAGGTTGTACTCCACGGTACCGTCGAACATGTAGGGCTGCTGATGCAGATAGAGTACCCGTTTCTGGAGGATTCGGCGCATCTTCTTCCAGGCGGCGAAATCCCCCCCCTCCAACCGGAAACGTCCCTCTCGAGGTTTCTGCAGGCCCGCGAGAATGCGCAGCAGGGTCGTCTTCCCGGCGCCGTTCTCGCCGGTGAGCAGAACGCAGCGTCCGCTTTCGAGGCGCAGGTTCATGGAGTCGAACAGGTTTCGGTCGCCTGGGCCGTAGCGCAAGCCTTCGACCTCCAGCGCGAATTTCTCGTTCATGGGGTGGAAACTCCTCCTTTACCCTGCACATAGTGGAGCAGGCCGTTGAGGGTGGAGGCGAGCAACAACAGCACCACGCCCAGGGCGATGCCTTGGGCGAATTCACCCTTGCTGGTTTCCAGCGCGATGGCGGTGGGGATGTTGCGGGTGTAGTCGAGGATGTTTCCTCCAAGCATCATCGAGGCGCCCACTTCGGCGATGATGCGCCCGTAGGCGGCCAAGAGCGCCGCCAGCAGGCCGAAGCGGCTCTCGCGAAGCACCAGCAGGAAGGCTTTGAAGAAAGAGGCCCCCAGGGTGCGCGCCGTTTCCCATGCCCGTTGGTCCACCGACTGCAAGGCAGCGTGCCCCATGGCCACCAGAATGGGAAAGGCGAGAACCACCTGACCCGCCACCATGGCGGACTGGGTGAAGAGCAGCCGCCAGTCGCCCAAGGGACCCTGGTTGGAGAGCAGCAGATAGAGGGTGAGCCCGACCACCACCGCCGGCACGGACAACAAGGTGCTGAACAGCGAAATCAACAAGCGTCGCCCAGGAAAGCGGAGCCAGGCAAGGGCGAAGGCGGTGAGCACGGCGGGCGGGGTGGCCATGAGGATGGCGATGCCCGACACTTTGAAGGAGATGCCGATGATCCGCCAGAGCGACTCGTCTCCACCGAGAAGAAGCCGCATGGCGTGGTCGGTCGCTTCCCACAAGGTCATGGTTTCAGCAGCGCCAGTTCGCTCGGCTGGGCGTTGGGGATGAAAAGCTGCTCTCCCTCTTTGCGAAAAGCGGCGATCTTCTCCTGCCCCTCCTTGCCCACGAACCAGCGGATCAGCGCCAATGCTCCCTGATGGTTCACGTTGGGATGCCGTTCGGGATTGACGGCGATGATGCCGTAAGGGTTGAACAGCATGGGGTCGCCTTGGTGGAGAATCCGCAGGTCGAGCCCCTTCTTCATCGCCAGCCAGGTGCCACGGTCGGTGAGCGTGTAGGCGCCCAGTTCGCTGGCCATCTGCAGCACCCGGCCCATGCCCTGCCCCGCCTCGCGATACCAACCGCCCCGGGGATGAACGCCGGCGCTCTTCCACAGCGCCAGCTCCTTCTTGTTGGTACCGGAGTCGTCTCCTCTGGAGACGAAGAGCGCTTTGCCTTCTCCCAGGCGTCGGAAGGCTTCGTCCGCGGAGGCGGCGGAGCGCACTCCCGCCGGATCGTCCCGGGGGCCGACGAGCACGAAATCGTTGTACATCACCGAGAAGCGGTGTTCGCCGAAGCCCTCGGCGACGAATTTGCGTTCAGCGCTTCGCGCATGGACCAGGACCACGTCCACGTCGCCGTCCCGCCCCATGCGCAGCGCCTTGCCGGTGCCCACTGCGATCACATGGACGCGATAGCCGCTCTCCTTTTCGAAAAGGGGCAGCAGATAGTGGAGCAGGCCCGAATTCTCCGTGCTGGTGGTGGTGGCGAGCCGAATCACCCTGGAATGGTTCTGCGGGCCCGCCAAGAGAGAGGTGGAGAAGATCAACGACAAAAAGAGAAAGAGCAGTCTGTTCAACAACGGTCTTGCCTGATGGATTGGAGTGGGCATGTTTCATGCAATAGCGGTGCCAGCCCGACACTTTTCGGAAGTCGGGACCGGAAGCCGAAAAACGGCCGTGCGAACCGGCCTTATTCCGGGTGATCGCGAGAAAGAGAGAGAGCTCGAAGCGGTAAGGAAAGTTCGGTTGGGACAAATTGGCGGAAGCGTCCAACTTGACAATGCGACAGAATGACCCACACTGAACCAGAAACGCCGCCCTCCGTGGGCGTGCGGTGGAACCGCTTTCGAGAGTTACAAGAAAGCCCCCCATCAGAGGAGAAATGCCAGCCGTGAGTCCATTCGAATCCTGCGCGCGGAAAACTCTTCCCGGCTCCGAAACCTTCAAGCTGTCGCCCGCCATGAACTCGGTGTTGGTGGTGGACGACGAGCCGGGCATTCGCAACTTCCTGCAGCGGGGGTTGAGCCGCCACTTTTCCTTGGTGGAAACCGCGGAAGACGCGCAAGCCGCCGACCGCCTGCTTCGTCGGTGCCATTTCGATCTCATCATCGCCGACATCCGCCTGCCGGGGCTCAATGGCGTCGAATGGGTGAGCCGGCTGCGCGAGCAAGGCGCCACCACGGGCGTCATCTTCATCACCGCCCACGCCGACCTGGAGACCGCCGTGGCCGCGTTGCGGGCCGGGGCGGAAGACTTCATCATGAAGCCCTTTCGCATGGAGCAGATGACCACCGCGGTGAGGCGCTACCTGGAGAAGCAGGAGATGCGGAGGGAGAACTTCGTACTGCGTCGCCAGGTGGAACAGCTGATCGAGGATGCGGGACTGGTGGGCGACTGCGACCTTATGCGCGGCGTCTGCGAGGTGCTTCGGCGCGTGGCGCCCATGCCCTCCACGGTGCTCATCGAAGGGGAGTCCGGCACCGGCAAGGAGTTGGCCGCCCGGGCGATCCACAAATGGAGCGGAAGAGCCGGCAGCTTCGTACCCGTGAACTGCGGCGGCATGCCGGCGGAACTTCTGGAAAGCGAGCTCTTCGGCCACGTCAAAGGCGCGTTCACCGGAGCCCAACAGGCCCGCGAGGGGTTGTTCAGCTACGCCAAGGGTGGCACCCTCTTTCTCGACGAAATCGGCGAGATGCCCCTCTCCATGCAGGTACACCTGTTGCGCGTGCTCGAAGCGCGGACCATTCGGCCGGTGGGCTCCAACAGCGAGATTCCGGTGGACGTCCGCATCATCGCGGCGACGAACCGCGATTTGTCGGAAGAGGTGGAGAAGGGCAATTTTCGCGAAGATCTCTACTACCGGCTCAACGTGCTCAACATCCGCATGCCGGCGCTGCGCGAGCGACCCCAGGACATCGAGACGCTCGCCCGCCATTTCATTCAGGTGCTCTCGGCGCAGCTGGGCGTCGAGGCGCCCCGCTTGGGCACCGCGGACCTGGCCCGCATGAAGGAGTACCACTGGCCCGGCAACGTGCGCGAGCTCAAGAACGTCATCGAGCGCTGCCTCCTGCTGGGCGGATCACCGGCCAGTTGCCTCTCCACCTCCTGGAACGCCGCTGCTCCCGCCGAAGAGAAGGAAGAGGAGCCCCTTCTTCTGGAAACGGTGGAGAAGCGCCACATCTTGCGCGTGTTGGACCAGCAAGGGGGCAACAAGTCCGCCGCGGCCCGGCTTCTCGGCGTCTCCCGCAAGACGCTGGAGAGAAAGATGAAGGCTTGGGGCTACGCCTGATTCCGCCATGAAACGGCTGTTCCGCGCCATCCGGCACACGGTTCGGTACAAGCTTCTCGTCCTCACCCTGTTTCCCATCCTCCTGGTCATGCCGGTGGCGCTGGTCGCCGCGCTCTATTGGGGAAACAACTTCTCCTACAAGCAGCTGTTCATGAAGGTCACCACCGACCTTTCGGTGGCCGACGACGTCTTCCGCCGCATCCGCCAAGACTATTTGCGAGAGCTCTCCCGCTTGGGCGAGTCGTACGCTTTTCGTACCGCTTTGGAGCAGGGTCGCCTCGACATCCTGCAGGAGCAGTTGCGCGGATTGCGCCGCAAGCGGGGGTTCAGCTATCTCAACCTGGTGGACGGCAACGGCCGCATCCTCGGCGTGGACAGGACGGGGCCTGCCGCCTTCGCCCGCCACTCGTCGCAGCTGGTCGCCGCTCTGGAAGGGAAGCCGAGCGTCGGAGTGGAGATCTACAGCGACCGGGAACTGGCGCTGGAGTCGCCCGAATTGGCCAGACGGGTCGAGCTGCCCCTCATCGCCACGCCTCGCGCGCGCCCGACGAATCGCCGCAAGGAGGATCGCGGCATGATGATCCGCGCGCTCTATCCGGTGCGCAATGCTCACGGCAAGATCATCGGCGTGCTGGATGGCGGGGTCCTGCTCAACGGCAACTTCGCGTTCGTGGACGCCATTCGCGACTTGGTCTACGGCCCCGGGAGCCTGCCCGAAGGAAGCATCGGCACGGTCACGGTCTTTTTGGACGACGTCCGGATCAGCACCAACGTGCCTTTGGCTCCCGGAGAAAGAGCGCTCGGCACCCGGGTGTCGGACGAGGTCCGCACTCGAGTGTTGGACGAGGGCAAGGTGTGGATCGATCGGGCCTTCGTAGTGAACGACTGGTACATCTCTTCGTACGAGCCCATTCTGGACGTGGACGGAAACCGGGTGGGGATGCTCTATGCGGGATTTCTCGAAGCCCCTTTCCGGTACGCCCTGTGGCAGGCGTTGGCGGTGTTGGTGCTCTTTTTCCTTGGGTTGATGGCGCTTTCCGCGGCGCTCTCCATCCGCGGGGCGAAGTCGATCTTCCGGCCGCTGGAAGCGATGAGCCGCGTGGTGCGTTCGGTGCGGGCGGGAGAGGCCGTGCGCATGCCGCGGGTGAACTCCAGCGACGAGATCGGCGAGTTGGCGCGGGAGTTCGACGCCATGCTCGAACTGTTGCAGGAGCGCAACCGGCAGATCAGCGAATGGGCCGAGCGTCTGGAGGAAAAGGTGCATGAGCGCACGGCGGAACTGGAAGCCAAGAACCGGGAGCTGGAGGCGACCATCCGCCTGCTGCGGGAGACGCGCCGTCAATTGGTGGTGGCGGAGAAGTTGGCGGCCCTGGGTGAGCTGACGGCGGGCGTGGCGCACGAAATCAACAACCCCACCGCGGTGATGCTGGGCAATCTCGATCTTCTGGTGGAGGAGCTGGGTGCAGCGGCGGAACCGGTTCGGGAAGAGATCGAGCTCATCATCGAGCAGATCTACCGCATCAAGAAGATCATCGACGAGCTGCTTCAATACGCGCGTCCAGAGAGCTATTCGGGCCAGAGCGAAGCGATCGACGTCAACCGCGTGGTGGAACGGACCCTGCCTCTCGTCCGTCATCTGCGCAAGAGCAAGCCTTTCGATATCGAATTGGCCCTGGGAGAAGCGCCCAGGGTGGAGTTCAATGCGATGGAACTGCAACAGGTGCTGGTCAATTTGATCACCAACGCGGTCCACGCACTGCCCCGCTCAGGAGGGATCGTTCGTATCGCCACGGAAGCCTGGGAACGACGGGGGGCCGTCGTTCATGTGGAGGACAACGGGGTGGGGATAGAGCCGGAACGGATCGATCAGCTGTTCGATCCCTTCTTCACCACCCGGCGCGAAGGGAAGGGAACCGGCCTCGGGCTTTCGGTGAGCTATGGGCTGGTGAGGCACTATGGAGGAAACATCACCGTCTCCTCGAAGCCCGGCGAGGGGGCGAGATTCTCCATCTGGCTCCTGCGGGAGGCGCAGATCCTTACCGACGAGGAGGCATTCGCGGAGCAGCTCCGTTCCATGAAAAGGGCGGAGGATCACTCCTCGCCCCATGTCAGTTCGCCGCAACGGCTGAGATCGTAGCCCCCCAGCCTCTCCGCCAAGGCCCTGCTCTCAGCGGATCGGAGCCATTTGAGCAGGCGCTGGAAAAGGTGGCGGAACCAGATCTCCCGCGGCATGGCGAGATCGAAAGATTCCCATCCGAAGGGAACGAAACCGAGACCGTATTCATTGGCCACGGGCCGGGCGCCCGGCGCGGCGTCGGCCAGATTCATGGCAACCGCAGCGGCGGCATCGCGCTCGGAATAGGCTGTCAGGGTTCGGTTCAACCCCTCCTCGGCCAGATCGTGCCGGCTCAGCACTTCGAGAAAATAGCGCTGCGCGCCTGCGCCGGGCTGGCGCAGAGCCCATCGGACGTGCGGGCGCAGCAGCTCCTCCATTCCGCTTGCGGGGGGATTCCGTACCAGGATTCCCTGCTCTCTGCGAAAGGCGTGCACGAGAATCCATCGGCGGTGACCGTCGTGCTGCTTCAGCAGGGCGGGATGGCGGGTCTCGCTCTCTTCGTCCGGCCCCCAGTGGATGCCGCAGAGATCGGCCCGCCCGCTTTGCAGCAGCTTCAGCCCCAGGCGGGTGCCGGTGGGCGAATAGGCGACCAGCGCTCGGGATCCCGTCTCCTGGGCGAGGAGCAATACCAGCCGATAGAGCAAGGGGTCGTCGCTGCCGGCAATCATCAGCCGGTCGGCGAGCAGTCCTCCATGGGCCGAGTCGAGCAACCACCGGTCCACCAGCTTGCGGGGGAAGAGCCACTTGCCGGTCACCTTGGTGGCGGGAATGGCTCCTTCGCGAACCAGCGCATAGACCTTTTTCTCGTTCAGCTGGAGGTACTCCGCCACCTGTCTGACGTTGAGAAAAGCGGAGTTGCCGGGACCAAGCCCCTTCTCAGGCCCTTTCCATGCTCCAGCGTCGCTCTTCACCACCGGGGACATCACCGCCCTCCTGCGGCCTCTCGGGTCGGCAGGGCGTCCAGAACCATGCGATCCGCGCCGTTGTAGACCAGAAAATGTTCGCCCTTGGCCCGGGCGATGAGAATGACGCCCACCTTCCGCGCCAGCTCCAATCCCATGCGGGTGACGCCCGATCGGGAGACCAGAACGGGGATGCCCATCTGCGCCACCTTGATGACCATCTCCGACGTGAGCCTTCCGGTGGTGTAGAAGACTTTGTCGCCTCCATCGATCCCTTCCAGCCACATGTGGCCGGCGATGGCGTCCACCGCGTTGTGCCGCCCCACATCCTCGATGAACACCAGGATTTGCTCTTCCCGGCAGAGAGCGCAACCGTGAACCGCCCCGGCCCTTCGGTAGACTCGATTGTGGTGTCTCAGCGCTTCCAGCAGGCGATAGAGCGCGTTCTGGGAAAAAAGGGCAGGAGGCAGCTGGATTCTCTCCAGGTCCTCGAGGAGGCTTCCGAAAAGGGTTCCCTGCCCGCAGCCGGTGGTGACGGTGCGCTTGGCGAGCCTGGCTTCCAGCCCTTCCACGCCGGTGCGCGTGGTCACCGCCGCCGATTCGGTCTCCCAGTCCACCTGGATGGCGAGGATCTGGTCCAAGGCGGCGATCATGCGCTGGTTGCGCAGCCAGCCGAGAACCAGAAGCTCGGGAGCGGTTCCCAGCGTCATCAGCGTCACCAGCTCGCGCTTGTCGAGGTAGACGGTGAGCGGCCGTTCGGCGGCGACAAGGCCCTCTCGAATGCGTCCCCGTTCGTCCATGGCGGTCACCGGACTGGCGGCTTCGAGCGCTGCTTCGGTGAGCTGCGGTCGGTAATGGAGCATCACTCATCCCCCCGTGGTGTTCATGTGTCTGAGCAGCACGCTCTTTTGCGTAAGATCGAAATCGTGCCCTCTGGGTTTGATCTTCATGGCGTCCAGAATCGCTTGCTGCAGCGGACCCTCCTCGGAGGGATGGGCCCTGAGGATGCGCCGCAAGTCCACCGAATGCTCCTGCCCCAGGCACAACAGCAGCCGCCCTTCCGCCGTGAGCCGCACACGATTGCAGTGGTCACAGAAATTGTGGCTGTGTGGCGAGATGAAGCCCACGCGAATGTCGCTGTCGGCCATGCGGTAGTAGCGCGCCGGTCCTCCGGTGGAGAGCGTGGTGGGCAGCAGTTGGAAATGTTTCCTGAGATCCCGAAGGATCTGATCGCTGGAATAGTACGCTTCGTACCGGTCGTGTTCTTCCACGATGCCGAGAGGCATCTCTTCGATGAAACTGATGTCCATGCCCCGTTCGCTGGCGAATCTCGTCAGCGCCACCACCTCGTCGTGATTGCGGTTCTTGAGCACTACGGCGTTGATCTTCAGCCGTTCGAAGCCGGCTTCCAGGGCCGCGTCGATGCCGGCCAGCGTTCTGTGAAGTTCCCCGATGCGGGTGATCCGTCGAAAACGGTCCGGCTTGAGGGTGTCGAGACTGATGTTGATGCGCCTGACTCCCGCCGCCTTCAACTCCCCCGCATAGCGGGGCAGAAGAGTGCCGTTGGTGGTCAAAACCAGCTCCCGCAGGCCCTCCAGGCTGCCGAGAGCGCGAATCAGCTGCAGCACATTTCTCCGCGTCAAAGGTTCTCCGCCGGTGATGCGGATCTTCTTCACTCCCAGCTCCACGAAGCAGCTGCCGATTCTCTCCAGCTCCTCCAGCGTCAGTAGCTGGCTGCGGGGGACGAAGGTCATCTTTTCCGACATGCAGTAGACGCATCGCAGATCGCACCGGTCGGTCACCGACATCCTCAGGTAGTCGATTCGACGTCCAAAGCGGTCGATGAGGGAAGGGGGGAAGAGGTTTCCGTTCATGAAGGCTCCTTGGGAATCTTTTCAGGCAAGCGCAGCAATATGCATGCCGAAGAGGAGGGGAGGGGAAAGCCTTCCCTTTTCGGAAACTGGCTCGACCAACGGTTCCCGCCCGGCCTTGCCCGGTTCGAAGGCTCCCGACGGCGATCTCTCGGGGAAAACCTGGAGTGCGGCGCAATATCCGCTCCTTAAGGAGCCACCGCCATATTGGCTCCATCTGTCTCAGTCCGCCCTTTCGAAGAGGGACAATTTGTACCGTTTTCTCTTTCGCTTCACTTCTCGCTTCGCCGGAACCAGGCCCCACCTTGGGGGACGGGAATGATAGGGATTTCAGCATCTCCGCCGGTCTCGCTTCTCGTCCGTCGGATCGAGGTGGGTGGCTCTGGTATGCAAATTGCCTCGTTCTCGGGACGCCACGGTGAGTGGCGAAAGGGGAGAGAAAGAGATCATGCCGGAAATCACGCCGGAAGAGATTGGGAGAACGCTCCCTTCGGAGATGCCGGTTTCGGTGATGCTGGAAAGGCGTCCCGCCTCCAATCCGTGGGAAGAGGAGCAGTGGGAAGTGGTGGGAATCGCCTCGACGGCGAGGGAGAGGGATGCCGGAGAGCTCGTCAAGATTCATGAAGAGGGCGGGGTGAGCCGTTATCTCCAACACGGGCTCGTCCTGTCGCTCCATCGGGACGAATGCGAAAGCTACTACCACAACCTGATGACGGCGACTCCCAGATGCTACGTGGTGGCCCGGACGGAGCGAGGGGGGCGTCCATCGCCTTTTCTCATCGGCCTCAGCTTCGACGAGGCTCACGCCTATCTGGAGGCGGACGATCTGGTCTACGCCGTTCCGATTCCCGGTGAGATCTATCGCTGGTGCGAGGCCTACGTGTTGGCTCATTACGTGCCCCGGCCTAAACGGAAACGCAAACTGGATCGAGGAAACGGTGCCCATGGCAAATGAACCGGAAGAACAGGACTTTTTGCGTCGTTGGTCGCGCCGCAAACTGGAAGCGTCGGCGGCCGTGAAAGAGGAACAAGTACCGGACCGCTCTCCGCCGGCAGCGCCAACCGCGCAAAAGCGACCGCCTCCTCTCGAATCGCTCGACGAAGAGTCCGACTACAGCCTTTTTCTCGCGCCAGAGGTGGAGGAGTCGTTGCGGCGCCTCGCCCTTCGCAAGCTGTTTCACAGCGCTCTCTTCAACGTGCGGGACGGGCTGGACGACTACGATGACGATTTTGCAGAGGCTGGAGAGGCGTTGGTGGAGCAGATTCGAGAACACCTCGACGGTTGGATGGAAGAGCCCGAGACCGGCGGCGTGCCGAAGATGGCGGAAGCCGACGCCCGCCCCCCGGAGCACACCGGGGAGACGAAGCGAATGGAAGAGGAGGAAGAAGGTTGAGATCCGACGAACCCGGCGCGGAGCATGAAAAAATGGCGGAGTTGGGGGCCCGGCGGCTGGCGCAGCGGGCCATGGAACGCATCCAGCCACGACCGGTGGTGGTGGACCGCTATCTCTCCGAGGGGCGGGTGGCGGTGATCGGAGGCCCCGAAGCCGAGAGGTTGACCGCCTCCTTTCGAAAGCCGCTTCGGCCGATGGTGATCCGCCGGAAGGAGACGCCGGACGGGGCGGGGGCGGATCCGCTCCGCATCACCGGACACATCGGCAATTTCACGATTCATTCAGGAAAAAGAGATTCTTCAGACTACCGGCAGTCACGCGCCGACTTGGTGCTCGATCTTTCCGCCACGCCTCTCATCGAGGCGCCGGTGCCGCCTCCGGGCTATCTGTGGTGTCCGGCCGATGAAGAGGCGGTCGTCGAGGCGGAGAAACGACTGCGTTCCTTGGTGGGCACCTTCGAAAAGCCCCGCTACCTCCAATTGGATCCCGATCTCTGCGCCCATCGGCGAAACGGCCGCCAGGCCTGCACCCGTTGTCTGGACGCCTGTCCCGCCGACGCCATCCTTTCCGGGGCCGAGTCGGTCGAGGTGGATCACGATCTCTGCCAAGGGGGCGGCGCCTGCGCCACCGTCTGCCCCTCCGGGGCGCTCCAGTACCAGTGGCCCACCGTCGAAGACGCGCTCAAGCAGGTGAAGATCCTGTTGGAAACCTACCGCCGAGAGGGCGGAGGCGAGTCGACCCTGGTGATTCACCAGGAGAAGGTTCCGCTCCCTTCTCTCCCAGGCCACCTCTTTTTTCCCGTGGAGGAGCTGGCGAGCCGGGGAATGGAGTTTTGGCTGGGAGCCCTCGCCTACGGCGCGGGGCGCGTGGTGCTCCTGCGGGACGACCTTCCCCCGTCGGTGGCCACTTCCTTGCAACGGGAGGTTTCCACCTGCAGAACCATTCTGGACGCGCTGGGGTACCCGCCCGAGGCGGTGCAGATCGTCGACTGGGGGAGGCTCCCTGTCGAGGGCCCCGCCATGCCGAAGATCGCACCGGCCGGCCACGCCCCTCAAGGGCTGAAACGGCAGCTCTTCTTCATGGCCCTGGACCATTTGCATCGTGAGGCGGACAGGCCGAGGCCCATGGCGATGCTGGAAGCCGGGGCACCCTTTGGAAGCGCTTCCATCGACCCACGCCGCTGCACCTTCTGCCAGGCGTGCGTGGGCGCCTGCCCTGGGCGGGCGTTGCAGGGAGCATCGGAAACCCTTGAGATCCGTTTCGTCGAGGCCAACTGCCTGCAGTGCGGCATGTGCACACGCACATGCCCGGAGAACGCCATCGCCATCACGCCCAGACTGCTCTTCGATCGCGAAAAACGCGCCAAACCACGAACGCTTCACGCCGAAGAGCCCTTTCACTGCATCCGTTGCGGAGAGCCGTTCGCTTCGCGGGCGGTGGTTACTCGAATGGTGCACGCCCTGCAGGGGCACTGGATGTTTCAGGACGAGCGGGCCCTCGAACGCCTGAAGTTGTGCGAGTCGTGTCGAATCGCCGACGTGCTCCAGGACGAGGCGATGCTGGAACGGGTGAGCGGCATTCGCACGGACTCATGAACCGGCCGAACCGGTCGGATCATGGATTTCGGCGGATTATTTTCCCGCCGTACTTGGCCCTTCGATTGCAGGTGTAACGGCATATCAGGAGAACGTTGCGATGATGAACCGGGATTCCGCCCAGGCGGCCGAACGAGTCTCTTTCCGAGCGGGGGATCTCTCTCCTCCACTGGAGGTGGAAGAGGCCTGGAGAGCAGCCAGTTGGGGTTTGTTGGCGGGACTGTTGGCCGCGCCCCCGGCTGCGGGTGCGCTTCGGCGGCTTGCCGAGAGCGCGCAGGCCCCCTCCCGGGAAAACGAGCTCGATGCCGCGTTCGCCATGCTCTGTCTGACGGCGGGCAGAACCAAAGTGGACGAGGTCGACGATGAGTACCACGAGCTCTTCATCGGTTTGGGGCGTGGCGAACTTCTCCCCTACGCCTCCTGGTATCAGACCGGCTTCCTGATGGAACGGCCGTTGAGCGACCTTCGGTCGGATCTGCGGTCGCTCGGATACTGTCGATCCGACGAGGTTCACGAGCCGGAGGATCACGCCGCGGCCCTCTGCGAAGTGATGGCGATGCTGATCCGCGACGGCCAGCCGCTGGAGGTCCAGGCGCGGTTCTTCGAACGTCACATCGCCAACTGGATGGAAGATTTTTTCGAAGACCTGGCGAGTGCGGAATCGGCGGTCTTCTATCAATCCGTGGGGCGGCTTGGAGTCCTCTTCATGCAGTTCGAAAAAGCCGCTTTCAACATGCAATGAATCGATCGTGTCGAGGGTGACCCAGATGAACAACCGAAAGAGTACGAAACGGGCGGATCTGCAACGCAGGCGCTTCCTGCAAGGAACCTTGGCGACGGGCGCCGGTGTGATGATGGCCTCGGCGATGCCCGCTTCCGCCGCGGAAGCCGAAGAGGGCCGGCCGACCGAAAGCGCAGAGAAAAAGAAGGGGTATCGGTTGACCAAACACATTCTCGCCTATTACGACAGCGCCGCCAGCTGAGGGGGACACCATGAAATTGCGCAAGATCTCCGACCAACCCTCCATCGATAAGCCATCCACTTCGCCGCTCGTCCAGTCGGGAAGGGCGTTGAGCCGGCGGGAGTTTCTCCGCACCTCGGGATTGGGCGCCGGGAGCGTGGCTCTCGGCTCCGCGCTGTTGCCGGGCTTGATGAAAAAGGCGGAAGCGGCGGGAGAAAAGGATCAACAGAACGGCGCGGTCAAAAAGATACGCACCATCTGCACGCACTGTTCGGTGGGTTGCGGCATCATCGCCGAGGTCAAGAACGGCACCTGGGTGGGACAGGAGCCGGCTTTCGATCACCCTTTCAACCGCGGTGCGCATTGCGCCAAAGGCGCTTCGGTACGGGAACACGGCATCGGCGAGCGGCGTCTCAAGTACCCCACCAAGTTGGTGAACGGCAAGTGGAAGAGGATCTCCTGGGATCAGGCGATCGGCGAGATCGGCGACAAGTTGCTGGAGATCCGAGACAAATCGGGACCCGATTCGGTCTACTGGCTCGGCTCGGCCAAGCACAACAACGAACAGGCCTATCTGTTTCGAAAGATGGCCGCTCTATGGGGCACCAACAACGTCGATCACCAGGCGCGCATCTGCCACTCCACCACGGTGGCGGGAGTGGCCAATACCTGGGGATACGGCGCCATGACCAACTCCTACAACGACATCCACAACTCCAAGGCGATGCTGCTCATCGGCTCCAACCCGGCCGAGGCCCATCCGGTGGCGCTGCAACACATCTTCAAGGCCAAAGAGGAGAACAACGCGCCCCTCATCGTCATCGACCCCCGCTTCACCAGAACGGCCGCCCACGCCGATCTCTTCCTGCGCATCCGGCCGGGCACCGACGTACCCATCATCTGGGGAATGCTGTGGCACATCTTCAAACACGGCTGGGAAGACCAGGAGTTCATTCGGCAGCGGGTGTACGGCCTGGAGGACGTGAAGAAAGAGGTGGCGAAATGGACGCCTCAGGAGGTGGAACGGGTCACCGGCGTGCCCGAACACCAGGTGTTCGAGGCGGCCCGCATCATGGCTCGCAACCGCCCCGGCACCTTCGTCTGGTGCATGGGCGGCACTCAGCACACCATCGGCAACAACAACACGCGGGCCTACTGCATCTTCCAGTTGGTGTTGGGAAACATGGGCGTTTCCGGCGGCGGAACCAACATATTTCGGGGCCACGACAATGTGCAGGGAGCCACCGATTTCTGTGTGCTTTCCCATTCGTTGCCGGGCTACTACGGCCTGTCCGAAGGGGCTTGGAAACACTGGGCACGGGTTTGGGACCTGGATTACGAATGGCTCAAGGGACGGTTCGACAATACCGCCTATGAGAAGAAAGGCGGCAAGGGCGTGCCCCCGATGCACACCAAGGGAATTCCCGTCTCCCGCTGGATCGACGGCGTGTTGGAGAACAAATCCGCCATTGCCCAGAAGGACAACATTCGTGCGATGATCTTCTGGGGCCATGCGCCGAACAGCCAGACCCGCGGCAAGGAGATGAAAACCGCGATGGAGAAGCTGGATCTGTTGGTGGTGGTCGATCCCTATCCCACGGTCTCCGCGGTGATGCACGACCGCAAGGACGGCGTCTATCTGCTGCCCGCTTCCACCCAGTTCGAAACCTATGGTTCGGTGACGGCTTCCAACCGCTCGCTGCAGTGGCGCGACAAGGTGATCGAGCCTCTGTTCGAGTCGCTGCCCGACCACGTCATCATGTACAAGTTCGCCAAGAAGCTGGGTTTCGCCGACCAGCTCTGCAAGCACATCCAGGTGCAGAACGACGAGCCCCTGATCGAAGACATCACCCGGGAATTCAACAAAGGGATGTGGACCATCGGCTACACAGGCCAGAGCCCGGAGCGCCTCAAGCTGCAGCAAAAGCACTGGGGCACCTTCGACTACACCTCCCTGAAGGCGGAAGGGGGGCCCTGCGACGGAGAGTACTACGGCTTGCCCTGGCCATGCTGGGGGACGCCCGAAATGAAGCACCCCGGCACGCCCAACTTGTACGATACCAGCAAGCCGGTGGCCAAGGGCGGCCTCTGCTTCCGTGCCCGCTTCGGCGTGGAACGCAACGGCGTCAGCCTGCTGGCGGAGGACTCCTGGCCGGTGGGCAGCGAGATCAAGGACGGGTATCCCGAATTCACCGACAAACTGCTGAAGAAGCTGGGCTGGTGGAAGGACCTTACCCCGGAGGAAAGAAAGGCCGCCGAGGGCAAGAACTGGAAGACGGATCTTTCCGGCGGCATTCAGCGGGTGGCCATCAAACACGGCTGCGCCCCCTTCGGCAACGCCAAGGCGAGGGCGGTGGTGTGGACCTTCCCCGACCCCGTGCCGATCCATCGCGAGCCCCTCTACACCAACCGGCGGGATCTGCTGGACAAATACGCCACCTACGAGGACCGCAAGTCCTTCTACCGGCTGCCCACCCGTTACGCCTCCATCCAGGCGAAGGACTATTCGAAGGAGTATCCGCTCATCCTCACTTCGGGGCGACTGGTGGAGTATGAAGGGGGAGGGGACGAGACCCGCTCCAACCCCTGGCTGGCCGAGCTGCAGCAGCACATGTTCGCCGAGATCAACCCCAGGGACGCCAACGACCACGGCATCCGGGATGGAGACGATATCTGGCTGGAAGGGGCCGAAGGAGCCAGGGTCAAAGTGAAGGCCATGGTCACCCGGCGGGTTGCGGCCGGCGTGGTGTTCATGCCCTTCCATTTCGGCGGCCACTTCGAAGGCCGGGATCTGCGGGAAAAGTATCCCAAGGGGGCGGACCCTTACATTCTCGGCGAAGCGGCCAACACCGCCATGACCTATGGCTACGACTCGGTGACCCAGATGCAGGAGACCAAGGTCACCCTCTGCAAGATCAGCAAGGCATGACAGGAGCACTACCATGGCCAGAATGAAATTCTATTGTGACGCGGCCCGTTGCATCGAATGCAACGGCTGCGTCACCGCCTGCAAGAACGAAAACGAGGTTCCCTGGGGAATCAACCGCCGACGGGTGGTCACCATCAAGGACGGCGTGCACGGGGAGCGCTCCTTGTCGGTGGCGTGCATGCACTGTTCCGACGCTCCTTGCGCCGCGGTCTGTCCGGTGGATTGCTTCTATACCACCGACGACGGCGTGGTTCTTCACGACAAGGACATCTGCATCGGCTGTGGCTACTGCTTCTATGCCTGTCCCTTCGGCGCGCCCCAGTTTCCCCAGGATGGCGCCTTCGGTACCCGCGGCAAGATGGACAAGTGCACCTTCTGCGCCGGCGGGCCGGAACCGGACGGCAGTGCCGAGGAGTATCGCAAGTACGGCTCCAACCGACTGGCGGAAGGGAAGCTTCCTCTGTGCGCCGAGATGTGCGCCACCAAGGCCCTGCTCGCCGGCGACGCCGGGGTCATCTCGGACATTTATCGGAAAAGGGTGGTGAACCGGGCGGCCGCCTCCCTGGAGTGGGGAGCCCGGCTTCAACGGGCCAATTTCCGCGCTCCAGATTCCGGCACAGGCACCGAGACGAGAAAGGGGCATCGATGAGCTTTCGGCCGCCCCCATGCCGTAGGGTCACGAGGAGCGGATGGATTTGCTGGGTTCTTCTTGCCGGCCTGGCGCTCCTCGTCGCCGATCTGCCTGCGGCCGCCCCATCGCACGACAAGCCGTCCGCGAAGGTGGACGACCCCGGCACCGACCTGTGGCGGTTCGTGCGCCGGCGCGCGCCCGAGCTGCGGTCGCTGGCGGAGAAGGGAGCGATCGGCCCGGTGACCACCCAGGTGAAGGGGGTGGACACCTCCGTCCTCATCAACGACAAGGGCCAGGAGTGGAGGCTCTATCGCCACCGCATGCTCATTCCCATCTCCGCCATCGTTCTGGGAACGGTGGCCGTCCTGTTGCTGTTGCTCTATCTGGCGGTCGGCCGCCGCGTCCCCGATCCTCGAGAAACCGGCAAGCGACTGCTCAGGTTCGTCGCCTATGAACGCACGCTTCACTGGTTCATGGCCGCCATCTTTCTTTTTCTCGGTGTCACCGGCTTGACCATTCTCTACGGCCGCCCGCTGCTCATCCCGCTTGTGGGCAAAGAGTCCTTTTCCGCCATGGCGTCGGCCAGCAAGGAGGGGCACAACCTGTTCGGCCCCCTGTTTCTCGTTTCCCTGCTCCTCTTTCTGCAACGCTTCTGGAGACGCAATCTCTATTCCCGCGGCGATCTCCGTTGGTTGATCCGTCTCGGAGGGCTGTTGGGCGGCGACTCTCCACCGGCAGGCTTTTTCAACATGGGCGAGAAGATGCTCTTCTGGCTGCTGATCGCCGTGGGGCTGCTCATCTGCGCTTCCGGTTTGGTGCTGCTGTTCCCCAACTTCGGGCAGGGGCGGCTGCTGATGGAGGGAGCGCATCTGATCCACACCCTGGGAGCGGTCCTGCTTCTGGCGACGATCATGGCGCACATCTACATGGGGATCGCCACCAAAGGCGCGATGGACGGAATGAAAGGGGGCTACGTCGAGTACTCCTGGGCCCGTCACCATCACCGAGAATGGGCGGACGAAGAGGAGAAAAAAGGAAGAGTGCTCTCCGAAGAAGAGGTTCGACGCCGCTTCGGCGAGGCGAGAAAGATCGGCGTTCCGGAGCGGGAGGCGGGCACATGATCGCTCAACTCATCGACGGTCCCTTGTGGCTTTTTTCCGCCTGGTTTTTCCTGGTGGTCGCGCTCTGGAGGCTGTTGGTCATCCTCTTCAAGGGACGTCCCAAGAGTCTCGCCAAGCCGCGTAATGCTCCGGGCGGCGCCCTGGCCACCATTTTTCGCCGTTTTCTTCCCTACCCCGAATTCAGAAAGGTCTCCCGCGTCCGCTTTTGGGCTGGATACGCCTTCCATGTGGGATTGCTGGCGCTGCTCTTTTTCGCCGCGCCCCATGTGGAGTTCCTCTCCCAGCGCGTGACCGGGTTCAGTTGGCCGGCTTTACCCCACTGGGCGTTCGAGGTGGCGGCGGAGCTGGCGCTGGGTGGATTGCTGTTTCTGGCGCTGTTCCGACTGATGGACCCGGTGACCCGCTTTATCTCCTCCACGGGAGACCACTTGGCTTCCTGGCTGGTGTTTCTGGTGATGCTCACCGGCTGTTTCGCCCTGTGGCGTTCCCATGAGAGCCTGCGGCTGCTCCATCTCTTCCTGGCGGAGTTGCTGCTGATCTATTTCCCCTTCAGCAGCTTGATGCACGCGCTCACTTTTCCCTTCAGCCGCGGATTCACCGGCGCCGTCTATCACCGCAAGGGAGTGAACATCTGATGGCCGTGAACATGGAGATCTTCCACCAGTTTCTCGGCCAGATCGCTCATCTGGGCGAGCGCGCCGAGCATGTGGATCTTCCCGACGAAAAGCGGGTGGCGCTGGCCAAGGAGATCTTCCACCAGAACATCAAAGCGGAACAGGCGGGCGATCTGGAATCCTGCATGCACTGCGGGCTCTGTGCGGAAGCTTGTCATTTCCGCGTGGGCACCGGCGATCCACGCTATACGCCCGCCCGGAAGTTCGAATTGGCCAGGCGGGTCTATCGCCGGGAGATCGGCCCGTTTCGTTGGCTCTATCGTCTTGTGACACGGGAGATCACCATCGACGACCTGATGGAAGCCCAGGAGCTGGTCTTCGATTCTTGCACCACCTGCGGCCGATGCACCCTCATCTGTCCCATGGGAATCAATGTGGCCGGCCTGGTGACGACCACCAGGCACGCGCTGGCCAATGCGGGACTGATCCCGGACGACCTGGCGGCGGTGGAGCAAGAGCAGGGCAGTCGGGGCACCGTCTTCGGCGCCGGCGCGGAGCATCTCAGAAAGGCATTGGAGCGACTCGCCGCGCAAGGGCTCGAGGCGCCTCTGGACAAGGAGAGGGCCGACTACTTGGTGCTCACTTCCGTGGTCGATCTCTTGCTGTTCAACGATCAATTGGCCTCCACGGTGAAGCTGTTCAACCGCTTGGGCGTCGATTGGACTTTTCGAAGCAACGCCTACGAAGGGGCCAACTTCGGCTACCTCGCCGGCTGTGGAGAGGTTCAGCGGAAAGCGACTCTGCGAGTGATCGAAGAGGCCGTTGCCATAGGCGCCAAGGCCGTGATCGTGCCTGAATGCGGTCACGCTTATCCCGCCCTGCGTTGGGAGGGAGCCGATCTCTACGGCAAGCCCCTTCCCTTCGATGTCTATGCCATTTCCGAATTTCTCGGGCTGCTCGTGCAGCAAGGAGAGCTCGAGCTGGACGAGGCTTTGAACGGGAAAGTGGCGACCTACCACGATCCCTGCAAGGTGGGACGGCACTCCGGCGTGCTCGACGAGCCGCGCGCGGTGTTGCGAAAACTGGGCGCCGACCTGCGGGAGATGCCCAACCACGGCCTGCTCAACTGGTGCTGCGGCGGCGGAGCGGGCCTGTTCGTGATCAACCGCACCGTCCCCTTGAGGCGTGCGGCCTTCGAAATCAAGAAGCAGGAAGTGGAAAGCACCGAGGCGGAGATGGTGGTGATGGCGTGCGGCAGCTGCCGCCTCAACTTCATCAAAGGAAAGGATGAAATGGGCCTGAATGGCGAGATCGTCAGCCTGGTGGCGCTGGTGGGCGAGCATTTGGTCCGAAAGAGCGAACCCGTTGCAAGCGGTCGAGAAGAGTGAACCGTCCGTCCCTTTCCGGGGAAACGGATGTAAATGGACAAGACGAGGAGAACGACATGTACCGATCTTTGACACTGGATCCGGAAAAATGCACCGGCTGTCTGCAGTGCGAGATGGCCTGTTCATGGGAGTATGAGGGGCATTTCAATCCGGCGCACTCCCGAATCAAGATCTTCGCCTTTCATCAGGAAGGGCGTTTCGTCCCATACACCTGCACTCAATGCGCGGACGCCTGGTGCAAGAACGCCTGCCCGGTGGAGGCCATCCAGATCAATGCGGAAACCGGGGCCAAAGAGGTGGTGGAGAACCTCTGCGTGGGATGCAAGGTGTGCACCATCGCTTGTCCTTTCGGCACCGTCAATTACGACCACGCCCGCGGCAAGGTGATGAAATGCGATCTGTGCGGCGGCGACCCCGCCTGCGCCAGAGCCTGTCCCACGGGGGCCATCACCTTCGTGGACGGCGATTGGCCCGGCTACGAGAAGATGCGCCAGTGGGCGGAACGCACCGACAATCTGGCCAGTGCCCAATAGAGACAAGAGGAGGAAAAGAAAATGGGATGGCAAAAAAAGGTTCTTCGCGTCGATCTCACCGCCGGCACCTGCACGGCGGAGCCGCTCAACATGGAATGGGCCGACCGCTATTTGGGCCAAAGGGGATTGGCGACCAAATATTTCGTGGAAGAGGTGGACCCGCGGGTGGATCCCCTTTCGCCGGAAAACAAGCTGATCTTCGCCACCGGGCCGCTCACCGGCACGCCCGCCTCCACCGGTGCGCGCTATTCGGTGATCACCAAAGGCGCGCTCACCGGAGCCATCGCCTGCTCCAATTCCGGCGGCTATTTCGGTGCCGAACTCAAGTTCGCGGGCTGGGACATGATCATCTTCGAAGGGCGTGCGGAGCAGCCGGTCTATCTGCTCGTCATCGACGATGAGGCCCGTCTTCTGCCGGCAGGCGAGCTGTGGGGGAAAGGCACTTGGGAGACGGAGAAAGCGCTTCACGAGCGGCATCAGGAGCCGCAACTGCGCATCTCCTCCATCGGCCGCGCCGGCGAGAATCTCGTTCGTTACGCATGCGTGGTCAACGACCTCCACCGGGCGGCGGGCCGTTCGGGAGTGGGCGCGGTGATGGGGTCGAAGAATCTCAAGGCCATCGCCGTGCACGGCACCAAAGGCACCCAGGTGGCCGATCCGGAGCGTTTCTTCCAGGTGGTGGGAGAGAAGAAGCGGATTCTCGCCGAGAACGCGGTAACCGGCCAGGGGTTGCCCACCTACGGCACCCAGGTGCTGATGAACATCATCAACGAACTGGGCGCGCTGCCCACGCGGAACGCCCGGGATGTCCAGTTCGAATCGGCCGACAAGGTGTCCGGCGAGGCCATGCACGAACCCCGCGGAAGCGAAGGCAAGCCCAACCTGGTGCGCAACCAGGCCTGCTTCGGCTGCACCATCGCCTGCGGGCGGATCGCCCGCATCGACAAGCAGCACTACACCGTGATCAACAAGCCGGAGTATTGGGGGGCTTCCGGCGGACTGGAATACGAGAACGCCTGGTCCATGGGGCCCGATTGCGGCGTGGACGATCTGGATGCGATGACCTACGCCAATTTCATCTGCAACGAGCACGGCATCGACCCCATCTCTTTCGGCGCGACCCTCGCGGCCGCCATGGAACTCTATGAAATCGGCGCCATCACCGACGAACAGACCGGCGGCTTGCCGCTCCGGTTCGGTTCGGCCGAGGCGCTCACCACCATGGTCGAAGCGGTGGCCAATGGAGAAGGTTTCGGCAAGGACCTTGGACTGGGGTCCAAGCTGCTCTGCGAGAAATATGGCCATCCCGATCTCTCCATGTCGGTGAAAGGACAGGAGTTCCCCGCCTACGATCCACGCGGCATTCAGGGAATGGGTCTCACCTACGCCACCAGCAACCGGGGCGCCTGCCATCTTCGCAGCTATACCGTCTCTTCCGAAGTGTTGGGCATTCCGGAGAAGACCGACCCCCATACCACCGAGGGCAAGCCGGCGTTGGTGAAGGCTTTCCAGGATGTGACCGCCGCGGTGGACTCCTCCGGCCTCTGCCTGTTCAGCACTTTCGCCTGGAGTCTGGAGGACATCCAGCCGCAGATCGATGCGGCCTGTGAAGGCGACTGGAGTCTCGACAAACTCATGGAGATGGGAGAGCGCATCTGGAATCTCGAGCGTCGTTTCAACCTGGCGGCGGGCATCGACGGCTCCCAGGACCGGCTCCCCAAGCGGTTGGTCAGCGAACCGGCGCCCACCGGCCCCGCCAAAGGGATGGTGAACCGGCTTGACGAGATGCTTCCGGAATACTACAGCTTGCGGGGCTGGACGCCCGAGGGCGTTCCCACACCGGAAACGCTGGAACGGTTGGAGCTTTGAGATGAAGCACGTTATTGTCGGAGCCGGCCCCGCGGGAGTGCTGGCCGCGGAGACGATCCGGTCGCTGGACAAGCACGCCGACATCGTCCTCGTCGGCGGCGAGCCGGAGCCCGCCTACTCCCGCATGGCCATTCCCTATCTGCTGGCCGGCCAGATTGCAGAGGAGGGCACCTGGCTGCGGCACGCGCCCGATCATTTCGACCGGCTCGGTATCGCCCGCCGGGCGGCGCGGGTGACAGCGCTGCGTCCGACCGACCGGTCGGTGACTCTGGACGGTGGAACCGAGATCTCCTACGACCGTCTGCTAATTGCCAGCGGTTCGGTTCCAGTGGATCCGCCGGTTCCCGGCCTCGATCTCCCCGGCGTCCACCACTGCTGGACCCTCGCCGACGCGCGCGGAATCATGGAACTGGCCCGCCCCGGCGCCCGGGTGGTGCTCATGGGGGCCGGATTCATCGGCTGCATCATCATGGAGGCGTTGGTGGCGCGCAAGGTCCGCCTCACCGTGGTGGAGGCGGAAGACCGGATGGTTCCGAGGATGATGGATCAGACGGCTGGCGGACTCATCAAACGGTGGTGCGTCGAACAGGGTATCGAGGTGCGGACCTCCACCCGCATTTCGTCCGTGCAGAAGAGCGGTGAAGGCTTGCACCTGGAATGCGAACCCGGACCTTCGCTGCAGGCCGATCTGGTGGTGGTGGCCACCGGCGTCCGCCCGGCCACCGATTTCCTCGCCGACAGCGGCATCGGACTTGGAAAGGGGATCCTGGTGGACGCCCACCAGAGGAGCACGATCGAAGGAGTGTTCGCGGCCGGCGACGTCTGCGAAGGTGTCGATTGGGACGGTGGCCACGGGATTCACGCCATCCAGCCGGTGGCGGTGGAAACCGGCCGGGTCGCGGCCCACAACATGGTCGGCCGGGAGGTCGCCTATGGAGGGGCCATGGACATGAACGTGCTCGACACCCTGGGGCTGATCGCCTCCTCCTATGGCCGATGGCAGGGTGTCCCGGACGGCGACACGGCCGCGCTGCTGGACGAAAGCGCCTATCGCTATGTGAAGCTGCAGTTTCAGGGCGACCGTCTCATCGGCGCCATCACCCTTGGTTTGACGGACCACATCGGGGCGCTGCGGGGGCTCATCGAAAGCCGTCGTTCCCTGGGCGAGTGGAAATCGCGTCTTCTGGCCGATCCCGCCCGCTTCATGGAAGCTTGGCTCGCCACTCTGGGCAAATGAAGCATTCGGTGACGTTGAAGCTGTACGCCTCGCTCATGGAACATCTGCCCGCTCATGCGCAAGGGCATGCGGTTACACTGGAGGTGGAAGAGGGAACCACGCCGGTGCAGCTTCTGGAGGGGATGGGGGTGCCGATGGCGCAAGTCCACCTGGTGCTGGTGAACGGCTATTTCGTTCCCCCCTCCCAACGCCATCGGCCCCTGACGGCCGGCGACGTGCTGGCCGTCTGGCCGGCCGTGGCGGGAGGATGAGCGGTCCCGTTCCCTTTCGTTCGAAAAGGAGCGGAAACCGGGAAGAATCGAGGTGTATCATAGCCAGTCGCAAGCTCGTCAAGGAGATGGGGCTTACGGTCGAGGAGTTCCTGCGCGGCGCCAGGAAGCTTGCCGAGGGAGCTCCGTTCGAATCTTCCGGTGATGAATTCCGCATCCACCTTGCGGAAGGCGATGTTCGCATCCATTTCCAGGCGAGGCCGCCGCGCCGCCTGGGAACCCTGCAACTGCCGGTCACCCGGGTGGAGATCGATTTGGGCGATTTGCCGGAAACGCAACGTTGCCGGTTTCTGCAGCGGTTCCATCTCCATTTTCAGCGGGGCGGTGGTTGAATCGCCGGGTCCGTCCGATCGAGAAAGTTCGTATCGTGGAAATCGAAGTTCGACTCTTCAACAGCCTGCGCCGCTACGGTCCCCGCAAGTTGGAGCTGCCCCGGGAGAGCCGGGTGGAGGACGCGGTGAAGAGACTGGCCATTCCTCTGCCGGAAATCCATGTGGCGCTTCTCAACGGCCGCAACATCATGAGCGGGGGAAACATCGAAGGCTTCCATCGGCTCGAAGACGGCGACGTCCTGGCGTTATCGGGACCGGTACCCTGGAGCAAGGGCTACGGTTCCGCGGTGGTTTGACCGCGCTCTTCAG
>JALSRN010000009.1 GCA_026984735.1 Sedimenticola sp. | reverse complement strand
GAGCGTCGGCTCTCGTCCCGCCCGACTGCAAGCTGCCGATTTCCATGTTACCCTCGCGCATACCATCTCGAGGCTGGCGGGCAGAGGCGGAAGAGCCGGCACATTGTTGTGGTCGAGCTGTCCGGCGGCGTCTTTCAGAACCGGCCGCTACTGGTTCGGAGGGCCTGACGCCGCCTCTATTACGCAGGGCGGGTGGCGGTGCGCACGCCGCGCGGCCTGATCGAGGAACTGGAAGAGGATCCCCCGCCCAGGATCTGCTGAAGAGGCGAATGGAGCAACTCGATCTTGCCCTGATCCTGGTGGTGGTGGTCGTCGCACTTTTCGACTTCACCAACGGCTTTCACGACGCGGCCGACATGGTGGCCACCGCCATCGCGTCGCGCGCCATGCGCCCGGCGGCGGCCATCGGCGTCGTCACCTTCTTCACCTTCATCGCCCCGTTCACGGTGGGGCTGGCGGTCGCCGACACCGTGGGAACTTTCGTGGAGATCCAGAAGGCCACCGCCATGGAAGGCGAGGCCGTTGTGATCTCCGCTCTGCTGGCGGCGGTGAGCTACAACCTCATCACCTGGTGGCTGGGCTACCCCTCCTCCTCCTCCAATTCGCTCGCCGGCGGCCTCATCGGCGCCGGATTGCACGCCATCGGTTCCCAGCACATCAACTGGGGCGTCCAGGCGCTCGCCGGGGGAGAGCTGACGGGCGCGGCCAAGGTGGTGGCGGGACTGCTCTTCTCGCCGCTGCTGGGCTTCTTGGCCGGTTTCCTGTTGATGCGGCTCATCCTTCGGGTCTTTCGATATTTTCGGCAGCGGGTGAGCCGCTTCTTCGTCCTCTCCCAATACCTGAGCGTGGCCTGGCTGGGCTTCTCCCACGGCGCCAACGACGCTCAAAAAGGCATGGCCGTCATCGGCATGATGCTGCTGGCCGGCGGCCACAGCCGCCATTTTCAGGTGCCCGACTGGGCGGTGGTGCTCTGCGCCTCTGCCATCACCCTGGGCACCCTGTTCGGCGGCTGGCGCATCATCCGTACCCTGGGATTCGGCATCTACCGGCTGCGCGTCATCCATGCGGTGGCCAACCAGACGGGGGCGGCGCTGGTCAACAGCCTGGCCACCACCATCGGCGCCCCCACCTCCACCACGCAGGTGGTCACGGCCACTCTGGTGGGCAACGGCGCAGCGGAAAAACCAGGACACGTCCGTTGGCGCACCGTGGGGGGAATCTTCGCGGGCTGGTGGCTCAATCTACCGGTCTCCGGTCTGCTGGGATACCTGTATGCCTTCATCTATCTGGCGCTGAGGAGCTGAATCATGGGGTTCATCCGTAACTTTCTTCTGCCGAAAGAGGTGGATTTCGACGCCGCCATGCTGGAGCAGGCGCGCGAGGCGCGTAAAGTTGTGGAGCTGCTCTACCGCCTCTGCATGGAAGGGGAAGAGCAAACCCTGGACGCCATCGTCGAAGGGGCGCAGCGGGCACGAAAGTTGAAGGATCGCAACATGAAGGAGCTGCTGGACGTCTTCATCACCCCCTACGACAAGGAGTCCATCTACCGCATGATCACCCAGCTCGACTGGATCGCGTTGAGCGTTAAGCATTTCCAGATCGAGGTGCGGGTCTATCGGGCCCCCGCGCTCATGGGACACGAGCCCATCGTCAGCCTGTTGCGCGAGATGGCCAGGACCTTGGAGGACGGGCTGGCCCAGCTCGGCAAAACGCCACTCGCTCACATGGGAGAGGAGATCGACCGCATCCGCGATCTATACGACGAGGTGGTGGCCCAGTGCGCCCGCGCGGCCGCCGCGCTCGACCCCAAGCTGGAGTGCAAGCAACTGCTTCATCAGCGGGACATGCTCATGCAGCTCAAAGAGATCGCCCGCCGCATCCATGTGGCGGCCAACACGCTGGAGGACATGGCCATCAAAGTGGTCTGATTTCCGTCGCCGAAACACGAAGAGCCGAACCGGACGGCCTCAGCGGCGGGTGCCGCGTTTCCAGTGAACCCACTTCCACGCTTCGCCGCCCAGAAACACGGGAAAGGCCACCAACAGGATCACTCCCCAGTCGCTCCAGCCGAGAGGAGTGGTGTGCAGGAGCCGTTGCAGAAACGGGAGATAGACGGCGCACACTTGCAGGCCGATGGTGAGAGCCCATGCCCCCAACACCCAGGGATTGGTGAAAAAGCCGATCACCGGCATGGGCGCGCGCAAGGAGCGGAAGTTGAACACGTTCATCTTCTCCAGAAGGATGATGGCGGTGAAAGCCACCGTCTGGGCCAGCACCTCGGCATCTCTGTCGCCGCTCGCCAGATAGTGGTGGAAGATCCACAGGGTGGCGCCTCCGATATAGCCGCCCACCGCGAGAATGACCAGAGCGCCGATCCGATCCAGAACCGGCTCCATGGCGGCACGGGGCGGACGTTGCATCACCCCTTCTTCCACCGGTTCCAGACCGAGAGCCACGGCGGTCATGCCGTCGGTGACCAGGTTCATCCAGAGAATCTGCACCGGCAGAAGGATGAGCGGGCCGCCGAGCAGGATGTTGGCGAAGATGGCGATCACCTCGCCGGTATTGGAGGAGAGAAGATACCGCACGAACTTCTGCACGTTGTCGTATTGGCGCCGCCCTTCCTCCACCGCGCCGACGATGGAGGCGAAATTGTCGTCGGTGAGCACCATGTCCGCCGCGCCTCTCGCCACATCGGTGCCACGGCGTCCCATGGCGATGCCGATGTCCGCTTTCTTGAGGGCGGGGGCGTCGTTGACGCCGTCACCGGTCATCGCCACCACCTCGCCCAATTTTTGCAACAGGCTGACGATGCGCAATTTATGTTCCGGTGTGGTGCGGGCGAAGAGCACCTCGCCATCGAGCAGCCGCAACAGGGCCTCGTCATCCAGTCGGTTCAGCTCCTCGCCGGTGACGGCGCGGGTGGCGCGCAGCCCGATGCGCCGGGCGATGGCCAGGGCCGTGGGCGCCGCGTCGCCGGTGATCATGACCACCCGGATGCCGGCTTGCCGGGCGGTATGGATGGCGGCCGGAACTTCGGGGCGGGGGGGATCGATGATCCCCACGGCGCCCAGAAGCACCAGCGACCGTTCCACGGCATCCTCGTCCAACGGCAACTTTTCGGGCAGTTTGCGCCGGGCCAGCGCCAGCGTGCGCAGGCCGTTTTCGGCCATGCCCAGATAGGCCCGTTCGAACGCCCGGCGGTCCTCCTCGGTGAGGGGACGAACCCGGCTTCCATCGAGCAGATGGGTGCAGCGCTCGAGAATCACTTCGGGCGCGCCCTTGACATAGGCCATCCGCCCATCGGGCTTCCGACGGATCACGGTCATGCGCTTGCGCATGGAGTTGAACGAGAACTCGGTGAGCGTCTGCTCCTCCACGGGAGGCGACAGCCAGGCCTTATAGGCGGCCACCACCAGGGCCGCCTCGGTGGGTTCGCCACGCTCGTGCCAACCCTCCTCGTCGCGGTGGAGTGCGGCGTGGTTGCAGACCAGGCCGGCTTCGAGCAGCGACAGCAGATCGGGTCGCCGCCGGTAGTCCAATTTCTCTCCATCAACCTCGAAATGGCCGGCGGGATCGTAGCCGCCGCCCGTCACCTCCACCTCACCCGCGGGCAGCCAGATACGACGCACCGTCATCTGGTTCTGGGTGAGGGTGCCGGTCTTGTCGGTACAGATGACGGTGGCGGCGCCCAGCGCCTCGGCGGCCTGCAAGCGGCGCAACAGCGCGCGCCGCCGCACCATCGCACGCACGCCGAGCGCCAGGGTGATGGTGACCACGGCCGGCAATCCCTCGGGCACCACGGCCACGGCCAGGGAGACGCCGGTGAGGAACATCTCCGCCAGAGGCTTGCCCAGCAACCACCCAGCCACGGCCACCACCACGGAGATGCCCACCGAGACGAACCCCAGCTGTTTGCCCAGCACGGCGAGCTTTCTCTGCAAGGGCGTGGCTTCGGCTCGGATGCTCTGGGTCAACCGGGCGATGCGGCCGAACTCGGTCTCCATGCCCGTGGCGACGACGACCCCCCGGCCGCGGCCGTTGGTGATGCTGGTTCCCATCCACACCATCGATCGCCGGCTCGCCAGCGGTGCATCGACCCGGACGGGGGGCACATCCTTGTGCACTGGAATCGACTCTCCCGTGAGCGCCGACTCGTCGGCTTTTAGATTCACCGCCTCCAGCAGGCGCAGATCGGCGGGCACCCGATCGCCGATCTCCAGCAGCACGATATCGCCTGGAACGAGGTGCGCCGCCGGAATCTCCCGCTCCCCACCATCCCGGATCACCTTGCAACGGGGCGTCAGCATCTTTGCCAGGGCTTCCAATGCCTTTTCGGCTTTCCACTCCTGCACGAAACCGAGGATGCCGTTGAGGACCACGATGGCGAGAATGGTGACGGCGTCTCCCGTTTCACCGATGGCGAAAGAGATGACGGCGGCGATGAGAAGGATGGCGATGAGCACGTCCAGGAATTGGCGTGCCAGCACCTGGTACCACCGTTCGCGCCTGTGGGCCTGGAGCCGATTGGGTCCGTATCGCTGTAGGCGGCGTTCGGCCTCTTCGGCGGCGAGCCCTTTCGCCGGGTCCGTCTCCAGGCGCAGCACCACCGCTTCGGCAGGTTCGGCGTGCCAGCCCGGAGCCTTCTTCGCCCGCTCGGTCATGACCGCTTCATCATCAGGGGAACAGCGACGGGAACCACTACGCACTCAGGGGGATTCAGCGCGGCTCCACCGATCTCAGAATAGCGGAATAAGACCAGCCAGGCCGAAGAAAATGAGATAGAAGGCGACGATATAGTTGAGAAGGCGAGGCCAGATCAGGATGGCGATGCCGCACGCCAGGGAGAGGAGGGGAGGGAGGATCATGGTGAAGTTCATGCCCATCATGGGAGGTTGCCTCCTGGATC
>JALSRN010000008.1 GCA_026984735.1 Sedimenticola sp. | reverse complement strand
AAGAAAGTCGCCTTGGTTGCCGCCATGCGCAAGCTGCTGACCCTCATCAATGCGGTATTTCGAAGTGGTGAGCCTTATTGCGTTCTTCAGGCTGATTAGCCGATTTCGAGAACACAGTTGCTGCTAGGCTCCATTATTTGGTGAAAACCAAGCTGAAAGTAACGGGCACCGCGGTGCTGATTGAAGGAAGTTTTGCGATGCTTTTCAATTTTTTTATGCCCTCCTCCAATCCATAGTCAGACGCCTTGACGATTATCGGATAAATCGAATGCACCAAAACCTGATTGTTCAGCAATTTTACGATATTTACTTTCGCCGAAAGGCTTTTCGTCATACCATGCAATTCAAGTTTTATTTCTAGCTGTTTTTCTATCTTGCGTCCAGCTCTTAGTTCGTCCAATGTAAAACCATCGATTTTCGCTGTTATCAATGCAGTTGGATATCTATCGACATTGAATAGAATGTTCCTCATTCGTTCGTTTCTGATTGGAATGTTGGTCTCCACGCTCGATAAATCAATTTTTACTGTCGCTTCTTTTCCATTGATGGACCCCGACAAAGACTTAAATCCGTGAATTTCAGCGATGCTGGATTTTTTTATGGAAATGAAATTTACATGAGAATCTTCATTGTCAAGTTTCCATTCCGCATGAACGCTAAGGGTAAAAAACACCGTTATAAACAATAGTTGTAATTTTTTCATTGGCGCTTCTCCTGTTTCCGTATTATATAAAAAACCAGTGTTTTCGTGTTAAATCATCATCCACCTCTAATTCAAGAATCAATCGTGCAAAAAGGAGCTACGCAGCTTCCTTTTTTCTGGCGATTTCGATTATTCATCTAGCTAGCATGGCAAAACATTAGGTGGTGGACAATGAACGATTCAGACCAGAAATCACGGTCCAAATAAAAGTATAGCATGCCGAGAGATATTGTCCATGGAATATTGAAGGATCAAGAAGATATTGATAGGTGCTTGTTCCTTCCAACTGCCTGGGCGTTTTTTATCATAACCGAACTGAAGTTAGGTTGAACTTAACAGCATGAGCATTGAAAACATCGACCCGACCGCCAGCAGCAACTGCTTCTAAAGAGGCGATTCGCGAGACGGTGGGCGCGGTAGAGAGTAAAGCGTTTTCGTCTCCTCGTCAGGCGGTTCTCCTTTCATATTGTTCTGCGAATCGTTCCCCCCTTCGCTGCTTTGGGTGGAGGAAATTTTTCTCTTTGTACAAACCGTGATCCCCTGGATTCCCGCCTTCGCGGGAATGACGAGGTAGAGGCGGGGATGACATCCTTTACGTCATCCCGGGCGGAGCGTGGGTGAGGTCGGGGATCCTGGGTCGGTGGTCTGCTATGAGATTCCCGCCTTCGCGGGAATGACGAGGGGGAAGGGTGGTATCCCTTGCGTCGTTCCGGGCATGGCGCGGCGGAGGTCCAAGGTCCAGGGTCGACGGTCTCTTGTGAGATTTCCGGCGCGGGGATGACAAAAAAAGGGACTTGAAGGATCAGGCGGTAAAAGCCCGGGCCGAAGCCCGGGCGGGTTGCCTTGGGAGGCGGTCAAAAGGAGATGGAAGCGTTCAGATAGTAGTAACGCCCGGGTTCGTTGAGCAACATCACCTCGCCGCCGCCCGCGGTGATGAGGCTTAGATCCTTGTAGGTGTTGCTCACCGCATAGCTCTTGTCGAACAGATTGTCGATGCCGCCGACGAGGCGGAGATGTTCGCCGATCCGATGGCGGACGTTGAGATTGACCGTGCCCCAGCCGGAGAGGCGCTGTTCGCCGTTGTCGGCGTCGAAGTGGGTCCAGGCGTCGGAAGCGACCACCTCCGCCTTGGCCACGCCGCCGGGCGCATATTGCCAGTTCACCGCCAAGTTGCCCTTGAGCGGCGGAATCTCGGGCATGTCGGTGTCGCTCTGGCCGCTGAGCGGATCCTTCTTCCGGCCCCGTTGATAGGCGATGCCGAAGTCGAGCCAAAGGTCGGCGTTCAGGTTCCAGGAGCCGTTCAGCGAAAAGCCCCACAGGGTGGCGTCCATGTTTTCGAAGCGGTACATCATCTTGCTGTCGTTGTAGAAGATGAAGTCGCCCAGCCGGCTGTAGAAGATCTTGGCGTCGAGCGAGAGGTTGTCGGCGTCGGTTTTCACGCCCAGATCGACCTCGGTATTGGATGTCTGATCCAGATTGGGATTGCCCACCACCATGGGCATGCCGCCGGGCATCATCGGCGCCATGCGATAGTAGAGCTCCCGTGCGTCGGGAACGCGGTGGGAACGGCCGATGCCGCCGAAGAGCCGGGTGGTCTGGCTCCACTGCCAGGTGCCCAGAGCGAAGGCGCTGACGCCGTGGTAGTCGTTGCGAGGCAGGGGGCCGGTGCCGGGCTCGATGCGGGTGTCGTCGTAGCGGCCGCCCAGCTTGAGATTGAAGCGGTCGAAGTCGCGCTCGTACTCGACGAAAAGACCGAGGTTGTCGGTATCCACGTCGTCGATCCCTTTGATGCCGGTGATGCCGGCCATGGTGCCCGAGCCCTCGAAGACGCCGTCCCAGTTGCGCCGGCTGGCGTCGATTCCATAGCGCAGCTCGCTGGCTTCGTCCATCTCCATGGCGTTCTTCAGGCGAAAGCCGCCGATGCGGCTCTTCATGTGGTTGGTCATTTGGTTGGCCGAGCCGGGGCCGGAGGCGTTGCGGTAGAAGTTGGACATGGGGTGGTCGGCTCTGGAGTAGTAGAGGCTCACCTCGAGCAGGCGGGACCAGCGCCCCAGGTCGCGGACGCTGTAGTCCAGGGTCCAGATGTCGGAGTCGTCGTAGAGCGCATCCATGGGTGTGGATGGATAGAGGATGTCGTCGCTGCGGTTGGCGGTGTAGCTCAGTTTCAGTTGCTGCTCCGTGGTGAGGTCAAAGATCAATTTGCCCAGGAAGGAGCGTTTCTTGTATGCCTTGAGGTCTTGGTATTCGGGCTTGTAGTGGGTCATGGGGGATGTCATGGAAGCCCTCATCTGACCCATGAAGTCGTTGCCGTCGCCATCTTCGTAGGGGTCGCTCTCTTCGTGGGAGAAGGTGGCCAGGGCCCGTACCCGGTCGTTGCCGCCACTGAGGGTGCCGACCGCCTTGCGGTAGTTCCAACGGCCCAGATTGAGTTGGAGATTGCCGTGCAGGCCGGCTTCCGGTTCCCGCGTGGTGACTTCGACCGCGCCGCTGAGGGTTCCGAAGTTCTCCACGTCGTACGGCCCCTCCACCACGTCCACCGCCTCCACGTTGCTGGTGAGGATGTGGGAGGTGGGCGGGTCCATGCGGTTGGGGCAGGCGCCGTAGATCTTGGCGCCGTCCACCAGGATGTTGATGTTGTCCTTTTTCTGTCCGCGGAGGATGATGTCGTTGGCGATGCCGCTGCGGCGGACGAGGGAGACGCCGGGCAGATTCTTGAACAGCGCCTCGGCCAGGTCGGCCGACTTGACCTGGGTGGCGCTCACGTCGGCGACGCGGCCCCCTTCCACGACCAGGGGGGCCATCTCCTCCGCCTCTTCGGCCGCCGCGGCCAGGGCGTAGAATGCGCCGTGAAGAAGCGGAAGTGCCAGCAGGAATCTTTTCATGGATCGCTCTCTCCGGTTCGGGTTGAAATCTCGTTATTGCGGGCAAATCCCGTGCCTGTTGAGAGAGTCCATTTGAATCAAACAGTTACGCTTGTTCGAGCGTGGAACGAAATCGAGGAAGTGCGCCATATGCCACACAGGCCGCGGCATATGGCGCAATCGGAAGAGGAGAGGTGGCGATGGAAGAGTGGCTCGAAGCCTTGCTGAGTCCCCGGGCCTGGCCTTTCCCGGCGAGTTCGGTGGAACATCTGGAGACGCACATCTCCCACCTCTTCCTGGTGGGGGCGTACGCCTACAAAGTGAAAAAAGCGGTGGATCTCGGTTTTCTCGACTTCTCCACTTTGGAGAAACGCCGCTTCTATTGCGAAGAGGAGCTGCGCCTGAACAGCCGCATGGCGCCGGGGATCTATCTCGAGGTGGTGCCGATCGCCCGGGATGAAGAGGGTCTTCATGTGGAGGGAAAGGGAGAGGTGGTGGAGTATGCGGTGAAGATGCGCCGCTTCGATGGCGCCTGCCTCTTCGACCGGATGCCTTTGGCGGCGCGCCACGTCGACGCCCTGGCGCGGCGGGTGGCCTCGTTCCACAAGGGGCTCTCTTCCGCTTCTGCCGACACGGAGTGGGGAGCGCCGGAGAAGGTCTGGCACTATGTCGATCAGAACTTCGGCCAGATCCTGGAACTCGGCCTCTTTCCACAGTGGTCCGGACGGCTGAGATCGCTGTGGGAGCGCGCCCGGCAGCGTTTCGAAGCCTTGCGCCCCCGCCTGCTGGCGCGCAAGGAGAAAGGGTGGATCCGTGAATGCCACGGAGACATGCACCTGGGAAACATCGTGCTGGTGGATGGCGAGGTGATGGTGTTCGACGGCATCGAGTTCAATGCCGAGCTGCGCTGGATCGACACCGTCAACGACATCGCCTTTCTATTGATGGACCTGGAGCGGCGGGGCATGGAGCGGCTGGCGTGGCGCTTCCTGAACCTCTACCTTGAGGAGATCGGAGACTACGAAGGGGTGCCCCTGCTCGAGTTCTACAAGGCCTACCGGGCCATGGTGCGGGCCAAGGTGGCGGCCATCCGCCTCTCTCAGGATGCGGGCGGCTCGGAAGAGAGGGGAAGGCAATTTGCCGGCTACATCGGTTATGCCGAGCGCTGCCTGCAGAGGAACCACCGGCCTCTGCTGTGCATCACCCATGGCCTCTCGGGCAGCGGCAAGAGCCACTTCTGCCGGGAAATGCGTGAGCGCTTGGGGCTGATCCATCTGCGCTCCGACCTGGAGCGCAAGCGGCTCTTCGGCCTCTCTCCGCAGGCCGATTCCCGCTCGGCGGTGGAGGGCGGCATCTACACCCCGGAGGCCACGGAGCGGACCTATGGCCGGTTGGAAGAACTGGCCGGACTGTTGTTGGAGGCCGGCTACGACGTGGTGGTGGACGCCACCTTTCTCGAGGCGGCGCGGCGCCGACGTTTTCGCGAGCTGGCGGCAAGAAAAGGAGCGGCTTTCCGCCTGCTGGTCTTCGAGGCGCCGGAGGCGGTGCTGCGCCAGCGGGTGGTGGAGCGCAGCCGCGAAGGCCGCGATGCCTCCGAGGCGGATCTGGCGGTGTTGGAGCGGCAGATGGAAAAGCGACAGCCTTTGTCCGCCGCCGAGCGGCGCGAGGCCGTGGCGGTGGAAACCACCAAGGAGGTGGATTGGAAGGAGGTGCAAAGGGCGCTGGCCTAACGCCGGGCCTTTTCGATGCTGGCTTTTGTCTGGTGGCTTGCAATCGTTCGGTCGACGCCGCGATTCGTGCCCCTCGGGGCCCCCTTCTTTTCTGGTTTCCCGGGGAGCGGTGCAAC
>JALSRN010000007.1 GCA_026984735.1 Sedimenticola sp. | reverse complement strand
CCCATGAAGAAGATGATGCGGATGGTCTCGGCGATGCGGTAGATGGTGTAGCTCTGCATGCGCTCGAAGGTGATGCGCGCCTGCTGGATGGCTTCCAGGATGACGCCGAGGCCCGGGGCAGTGAGCACGATGTCGGCGGCGGCCCGGGCGGCGTCGGTGGCGCTGTCGACGGCGATGCCCACGTCCGCCTTTTTTAGGGCGGGGGCGTCGTTGACGCCGTCTCCGGTCATGCCGACGATGTGATCCTTCTTCTGCAGCTCGTCGACGATGAAATATTTGTCCTCCGGATAGACCTGGGCGAAGCCGTTGGCCGCCTCGATGGCCGCGATGATCTCCGACTCGTGGCGCTGCACGGTACCCGGTGGAAGGGGGAGGTTGTTCAACTCCTTGCGCACCAGCCGCACCACTTCGTCGGCCTGGTGCTCCACGGCGTCTTCCGGCAGTTCGGCGTTGACCACCTTGAGCAGCGCCTTGGAGACCAGCCGCGCCAGGAACAGATACTCTTCAGTGCTTTGACCCTTGAGTTCCCGGACGTCTTCGATGTTTTCGCCGATGTCGAGCAGGCGGGCGATGTAGCGTGCCACGGCGAGGTTGTCTCCTGTGACCATCTTGACGTCCACGCCCTGTTTTTTGAGGTGGGCGATGACCTCCCGAGAATCCTCCCTGGGAGGATCGAAGAGGGGAATGAGGCCGACGAAACGAAAGGGTTCCTCTTTCTTTCCCCGCTGCACCGCCACACCCAGGGTACGGAAACCCTTGTCGGCGAAATCCTCCACCTGCTGATAAGCGGCGGCTTTGTCGAAATCGGGGCCCTGGCACATCTCGATGATCACCTGCGGCGCCCCTTTCACCGCGACCAGCCGTTGCCCCTGCGCATCTTCGAGCAGGGCCTGGGAAGATTTGCTCACCGGATCGAAGGGAACGAATTTTTGCAGCCGGTACTCCTTCAGGCGTTCCCGCAAGCTTCGACGGTCCAGCTCGGCGAAGATGGGTTCTTCGATGGGATCCCGGTTCTCCTCACGGCTGGCGAGCGCGGCGTAGAGAAACAGCGCCTCTTCACCGAATTCCGGGCTGACGTAGGGCTCGGCCAGGCTCATGCGGTTCTGGGTGAGAGTGCCCGTCTTGTCGGAGCAGAGGACATCCACGCCGGCCAGCTCCTCGATGGCGTCGAGGCGGCTGACGATCGCCTGCCTGCGGGCCAGGGCCACCGCGCCGATGGCCATGGTGACGGTGAGCACCGCCGGCATCGCCACCGGAATCGCCGAAATGGTGAGCACCAGCGCGTAGATGAGGAGGTCCACTTCCGACTCGTGGCGGGAGATGCCCAGCAACACCAGAATCACGATGACCACCAGCGTCAGCAGAATGAGGAAATCGCCCACCTTGATGACCATCTGCTTGAAATGGCTGCGTCCCGCCATCTCCGCCTTGGCCACCAAGCCCACCGTTTTACCGAACTCGGTGTTCAAGCCGGTGGCGGTGACCACTCCGATCATCTCGCCTTGTTTGACGACGGTGTTGGCGAAGGCGGTTTCTCCCGCCGTCTTCTCCACGGGCAGCGACTCGCCGGTCAAGGCGGACTGATCGATCTGCAGAAAGTCGCCGCCGCCGATCAACGTTAGATCGGCAGGCACGATGTTGCCGATCTTCAGCTTGACGATGTCTCCGGGGACGAGCTGGGCGGCGTCGATCTCCAGCCACTGCCCGTCGCGCAATACCAGGCTTTTCAGCGCCAGCTTGCTCTTGAGCACCTCGATGGCGTTGAGGGCCTTGGATTCCTGATAGAAATCGACGAAGGCGTTGACCAGAAGCATGACGAGAATGATGACGAAATCTTCCCACCGCTTGACGGAAGCGGAAAGAATCGCCGCCACCTCGATCATCCAGGGAATGGGACCCCAGAAGCGGGCCAGCAGCCGTTGCCACCAAGTCTTCTCCTTGGCCTCGATGCGATTCAGTCCATATCGCTGCTGCCGGGCCTCCACCTCTGAAGCGGCGAGCCCCCGCTCGGGATCCACCTCCAGACGGGAGAGCAGCTCTTCGATCTCCGCTTGCGTCTTCTTCTCGCTCTGCATGGACGAAACTCCTTGTGCGCTAGCCCGGAACCGTTTGGCAGACCCTCTGCACATGGGTCCCAGTGGCCCGAATGCAAGTAGAGAATGACGCCGAAACACCCTGGCGACATTGACCCGGAGCAAAAGGAGCCCATTTCGGGCGCTCCATCGCCGTAATTTAACATAATATGTATTATGCGCAATTTATGTTGGAACGCCACCGCGCTTTTTCCGCATTTTTGCATCCGCCTGTGCGCCCGCCTATGATGGTGAACCGTGCGTCACCGGCAACGAAGTGAGAAGAAGCGGATGGAGATATCGTTTCACGGCGCGGATCGCGAAGTCACCGGCTCCTGCCATCTGGTGGAGTGCAACGGCAAGCGGATCCTGGTGGATTGCGGCATGTATCAAGGGGGACGGGAGCTGGACGAGGAGAACCGGCGTCCTTTCGGCTTCGATCCCGCCTCCATCGATTATCTGCTGCTGACCCACGCCCATCTCGACCATTGCGGCCGCATTCCGTTGCTGGTCCGGCAAGGATTCCGCGGCAGGATCATCACCACCGCCGCCAGCCATGAACTGGCCAAGCTGGTTCTGCTCGACGCCGCGAGCCTGCAGGAGAAAGAGGCCGAGTGGCGATCGAAGAAGCTGGAGCGTCATGGGCGCCATCACCATAAAAAAAGGCACGAGCTGCCGGCCGTGGAGCCGCTCTACACGGTGCTGGACGTGCTCGATACCATGGACTATTTCGACGGCACGGCCCGCTACAACGAAAGGATGCGGCTCGCCGACGGCATCCACGCCACCTTCCTGGACGCCGGCCACATTCTCGGGTCGGCCAGCATCCTGCTGGAACTGGAAGAAAACGGCCGTCGCCACCGCCTGCTTCTTTCCGGCGATCTGGGCTACAACCACCGGGTGATCCTGCGCAATCCGGCGACTCCCCCCCAGGTGGACACGGTGGTGATCGAGACCACCTACGGCGACCGCCGCCACAAGGCGCTTCGCCCCTCCATCGACGAACTCTACCGGGCCATTCTCGACACCTTCCGCAAAGGGGGGAACGTCATCATCCCCACCTTCGCCCTGGAACGCGCCCAGGAGATCCTCTATTTCCTGCGCGAAGGAGTGGAACGCGACATCCTGCCCGCTTCCATGCAGGTTTTTCTCGATTCTCCCATGGCCATCTCCGCCACCGAGATCTTCCGGCGCCATCCGGAGTGTTTCGACAAGGAGACCTACGAGCTGTTCCGCAACGGCGAGGACCCGTTCTGGCTGCCCGGCCTCCACTTCACCCGGGACACCGCGGATTCCATGGCCTTGAACCAGGTTCATGGAGGAGCCGTGATCATGGCCGGCTCGGGCATGTGCACCGGCGGCCGGGTGCGCCACCATCTCAAGCACAATCTCTGGCGCGAAGAGTGCGCCGTGGTCTTCGTCGGTTATGCCGCCCGGGGCACCCTGGCCCGCCGCATCGTGGACGGCGCAAAATCGGTGAAGATCTTCGGCGAGGAGATTCCGGTGGAGGCCGCTATCCACACCATCGGCGGATTTTCGGCGCACGCCGACTGCGAGGAGCTGTACGACTGGTACCGCAAAACCGGCGAACCCGGCCTCACCGTGCTTGTCCATGGCGAGGAGGAGGCGATGAACGCCTTTGCGAAACGGCTGGGCAACGCCCGGGTGGCGATGCCCGAAACGGGCGATCGGATCGCCCTGTGACCGCTGCAACCCCCGCGAAGGTGGAGGAAACCGATCCGTGACCACGCCCATGGTTCAGCTGCTGTTGCTGCTCAACGTGGGCATGTTCCTGCTGGAGCTGGCCAACCCCGGGATCCTGGCCCCGTTCGCGCTTTGGCCGATCCATGGCGTGTCCCAAGAAGCGGCCGCGCAGGGCGCCTTTTCGGGGCGCTTCCATCTCTGGCAGCTCCTGAGCTACGGCTTCCTCCACGGCAGCCTGCTGCACATCGCGCTGAACATGTATGCGCTGTGGCTCTTCGGCAGCCGCATGGAACGGCTGTGGGGAGCACGCGCATTTCTGCTTTATTACCTGGTGTGCGTGGCCGGAGCGGGCCTGACCCAACTCGTCTGGACCGCCCTGAGCGGGCAGTACTACCCCACCATCGGCGCCTCCGGCGGCGTTTTCGGATTGCTGCTGGCCTTCGGCCTCACCTTCCCCGACGAACGGCTGTTGCTGGTCTTCCCGCCGGTCGTTCTCAAGGCCAAATGGTTCGTTCTGCTCTATGGAGGCATCGAGCTCTGGGCCGGCATCACCGGCACCGAGGCGGGCGTGGCCCATTTCGCCCACCTTGGCGGCATGCTCTTCGGCTATCTGCTGATCCGCCACTGGCGCCGGCATCGACCCTTCCTCTGAATTCCGTTTCGCCTTAGATCCAAATCAAATCGACAGAAGGGGAAATCGGCTAGCATGCAAAGAGAGGCAACAACCCAGAGAGGAGAAGCGCCACATGACCACGCTCGACCTTTCCGACGATCAGGCGAAGACCCTGAAGAAGTCGTTGACCTCCTACCTCTCCGATCTTCGCCTGGAGATCGCCGCCACCGAGAACCACGATTTTCGGGAGGAGTTGAAAAAGGAGGAGGAGATACTCCATTCCATACTCGCCAAGCTGGAATGAATCCGCGGGAGAAGGTGCTTTGAAGAACTATCGTCTCATTCTCTGCCCCACCGAGTTCTCCATCCACTGCGACGCCGCGCTCGACCGCGCCATCGAGTTGGCCGGCCACTACGGCGCGCGGCTTCTGCTGTTGCACGTCATCGACTATTTTCCCGAGGAGATCCCCAACGACTGGATCGCGCCGGAAGATCGGGATCCCAAACACTATCTGTTGGAAAAGGCGAAGACGAAGCTGCGGCAGCTTGCGCGCGCCCGGAATCTGGACGAGGCCGGCCTGGAGGTGCGCTTCACCGACCACTCGGCCAAACATGAGATCACCCTCTTCGCTCGGCAGGCGGGCGCCGATCTCATCGTTCTCTCCAGCCACGCCCGTCACGGCCCTTTCGCCATGCTGGGCTCCACCGCGTGCGGCGTGGTGCACACGGCCCCTTGCGACGTGATGGTGATCCGCGCCGCCGCCACCGAGTGCCAGGAAACGGAGTCCTGAGCGGCGCCCATTCCCACCACTCCCGCTCAGGAGGCCACCGTGTGGAGCACCACCCTTTTCCACGCCCTGCCCCGCTGGAAGGTGTTGACGGTTGGACTGGTGGCCGGTTTCGGCGGGGGATTGGCCAGCCTGGGAGGCGGTACTCTGGTGATCCCCCTGCTCAGCGAATGGCTTGGCCTGGACCGCCACCGAGCCAGAGGAACGGCAATGGCGCTGGCCGGCGTGACCTCGCTGGCGGGCGCACTGCGCTATGGGGTGTCGGGGCAGGTACAGTGGAGCACCCTGTTGTGGACCGGGTTGCCCGCCGCCATGGTCGCCCCCCTCGCCGCCCGATTTTCCGTCCATTGGCCGGACGGCTTGCTGCGACGGCTGCTGGGGCTGATCCTGTTGGCGGGCGCGGCGGCGCTCTTCTTCCATCCAGGCGGGGGCGCGGGCGTGGCGCTGGCCCATCCCCATGCATGGATGGCGATCACCGGAATGATCGCCGGTTTCATGGCCGGCGTGGTGGGCGTCAGCGGCGGCCCCGTCCTCGCGCCTCTCTTCGTGGTGGGGCTCGGGATGCCCCAGCAGATGGCGCAGGGCTCCTCTCTGAACGCCCGCCTGCCCGCCATCTTCACGGGCGTCGTCGAAGACGTGCGCGAGTCGCTGGTGGAATGGCCCCTGCTGCCGTGGCTGGCGCTGGGGGACCTGGCCGGAATCGCCGTGGGTTCCCAACTGGCGCTAGCCATGCCGGAAGCGGCGCTGCGCCGTCTGTTCGCGCTGCTGCTTCTGCTGCTGGCGCTCCATGAGCTGATGGACCGGCCTTTCTCCGCTCACGGACCGCGACGCCCGCACGACAACTATCCCTAGCCCGAACATGGCACCCCACCACTCCGATTTCGGCTATTTTACGCACCAGCCCCAAGGGGTGAGGGGCGGGGATGCGCCGAACGAGTCTTTCCGGGAAAATCCCGGATTCCGGTGCAATATCGGGGTCAATTGATCAAAGATGGACACACCGCTCATCCTCGTCGTCAACGCCGGCTCTTCCAGCCTCAAATTCGCGCTCTACGACGCCGGCTCGCCCGCCGTGGAGGCGCGCTTCCGCGGAGCCATTCGCGACATCGGAACCGACGCCCGCTTCGAACTCGCCTTCTGTCCGGACGACAACACGGGCAGCTGGCGGGTGGAGGCGGCCGACCACCATCAGGCGATGGCCGAGCTGTTGCGCTGGCTGGAACAGCACCCTTCCAGGCCGAGAATCGCCGGTGCGGGACACCGCGTGGTGCACGGTGGCGACCTCTTCAGCCGCCCGGTGCTGCTCAACTCGAGCACCCTGCGACAGCTCGACGCGCTGATCCCCCTGGCGCCCCTTCACCTCCCCCACAATCTCGCCGCCATCCGCGCCCTCTCCCACCACTACCCGTCCATTCCACAGGTGGCCTGTTTCGACACCGCTTTTCATCACGACATGCCGCCGGTGGAGCGCTATTTCGCCATCCCCCATCGATGGCAGGACATGGGCGTCCGCCGCTACGGCTTCCATGGCCTCTCCTACGAGTACATCGCCGAAGTGCTGCCCGAGCACCTTGGAAAGTGGGCCGACGGGCGCGTCGTGGTGGCGCATCTCGGCAGCGGTTCCAGCCTCTGCGCCTTGCACGGCCGGCGCAGCGTGGCCACCACCATGAGCTTCACGCCGCTTGACGGCGTTCCCATGGCCACCCGCCCTGGAACGCTGGATCCGGGAGCGGTGCTCTATCTGCAACAGCAGGGGCTGAGCGTCGAGGCCATCGCCCATGGACTCAATTTCGAATCGGGATTGCTGGGACTGTCGGGAACCAGCGGCGACATGCGCACCCTGCTGGCCAGCCACCAGCCGGCGGCCCGCCTGGCGGTGGACTACTACATCCACCATGTTCACCGGGCCATCGGCTCCCTCGCCGCGGCGCTGGGGGGCCTGGATGCCCTGGTGTTCACCGCCGGCATCGGCGAGAACGCTCCCCGCATCCGCCAGCGGATCTGCGACCTGGGGAGCTGGCTTGGACTGAAGCTGGATAACGAAGCCAACGTGACCGGCAAAGGACGCATCAGTCCGAAACACTGGCACCCCTCGGCCTGGGTGATCCCCACCGACGAAGAGCTCATGGTGGCCCGTCACACCTACCGGCTGACCCATGCCCTCATTCAGCGGAGAAAGGAATGACTCCCTGCTGCTGCCGTTCTTCCACCACGCTTTCGCCATCCCGGCGGCATGAAAGCGCGATGTGGCGAAGCGGAATCACTCCCCTCCTCGCGGCGCCGCCGCCAGGCTTCGCCGTACCTGCCGCCACACCGGCCTTCCAGCCAGATGGGCGAACACCGGCGCGCCGGCGAGCAGATACCAGTAGAAGGTGACGAAGCGCCACAGAAGAATGGCGCCGGCGGCCCGCGCAGGGTCCAGATGGGGCAGGAGCAGCATGGTAGCGCCGGCTTCCGCGCCGCCGCTGCCGCCGGGCAGGAAAGTGGCGTAGCCGGCGGTGAGGGAGAGCATCTGCACGAGGAAGGTGTGAATCCAGCCCAGCTCTCCACCGACCTCCCGCACTGCCAGATAGAGAACGCTGTAGCGCAACAGCCAGTGGCCGGTACAGAGGGCATAGAGGCCCCACAGGCGCCAGGCGGGGAAGTTGCGAACCTCGAGCAGCCCGCGCCGATATTCCAGAAGGCGCCGCATCACCCGGTGACGCCCTCTTTTGCCCACCCCCAACCAACGCAACAAGCGGCCGGTGAAGAGCAACAGACGCCGGTAGCGGCGGACCACTGCGAACACCAACAGCAGCCCCGACATCAGCAGCCCGCCCAACAATAACAGCTGCCAGCCAAGATGCAGCTGGGAAGGCGCCAGAAGATCGTAGAAAAGAAAGGCGGCCAGCGCCGTGAGAAAAAACAGCATGTCCAGCAGCTGGTCCACGGTATAGAGCGCCAGCCCCTGGGTGGCGGCGACTCCTTTGCGGCGCAATAGATAGCTGTAGGTGGGTGGGCCTCCCGCGCCACCCGGCGTGGCGCAGATGGCGAATTCCGTCGCCATCACCACGGCCAGCGCCTCGCGCTGCTTGAGAGGGTGGCCGTCGAGTCCTCCCACCAGCAGCCGTACCCGGCCAGCGTTGAGATTCCAGGCCAGAACGATGAGCGCCAGCATCCCGAGGAGATGCGCGCCGTTCACCTCGCCGAGCACCCGCAGCAACGCCTCGCCGCCCAGAACCAATGGGATGCCGACGCCGAGCGCCAGTCCAAGCGCCACCAGCAGCAGATAGCGGGCTTTCAAAGAATGCCCTCCAGCCACTCCCATTTGGTGGTGGCCCGGCGCGATGAAAGCAACGCCTCGATGGTTTCCATCCAGTAGTCGCGCGAAAGGGGGAAGCGCATGTCCACCGGATGGATGCCCAAGCGGATCAGCGGAGCATGCCGATTGCGCTCCAGGCGCCGGCGATTCCAAAGAAGGGAGAGCCCCCTCCGCCACCCGCTGCGCGCGCTCCAGACCAGGGAGGGCGCTTCGCACGGGGAGAAATCGGGAAGCTGCAGCAGGGCCGACGGATTGCTGGTATAGCGGAAGGGAGATTCCATCAGCGCGGACCGGGCCTCCTCGCCGAGCATCCAGGCGGGTGGAACGAAGCCGCGCAGCGGCCATCCCTGCCGCCTGAAAAGCTCGATACCGCGTTCGAGCCGGCGCCGGGCCTCGGCGCCGGAAAGCGCGGCGAACTCCCCCTCGTGGGTCATGATCCGCCTGCGGATCCAGGCGCGGGGAGAGAGCGGCAAGGGTCCGGGGTCGTCGTGATGGTACCCATGGAGCACCAGCTCGTCGCCCCGCTCCAAGCGCCCTTCCAGCAGCGCCAGAAAATCGGAAAACCGGTCCAACCGCCCTTGCCGATGGTAGTCGGGCACCACCAGCAGCGTGAGCGGCGGGCCGTGACGGCGGTCCAGCTCGGTGACGAACCCTTGGTAGGCTGGCCAGGTGGCCGGCGCCACGTCGTGCAGCACGATGGCGAACGCGCCGTTTTCACCCATGGGCCACTTCCGTCGCAAGCGGGATGCCGGTGACCTCGGCATAATGGCCGAGGAGCTGGGGAAAGACGCGCTCCCAGGAGTAGCAGCGTTCCACATGGCGGCGCGCCCGCGCTCCCATCCCTCGCCAACTGTCGGCGAACAGAGCGCGCACCGCCTCCGCCAGCGAGTGCGCCGAACGGGGTCGGGCCAGCAACCCGGTGCCGGGCGCCACCAGCTCCGCCACCGCACCGGCCTCCACGCCCACCACCGGAATACCGCAGGCCATGGCTTCCAGCACCACCAGCCCGAAAGTCTCCCTGTCGCCTGCATGGATCAGCGCGTCGCTGCTGGCCAACCACGCGGCCACGGCCCGCGAATCCATAAAGCGCTCGCTGCGGCTCACATTCTCGGGAAGGTGGCGGGGCATATGAGAACCCACGAGATGAAGATGGTAATCCTTGCCCAGAATCCTCATGGCCTCGAGCAGGATCGGCAGATTTTTTTCCCGGGCTCCGCGGCCGGCGAAGATCAGCAGCCGGGTGTCCGGGTCGAGCCCCAGTTCCTCCCTCAGACGAGGATCCCGGTTTCGCGGATGAAATTGCTGGACATCCACGCCCAGAGGCTGAATCCGGACCTGTTCCACTCCCAGGCGGTGAAGCTTTTCCGCCATGACTCTCGAAGGCGCCAGCACCAGGTCGAAGCGGCGGTAGAGATTGGCCACGTAGCGGTTCAACAAGCGGTTGCTCCAGTCACCCGCCCGGGATCCGGCCAAGCGGGGCAGATCCGAGTGGTAGAAACCGATCACCGGCACTCGAAGGCGGCGGCCCGCTTCCAAAGCCGCCCAGGGTAGGAGATAGGGGTCCTCCGCCTCGATGAGATCCGGCTTCAGCGCCACCAGCTCCTCGATCCAGGGGCCGGCGCGCAGCGGAAAACGGTAGCCGTTGCCAAGGGGAAGGGGCGGAGCGGGCAGCCAGCGTGTCTCCCCCCTCGTCGTTCTTCGAGCCCCCGGGACCAGCAGATGGTGACGAATCTCCGCCCTTCCCTTCAGCCATTTTCGCTTGGCGTCCAGATAGGTGCGCACGCCACCGCTGGCCGGCGCGTAGAACATGGTGATGTCGACGATATGGATGCGCATCCTTTCATTGGAACATGAGAATCGGAGCGGTGACAAAATGTTTTTCTTGGAAACCTGTTTCAAAAAAGTTGCAATCTGGCGATGCGTCCCCAGTTTCACTAACATGGCTGAAAAAACGGCCTGCAGCGTTGCCGGTCCGTTCTTTTGGAGACCCGTAGCGGCACCGAAAGTCAAGGGGAAAAACGCATGAGCCACTACATTCGCTGGTTCGAAGAACTCGGCATCGACGACGTGCCGCTGGTGGGCGGCAAGAACGCCTCGCTCGGCGAAATGTACCGGGAACTGACACCCCGTGGGGTGAAGGTGCCGAACGGCTTCGCCGTCACTGCGGAGGCCTACCGGGACACGCTCACCGCCGCCGGCGCCTGGGACCAACTGCACGAGGCGCTCGACGGCCTCGACCCCGACGACGTGGACGATCTGGCCCGCCGGGGCGCGAAGGCCCGGGCCATCGTCTACGGCGCTCCTCTGCCACCCACGCTGCGGGACGAAATCCGTACCGCCTGGCACCGCCTGCGGAACGAATACGGCGAGGATCTGAGCGTGGCCGTGCGCTCCTCGGCCACGGCCGAGGATCTGCCCAGCGCCAGTTTCGCCGGCCAGCAGGAAACCTATCTCAACATCCGCGGCGAGGAACACCTGCTCGACGCGGTGAAACGCTGCTTCGCGTCCCTGTTCACCGATCGCGCCATCCACTACCGGATCGACAACGGCTTCGACCACTTCAAGGTCTATCTTTCGGTAGGCATCATGAAGATGGTGCGCTCCGATCTGGCCGCCTCCGGCGTAATGTTCTCGCTGGACACGGAAACCGGCTTTCGCGACGTGGTCTTCATCACCGGCGCCTGGGGCCTGGGCGAGAACGTGGTGCAGGGCGCCGTGGAGCCCGACGAGTTCTACGTGCACAAGCCCACCTTCGAACAGGGCTACCGGGCCGTGCTGCGCCGGCACCTGGGCAGCAAGAAGATCAAGATGATCTACGCCGAGGGCGGCAGCAAGGAGACGACCCGCAACGTCCCGGTGCCGGAAGCCGACCGGCGCCGCTTCTGCCTCAGCGACGAAGACGTGCTGACCCTGGCCGACTATGCGATCAAGGTGGAGAAACACTACAGTGCCAAGGCCGGACGCGACAGGCCCATGGACATGGAATGGGCCAAGGACGGTCTCGATGGCGAGCTGTACATGGTCCAGGCCCGCCCCGAAACGGTGGAGTCACAAAAGCAAGGTACCCTTCTTGAGCAGTACCATCTGAAAGAGGAGAGCGAAGTTCTTGCCCAAGGCTATGCCGTTGGCACCAAGATCGCCGCTGGGCGCGCCCGATACGTCCGCGACGTGGCCCATTTGCACGAATTCCGTCCCGGCGAGGTGCTGGTGGCCGACACCACCACCCCCGACTGGGAGCCGGTGATGAAGACCGCCGCGGCCATCGTCACCAACCGCGGCGGCCGCACCTGCCATGCCGCCATCGTGGCCCGGGAACTGGGGATCCCCGCGGTGGTGGGCACCGACAACGCCACCGAGACCGTTCCCGACGGCGAGACGGTCACCGTCTCCTGCGCCGGCGGCGACGAGGGCCGGGTGTACCGTGGCGAGCTGGAATGGGAAGTGATCCGAACCGATCTCTCCGACCTGCCTCGTCCCCGCACGAAGATCATGATCAACCTGGGCAATCCCGACCTGGCCTTCGCCACGTCCTTCCTGCCCAACGACGGCGTGGGGCTGGCGCGCCTGGAATTCATCATCAACGAATACATCAAGGCCCATCCCATGGCCCTGCGCCATCCGGAGCGGATCCGCGATCCGGAGGTACGCCGCGCCATCGAGAGCCTGATCGTGGGCTATGCCGACGGCAGCGACTACTTCGTGCGCAAGCTCTCGGAAGGCGTGGGCACCATCGCCGCCGCCTTCTGGCCCAAGCCGGTGGTGGTACGCCTGTCCGACTTCAAGACCAACGAATACGCCACCCTGCTCGGCGGCCGCGATTTCGAGCCCAAGGAAGACAATCCCATGATCGGCTTTCGCGGCGCCGCCCGTTACACCCATCCCGCCTATGCCGGCGGCTTCGCCCTGGAATGTGCGGCCATGAAGCGTGTTCGCGAGACCATGGGTCTGACCAACGTGAAGCTGATGATCCCTTTCTGCCGGCGCATTCCAGAGGCCGAGAAGGTGCTGGCCGTCATGGCGGAAAACGGCCTGAAGCGGGGCGAGAACGGCCTGGAGATCTACGTCATGTGCGAGATCCCCAACAATGTGATCCTGATCGACGAATTCGCCAAACACTTCGATGGCTTCTCCATCGGCTCCAACGATCTCACCCAGCTCACCCTGGGCGTGGATCGGGATTCGGAGATCGTCTCCTTCGACTTCGACGAACGGGACCCCGGTGTCAAGCAGATGATCCGGCTGGCCGTGGAAGGCGCCCGCCGCAACGGCCGCCATTCGGGCCTGTGCGGCCAGGCCCCCTCCGACTACCCGGAGATGGCCGACTATTTGGTGGAGATCGGCATCGACTCCATGAGCCTCAACCCGGACACGGTGCTGGCCACCACCCGCCGGGTCCTCGCCAAGGAGGCGGAGTTGGGGTTGTGAAAGTAACCACGCGGACGCGGAGGAACAGACGATGAGCAAGATGAAAGAGAGACTCCAGGAAGTGGCCCGAATCACCCAGCGGCTGGAGAAGGACTATCCGCTGGAGACGGAAGCCTTTCTCGGTTTCCTCAAGAAGGCCGAGGCGGGAAAAGCTCTCGACCTGAGAACCAAGGAGCTGATCAATGTGGGCCTTGCGGTGGCGGCCCAGTGCGAATGGTGCATCGCTTTCCATGTACAGCAGGCGGTGGCGGCGGGCGCCACCCGCGACGAAATCGTGGAGGCCGGCTTCATGGCGGTCATCATGCACGGCGGTCCCGCTTACATGTACATGACGCCCCTGTTCGACGCTCTCGACGACTTTCTGCCGGAAGGCGGGAATTGAAAACCATGGAGCGCGAAACCAAGGTCTCCATGCTCTACGACATGTTGCTGGCCCGCGCCTTCGAAGAACGGGCGGCTCGGGAATACACCCAGGGCAACATCGCGGGATTTCTCCATCTCTATCCCGGCGAGGAGGCAGTGGCGGTGGGCGTTCTCCATGCCGCGGAACCCTCCGACTATGTGGTCAGCACCTACCGGGAACATGTCCATGCGCTGGTGCGCGGCATCCCCCCCGACGCGGTGATGGCGGAACTCTTCGGCAAGAGAGATGGATGCAGCCGCGGCATGGGGGGCTCCATGCACCTCTTCGACCGGGAGAGACGTTTCATGGGAGGATACGCCATCGTCGGCGAGACCTATCCGGTGACGCTCGGCATCGCCTACGCCGTCGCCATGCGGGAACTCCCGGAAGCGGTGATCTGCTTCTTCGGCGATGGAGCGGTCAATCAGGGCACCTTCCACGAATCGCTCAACATGGCGGCGCTGTGGAAGCTGCCCATCCTTTTCGTCTGTGAAAACAACCACTATCAGATCGGCACCGAGATCCACCGCCATTCCGCCGTGGCCGAGGTGTACAAACGCGCTTGCGGCTACCGGATTCCGGCGCGGCGCGTCAACGGCATGGATGTGCTGGCGGTCTATCAGGCGACGCAGGATGCGTTGCGGCACATCCGGGAAGGAACGGGACCGCAGTTTCTCGAATTCGAGACCTACCGCTTCCGGGGCCATTCCATGGCCGACCCGGGAACCTACCGACCCAAGATGGAGGTTCAGGCCTACGAAAGCACCGAGGACCCGGTGGTGGTGGCCATCGAGGAGACCTTACAACACTATCCCACCCCGGAACAGATCGCCGCGGCGGGCCCCGACAGCATCGCCCGCATGACCACGCACATGAACGACGGGGGGCTGCTCTCGGCGCAAGAGTTGGACCGGCTGAAGGCCCGGGCGGAGGAGATCGTGGAGCGCGCCGTGGAGTTCGCCCGGCGGAGCCCGGAACCCACCATGGAGGAGGCCCGGGCGGCGCTGGAGTGCAACCGCGGCGCGGAGGTGCTGCTCTGATGGACGAAGTGCTCTACTGGAAAGCGCTGAATCTCGCCCTGGACGCCGAGATGGAAGCGGACGAATCGGTTTTCGTCCTGGGCGAGGACGTGGGCCTCTATGGCGGCAGTTACCGGGTGACCGAAGGACTCTACGCCAAATATGGCGAATGGCGGGTGCGCGACACGCCCATCTCGGAGGGCAGCTTCACCGGCCTCGGCGTGGGCGCCGCGCTGGTGGGCATGCGGCCGGTGGTGGAGATCATGACCATCAACTTCTCGTTGCTGGCTCTGGACGCCATCGTCAACATGGCGGCCAAGGTGCCCTTCATGTCGGGAGGGCAGTTTCCCATGCCCTTGGTGGTGCGCATGCCGGGAGGCGTCGCCAAGCAGCTCGCCGCGCAGCATTCCCAGCGGCTGGAGCAGATGTACATGAACGTTCCGGGCCTGCGGGTGGCCGTTCCCTCCACGCCGCAGGACGCCTGGTGGCAACTGCGCCAAGCGATCCGCAGCGACGAACCCATCGTGCTGCTGGAACACGAGCTGCTCTACTTCAGCAAAGGCCCCTTGGACGTGGAGGCGAAGGCGCCTCCCATGCACCGCGCCCAGGTGCGCCGCGACGGCGAGGACCTCACCCTGGTCACCTACTCCAGAATGGTGGATCTCTCGCTGCGGGCGGCGGAGCGGCTGGCGGAGGAAGGGATCTCGGTGGAGGTGGTGGATCTGCGCAGCCTGCGGCCCATCGACTGGGAGAGCTGCGCCCGCTCCATCGCCAAGACCCATCACCTGCTGGTGGTGGAGGAGGACAGCCGTTTCGCCGGCGCCGGCGCCGAGATTGCCGCCGAGCTGGCGGAGCGCTGCTTCTTCGAATTGGATGCGCCGCCCCGGCGTCATGGCGGCGAAGAGCTGCCGATTCCCTACAATGGCACCCTGGAAAGCCGCTGCATCCCTTCCGTTTCCAGCATCGCCGGGGCCGCCCGGGCGCTGTTGGGCGGGAAGCAACCAGGAGAGACGCCATGAGCCTGAAACCCATTACCATGCCCATCCTCTCGGACACCATGTCCACGGGCAAAGTGGTGAGCTGGACCAAGCAGCCGGGCGACGCGGTGCGCAAGGGAGAAGTGATCGCCGAGGTGGAGTCCGACAAGGCGGTGATGGAGGTGGAGGCCTTCGAAGACGGCTATCTGGCGGGTCCGCTGGTGGAACCAGGCCGGGAGGTGGCCGTGGGAGAGACCATCGGCTATCTGAGCGACCGGCCGCAACAGCAGACCGAGAAGGCGTCGCCGGCGCGGACGCGGGCATCCGCCGCTGGCGGAGCCGCCGCCCATGCGGAGTCGAAGTCCCCAGAGGAGACTCCACCGCCGGCGGCGTCGGCAGCCGAAGCGCTTGCCGAGAAGATGCCGGCGCTCTCGCCGGTGACCCATGCCCGCCATGGACAGCGAGAGCGGGTGAAGGCCTCCCCCTATGCGCGGCAACTGGCCCACGCCTTGGGCGTGGACCTTGGCCGGGTGACGCCGACCGACGATGGCGTGATCCAGGCCGCCCAGGTGGTGGCGGCGGCGCTGCGGCCTCCCTTCCCCGATCTGGAGGCCGGCCCTCCCTATCGCCTGGAACCGCTCAGCGCCATGCAGGAAGCCGTGGCCGACAACATGAGCGCCACCGTTCATACGCCGGTATTTCGCGTCAGTTCGCGCCTCTCCATGGATCCATTGCTGGCACAGGCTCACGAGCAGAAGCTGTCGGCCACCCTCCTGCTCGCCAGAGCCTGCGCGCAAACCGTGACGGAGCATCCCCGCTTCAACGCGGCGTACACCCCCGAAGGGCTTGCGCAGCGGGAACGGGTGGACGTGGGAATCGCCGTGGATCTGGCCGGCGGCTTGGTTACGCCGGTGCTCCGCGACATGGCGGGGCGCCCGCTGGCCGAGCTGGCGGAAGATTGGCGCATTCTGAAAGAGAAGGTCTTCCGTCGGCGGTTGGCGCGGGAAGACTATACCGGAGCCACCTTCTATCTCTCCAATCTGGGGATGTTTCCCGCAGTAGACCGGTTCGACGCCCTGTTGCCGCTGGGAGCCGCAGCGATTCTGGCCGTGGGCGCCGCCCGGGAGGGAAAGGCGGAACTCACTCTCAGTTGCGACCACCGCGTGGTCTACGGCGCCGACGCCGCCCGTTTCCTGGAAAGCCTGTCCGAGCGGCTGGCCGATCCCCAACAGCTCCTTTGGTGAGGGATCGATGACCGGTTCGGCCGCGCAACGCCTCACCCTGAAAGAGATCGTCGCCATGGGAGTGGGCGGAATGATCGGCGGCGGAATTTTTTCGGTACTGGGCTTGGCGGTGGCCCAGGCCGGCCACGCCGCCCCCCTGGCGTTCGCTCTCGGTGGCGTGGTGGCGCTTGTCACAGGGGCCGCCTATGCCCGGCTCGGCGTCGCTTTCGAATCGGACGGCGGCAGCTTCACCTATCTGGAAAAGGCGTTCGCCCATCCCAACGTGGGAGGCATCGCCGGTTGGCTGCTGCTTGCCGGGTACATCGGCACCCTGGGACTGTACGCCTACACTTTCGGCGCCTACGGCTCCGCCATGGCCGGCGACGCCTCCGCCACGGCACCCGCCATGCACCACCTGCTCGAATCGCTGGTTCTGCTGGCCTTTCTCGGCATCAATCTCTACGGCGTGAAGGCCAGCGGAACCGCCGAGTTGCTGATCGTGACGGTCAAGGTGCTGATCCTGCTGCTCTTCTCCATCATCGGATTGTTCTTTCTACGACCCGAGCGTCTTCTCCCCGTCATGGATCACGGCGCTCTGGGCACGGTCATGGGAGCGGCGCTGATCTTCGTCGCCTACGAAGGCTTCGAGCTCATTCCCAACGCGGTGAACGAGATGGAGAACCCGCGGCGCAATCTGGGCCGAGGCATCTTCTGGTCCATCGGCGTCACCATTTTCGTTTACGTACTGGTCTCGCTGGTGGCCGAGGGCAACCTGACTCCCGACCAGATCGCTCACGACAAAGAGTATGCGTTGGCCGTGGCCGCCGAGCCCTTTTTGGGCCGCGCAGGCTATCTTCTCATCGGCCTGGCCGCCCTCTTCTCCACCGCTTCGGCCATCAATGCGACCCTCTTCGGTACGGCGCGCCTGGGAAAGGTGATGGCCCGGGAGAGAGAGCTTCCGAAGGTCTTCGCGTTCAGCCGGAAAGGAGGCGACATTCCGTGGGTCAGCCTCACGGCGATCACGCTGGTCACCCTGGCCTTGGTCAACCTTGCCGACCTGAGCATCATCGCATCCTTTTCCAGCTCCACTTTTTTGCTGATCTTTCTTGCAATCCACGTCGCCGCATGGCGGCTACGGCGCCGGATCGTCATCCATCCGGCGATCCCTCTGATCGGCATGGCGGCCACCGCTTTCTCCTGGCTCGCCCTGATGGCCTATCTCTATCAGCAGAGGCCGGAGAACCTGCTGTGGATCGGCTGCGGTTACGGGACGGTGTTGGTGGCGGAACTGGGGTTCAGTGAGCGGCGCTTGTTCAAAAGAGACTGAGCGAGCGAACGCCCGGGGAGATGCGAAGACGCCTATGAACGACCAATCGCGACTGGAGGATTTCGTGGCCCGCGCCCGGGCCTACGGCCCGATTCCGATCGCCGTCGTGGACGCGGAGGAACGGCATGTCCTGCAAGGCATGCTCGAGGCGCGCGAGGCCGGCCTGGTGGAGCCCTTCCTCATCGGCGGCGAGCGCCGAATCCACGAGTTGTGCGTCGAACTCCGCTGCCGAAAGGAAGAGCTGCGCGTGATCCCGGCGGACTCGGAAGCGGAGGCCGTGGAAAAAGGGATCCGTTTCGTCGAGGAAGGACGCGTGCACGCTCTGGCCAAAGGTTGGATTCATACCGATGCGCTCATGCATCCCGTCCTGGAACGGCTGCGCACCGGGCAGCGGGTGAGCCATGTATTCGTCACGGAACTGCCCGCCTATCCGAAACCGCTCTACATCACCGACGCTGCCATCAACATCGCTCCGGACCTGACCGTCAAAGCGCAGATCTTGCAAAACGCCATCGATCTGGCCCGTCTGCTCGGCGTGGATCGTCCGAAAGCCGCTGCGCTCTCGGCCGTGGAAGTGGTCAAGCCCGCCATCGCCTCCACCATCGACGCCGCATGCCTGAGCAAGATGGCCGAGCGCGGCCAGATCCGGCACGCCATCGTGGACGGCCCTCTGGCTTTCGACAACGCCATCTCCGCCGAAGCTGCGCGCATCAAACGGATAAAAAGCAGCGTCTCGGGCGACGTGGACATTCTGCTCGCCCCGGATCTCAACGCCGCCAACATCCTGGCCAAAGATCTCGAATACTTGGCCGGCGCCACCCTCGCCGGCGTCGTCATTGGAGCCAAAGTGCCCATCCTGCTGCCATCCCGCTCCGACCCGCCCAACGCAAGGCGGATCGCCGCGGCCCTGGCCGTGCTGCTTCATCATGCTCGAGGACGAACCCGATGAGCGAGAACCGACAATCGGACGACGACCCCACCATTCCCGTTCCGCCGCATCCGCTCCATCGCCGGAAGAAGCTTCCCTGGCAACAACCCAAACCGGCGGTGGACGACATGGATGCGCCTGAACGGGTGCGTCGATTGATGGAAGATCCGGCCTACCGCCAGGCCGACGAAGACGTGGATTTCCTTCAAAAGGAGGACACTCGCGGCATTCGCCTGCAACTCGACTACAGCAAGGCCGAAACCCTGCTGCGCGAACACGGCATCGAACATACCATCGTCGTCTTCGGCAGCACCCGCATCCCGGAACCTGCGGCCGCCCACCGCCAAGTGGAAGCGTGCGAAGAGGCCCTGAAGTCTTCTCCCCGTGATCCTCGTCTGCAGCAGAGGTTGGAGGTGGCCAAGCGTCTTCTGGCGAAAAGCCACTATTATCGGGTAGCGCGCGATTTCGGCCGGTTGGTGGGCGACTCGGGAAGCGGACCCGGCGATAATCGGGTGGTATTGATGACCGGTGGAGGTCCGGGCATGATGGAGGCCGCGAACCGCGGAGCCTGGGAAACCGGGGCAAAAACCATCGGCCTCAACATCACCCTTCCCCATGAACAGTTTCCCAACCCTTATCTCACTCCGGGGCTGTGCTTCCGTTTCCATTATTTCGCTCTTCGCAAACTCCACTTTCTGTTGCGCGCCAGGGCGCTCGTGGCCTTCCCCGGCGGTTACGGCACGCTGGACGAACTGTTCGAGACTCTGACCCTCATCCAGACCCGCAAGGTCGCCCCCCTTCCGGTGATCCTTATCGGCGAGAAGTATTGGCGGAGGGTGATCGATTTCGATTTTCTCGTCGAAGAAGGCACCATCGACCCCGAGGACCGGGAACTGTTCTGGTTCGCCGAAACGGCGCTCGACGCCTGGGAGGGAATCTTGCAATGGCATCAGACCAACGGCACGCCATTGTTCGACTGACATCACACGGAGCACAACACGATGAAAAGATCCTTTCATGGCGCGGAACCCGTGCGAATCTTTCATGAAGACATTCCGGTACGCGCTCGCATCCATGCCATCGGCGGCTTCTCGGCCCACGCCGATCACGACGAACCGCCAAGCGGGCATCGACGGATCGACGGTCATAAACGCACCGTGCTGGTGCACGGAGAAGAAGACGTCATGCGGCGCTTTGCGCAACACCTGCATGATACCGTGGTGCTCATGCCTGGCCTCGACACGGAGTTGCCGCTATGAATCGCCTGCGCCAGCTCAAGGCCCTCGGCCAGAGCCCCTGGCTGGATGATCTGCACCGGGATCTGCTGGAGCGGGATTTGCCACGACTGATGCGCGAAGACGGAATCTGCGGCCTCACCTCCAACCCCGCCATCCTGGCCAAGGCCGTTCTTGAACATCCCGGTTATCGCCGGCGCATCGAGCGCCTGCCCCCGGACCACGACAGCGGCTTGGCGCGTTACGAAGCCCTGATGCAGGAAGACTTCCGGCTGGCCGCCGACCGCCTTCGCCCCGTGTACGAGGAATCGGGACGGCTCGACGGCTACGTAAGCCTGGAGATCGATCCGGCCCTGGCCCACGATGCCGACGGTTCGGTGCGCGAGGCCCGGCGCTGGTGGCAGCGGCTCGAGCGTCCCAACGTCATGATCAAGATCCCGGCCACCGACGCCGGGCTGGTGGCCATCCGCCGCCTGCTCGCCGAAGGGATCAATGTCAACGCCACCCTGATTTTCAGTCCCCGCCGCTACAGCCAGGTGGCCATGGCCTGGCAGGCGGGCATCGCCGAACGGGTCAGCGCCGGCCTGCCGGTGGACAACGTGGCCTCGGTGGCCAGTTTCTTCGTCAGCCGCATCGAGACCCTGGCTGATCATCTGCTGACCAAGAAGGCGGCCACGGAACCCGCCGCCGCGGATCTCAAGGGGCGCATCGCCCTCGCCGCGGCCCGCGCCACCTACCGGGCATTTCGCCGGCACCTGGCCACCTCGGCCTGGGAACGGCTCATCATCGACGGGGCCATCGTTCAGCGGCCCCTGTGGGCCAGCACCTCCACCAAGAACCCGGACTACCCCGACACCAAGTATGTGGACGCGCTCATCGCGCCACTCACCGTCACCACCCTGCCGCTGGCGACCCTCGACGCCTTCCGGGATCACGGCCACCCGGCGCCCCGCCTGGAAAGCGCCTGCACGGAAAACGACGACACCCTCGAGCGCCTGGCCGATATGGGCATCGACTTCGCCGCCATGGCCGACCGGCTCGAAGCCGAAGGCCTGGCCAAGTTCCAGGCCGCATGGGATCAACTGCGGAAAGCCCTGGAAAGCGGATGAACCCAGCGCCCCACCCTCATCCCCCCGCCCCACCGGAGCCGGAAATGCCGCCGCCCGCTGCCCCGCCCGTCCTCCCGCTGCAGCCGAAGGCTTCCCGGCTGGCGGGGTTACGCCGCCTGGGCCCCGGCCTGATCACTGGGGGCGCCGGCGACGACCCGGCGGGCATCGTCACCTACACCCTGGTGGGGGCCACCACCGGCTTGAGCCAGCTCTGGCTGTTGCTGCTGACCACCCCCATGATGATCGCCGTGCAGAACTCCATCGCCCGGATCGCCATCGTCACGGGCAAGAGCCTGCCGGAGCTGACCAACCGCGTTTACTCCCGGCGCACCACTTTGGTCATGGTCGGCATCCTGGCCGGCGCCAACACCCTGACCATCGGCGCCGATCTGCAGGCCCTGGCCACCGTGCTGGGCATCCTCACCGATCTGCCGCCCATCCACCTGCTGATCCCCCTGACGGCGCTCGTCGCCTACCTGGTGATGTACCACTCCTATCGCACCATCAAGCGGGTTCTGCTGCTCCTGACCCTGGTGCTGGCGGTGTACGTGGTGAACGTCTTTCTGGCCCGGCCCGATCTGCTGGCCGTGTTGGAAAACACCTTCCTTCCCCATATCGAATGGACCGCGGCCTGGCTGCTCGCCGCCCTCGGCCTGCTGGGCACCACTATCTCCCCCTACCTGCTGTTCTGGCAGGCCGCCGAGGAGCGGGAAGAACACAACACCGTGGTCCAGGCCCGCAGCGTCTCCACCGACACCCTGCTCGGCATGAGCTACTCGAACCTGCTGGCCTACTGCGTCATCCTCAGCGGCGCGGTCATGCTGCACGGCCAGCCGGTTCCACCCGGGACGCTGCCGGAAATCGCCTCGGCCCTGCAGCCGGTGGCCGCCCATCATGCCTTTCTGCTGTTCGCCCTGGGCATCATCGTCTCGGGCCTGTTGGCGATTCCCGTGCTGGCCGGCTCCACGGCCTACGCGGTGGCTGACGCCTTCGGTTGGCGGGCCGGCATGGACAACCGGATCAGCGATGCCAAGGGGTTCTACCTGGTCTTTCTCGGCTCCATGCTGGTGGGCGATCTCATCGAGATGTCGCCTCTTTCAACGGTGGACGCCCTCTACTATTCCCAGGTGCTCGACGGCATGCTGCTGCCGCTGCTGCTCGTGATCGTCCTGCGCCTGGCCAATGATCGGCAGCTCATGGGAGAGTACGTCAACGGGCGGCTTTCCAACGCTCTGGTCGGGCTGGCCCTGCTCGCCACCTCGGCACTGACGATCACGCTCTTCTGGCAGATAATGACGGCATGAGCATGCGTCGCCCCCGTCCGAGTCACCCACTTCGTTATTTCCGCCTCGCTCCGTGCCGTTTTCGCGGCGAGGCACGGCGAGCCGCTCTTCGCGTTCCGCGCCTGCTCGGCACCGTCCCACTAGGAGAACATCCATGAACCACGTCTTCGCAAGTTTCACTCTCGGCGAAGGAGAACTCGCCCAGCTCGACGCCTGGTGGCGGGCCGCCAACTACCTTTCGGCCGGACAGATCTTCCTGCTCGACAATCCCCTGCTCGAAGAACCTCTGAAGCCGGAACACATCAAGCCGCGACGCCTCGGCCACTGGGGCACCACCCCCGGGCTGAACCTGCTCTACGCGCACATGAACCGGCTGATCCGCAAGCACGATCTCAACGCCATCTTCGTCACCGGCCCCGGGCACGGCGGGCCGGCGCTGGTGGCCAGCACCTGGCTGGAGGGCACCTACAGCGAACGCTATCCCGCCGTCTCGCGGGATCGGGAAGGCATGCGCCGCCTGTTCCGCCAGTTCTCCTTCCCCGGCGGCGTGCCCAGCCACTGCGCGCCGGAGACGCCCGGCTCCATCAACGAAGGCGGCGAACTGGGCTATTCCCTGGCCCACGCCTTCGGCGCGGTGTTCGACAACCCGGATCTGCTCGCCCTGTGCGTGGTGGGCGATGGCGAGGCGGAGACCGGGCCCCTGGCCACCGCCTGGCATTCCAACAAGTTCCTCAATCCGGCCCGCGACGGCGCCGTGCTGCCGGTGCTGCACCTCAACGGCTACAAGATCGCCAACCCCACCGTGCTGGCCCGCATCGAGGAGGCCGATCTGATCCGCCTGTTCGAAGGCTACGGCTACCATCCCCACGTGGTGGCCGGCGATGAACCGGCCGCGGTGCACCGGGAACTGGCGGCCACCCTGGAGACGGTGATCGCCGAGATCCGCCACATCCAGGATCGGGCCCGACGCGACGGCCCGGCGCCGCTGCCCCGCTGGCCGATGATCATCCTGCGCACCCCCAAGGGCTGGACCGGCCCGAAGGAGGTGGACGGCCTCAAGGTGGAGGACTACTGGCGTGCCCACCAGGTACCGATCCCCGACGCCACCACTCCCGAACATCTGCGCATCCTCGAGCGCTGGATGAAAAGCTACCGGCCGGAGGAACTGTTCGACGAGCGGGGCGCGCCACGCCCGGAGGTGACCGCCCTCGCCCCCGAGGGCGAGCGGCGCATGGGCGCCAACCCGCATGCCAACGGCGGCCTATTGCTCGAACCCCTGCACCTGCCCGACTACCGCGACTACATGCTGAAGGTGGAACACCCCGGCGCCCAGGCCGGCGAGGCCACCCGCGTGCTCGGCTGTTACCTGCGCGACGTGATGAAGCTCAATGCCGAGCCGGCCAACTTTCGTGTCATGGGCCCCGACGAGACGGCCTCCAACCGCCTCTCGGCCCTCTTCGAGGTGACCGACCGGGCCTGGATGGCGAAGCGGCTGGCGTACGACGATCATCTGGCGCCCGACGGCCGGGTGATGGAAATCCTCTCCGAGCACACCTGCCAGGGCTGGCTGGAGGGCTACCTGCTCACCGGCCGGCACGGTTTCTTCTCCTGCTACGAGGCCTTCATCCACATCGTGGACTCCATGTTCAACCAGCACGCCAAGTGGCTGAAGGTGTGCCGCGAGATCCCCTGGCGGGCCGACATCGCCTCGCTCAACATCCTGCTCACCTCCCATGTCTGGCGCCAGGATCACAACGGCTTCTCGCACCAGGATCCGGGTTTCCTCGATCACGTGGTGAACAAGAAGGCCGACATCGTGCGCGTCTACCTGCCGCCCGACGCCAATTCCCTTCTCTACGTGGCCCACGAATGCCTCAACTCGCGCAACCTGGTGAACGTGATCGTGGCCGGCAAGCAACCCGAGCCCCAGTGGCTGGACCGGGACGCCGCCATCAAGCACTGCAGCGCCGGCATCGGCATCTGGGAATGGGCCAGCAACGACCAGCACGGCCGGCCCGACCTGGTCATGGCCTGCTGCGGCGACGTGCCCACCATCGAGACCCTGGCAGCCGTGGATCTGCTGCGCCGCCTCGCGCCCGAGCTGAAGATCCGCGTCATCAACGTGGTGGATCTGATGACCCTGCAACCCCACGAGGAGCATCCCCACGGCCTGCCCGA
>JALSRN010000006.1 GCA_026984735.1 Sedimenticola sp. | reverse complement strand
CCCTGGTGAAGGCCGGGCTCGTGTGGCTGGCGGTGGCGGCGGTGATCTTCTCGGTGATCGGCGCCTTCTACTACCTGAGGGTGGTGAAGATGATCTATTTCGACAAGCCGCTCAGCCGGGCGGCCATAGAGGGCGGAGCGGAGGCGAAGATCGCCATTTCGGTGAACGGTCTCGCCATTCTCTACTACGGGCTCTTTCCCGCTTCCCTGCTGGCGCTCTGCCGGCTGGCGGTGGGGGGCTGATCACAGCCCGCCGACGACTCCCCTGGCCGGGGTCCATCATCGACTTAGCAGGTATCTGGTCATGAACTTTGCAACGCTCTTCACCCCGCCCGTTCTGGGCGTCACCACGATTCTCGCTCTCATCGCGCTCCTCATCGGCTATCTGATCGGCCGATCGGGCGAACGCAAGCGCAAGGAGGAGGCGTTGGCCGACGCCGCTGAAAAGGCGCGCCAACGGATCGAGGCGCAGCGCAAGGAGCTGGAGCTGAAAATGGAGGCCACGGCCAAGGCTCATGCCACCGACCTGGAGAAGCTGCGCGCCGAGCAACAGGAACAGCTGGAGAAGATCGCCCGCTCCCATATGCAGCTGGTGGATTCCCTGAAGACCGCGCACTCCTCCGAGCTGCGGAAGATGGAGAGCCAGCATGCAGAGCTCCTCGACAAGCTCAGCCAGGAGAACAAGGCCAACCTCAAGGCCCAGCAAGAGTCCTACGAGGCGCAGATGCGGGAGTCGAACGAGCGCTCGGCCAAGCTCATCGAAGAGCTGGAAGAGCGGCGCAAGGCGGAGATCCTCCAGCTTAAGGGCGAGACCAATCAAGCCATCGCCGCCCTCAAGGAGGAACACCGCAAGGCGCTGGAAGAGGCCCGCAACGCGCTGCAGGAGGAGCGCGGCAGCCACGCCCGCGCGCTGGAAGAGGTGCGGGCCACTCTGGAGAAGGAGCGCCGCGAGCACGCCCGGGCGCTGGACGGTCTGCGCGCCGAGCTGCGCGGAGAGATCGAGCTGCTGGAGGCGGAGCGGTCGCATCTGCAGGAGCAACTGCAAGAGCTGGAAGGAGTGCTCGCGGAGAAAGAGAACGAGATCCGCGAAGCCCGATTGAGAAACATGTTCTCGGTTTCCAAGTCGGGCGAGAAGCTCATCAAGGTGGTGCGCAGCGTGCAGGAGCTGGCCACCGAGCTGGACGAGACCTCACGCGCCGTCACCGACGGCGAATACTCCTTCTTCGAGGAGATCAAGGATCAGCGCGACCGTGAGACCGTGTTGAGCCTGGCGGCCGGCGCCTCCATTCCCGCGGAGCCGGAAGCCGCGGAGCCGGAAGAAGGCGGTGAGGAAGAAGCTGCGGAAGAAGAGCCCACCGCCCAGGAAGAGATGGGCGAGGGTTCCGCCGAAGAAACCGCTTCCGACCAGGAGAGGGCGCCGCAAGAGCCCTGACACGCCGCTAGGGCGGCCCCGGCTCGTTCTTGTCCGGATTTTGCGCGAGCCCCGAAGGGGTGAGGCGCAAAGGCGCGCCGAGCAAAATCTCTTCGGGAAAATTCCGGATTCCGGTGCAATAGCCGAGCCAGAAGGGCGCGCTCCGCCGCAGGGGAGCGGCTGCTCTACGCGCCCGCCGCGCGTTCGAGATAACGGGTGGCGGCCAGGGCCGCCAGGGCGCCCATGCCGGCGGCGATGACGATCTGTTTGTCCGGCACGTCGGTGACGTCGCCCGCGGCGAAGAAACCCGCCACGGCGGTGCTGCCATCCCGTTCCACCGGAATCTGCTCCAGGTCGTCCAGCTCCAGCAAGGAGGCCACCGGCTTGCTGTTGGGCATCAGACCGATTTCCAGAAACACGCCTTCCACGGCGAGGTCCTGGCGCTGGCTGCCGTCTTCGGATTCCAGCCGGACGCCGGTGAGCTGATCGTCGCCCAGAAAGGCGCGCACATGGGTGGCGGGATGGAGCCGCACCCGGTCGCTGGTGACCACCTCTTCGATAAGCACGGGATCGGCCTGAAATTTCGGCAGGATGTTGATGATGTGGATCTCGCGGGCCCAGGGAAGGAGATCGCGCGCCGCCGTGAACGCCGAGTTGCCGCCACCCACCACCGCCACCCGCTTGTCGGCGTAGAGCGGCGCGTCGCAGGTGGCGCAGAAAGCGATGCCGCGACCGAGAAAGCGGGCTTCGCCCGGCACCCCCAAAGTGCGGTATCTCTTGCCGGCGCAGTAGATCACCGCCCGCGACCGATACCGTTCTCCGTCGCGGGTCTGCACCTCGAAATCGCCGTTTTCCAGCTTGCCGATCCTTTCCACTTCGACGCCGAGCCGTTCCGCCACCGGGAAGCGTTCGGCGTGGTTGCGGAACAGGGTGGCCAGTTCACGGCCGCCGATGGCGGGAATGCCGGGCCAGTTTTCGATGGTCTCGGTGTTGACGATCTGTCCACCGGGATCGAGCCCGATCACCGCCACGTCCAGCGCCTTGCGCGCGGCGTAAAGAGTGGCGGTCATGGCGGCGGGACCGGCGCCCACCACGATGAGGTCGTAGCGGTGACCGGCCTCGATGGCGCGGGCCTTGCGCTCGCCGGCCAGCGTTCGCATCTCGGCGTCGATGCGCTCCCAGGCCGCGGGGTTCGCGACCTTCAGGATCTCCAGGATCGCCTCATGGGGCGGCAGGGCGCCTTCGAAAGCGGGCCGGCCGTCGATGACGGTGCGGGGCACGCCGCTGACCCGGTAGCGCTGCACCAGTTGGGGGAACTCCGCCGAGTCGATCATGTCGGCCCGGACCTGCGGGTTGACGAAGGCGAGCTGGTGAGCCAGATGCACCATCTTCGGGCAGTAGGGGCAGGTGAGGGTGACCATCACCTCCAGGTGGGTGGGGCGGTCGATGAGAAGCGCCAGTTTCTCCAACTCTTCCGGCAGATCGGAGCGGCCCTTGCCGACCATCTCCACCGCTTCCACCAGAGAGCTGAACTCGTAGCCGGTGGTGATGCCGTAAAAGCGGATGCCGTAATCCGCATTCCCTTCTCCCAGCACCAGGGTGGCCGGCACTTTGTCCACTCCCAGCTCGCGGGCGCGGGCGGCGTCCTTCACCAGATCCCGCCGTTCCAGTTCGATCCGGTCGCTGGCGGCGGCCACCGCCTCCAACAGGGACTCCTGTTCCCGGCAGTTGCCGCATGCGGGAGAACCCTGACCGAAGAAGAGCAGCTTCACCGGGCGGTCCAGCGCAGCCAGACGGCTCTTCAGCTCTTTACGGGTCGCTTCATCGAGGGGTCGCTCGTTCATCTGCCGTGCTCCTACGGTGGCGTCTCGATGACATGGAGGCGGCGCCGGCCGATGTCAAGGGGAAGGCTGCCGGATTCAATCCTCCTCCGAACATTCTCGACGGGGTCTCGTCGCCACCGAACGGAGCAGTGCCACCACGGAAAGGGCGGCGATGGCCGCGGCAACGAGAAAGGCCGCCGGCGCGCCCACACCCTGCCAGAGCGCTCCGAACAGCAGCGCGCCGGGCAGGGCCGCCAGCCCGGTGGTCATGTGATAGAGGCCGAAAGCGGTTCCCCGCCGCGAAGCGCGGCTGAAATCTCCGATCATGGCGCGCTCGGCTCCTTCGGTCATCGCCAGCGCCCCTGCGTAGCTCAGAAACAGCAGCCAGGTCAGCGCCTGGCCTTCACCCTGGGCGGTGAAGGCGAGGGCCGTCAACAGCAGGATGCGCAGGCTCCACCCGCCCAGCAGCAGGGGCATCCGCCCGAAACGATCCGACAGCGCCCCCGCCGGCCCCGCCACCACCGCTTTGACCAAACTGGCGCCCGCCCAGATCAGGGGAACCCAGGCGACGACCAAACCGCGGTCGTTGGCCCACAGCACCAGAAAGGCTTCCGGGGCGCTGGCCAGCGCCAACCCGCCGGTGGCCATGATCAGGCCCCGAAGCCGGTGGTCGAGCATCGACCAGCGCAGCGGCGATCGGTCGGGATGGGCTTGAGGAACAGGAGTGCCGTCGAGTCCCCAGATCAGCAGCGCCAGCACCATCAGGCCGGGCACAAGCGACCAGAGAAAGACGTGCGATAGCGGCAGGCCCGAGCTGAGCAGGACGAAGGCGGCGAGCGGGCCGACCATGGCTCCCGCATTGTCCAGCGCGCGATGAAAACCGAAGGAGCGTCCCCGCCGCTCCGCAGGGGTGCTGGCGGCGATCAGGGCGTCGCGCGGCGAGGTGCGGAGGCCCTTGCCGACCCGATCGAGAAAGCGCAGCGCCAGCACCCAGCTCCACCCCAAGGCCGCGCCGATGAGGGGACGGGCCAGGTTGGAGACGCTGTAACCGCCCAGCACCAGCGCCTTGTGGTTCCAGCCGCGGTCGGCCAAGCGTCCCGAAGCCAGTTTCAGCAGGCTGGCGGTGGCCTCGGCCACCCCTTCGATCAAACCGACGATGGCCGGGCCCGCGCCCAGAGTGGCGGTCAGAAACAGCGGCAGCAGGGGCGTGATCATCTCGCTGGCCGCATCGTTCAGGAAAGAGACCAGGCCAAGGACGATGACGGTTCTGGGGAGGCCAAACATGGTCAGCTTTGATGAAGGGATGGGCGAAGTCGGCATTATCGGCCATTTCGCCACGCTCCACATGCCGGTCGGCGCGCTTGGGCCGCCGGCTGTACCGAGCCGTCGAAAGCCGCGCGCCGCATCGCTCGACTGCTACGGCTTTTCCTCGGGGTTACGGTGAAACCGTGAAGGGCTTCGTCCATGGTGGAAGACTTCCCGTCTGCGACAGAGTCCACCCCATCGCCTCGAACTGTCCGGCGTCGAACATTCGGGATCGCTTTTCTCCTCGTTCGCGCTCACGGTGGATCCCCGGAGGGCGTGGAGGGAGCGGCCCGCACGGCTCGCCCTGGTCTAAAGCTCTCCCTCCCAGTAATCTTTCGCCGCCGCTTTGGAGAGGTAGAGCGTCAGCTTCCGGGCGGACTTGTCGCCGCCGGGCGGGCTGCCGGCCATGATGCCGATCTTGCCGGAATCCGGCATCTCGACGATGTCCGGTTCTTCCATGGTGCTGACGCATAGATATTTGAGGTCGGCGTCGCGGTCGTTGACGATCTGGTGCGGCGTCTCCGGCCCCGGCGGGATGGCGATGACGTCGCCCGCGCGGATGGAGTGGGTTCCATCGCCCAGCCGAAGGGTGCCGCCGCCCTCGAGAATGTAGAACATCTCCTCGTTGACATAGTGAGCGTGAAACGGCCAGGCCACCTTTCCGGGCGGCAATACGACCAGGCGATAACCGAGCTTGCGCGCGCCGATGCGGCGGCCGATGGCCCCCAGTTTCGCCTCGAAGCGGTCTCCGTGTTTCCACTCCTCCAGCGGCACTTCATCGATGTTGAGAATGGACGGGAATGTTTCGTTCATGAGGATGCTCCTCCGCAATGGGTTCGGATGGTCGCCGTGAAGGCCTCGAGACAGCGTCGATAGACCGGTCCGGGACAGGCGCCCAGGGCGCGACCGTCGATTTCACGCACGGGAATCAGCTCCGCGCCGGTGCCGGTAAGGAAGCATTCGTCGGCGGTATGCAGATCGTAGGGGGCCAGGGAC
>JALSRN010000005.1 GCA_026984735.1 Sedimenticola sp. | reverse complement strand
TCAGATGAGGGGGAGGCGATCCGTGCTGCTAACGGTGTGGTCACCAAGGCTGTGTCGATCTACCTCCCCCGAGCCTCAACATACTGCTTTTGGGACATACAAGGCTGTTGAAAAACAGCGTTTTTCGACAGCCTGTGTGCGGTACATGGAGGTGCCGCCATTTTCGAGGGCCGTAAGCCATTGAAAATGAAGGAACCGGGAAATCGCATTTTCCGGTTCCGTGGTTGAAAAAGTCCAGGGAAGGACTTTTTCAACATCCTGCTAGGTTCAATCCATCTGGGGCTCTGCAACCTGTCCACCATGGGTGGCAGACCCACTTCGACCACCAACGCGCACGAGCACGCTCAACCGGCCCACGCGCCTTCCCGTGGTAGAATTCGCGGCTGATTTTCGACTCGTGCCAGAGGGCCCGACCCATGACCAACAGTTTCAACGCCCGTGACACCCTGGAGGTGAACGGCCAGTCCTACGAGATCTTCCGCCTGGATGCCGTGCAAGGCGCGGATCGCCTGCCCTTCTCCACCAAGATCCTCCTGGAGAACCTGCTGCGCCACGAGGACGGCGTCACCGTGACCCGCGCCGACATCGAGGCGCTGGCCGCCTGGGACCCCAAGGCCGAACCCAACCAGGAGATCCAGTACCGCCCGGCGCGGGTGTTGATGCAGGATTTCACGGGGGTGCCCGCCGTGGTGGATCTGGCCGCCATGCGCGACGCCATCGCCGAACTGGGCGGCGATCCCGATCGCATCAACCCCCTGCAACCGGCCGAGCTGGTGATCGACCACTCGGTGCAGGTGGACCGCTTCGGCACCCCCGACGCCGCCGACCTCAACGCCAAGATCGAATTCCACCGCAACCGCGAGCGCTACCAGTTCCTCAAATGGGGCCAGCAGGCCTTCGCCAACTTCAAAGTGGTGCCGCCCGACACCGGCATCGTCCACCAAGTGAACGTGGAGTATCTCTCCCGCGTGGTCTTCGACCAGGAGAACGACGGCGTGCGCCGCGCCTATCCCGACACCGTGGTGGGCACCGACTCCCATACCACCATGGTCAACGGCCTGGGGGTGCTGGGCTGGGGCGTGGGCGGCATCGAGGCGGAGGCCGCCATGCTGGGGCAGCCCATCTCCATGCTCGTTCCCAAGGTGGTGGGCATGAGGCTCACCGGCGAACTGCCCGAGGGGGCCACCGCCACCGACCTGGTGCTCACCATCGTCCAACGGCTGCGCGAGCATGGCGTGGTGGGCAAGTTCGTGGAGTTCCACGGCGAGGCCCTGAGCCACCTGCCCATGGGAGACCGCGCCACCATCGCCAACATGGGCCCCGAGTACGGCGCCACCTGCGGTCTCTTCCCCATCGACGAAGAGACTCTGGACTACCTGCGCCTCACCGGTCGCAGCGAGCAGCAGGTGGCCCTGGTGGAAGCCTACGCCAAGGCCCAGGGGATGTGGCGCGACGACAGCCGGGTGGCGGACTACTCCGAGACCCTGGAGCTGGATCTCTCCACCATCGTGCCCAGCATCGCCGGCCCCAAGCGGCCCCAGGACCGCATCGAGCTGCGCAACGCCAAGACGCGGTTTGAAACCGATCTGAAGGCGCTGAAAGAACAGGGAGGCATCGCCGGAGGCGGACCGGTGGAGACGGAGATCGACGGAGAACGGGTGGAGCTGAAGGACGGCAAGGTGGTGATCGCCGCCATCACCTCCTGCACCAACACCTCCAACCCCTCGGTGATGCTCGCCGCCGGGCTGGTGGCGAAGAAAGCGGTGGAGAAGGGGCTCCAGGTCAAGCCCTGGGTGAAGACCTCCCTCGCCCCCGGCTCCCTGGCGGTGACCGACTACCTCCAGCACGCCGGCCTGCTGGAGCATCTGGAGAAGCTGCGTTTCGACATCGTGGGCTACGGCTGCACCACCTGCATCGGCAACTCCGGTCCCCTGCCGGAGGCGGTGTCGCAAGCCATCGCCGAGGGCGATCTCACCGTCGCTTCGGTGCTCTCGGGCAACCGCAACTTCGAGGGGCGCGTCCACCCCGAGGTGCGCATGAACTACCTCGCCTCGCCGCCGCTGGTGGTGATCTACGCCCTGGCCGGCACCCTGGAGATCGACCTCTACAACGAACCCTTGGGCAGCGACAACGAAGGCAATCCGGTCTTCATGAAGGACCTGTGGCCCAGCCAGGCCGAGGTGCGCGAAGCCATGGCCGCCCACGTCACCGCCGACGAATTCCGCAAGGCCTATGCCGACGTCTTCAAGGGCGACGCCAACTGGAACGCCCTGACCGGCGCCGAGGGCAAGCGCTTCGCTTGGAACGACGACTCCACCTACATCCGCAAGCCTCCCTATTTCGAAGGGATGGGGATGGAAGCGGGCGAGGTTCGCGACCTCCACGGCGCCCGCGTGCTGGCCCTTCTGGGGGACTCGGTGACCACCGACCACATCTCTCCCGCCGGCGCCATCAAGGCCGACTCCCCCGCCGGCAGATATCTGCAGGAACACGGCGTGGAGCCAAAGGACTTCAACTCTTACGGCTCGCGCCGCGGCAACCACGAAGTGATGATGCGCGGCACTTTCGCCAACATCCGCCTGCGCAACCTGCTGGCCCCCGGCACCGAGGGCGGCGTCACCGTGCATCTGCCCGACGGCGAGCAGATGTCCATCTACGACGCCGCCATGAAATACAAAGAAGAGGGCGTTCCCGCCATCGTCGTCGCCGGCAAGGAGTACGGTTCAGGCTCCTCGCGCGACTGGGCCGCCAAGGGCCCCTCCCTGCTGGGAGTGCGGGCGGTGCTCGCCGAATCCTACGAGCGCATCCACCGCACCAATCTGGTCTGCATGGGCATCCTGCCGCTGCAGTTTCCCGAAGGCGAGAGCGCCCGGACCCTGGGGCTCACCGGCCGGGAGCTCTACTCCATCACGGGACTGGCGGATGGCGAACCGAAAGAGGTGACCGTCACCGCCACGGCCGAAGGGGGCCACCAGACCCTCTTCACCGCCCGGGTGCGCATCGACACCCCCAACGAGTGGGAGTACTACCGCCATGGCGGCATCCTGCACTACGTGCTGAGAAAGCTGGCGCGGGAATAGCAACCCTTCTCCATCGGGCGTGGCGGCGGAGCGCCGCTGCGTTCCGCCGGCGCTTTGCTATCCTTTGGGTCGATGAACAGCCGCCACCCGCCCCCTTTCGTCAAAGCGCTCCTCGGCAGCCTGAAAGATCTGGCGCCCATCCTGCTGGTGATCACCTTTTTTCAGCTGGCGGTGATCGGCCAGCCGTTGCCCAACTTGGCCGACATGCTCGTGGGCACCCTTTTCGTGGTGATCGGGCTCACCCTCTTCGTCCAGGGGCTGGAGCTGGGGCTCTTCCCCATCGGCGGCTCCATGGCCCACGCCTTCGCCCGCAAGGGAAGCCTCTTCTGGCTGCTGGCCTTCGCCTTCGCCTTGGGGTTCGGCACCACGGTGGCCGAACCGGCGCTCATCGCGGTGGCCCGTGAAGCGGCCCAGGTGGCCGCCGAAGGCGGCATGATCGGGCGGGATCCCGACTCCATGAGCCGCTATGCGCGCGGGCTCCGGTACACCGTGGCGCTCTCCGTGGGCTTCGCCATCGCCTTGGGCGTGTTGCGCATCATCCGCGGCTGGCCGGTCCATCTGCTCATCGTCGGCGGCTATCTCGGCGTGCTGCTCATGACGCTCGTTGCGCCGAAAGAGATCATCGGCATCGCCTACGATTCCGGGGGCGTCACCACCTCCACCATCACCGTGCCCCTGGTCACCGCCCTGGGCGTGGGACTGGCCGCCGCCATCAAGGGAAGAAACCCCATGGTGGACGGCTTCGGCCTCATCGCCTTCGCCTCGCTCACGCCCATGATCTTCGTCATGGCCTACGGAATGGTGGTGACGTGAAGCTGTTGCACGGCCTGCTGCACACCACCGCCGCCACCCTCCTCGACGTCCTGCCCATCGCTCTGGTGATCTTCGGCTTCCAGCTCCTGGTGCTGAGACGCCCCATTCCCAACCTCAAGCGGATGCTGCTGGGTTTCTTCTATGTGCTGGTGGGCCTGGCCTTTTTTCTGGAGGGGCTGGATCTGGCCCTCTTCCCCTTGGGCAAGGCGATGGCCGCACAGCTCACCGATCCCCGATTTCTCGTCGGACTGACGGCCACTTCCCCTCCGGGGAACCTCCACTGGTCCGACTACCACTGGGTCTATCTGTTCGCCTTCGCCGTGGGCTTCGCCACCACCATCGCCGAGCCGGCCCTGCTGGCGGTGGCCATCAAGGCCAACGAGGTCTCCGGCGGCGCCATCGGCGTCTGGGGACTGCGCGCCTCGGTGGCCCTGGGCGTCGCCATCGGGCTGGTGCTGGGCACCTGGCGCATCATCAGCGGCTATCCCATCCACTGGTTCATCATCGGCGGATACGTGGTGGCGGTGACTCAAACCCTCTTCGCGCCGCGCCTCATCGTTCCCCTGGCCTACGATTCGGGAGGCGTCACCACCTCCACCGTCACCGTTCCCCTGGTGACCGCCCTGGGGCTGGGCCTGGCCAGCCATGTGCCCGGCCGCAGCGCCATGCTGGACGGATTCGGCCTCATCGCCTTCGCCAGCCTCTTTCCCATGGTGACGGTGATGGCCCACGCCCAGATCGCCCAATGGCGCCTGAACCGAAAACGAACCAAAGCAACGGAGCAGTGACATGCACTTCAAGCTCATCGTGACCTTCGTGGAAGACGACAAGACGGACAAGATCATGGAAGCGGCCCGCAAGGCCGGCGCCACCGGCGCCACCATCATCAACAACGCGCGGGGAGAAGGTTTGAAGGGAAGCGAGACCTTCTTCGGCCTGCAGCTGGAGACCCAGCGGGACGTGCTCATGTTCCTGGTGGAAGAGCACATGGCGCGCGAGATCCTCGAGACCATCTCCGAGGTGGGAGAGCTGGATGCCAAGCCCGGTACCGGCATCGCCTTCCAGATCGACGTGGAGGACGCCCTGGGGATCAGCCAACAGGCCAACGTGCTCATCGAAAAAGTGGAGGAAGAGCTGTGAACGAACGTAGAATCATCAAGGTACGGGAGGTGATGAAGCACCAGTTCGACTTGGTGCACGGGTTGGCCACGGTAGCCGAGGCCCTCCAGCAGATGGCCCACGTGGAGACCAAATGCCTGGTGGTGGAGAAGCGCCACGAGAACGACGAGTACGGCCTGGTGATGCTCTCGGACATCTCCAAGAACGTGCTCGCCAAGGACCGCGCCCCCGAACGGGTCAACATCTACGAAATCATGGCCAAGCCGGTGATCACCGTGGACCCCGAAATGGACATCCGCTACTGCGCCCGCCTCTTCGAACGCTTCGGCATCAGCCGCGCCCCAGTGGTGGAAAACCGCAGGATCATCGGCATCGTCAGCCACACCGACATGGTGTTGCGGGGGCTGGTGAAACTGCTGTGAACGCCCCGCCGGCGGCTATTGACCGAAACCAGCCATCTCAGTAAGATACGCGCCTCACCCATTCCGCCATAGCTCAGTTGGTAGAGCAACGGACTGTTAATCCGTGGGTCGCTGGTTCGAGCCCAGCTGGCGGAGCCA
>JALSRN010000004.1 GCA_026984735.1 Sedimenticola sp. | reverse complement strand
TGTTTTTTTTCCTTCGGGAAGCTCCCTTTCCGAAGATGGAAGCGGCAACAGTGAAGAAGGTTTGGAGACGATGAAGTTGATCAAGCATTCCCTGGCGGCGGTGCTGCTGCTGGGCGCCACCGCCGCCTGGTCGGACCAGGCGGTGGGCAAGGCGGCGCAAGAGGTTCTGGTGCAGGTGGGTGACGAGGCGGTGACGGTGGCCGACCTGAAGCGGGCGATCCAGTCCTCGCCTTACGCCACCCAGTTCAACACCCTGGACGCCGAGGCCCAGGCGGAGGTGCGGGGCGCCTTCCTGCGGCGGCTGGTGGCGTTGCGGCTGTTGCGCCGGGAGGCGCAGGCTCAGGGGCTGGAGCGGGACGAGCGCTTCGAGCGGGAGGCGGAGGAGTACCGCCTGGCTCAGCTCTACCGCGCCTATACCCGCAAGCTGCGCGAGCAGGTTCGGCTGCCGGAGGAGGTGGAAAAGCGGATTCGCTCCGAATACAAGGGGCAGCGGGACGCCATGACCGCCGCGCTCGCCGCGGAACGGGTGGGCCGTTACAAAGAGTTGAAGACGCTCACCTTGCGCCACTGGCGGGACCGCTTGCACGTGGTCTTCCACGAAGAGCGCATCCGGCCGGAAGCCTCCGCCGACACGGTGCTGATGGAAGGCGACGACGGCCTCGAGATCCGCTACGGCGATCTTCTGGACGACGCCGCCAAAAAAAGCCGGCCCACCAAGGAGTGGATCGAAGACCGCCTCTACAAGCGGGCCGAATTCCTCATCTTTGCCAAGGCGGCGGAGCGTGAAGGGGTGGATGTCTCCAGACAGATGGCCGCCTTCCGCCAGGAGCGGTTGCCGGCCATGCTCATGGAGAAGCTGGAGCGCCAGTGGGCGCCCGACGACAAGACCTTGAAGGCCTATTACGACAGCCACCCGGAGCTGTCCAAGGTGCCCGCAAGTTGGCACGTGGGCCAGCTGGTGCTCTCTTCCTACGCCCAGGCGGCGGCCATGCGCAAGCGCATCCTCGCCGGCGAAAGCCTCTTCGAGCTGGCTGGACGCTACAGCATCGACCCTTACGGGCGCGCGCACAACGGCGACATGGGCTGGATCCAGGAGGGCCAGGGCAGCCCGGCGCTGGAGGCCGAGCTGAACCGCATGGCCGACGGCGAAGTGAGCAAGGTGATTCGGAGCACCAAGGGCTACAATCTGGTGACCGTGCTGCAGCGGCGTCCGGCCAAGAAGCGCAGCTTTCGAGGCATGAAGGACCGGGTGCGGCAAGCGCTGATCCAGGACAAGTATGCCGCCTATCTGGGCCGGCTCTCCAAGAAGTACCACGTGGAGTGGAAGTTGCTTGCCGATGCGAAGGTGGAAAGAGAGGGTGACTGAGGAGGTGAAGAGCGCAAAATCGCCCTCCCCCTGGGGAAAGCCGGCGTTTTTGGCGCTGGCGCTGGCGCTTCTTCTGGCCGCGGGTTGCGACGCCAAGTCCCGCTCCAGCGAGAATGGCGCGAAGGGATCCGCGCCGCCCGCGCAAGCGCAATCGCAGAGGAAGGCTCCACGCACTGCCACCACGGTGTTGCCGGATCGCACCAACAACGCCTGGGAGATCGCCCCTTTCCAGCTTCGAGACCTGCAAGGAAAACTGCATGGCCTCGAGGAGTGGAAGGGCAAGGTGATCATGATGAACTTCTGGGCCAGCTGGTGCGCCCCCTGCCAGTACGAGATTCCCGAATTCGTCCGCTACCAGGACCAGTTCGGCCCCAAGGGGCTGCAGATCGTCGGCATCGGCGTGGACGAGAAGCGCAAGCTGGCCAACGTGGCCCGGAGCCTGGCGATCAACTATCCCGTGCTGGTGCTGGAGCCCTCCGCGGCGCGGCCGCTGATGACGCGCTGGGGCAACGACACCGGCATCATCCCCTACACGGTGGTGATCGCCCGCGACGGCCGCATCAAATACATCCACCGCGGGCAGATGGAGCAGGAGGATTTCGACACCTACGTGAAGCCGTTGTTGTAAACTTCCCGCCCAACTCCCCTCCACGAGCCCGATTCATGCTGGAAGTGGTCAATCTGCAATGCACCCGGGGTGACCGGCGGCTGTTCAGCGGCGTCGCTTTTCAACTGGAACCCGGTGAGTTGCTGCACCTCCACGGTCACAACGGCAGCGGCAAGACCACCCTGATGCGGGCGTTGTGCGGACTGGTGACCCCCACCCAGGGAGAGATACGCTGGAAGGGGGCGCCCATCCGCCGGCAGCGGGAGGAGTACCATGCCGAGCTCCTCTATCTGGGCCACAAGAACGGCATCAAGGACGATCTTACCGGCGTGGAGAACCTGCGCGCCGCCTGCCGTCTGGCCGGCACCCCCATCTCCGAGAAGGAGGCGTGGGCGGTGCTCGAAAAGCTCGGCCTGCGTGGTCACGAGGACCTGCCTTCGCGGGTGCTCTCCCAGGGGCAGCAGAAACGGGTGGCCCTGGCGCGGCTGCTGGTGAGCCGGGCGCCGCTGTGGCTGCTGGACGAGCCTTTCGTGGGGCTGGACGCCGCCGCCGTGGAGCTGCTGCAGTCGGTGGTCCGCGATCATGTGGAGGAGGGCGGGCTGGTGGTGCTCACCACCCATCAGGAGGTGGCGCTCACCTCGGGGCGGGTGAAACGGTTGCGGTTGGGCTGGAAGAAGGACGGCCATGTTTGACGTCTTTTTCGCCATTCTGCGCCGCGACCTGTTGCTGGCCATGCGCCGGCGCACCGACGTCTTCACCACGCTCTTCTTCTTCGTCATCGTGGTGAGCCTCTTTCCCTTGGGCATCGGCCCCGAGCTGAACACCCTGAGACTCATCGCGCCGGGGGTCTTCTGGGTGGCGGCGCTGCTCGCCTCCATGCTGGCGTTGGAGAAGCTCTTCCTGGTGGACTATCAGGACGGGGCGCTGGAGCAGATGCTGCTCGCGCCGCAGCCGTTGTCGCTGCTGGTGCTGGGCAAAGTGGCGGCGCACTGGCTCATCACGGGATTGCCGCTGGTGCTGCTGTCGCCGCTGCTGGGGCTGCAGTACGATCTGCCGGGCGAGACCATCGAGGTGCTGCTGCTCACCCTGCTGCTGGGCACGCCGGCCTTGAGCCTCATCGGCTCCATCGGCGCGGCGCTCACCCTGGGACTGCGCGGCGGCGGGGTGCTGGTTTCCCTGTTGGTGCTTCCGTTGTATATTCCGGTGCTCATCTTCGGCGCCGGCGCGGTGGAAGCCCAGGCTTCGGGGCTGGGGGGGGGCGGCCATCTCTTCATGCTGGGGGCCATGGGCCTGGCGGCGCTGGTGGTGGCGCCCCTGGCAACCTCGGCCGCTCTGCGGGTTTCGGCGGAGTGAAAAGGGGTACATTGCCGAAGAGCGGTCGGCGCGCGCTTTCGGAGGGGCTCGGCGTCGTCGTGAAGCGCTACTGATCCGGCTTCGTCGTTCAAGGGAAGGTCCAACCCGAAGGAACGTCGGGGCGAAGCGGCGTGAGGCTCTTCAAGGAAACTATTTGGGGGTCGGCGAATCTGAAGAAAAGGCGCGCCGGGCCACTTTTCGATCGGTTAGACGAACTCATCTTCATGTCATCGCGTATTCTCAACTGGTTCAAGTTCGCATCTCCCGCCACCTTCTATCCCCTGGCGGGCACCATCGGCCGGGCGGCGGCGGCGGTCGCCGTGGTGCTGCTGGCCGTCGGGCTCTACATGAGCTTCTTCGTGGCGCCCACCGACTACAAGCAGGGCGAGGGCTACCGCATCATCTTCGTTCACGTGCCGGCGGCGTGGATGTCCATGTTCATCTATGTGGTGATGGCCTTCTGGGCGGCCACGGGGCTGGTGTTCCGCACCCGGCTCTCCTTCATGATGGCCCGCGCGCTGGCGCCCACCGGCGCCCTCATGACCTTCATCGCGCTCTGGACCGGTGCCTTCTGGGGCAAGCCCATGTGGGGCGCCTGGTGGGTGTGGGACGCCCGTCTCACCTCGGAACTGATCCTCTTCTTCCTCTATGTGGGTTACATCGCCTTGCAGGGCGCCATTCCCGATGTCCGCCGCGGTGACCGGGCGGGGGCCATCCTGCTGCTGGTGGGAGTGGTGAACATCCCCATCATCTACTTTTCGGTGAAGTGGTGGAACACGCTGCACCAAGGCGCTTCGGTGAGCATCACCAAGGGGTCGAGCATGGCGGCGGTGATGCTGGAGACCATGCTCATCATGACCTTCGCCTTCTGGGCCTACGCCATCGCCGTGGCCATGGCGCGGGTGCGACTGATCATTCTGGAACGCGAGCGCGACACCCGCTGGGTGTCGGAGCTGCCGGAGGTGGCTGGCTGATGGATTCGGTGAAAGCATTCTTCCACATGGGCGGCTACGCCCTCTATGTCTGGGGCTCCTTCGGCGTGACCGCTCTGCTCATGGTGGCGGAGCCCGTGGCGCTGGCCCGCCAGAGAAAGGCGATGATCCGCCGCTTGCGGCGGCTGATCCGCCTGGAATCGGAGTACTCCTCATGAAGCCAAGACGCAAAAGACTTTCGTTCATCCTGCTGGGGATGTTGCTGCTGTTCGTCGCCGCCTGGATGGTGTTCCGGGCGCTGGGCAACAACCTCTCCTACTTCTTCTCGCCCACCGAGGTGGCCCAAGGCAAGGCGCCCGCCAACCACGTCTTCCGGCTGGGGGGGTTGGTGGAGAAGGGCAGCCTGAAGAGGGCGGACCGGGGCAACCAGGTGGAGGTGAGCTTCGTGGTCACCGACAACCAGCAGTCGGTTCCGGTGCGCTACAACGGCATCCTTCCCGACCTCTTCGCCGAGGGACGGGGGGTGATCGCCCAGGGCCACCTGGGCAAGGACGGCGTCTTCGTGGCCGACGAAGTGCTGGCCAAGCACGACGAGAACTACATGCCGCCCGAGGTGGCCGACGCGCTGAAGAAGGCGCACAAAGAAGGCGTGGCCCAGATGGCCACGGGAGCCAAGAGACCATGATTCCGGAACTCGGACACTTCGCCCTCCTGCTGGCGCTGGTGGTGGCGCTGGTGCAGGGGGTCTTTCCCATCGTCGGCGCCAGCCGCGGCTACGCCTCCTGGGTGGCGCTGGCCAAGCCGGCCGCGCGCCTCCAGTTTCTGCTGCTGGTCATCAGTTTCGCCGCCCTCTCCTGGGCCTTCGTGCACAGCGATTTCTCGGTACTCTACGTGGCCGAGAACTCCAACACCAAGCTGCCGCAGATCTTCAAGTTCTCGGCGGTGTGGGGGGCGCACGAGGGCTCCCTGCTGCTGTGGGCCCTGATCCTCTCCACCTGGACGGCGGCGGTGACCCTCTTCGGGCGCAGCCTCTCGCCCTTGATGATGGCGCGGGTGGTCGGCGTGCTCGGGCTGGTGGCGGCCGGTTTCCTGGCCTTTCTCGTCTTCACCTCCAACCCTTTCGAGAGGCTGGTGCCGGCGCCGGCGGAAGGGCGCGATCTCAACCCCCTGTTGCAGGACATCGGGCTGGTGATGCATCCGCCCATGCTCTATATGGGCTACGTGGGCTTCGCCATCCCTTTCGCCTTCGCCATCGCCGCCATGCTCGGCGGGCGGCTGGACGCGGCCTGGGCGCGCTGGTCCCGGCCGTGGACCCAGGTGGCCTGGGTCTTTCTCACTCTCGGCATCGCCCTGGGCTCCTGGTGGGCCTACTACGAGCTGGGGTGGGGCGGCTGGTGGTTCTGGGACCCGGTGGAGAACGCCTCCTTCATGCCCTGGCTGGCGGGAACCGCGCTGATGCACTCGCTGGCAGTGACCGAGAAGCGCGGCGCTTTCAAGGCGTGGACCGTGTTGCTGGCCATCTTCACCTTTTCGCTGAGCCTGCTCGGCACCTTCCTGGTGCGCTCGGGGGTGCTCACCTCGGTGCACGCCTTCGCTT
>JALSRN010000003.1 GCA_026984735.1 Sedimenticola sp. | reverse complement strand
CCCTGGGTGATGCGCGCCTGGTTGGCGTCCACGCCGTTGACGCGCACGGCGATGGGCGCCTCCGATCCCCCCAGCAGGCGGCGGGAGAAGTCGCCGCGCAGCCAGACGATGCCGTCGATGCGGTGGGCGGCCAGGGCCTGTTGCGCCTGCTGAATGGACGGGAAGCGGCGGGGGGCGAAGAATTCCGAGTGCTCGAAGCTGGCGGCGAAGCTCTTGGTGGCGGCGTCGGGCTTGTCGATCACCACCCCCAGAGGGATCCGTTTGGCGTCCAGGGAGACGCCATAGCCGAAGAGAAACAGCAGCACCACCGGCAGGAGAAAGGCGATGGCGATGCTGGAGGGGTCGCGCAGGATCTGCAGCCACTCCTTGCGGATCATCCCTCGCAGGCGCAGGGCGCGGCGCTTCACGCGGCTCTCCTCCCGGCCTGGATCAGGTGGATGAAGGCCTCCTCCATGGTGGGGTCCGGATGGTCCGGCGTGCGCGCCTCCTGGCGGATCCGGCGGGGCGTCCCCTCCATCAGCACGCGGCCTTCGGCCATGATCGCCAGGCGGTCGCAATAGTCCGCCTCTTCCATGAAATGGGTGGTCACCAGCACGGTGACGCCGGCTTCGGCCAGGGCGTTGGTCCGCTCCCAGAACTCACGGCGCGCCAAGGGATCCACCCCGGACGTGGGTTCGTCGAGAAAGAGAATCTCCGGTTCGTGCATCAGGGAGGCGGCGAAGGCGAGCCGCTGCTTGAAGCCCAGGGGAAGGGTGGCGGCGTTGGTGTCGGCATAGGGCTCCAGTTCGAAGCCTTCGAGCGCCCACTGGATGCGCTCCCGCTGGCGGGCGCCCCGCAGGCCGTAGGCGGAGGCGAAGAAGCGCAGGTTCTGCAGCACCGTCAGGTTGCCGTAGAGGGAGAAGCGTTGCGCCATGTAGCCGATGTGGGCGCGGGCCCGGGCGGAAGCGGTGCGCAAGTCGTGCCCGGCCACCGAGACCCTCCCCGAGGTGACCGGCAAGAGGCCGCAGAGCATGCGGAAAGTGGTGGTCTTGCCTGCGCCGTTGGCGCCCAGAAGGCCGAAGATCTCGCCCCGTTTGACGCGGAAGCCGATCCCCTTCACGGCGACGAAGTCTCCGAAACGCCGCACCAGGTTCTCCACCACGATGGGGTCCCCCTCGCCATGGCGCCGGCGCGGCCGAACAGTGGGCGTGGCCTGCTTCCGACCGGCTCCGAGACGATCGATGAAAGCGTCCTCGAAGCGGGGGCGCGTCGGTTGCAGGATCACCGGTGGAGACCCCTCGCCCAGCTCCACCCGCGTCTGGTGAAAACCGGGGCGGGTGAGCAGGCGCACGCCGTCTCTCTCGATGGTGGCGTCCACCACGCCGGGCAGTTTCTTCAGCCGTTTCTGCAGCCGCCTTGGAGGAAGGTCGGTGGAGGCGGCCCGCCAAGTGCGTCCTTGCAGCGCTTCGCTGAAGGCGGCGGGCGGCGCCTGTCCCAGCACCTTGCCGCGGTGCATCAGCACCACCTGGTCGCAACGCTCCGCCTCGTCCAGATAGGCGGTGCTGAGCAGCACGGCGGTGCCCAGCTCTTCCACCTGATGGTAGACGATCTGCCACAATTCACGGCGCGATACGGGGTCCACCCCCACGGTGGGTTCGTCCAGCAGCAGCAGAGGGGGCGGACGCACCAGCGCGCAGGCGAGCCCCAGCTTCTGTTTCATTCCACCCGAAAGGTTTCCGGCCAGTCGCTTGGTGAACGGGGCCAGGCCGGTCATCTCCATCAGTTTCCGGTAGCGTCCGGGGCGATCCGCCTTCGCCACCCCCTGCAGATCGGCATAGAGATCTAGGTTCTCCTGCACGCTCAGATCTTCGTAGAGGCCGAAGCGCTGGGGCATGTAGCCCACGCTGGCCTGCACCCGTTCCGGCCGCCGCGCGGCGTCGAGGCCCAGCACCTCCACACGGCCCCGGTCGGGACGCAACAGTCCGCAGCAGAGCCGCATGAGCGTCGTCTTGCCGGCGCCGTCCGGGCCCACCAGGCCGGTGACGCCGCCCGGCTTCACTTCCATCTCCACCGCTTCCAGCGCGGTCACTTCGCCAAAGGACTTGTGAACGGCCTGCAGCCGCAGCACCGGGTCTTTCATCTCACCGGGCGCAGTCGCGGACGGTTTTCCCTCCGCCCTCGGCCTGCAGGTCGATCTCCACCGTGGCCGGCATCCCCAGGCGCAGCTCGTCCCGGGGGTTGCAGCTGAAGATGCGCACCTGATAGACGAGCCGCGTGCGCAGCTCCGGCGTCTCCACGTTCTTGGGCGTGAACTCCGCCGTGGGAGAGATGTAGCCGACCCAGCCGCGATAACGCTTGCCGGGGTAGCTGTCGGTGGTGATGGTGGCGGTCATGCCGGGCTTGACGCGGCCCAGCAGGCTCTCGGGCAGCCAGGCGCGCACCCACACCGGGTTGGAGAAGGCGAGGGTGAGCGCTGGCTTCGAGGGTGTGACCATATCGCCCGGTTCGAGGATGCGGGTGCGCACGATGCCATCGGCCGGCGCGTGGAGTTCGGTTTCCGCCAGATTCTGCCGCGCCAGCTCCAAGGCGGCGCGGGCCGCTTCGAGCTCGGCGCGGGCGGCGGCGATCTCCTCTTTGCGAGGTCCCGCCCGCAACAGCTTCAAGGTCGCTTCGGCTGCTCCGACCTGGGCCTGGGCGGCATCGGCGTTGGAATGGGCGGTCTCCACCTCCTCGGGAGATGCGAGCTTGCGCCGCACCAGCCGCTGCAGACGTTGCCAGGTGTCGCGGGCGGCCTTCGCCCGCGCCCGAGCCGCCTTCACTTCCGCTTCGGCCTTGGCGATCTCCTCGGGCCGGCTGCCGGCCAGCAGCTTTTGCAGCACCTGCTGCCTGGCGGCCACCCGCGCTTTCGCTTCGGCCACCCGCGCCTTGTAGATCCCTTGATGCAGCACTGCCAGCAGCTGGCCCTTCTTCACCCGGTCTCCCTCCTCCACCAGGATGCGCTCCAGGTGCTCCGAGGCGTTGAAGGCGAGCTGGGCTTCGCGAATCTCCACGTTGCCGTAGAGACGGAGGCTTCCCATGGGCCCGGCCGCGGGCCGCAGCCGAAACCAGCCGATGGCGGCGGCCGCAGCGACCGCCACCAGCACCATGGGAAGAAGGATCTTTTTCGGTTTCATCGGGCCTCCCGCGAAGTACGCGTGCGGGTACTCTAACGGAAGAGGGGGGAAAGCGCCATGCGCGGGGTCAAGGCCCCGGTTGCAGCAGGGGGGCAAGTCCCTCCGCCAGCAGCGGCGCCAGCTCGATGCGGTTGCTCGGATGGGGCACGGCGTCGCAACTCCAGATGGCCGACACTCCGGCTTTCCGCAGGCGGGCGACGGCGTCTTCGACGAAGAGCGCGTGGGTCACCAGCACCGAGAGCGAGCGGACGCCGCGGCCATCGAGCAGTTTGGCGGTTGCTTCCAGCGTGCGGCCGGTGCTGGCCACGTCGTCCACCAGCACCACGTCGCGGCCGGCGAAATCGAAAGAGGGGAGCCGGATCTCCACGCTCCGGTCTCCGCGGCGCTTCTTGCGGGCCACCACGAACTCCAGCGCTTCGCGCGCGGCGATGGCGGCCACCCACTGGCGCGACTCCTCGTCCGGACCCACCAGCAGCGGATTCTCCAGCCGTCCCTCGAGAAAGCGGGACATGGGTTCGGTGGCGGTGAGATTGACCGCCGCGTCCACGGGCACCGCCCGATGCAGCTCGTGGACGCGGTGCAGATGGGCGTCCACCGTCAGCAGGCCGTCCACGTGGGCCGCCAGCAGCCGGCCGAAGAGCCGCTGGCTCACCACCTCGCCGGGGTGGAAGGCCTTGTCCTGGCGCATGTAGCAGAGATAGGGAGCCACCAGAAGAATCCGCTTCACCCCCTTTTCCCGAAGATGGCCGCACAACAGCAGCAGCTCGGTGAGCTTGGGGTTGGGGCGGTCGAGGGAACGGCAGAGAACCACCGTGCGCGGCAGCTCGGTGGGCGTGCGCATCAGGCTCTCGCCGTCGGGAAAACGGTGGATCCGCACCGTCTCGCAGGGGAGGTCGAGGGCGTCGGCGAGGTTGCGCGCCTGCTTCTCGTATTCCGGAAAGGCGAGCAGCAGCATCAACCGGGTTCCAAAGTGTAGCCGTGATTCTGAGCCGCCGCGTCCCGAGCGAAGTCGAAGTTGGCCGGAAAATCGGCGTGGATGCGGTAGAGCGTCTCCCCCTTGCGCACCGGATCGCCCACCTTGCGCAACAGGTCAACGCCGGCCCCCTTGTCCAACGGCGCCCCCGCCAGGCGGGCGATGGAGGCCAGCTGGAGGTTGTCGATGGCGGCCACGCGGCCGTTGCTGGAAGCAGGAATCTCCTCCACCAGCCCGCCCGCTTCCGGAGGATGGGGATTGCGTCCCTGAGCTTCGATGATGGCCTCCATCTTGGCCAGCGCCCGCCCCGAGTCGAGGATGTCGCGGGCGATGAAATAGCCTTGTCCGCCGCGCACGTCGGCGTCGAATTCGAGGATGCGTCCGGCCAGCTGTAGCGCCTTTTCGCGCAAGTCCATGGGTGCCTGGGGGGCGTTGTGCAGCACCTGCATCACGTCCCGCGCTTCCAGCACCGGTCCGATGCCCCGGCCGATGGGCTGGGTGCCGTCGGTGATCACCACCTCCAGGGTGAGCCCCAGGCGGTCCCCCACGTACTCGAACAGCTTGCGCAGGCGCAGGGCCTCCGGGTGGCTGCGGACCTTGGCGGTGGGACCCAGCGGAACGTCGATGAGCAGATGGGTGGAGCCCGCCGCCGCCTTCTTGGAGAGGATGGAGGCCACCATCTGCCCCGGCGAGTCCATGGAGAGCGGCCGTTCCACCGAGATGAGAATGTCGTCGGCGGGCGCCAGTCGGGCGGTGCCGCCCCAGGCGAGGCAGGCCCGCTCGCGCTGGACGATCTCGTGCATCCGCTCCGGCGTGAGGTCCACCTCGGCCAGCACCTCCATGGTGTCGGCGGTGCCGGCCGGCGAGGTGATGGCGCGGCTGGAGGTCTTGGGCATGCAGATCCCGTGGGCCGCCACGATGGGAACGATGAGCATGGTGGTGCGGTTTCCTGGGATGCCGCCGATGCAGTGCTTGTCCGCCACCAGGGCCTCTTGCCATTCAAGGCGGTCTCCGGTCTCCACCATGGCGCGGGTGAGGTGGAGCACCTCGTCGCGCTCGAAGCCGGTTTCGGCGCAGCCCACCAGAAAGGCGGCCATCTCGATCTTGGAGTAGCGGTTCTCGACGATGTCCTCGATGATTCGAAAATAGTCCTCCCCGGCCAAGGCTTCGCCCTGGATCTTGCGGTGCACCGCTTCGAGCGAGGCGGGGGGCGTGGCGTGCTTCACCTTCACGGGAGTGCCGGGCGGCAGAGCGAGCTGAGCGAACACCTGTTCCGAGAGGCCGAGCTCGCCGGGCGCGGTGATGTTCTCGTCGTCCACGATGTTGAGCACGGCGATCACGGGCGTCCCGTTCTCCTCCCGATGGATCTCGATCTTGTTGAGCGCCTGGAAGCCTTCCGAATGATAGACGTTGCACGCCCGGTGCATGTAGGCGACGTTCTCCCGGTAGGTGTCGATGGCGACGGGCCGCAGTTTCAGCGTGGCCATGGGCCTGGGCTTCCACAAAGAGGGAAATGACTTCATTGTGCCAGAAGATGTGGTGTAATTGGGGTAAGCACACTGTTCTGCCGGAGACGAGAGATGAAAGACCTGGAACCGCCCAAAGATCCCGCCGAAGTGATCGGTCAGGCATACGAGCGCCTGCTGGAGACCGCCATGGAGGATGCGCGCAAGCTGGAGCGCAAGACCGGCCCGGCGCTGCACGAATTGATCGACAAGGCGAAAGAGAAGCTTTCGGAACTGGGCGAGTTCACCGAAGAGGAGCTGGAGAAGGTCGCCGAATATCTCAAGCGCGATCTGATCGACGCGGCG
>JALSRN010000002.1 GCA_026984735.1 Sedimenticola sp. | reverse complement strand
TTCGCTCCGGCCGGGATGACGAAGGGGGAAAAGCTCCGTCCGGGATGATGAAGGGGGAAAGGCTCCGTCCGGGATGACGAGAAAGAATCGTCATTCCCGCGCCTCCCTCGTCATTCCCGCGCAGGCGGGAATCCACATTCCCTCTCGTCATTCCCTCTCGTCATTCCCGCGAAGCCTGTCCCCGCGAAGGCGGGGAGCGGGAATCTCACCACAACTTGACACTCTCTGGATTCCGGCCCTCCGCTCCGCTCCGGCCGGAATGACGAAGGGGGAAAAGGCTCCGGCCGGAATGACGAAGGAGAAAAGGCTCCGTCCGGAATGACGAAGGGGAAAAGGCTCCGTCCGGAATGACGAAGGGGAAAAAGCTCCGTCCGGGATGACGAAGGGGGAAAGGCTCCGTCCGGGATGATGAGAAAGAATCGTCATTCCCGCGCCTCCCTCGTCATTCCCGCGCAGGCGGGAATCCACATTCCCTCTCGTCATTCCCGCGAAGCCTGTCCCCGCGAAGGCGGGGAGCGGGAATCCCGGAGCCAACGGCCTTGAGCGGCGGGGGTTGTCGCAGTAGGCTCGTCGCATGTCTCCTTTGGCTGCGTCGCTCTGTTTTGAACCTTGCCCGAATGAAGGGGCAAGGCTGGCGGCGCTGTTTCCCCCGCCGGATTATGGACCTCCTGCCGAGCAGGAAGTGGATCGCTGGTGCGCGCTGGGAGGGGCGAAGGTCTTCCGGCTGGGGAGGTGCCGACTGGTGTGCGAGGCGCGGCTGGACAATCGTCCGGAGCTGGTGAAGGCGCTGAAGTGCGACCCCGCCATGGCGGATGGCGACCTGATTCTGGCCGCCTACCACCGCTGGGGCACGGCCTGCCTGAGCCGGCTGGTGGGCGATTTCGCCTTCGTGCTGTGGGATGAGCGACACCACCGGCTGCTGGCGGCCCGCGACCCCATGAACATGCGCCCTCTCGCTTGGCGGCAACGGGGGAAACGGCTGTGGCTGGCGAGCGATACCGAGCAGCTGCTGCCCCTGCTGGGCGCGTCGCCCGCTTTCGACCGGGTGGCCCTGGCAGGCTGGGCGGGGGGCTGGCCGGACCCCAACCTGAGCCTTTTCGAGGAAGTGGAGCTGCTGCCGCCCGGACAGGCGCTGGTGGCGGAGAATGGCGATCTCTCGCTGCGGGAGTTTTGGCGGCTGGAGCCGCAGCACCGCATCCGCTACGCCAACGTTGCCGACTACGAGGCGCATTTCCGCGAGCTGCTGGATCGCGCGGTGGCCGACCGCTTGCGCAGCCCGGCGCCACTGGTGGCCACGCAGATGAGCGGCGGCATGGATTCCACCTCGGTGACGGCGCTCGCCGCCCGCCACGGAAAGGAGCTGCTGGTGATCTCCCACGCCTACGAGAAACGCTCGGCCTGCGACGAACGCCCGCTCATCGAAGAGACCCTGCGCCATCTGCGGCTGCAGAATCACCGCTACCTGGAGACGGAGCGCTATCTCTCGCTGCCTTACGAAGAGCTCTACCCCCCGGTGGTGGAGAGCCCGGGCACGGTGCGCTCGCCCCGCTACCGCGAAGAGTTGTCTCTGGTGCGCGAAGAGGGTGCCCGGGTGCTGCTCACCGGCAGCGGCGGAGACGAACTCACTTGGGGGCATGCGCTGACCTACGCCCAGCGGCTGAAAGGAGGCGAGCTGGGGGTGGTCGCCGAGGTGGTGCGCGGCTGCAGGCGACTGGAGTTGCCGGTGGGGCGCACTCTTCGCCAGTTGTTTCTCGCCCCGCTGCTGCCGGCGTCGGTGAGCCGGCTGCTGGGGCGCGGGGGGAGGGAGAGACGCCTGCCCTCCTGGATCGTGAAGGAGGTGGCGCGCGAGGCAGAGCCCCGCCTTTTCGCCCCCCTGCCCGTCCGCTTCGACAGCCCGGCGCTGCAGGCGCGCTACGAGGCGCTGATGCGCTCCTCCACCTTCCACTCGGTGCGTTCCCACTACCGGGTGGCGCGGGAGGTGGGGGTGGAGGTGCGGCACCCCTTCTTCGACACCCGGCTGGTGGCGTTCAGCTTCGCGGTGCCCGAGTCGTTGTGGAACCGGGAGGGCTACCCCAAATGGCTCCTGCGCCGTGCCATGCAGAGGCGGCTGCCGGCCGGCGTTTGCTGGAACCGGAACAAGGTGATCTTCGACGACTTCTTCGGGGGGCTGATCCGCAGGCAGGCCGATCGGCTGCGCCCCCTACTGGCGCGCAGCCGGCTGGCCGATCTTGAGCTGGTGGAGACGGCCCCTTTGCTTGCCCTGTTCGACGCGGTGGTGAAGGGCTCCCGCCCTTTCACCGTGGACCTGCTCTATGCGCTGATGACGGAGGTGTGGCTGCGCAATGTCGAAAAGGACTCAACTCTCGCTAGGAGGAAATATCGTTGAGTTGGGCAATACTCCCTCGTTTTTGCTCGTCGGGACTTTGCTCGCCGCCGCATCCGATCCGCCTGAAGAATCGGCGGTGTGAAGCGCCGCTCCGCTGGACGCCGCGTGCGGCGCTTCCTTGGCGAAATGGCGCGCCGCGTCAGCAACTTGGTCGCCGTCAGCCATGGCTGCCTGGCCCAGGGAGGCGAAAAGCAGTACGGAAAGAAAGAGAACGTTGCGGTTCATCCTGAAGCCCTCCTCGGCTGTTCGTTCCTGTGATGGCGACTTTATCATGAAACCAGCCGATGCCAACAGTCTGGAGACTCACTCCATCCTGAGATCCGACAGGCGATAATCGATCTCGTCGTCGGCGACGCGGTAGCTGTAGTCGATATAGATGCGGCTGGGATAGCCCAGGTAACGGTCGTAGGTGATGGTGAGGTTGTCGGGCTTGCGCGCCACCGCCCGGTCGATGAGGGAGAGCAGTTCCTCCACGGTGGGATAACTCCGCAAAGTGTCAGGATCGGTGAACCGCTGGCCGTCCGGCAGGCTCTGCACTTCAGCCACCTTGCCGCCGCGCACCCGCACGCGGACCCGGTTGGGGCCGGCGCAGTAGCAATGGCGCTCGAAGACGAAGCTGTAGTTGCGGGGAGCGGCGTTCTCCCAATTCTGGCGCGCGCTCATGGAACGCTGCACGGTCATTTGGGCAGCCCAGCCCGTGGCCGCGAAGCAAAGAAGCACACCTGCCAAACGCAAGCTCACGTTCTACTGGGGGGAGGCCGAGGAGACCTGCCAGCCGATGTCCTCCAACCCGGCTTCGTCCAGCTTGGTGAAGCGCTTGCGCTGACCAGCGGCGATGGTGGGATCCATGGCGGCCTCTTGGCTTTGGCCGTTCACTGTGCTGGTGGTGCCGTCCTTCCAGTGACCTCCATCGGACGTGACAGGAACCGCTCCGCCATGGGCCGCCACCGCATGGGGGCCGGCGAAGGCGCCGTTCGAAATCTTGTTGCTCCAGGAGTCGGCGGTGCCGATCCCCAGCACATGGCCCAGTTCGTGAAGGGCGACGGAGTAGAAATCGTAGCCGCTGAAAGATTCGTCGGTGCCGGTATCCGTATCGTAATACCAGTTTGCGTCGATATCGAAGGCGATTGAACCGCCCCAGGGAGCGAAGTCGGTGGCGCTCGAACCATTGACGCCAGCCGTGGTGGAAGTCTCGCCGCGGGTGATGGCGTTGGTCACGAAGTTGCTGGTTCCACTCACGCTATAACCACCGGGTCCGCCCTCCCCCAAAGTAGTAGTACCGAGATCCCGGGCTCCGACGAAAATCTCGATGGTGTCGGCGGCCACGCTGTAATCGTTGATGGTCACGCTATCCCCTGTGGAAGGGTCGGAAAAGCTCGCGTTGAAGTGATTGTCTCCCCCCGACGTAATGGCCGTGAGATCGTCCGTGAGGATGGACTCGAAATAGCTGGCAGCGCTTTCCAGGACCCCTTTGTTTGTATTGTTAAAGAAGTTGTTGGAGTCATAACTGTAATTGAACAGGATGTCGATGTTCGCCTGGGCGGAAGAAGTGGCCAGGAAGATGGCCAGGCAAACGACCAGTAGAAGTGGAGAAGGTCTCTTGTCGGGTTCCATGGTGGAATCCTCCATTTTTGGAGTCCTTAGGTGCAAAGATAGACTACTTTGGGTGGAAGAAACAAATTGTGACCTCCATCCCCTTCGATACTCCCACTCTATCACTCTAATTCTTTTGTTCGTCATTCCCGCACCCATCCCTCGTCATTCCCGCGTAGGCGGGAATCCACACCCCGTCATTCCCGCAGAAGCGGGAATCTCACCACAACACGGCACTCTCTGGATTCCGGCCCTCCGCTTCGCTCCGGCCGGAATGACGAAAG
>JALSRN010000001.1 GCA_026984735.1 Sedimenticola sp. | reverse complement strand
GCTCCGGCCGGAATGACGAAAGGCATCGTCATTCCCGCGTCCGTCCCTCGTCATTCCCGCGTAGGCGGGAATCCACACTCCCCTTTCATCCCCCGCACACGTCCCTCGTCATTCCCGCGTAGGCGGGAATCCACACTCCCCTTTCATTCCCGCCCCCGTTCTTTCTTCGTCTCTCTGCAAAAGGTTTCGGGAAGGGGCAGGTTAGGAATGGCGCAGACGAACTTCCGGCGGTGAAGCTTTTTCACCAGTTTGATCATCTCTCGGGGCCGTTCCTGGAGGCCGCGGCGGAGGGCGTCGAGGATAAGGCGGCGACTGGCGGTATCGGGGAGTCGTGGCCAGGCCAGCAGACCGAGGCGCACCAGGTCGCGCTGGATGCTGGTCTCCCAGGGGGCCAGGCGGGTGGCGCGCAGCAGGGCCACGCGGAAGATGGGATCGTAGTTGCGCTCGATGTTGCGGGCATAGGCCATGGCCACCCAGGTGGTGGCCCGCGCAGGGCTGTCCCGGGTGGCGGCCAGCAGCAGTTCCATGATGCGCCGCCGCACGGCCTGCACCTGCCCGGCATCGTGCTTCGCCTTTTCATCGCCGACCAGTTCGAAGGAGAGCAGCCGCGCCTGCACCAGCTTGGCCTCGGCACTCTTGGGCGCGAGCCGGATGGCTAGCTGCTGCCGGGCAATGGCGGCTTCGATGGCGGCGGGAGTGGCTCCCTTCGCCATCCACCCTTTGAGGAGTTGACGGTTGCTTGCGGTGATCAGTTCGGAGGCGGCCAAAAGGGTCACCCAACCCACGTAGATCAGCAGTAGCGGCGTAAGGCCGAGGAGGGCTCTCCGGGGCGGTTGAACAGGATACTCTCGGCTGCGCCGGGCAGGCAGATGAAGCGCCACTCCGCCCATGGCGGCAAGCACCAAGTAGGTGCCGGCGTTGGCGAAGATCTGCAGGTTGAACTCCACGGTGCTGTGGATAAGGAGGGCCACGGTCGCCATGAAGGAGGCGAAGGCGGCCCCTTGCGCCCAGGGCACGCGCCTGCGGCGCAGCGCGATGAGCGCCGTGGCCAGAGTCCAGAGCACGAAGCCGCCGATGAGCGCCAGCCCCACTGCGCCAGTCTCGGTGGCGAATTGCAGGTAGTCGTCATGGGCGTGAACGTAGTGGAGCGGGTTGTCTGGGCCTTTGTAGCGCGGAAAGAGGACGCTGAAGGTGCCCAAGCCCGAGCCGGTGAACGGAAAGTCGCGCCAGTAGACCAGCGCGTCGCGGTCCACTTCGTCGCGGGTCTCGCTGACCAGGCTGGTCTGCTCGATGCGGTGCACCACCCGCTTGAGCCCCACCATGGAGCCCATGATGAAAATGTCGAGCACCACGAGGCTGGCGAGCAGGATCACCATGCCTCGGCTCTTGCGCCGCATGAGCAGCAGCGCGGCGGCGCCGGCCACCAGCAGGCTGACGAAGAGCGCAGTGTTTCCCATGCGCGAATGGGTCATGATCACCGCCGCGGTCATCACCAACAGGTAGGCGCGCAGGCGCATCTTGGCGCCCATGATCCAATCGAGAAAACGGCGCAACCGCTCGCGGCCGGCCCGGGAG